>JASJDM010000131.1 GCA_030065125.1 Lysobacterales bacterium | reverse complement strand
CCAGGCGAACCGCTTCCCGCTTAAACTCGGGGCTGTAATTCTTTCTTTGTCTTGTCATCGGACATCTCCTCCAGGGCAATGGTGCCCCTTTCTGGGTGTCCGTTAAACTGGGACCACTTCACTCTGTCCCTTTACTCTGACCCCAGAAATTGCAGCAGAGTCACTGAAGCAATTCGAAATGTGGTAATGCGCGACCTAACCCCGACTTTCTCGAAGCCCAGCGATACTCATCCATTGCAGATCGACTCAGTGACCACGCCGGGCGGCGGCATGATCGGACTCACGTTCTGTCCAGGCAAAGCCGATCTGGCAGCACCGAGCGGATGGCGGAGCCGGGATCTTGCCAGGGATCTCGAGACAATAGCCAATTGGCAGACCGCGGCGCTGGTCACACTAGTTGAGAAACACGAATTGGAGCTTCTGGGTGTACCGGAACTTGGCAGGCAAACTGAAGCCGCGGGCATCCGATGGATGCATTTTCCCATTCCTGATATGTCTATCCCAGACGCATCGTTCGAGGATCAGTGGCCCGAAGCCAGCGAATTCCTGAGAAAGCAGCTGAATGAAGGTCGAAACATCGTGGTTCATTGCCGCGCCGGATTGGGACGTACCGGACTCGTTGCCGCAAGGCTGTTGATCGAGCTGGGCGAAAAACCCTTATCAGCGCTGATCAGGGTACGCGAAGCACGCCCCGGCGCCGTGCAGACAAGGCAGCAGGAAGAATACGTCGAAACTCTGGGGTCAAAACTCTGGGGTCAGAGTAAAGGGACAGAGTAAGGAAGCCCCAATTGCTCACTCCAACTCAGCAAGATCGCGGGACCGGCCCATGTTTGGCTGCAGTGCACCGTTGTCCAAATCATGCCTGTCCATATCTGGCCCATATCTGGCCGGGGCTGCCGGCATCATCGGAGTGATTGCTGATATCCTGTCAGTTTCTGGCAGCAGCACGTCACGATGCGCCACCTGATCCCGTTCCACCTCTATGTGTTGTACGACCAGGCAAAGGGGAGTGATCCGCGGAATCCGCCAAGGGACCTGACTGAACGCGATCTTTTTCGCATCAAGGGCATGGCGGAGGAACTCCGCTCGCACTGGATGCTGGAGTCTCAGTATCTCAAGGACCAGCTTGTTTCCCTGAGCGTGATGTTGATCAGTCCGGTGATAGGAGCCACTCTGTTCGGCTGGGGCGGGATGGAAATGGTCCTTTTCATCTACATCGACCTCTGCTTCATGGTTCTGGGCGATTGGACCAAATACTGGTTCGCGCCCAAAGTGGTTCTGGCTCAGGGCCTTGCCATGCAACGCAGCCTCTATGCCACGGTGGTACTGCGGGCGCTGGTGAAGCGAAATCCGCGCAGAAAAACACCCAGAATTGCCAGGGCAGCGGACTCCGACTCCAACCAGCTCAGGTACCTTTTCATGGAACCGACATTTGGAGTCCTGCTTTTCGGGGTCATGATGTGGCTGGGTACCTCCTCGATTGAGCCGTCGCTGGGTCCGGAGTTTTACCTGATGATCGCTGTGTCTCTGGCGGTTCACCTCGGACAGAGCGCTCTTGGGGCGATCAAAGCCAGGAAACGAGACGCTGCCGCCGCTACCTGCGTTCTTCCCCAGTCGGCGGCGGGCCTCTACCTTGCCTTTTTCACGGCCCTGATGTTTTTTGGCGTCATGGCCGCGATTGTTGAACTGTTCGAGGTGAAAAGACCCGGATTGGCCTATCTCATCAGTGTGGTCATCGTTGTCTCGGCGTTGCGATTGACGTGGCGGCACATGATCAACAGCCGAGTGGCCTCTCTTGATCGATTCCTGGCAGCTCCGCTGCAGCACTGGGCTGACAACGCAGGTATCGAACTGAAAAGCCTGAGGTCGTCCCGCGCATGACCCCGGAGACAGCGAAACCTTGAACGCCCACTCAAACCAATTCATTCCGGTTCAGATTCTGCCGGCGAGTGTCAGTTTCCATGCTTCCCCCAAAAAATGGCCCATAGCGGGCCCGTATGCACCAATGATTTCGCCCTGATATCTTTACCGCGATGAATCAATGCAACGCCGAACAGCTTGTCGCCGAGGCGCTGGCTCACGCCAGGGATCAAAATCTTGCCGCCGCCGAGGCCTCGCTGAAGCCCATCGCCGATACCATCCCGGGCGCCATCATGTACGGCCTCGTTTCTATGATGGCAGGGCCCGGACCCAAGGACTGGACACGGGCCTGGAGCGTGCTGGAAGCAATCAGCGAACCGGCCCCTGACCTGGACGTGGTCCGGGCGACCTATGAAATCTTTGAACTGCACCGGCAGGGATGCGGCGAAGCGGGCGTTACGCGACTGATCCAGGCGGAGTCGGCAGGTGCAGTCGGGGCATTCGAATACCTGACCTACCTCGTTCCCGCGCTGGCGCGGTCAGCGGACGCTGCCGATGTCGGCATCCCCCGGATTGCCCTTGTGTCGGAATCGCTTCCACATTTCGCCATGGCGCTGATCAGTGCTGTGCATGCAGCGACCCGCAAGGACCGCTCCGGCGGGCTTTTGGGTGGACTCCTGTCGACGTTGGGGAATAGCGAAGCTGCGCCGCTGGCGCAGATTCCTGAACTGGCCGAGCGCATCACCAGGGTCCGGCAGGAATTTGGACAACCCTGTTTACTCGGTCTGCAGCTGAGGCTGCCGAAAGTGGTCGGCGAATGGGTCGCGGCCGCATTACGCACGCTCCCCACGCTGAAGCCTGATTCTTCTTTTGGCGGCGGCGTCGCCGGCATCAGTACCACGGATGACCGGGATTTTGGGTGGATCGGGTTCGCCAACAACCGTGTGTGCGCCATCAACGGAGCAAACTCCGTGGACGATATCGATGATCTGCCAGGACAGATAGACGAGTTATTCGATGCCGGCAGGTGTGGCGGACTCAATCTCGAATTCGAAGAATGGGAAATTGAGAGCTGGGGTCGCTTCACCCGTGGTTACCAGATCGACGGTAATCTCGGGCGCGTCCTCAACCTCTGGGTATTCAACGAGAGCTACAACAACCAGGGCTACGTGAGGATTGAACAGCAGGCCGTGCTGTTTGCCCCGGAACTGGATGACGAACTGTCGGCTGATGCCGCGAAAGTTGCCGGTCGAGGCCGATGTGCCGGAGATATCACGCTTGACGACGCCGGCAGGGACCTGGCGGCCGAGCGAACAGGCAAACGCGCAGCGTGGCTGGAAGATCTGGCCTCTGCCTGCTCCGCAGCCGGAGAGGCCAAGGAGGAAGCGCTGGTTCGGGCGGTGGACCCCAGTGACGCTCAGCAGGTGGAAAACATCGGCGAAAAACTGTTTTACGCCTTCGCGCAGCGCCACAAACACATCGAAGCGGAGGCAGACAGCTGGTTCGAAGATGAGGATTTTCACAAGGGATTCCTGGAAGACCTGGTCGGGTTGTCGGGTAACGACATCACTCTTTCCAACCTTTCTGCCAGGATTGAAGGCGACACCGAGCACCTGCGCTGTAAGCTCAATTCCGAGCCCTTCGAGGCAAAAGCCGATCTCAGCCTGGGCTCATTGGACGAAAGTCTTGTCTACCGCCTGATGCGGCACTGCAATGGCATGGGGCATGGCTGTTATGTCACTTTGCTGACCAGCGACGTGCTTGCCATTGCCTACGTGCCCAGGCGAATTGGCCAATTGCTCATCGAGGGAAGCCCGGTCATCAACGGCTGAACCAGCCTCGTCAATCTCACTGTGGAAATCCCGCTGGCCTATATGCAATTCGAGCATTTCGTGCCGGTCCAAGTTTTGCCTCTGGCCATTGAAGAGGAAGCGATAAGGGCAGTAGGGCTATCTCCAAATCATGCCTGTCCAGATTTGGCCCGATTACTCCTATCCTTCAGTAGCCAGGCGCGTGAGTAAGTTTCGGAGCAGTGTCGCGGCCCGATCATCTTCGGGGCCTTCTTGGCTGGAGACATTGACGATGACTTCGTCGTTGCCGATGAACGCATGCAGGGTGGCGTTGTGCCCGAAATCGTCGGTACGGGATCTCGAAAGCACCGGTACGTCGTAACCGTCCAGCGCGCGGGCGCCTTTTTCCACCAGATTTTGAGAAACGTCTTTGTCGTGGGCAACGAAGTTCAGGTCAACTCGCAGCTTTTCGCCAGGCCGGTACTCACGCCCGCTGAACTCGAACGTGCAGTACTGATTCCGGCCGTTGGCAGCCACGGTGTATTCGGTCTCACCGCGCCCAAACAGGCTCAGAAGGGCGGCTTCGGGCCAGACCTGGCAGGTGTCGAAATCCGTCTGGATCTGCCGCCAAACCGGCTGGATTTCCGGCGCCTGCGGTAAGCGGGCGGCGATTTCCTCGGCTGTCCGGCGCAACGATTCCGGCGTGGTGGTCATTCCGGTGACCTTGATCAGGACAGAACGGTCGCCCTGCTCGAAGCCGAATGCGAACGGCCGTGGCTCACCCCAGGTGGCGTCGAGCAGAACGGCTGCGTTGTCACCGGGACCTTCCTGATTGGACACCTCGGCGTCTTCGCCGATGTTGTAGCGGCGCTCACTCAGCGGCGTTGCCGTGTCTGTAGGTTCGATACGGATGTCGACCGCGAAGCCGCTGTTGTAGCTCCACAGGCAGCGATCATTGGATACCAACTGGCGCAGTAGTGGCCGGTCCGGGCTGGCGTTGGCCGTGGCCAGGGCCGTCTGATCAGCTAGAAAGGGGCATGGCCCAGGTTCGATAACGGTGGGCGGCACGCGTCCGAACGCCTGCTCGGCTGAAATTGAAGTCAGCGGCAGCGGTGTCCCTGCCGATTTGGCCTCCCCGGCTGCAAGTGAAGTGGTCGTATCGGCGGGGGCCTGGTCAGAATCCGCGCATGCGCTCAGCGAAACCAGCGTCACCGCCAGCAATCCGTGAATGGCCAGCAACTTAAATCTCATCGCATCTCCCTCCTCGTTTCGAGTGTGATGGTCTATCCATGACAGGACACCAAAAAGGGGCGCCGGCTGTCGCTCGATTGACGAATCTGTTTCGTTCTTGGAGGTGCGCAAATCCGTCCAGCCAACAGGAGCGGCTGGGCGGTGCAATCCATCGCAGGGACCAGGCCATGGGCGGCCTTCCCCTTCCCATATCGCGCATTTGCGTGTGGGTGAAATCTGCCTCCGACTTGACTATAGACCACGATTCGTTGGCTGTCTGGAACTTTTGGTCTTCAGGCGCCCTGTAGCGCTACGAACGCCTGATCGGCGCCAAGGTGGTACTCAGCGACCGCGACCAATTCTTCGCCACGCCGGTGCCCGCGACGCGGCCAAACGCGGGGGCGACGCCCTGAAGGTGACCCTGGACGAATATGTTCGACCGAGGTGGGCCACACACGTCTGTTCGTCAACTAGCCTGGACCAACAGAATCCCGCCCCTCCTGGTCAATGAGGTGTGGGGCCCATTTTCCACGACCTCAGATATCAGAAGGGACCGTCCCGACCCGGCGTCCCGCCAGTGCGTCGCGGTGGGCACCGAGGGCGTCTGCCATATGGCCCATGAAGGCTCGGACGCGGCTGTTGGCGCGTAACTCGGCCAGGGTCAGCAGCCACAGGTCCAGTCTGAAGGTGTCATCCAGCGGGGCGATCCGCTGCAGGTCCGGGTCGGGGTCAGCAAGAAAGCATGGGAGGATCTGGGCCCCCATGCCGGCACGTATGGCGTGACCCCGAAGCAAGGTGTTGTTGTCGAGTCGGAATACGGTTTTGGCCCCGGGCGCGTTGCTGGCCAGCCACTGGTCGAACCAGCGAAAATCCTGCCGTTCATCCCAACCGATCCAGGGGTAGGCGCTCAGAGGAGCGCCTTCGCCGACCTGTTCCACCAGCTCGCCACTGGCGTACACCGCGAATTGCACGTGGCCAATCCTGCGGCCCACGAAATGCTCGGGTGGTGCGTTCGACAGGCGCAGCACCGTGTCGGCCTCCCGTCGCGTCAGGGAGGCTGGCTCCGACGATGTCGCCACGGTCAGGTGGATGCTGGGGTAACGCGCAATGAATGACGCAAACGCGTCCGGGAAACCCTGGAACAGGATGTCCGCGGTCGACACGCGCAGCGCGCCGCGCAGGCGGGCGTCGCGGCCCAGCACCCGGCCCTCGGCGGCCAGTACCTGGTCCTCCATCCGCTCGGCTGCTGCCACCAGGTCTTCTCCCGCGGCGGTGGGAATGAAGCCGTCGGGGGTGCGATCAAACAGCCGGACGCGCAGTTGGTCTTCCAGGGCTTTCACCCGGCGACTGACGGTCGTATGGGCGACGCCCAGTTTGGCGGCGGCGCTCAACAAGGTTCGATCCCGGGAAATGGCCAGGACATAGCGGAGGTCGTTCCAATCCATGTGTGCATTTCCGCACAATATTTGTGCATATTCAATCCTTTATTGAGCGATTTCGCACAGATAAACTGCCCCGGTAAGGTCATTAAGGAGAACCGTATGAACATATTACTGCTGGGTGCGAACGGGCGAACCGGGCGTGAGCTTCTCGCTCGCGCCTTGAGCGCCGGGCACACTGTCACTGGCCTGGTGCGGGCTGAAGACCGACTGGCCGATGTGAGTCACAGGCGTCTGCACGTCCGCGTCGGAAGCCCCTGTGACCCATCCGTCCTGGTACCGCTTCTGCCGGGTCAGGACGTGGTGGTCTCCCTGCTCGGACCGCGTTTGCCATCTAAAATGGCCAGCGCCATTTACCCCGAATCCGCCGCTGCGATGGTGGACGCTTTGCAGGCAAGTGGCGTTGAACGGCTCCTGGTGACTTCTTCCGCCTTGCTGTTTCCGCCGGACAAGCTGTCTGCCCGGGTATTGCGGCGGCTGGTGCCACACATCGTCGATGGAGCTCGTCGCATGGAAGAGCGGATTCGCCGCTCCAGCCTCGACTGGACCATCGCGCGCACGGGTTTTCTAAACAACGACCGGGCGACGAGTCATCGGCTCGGAGTTGGCACCTTGCCCGAGGGGGCAGGCTCTGTCTCCCGGGCTGCGGTTTCCAGCTTCCTGCTGCAGGCGGCCGAGCAGGGCAGCCACAGCCAGCAAATCGTTGGACTTTGTGGCTAGGCTTATTGCAAATCTGGGGCAGATCCGGAGGCAGATCCGGGGCAGCCGCGGCGCTCCGAATCTAAAGCCATGCGCCGATGTATAGCAGCCATACCTCGCTGGGCGTATTCGGCCAGCATTCACACTCGTAACATGAACCCATCAAACCAGGTACCCACGCCATGACTACCCTGAACAAAAAAATTCTGCTGTCCATCGTGATCGTTTGCTTCCTTGCGGGTTGCACGTCCACGACCCAACTGACGCTGCCAGAGGATTACGCCAAGGCGACCTCCAACCTGGCAACCGGTGACGAGATACGGATCGCGACCCGCGACGGCGCGATGCACCAGGTGACCGTCGAGGCACTGTCGGATTCCGGCATCTGCGGATCTGAAGCCTGCTACGATTATCCGGACATAGAGAGCATCACGGTCGAAAGCATCAGCATGTTCAAGACCACCGCGGCCGTGGTCGGGACCTTTCTCGCCCTTACGGCCGCCGCCGCTGCGTCGGTTGGCTCAGTGTTCTAGAGTGCGGGAGTCGGTCCCGGGTGCTGTGGGCTCCTGGATTAGGAACCCACAGATCGGACTAGCCGCGGGTGGCCTGAAGCGCCGCCGCGCTGTCGTAGAATTCGTGGAACTCGACGATCTTGCCGTCGCGAAACCGAAAGACGTCGACCTTGGGGGTGTCAAGCGAATTGCCGGTGTGGCGATGGCGCCAGCCACAGCTTCCAACCATGACCGCCCGATCGCGCTCGGCAATGATGTCGTCCACCGTGTAGTGGAGCAACTCCCAATCCTCGGCCAACCCGGCAAAGTACTCGAGCACCTGGCTGAGACCGTCCATGGGGCGCGTGAAGGGCATGCCTTCCGCGCCATTCGCCATTGACCGCCAGCGAATGTCCTTGTCCAGCAAACCCAGCCAATGGTCAACGGCCCCCTGGCCGGCACCAGAATCGTTCCACAGAGCGTAGGCCTCGCGCAGAATCCGCGCGTTAGTCGCAGCATCTGATAGTGACATGACTCAATTCCCCCTCAATCGCTTGGGATGTGACTATACGTTAATACCATTTCCTCGACATTACTGCCGCGCGAGTCGGCTGAACCACATAGATTGGATGGAATGGCGAGTTTGGCGTTTCTGATTACTGAAAGTAAATGAGACTGACCCCATAAGGGCGCAAAAAGTCATTCCCAAGGCACCAACTGCCAAGCGTATGCGTTCGGTGCCCCCCAAGTCACTCGGTCTTTGTGCGTACGCCAGTTCCAAAAAACCTGTCCAGATCAGCCCTGCGATAACGTTGGAATTGGAGACAATCTTGGTACTGGTGGCAGAGCATAGAACAAATCATGCCTGTCCAGATTTGGCTCTACATAGATTGGATGGAATGGCGGGTTTGGCGTTTCTGATTACTGAAAGTAAATGAGACTGACCCCATAAGGGCGCAAAAAGTCATTCCCAA
>JASJDM010000069.1 GCA_030065125.1 Lysobacterales bacterium | reverse complement strand
ATCTCTTCGATTTCCTGATCGTCCCCCGCAACCATCACGTCGTTGTCCTGGGCAACGGCTGTGTATGAAAACGCAAGCGACGCGGTAATCGCTAACGCAAGAGCTTTACGTTGATATTTCACTGGATTTTCCCTCTGGCGATTGGTGCCACCAAAAACGGCTGATCTGGATACGTGAAAATTTAGTATACGATTAATGTCACCGGTGTCAATCATTTCTTATTTTGGGACAAATCAGCGTAGAATAGGGGCTGGAATTCATCGGAAATGGGCCGAGAATACTGTGCTGGCTTCCCCTGGGTGGCTCGCAGTTGGCTTATTTGGTATATAAGTTAATGATTAATAAACACTTATTTCGAGTTCTCTGCATATTGGCTCTACTCCTTTATGTCACCGTGGCAGTCTCAGAGGGTCGGCATGTCGGCGATGCCGATATTTTGTCCCTAGAGACAATAACGCAATCAAACTATCTGCCTGACTTCTCTTACGCGGGTTACGCCAACGGCAACCGGGCCATTCCGGAAGCCAAAGGAACCGTGGTTGAAGTCGCCGCGTTCGGAGCGGAGGCGGACGATGGAAAGGACGACACCCAGGCCGTGCAGGCCGCCATTGCGCACGCCAACAGCGTCAAGGGGCCAGTCATTGTTCGCTTTGGTGCAGGAAGTTACCGGATTTCAGGGGTGCTGAAGATCGAACGGTCTGATTTCGTTCTGCAGGGGGCTGGCTCGGGCGAAGGCGGCACGCTGCTGTATTTTCCCCGGCCCCTGAACCAGGTGGACAAGAGCAAGTCCCTGGACGAGCTGCGCCAGTACATCGTGAAACTGGACAAGCGCCAGAAAGAACCGGAGATGAACATCGACGAGTATTTTTCGGAATACTCGTGGAGTGGCGGATTCATCTGGGTTCAGAAACCCGGCGTGCGAACGGCGCCTTACCTGGAAGAGTTCGACCCGGTCATCCAAAGCCTGGCAGGGGTGGCCTCGGGAACTCGCGGCGCCCGGCGGGTCGTTCTTGACCAGGATGCCAGCATCAATGCTGGAGACATTGTCCAGTTGCAGTGGATCAACCGCACCGGGCCGGAGGCGGGAATCATCAAGTCGCTGTATGGACCCGCGTACAAATCGGCGGGCTCTCACCATTGGTCCTTTCCCGAACGACCGCTGGTCCGGCAGATCTCCCGGGTCGAAGCCGTGGACGGCCGTAACGTTACCCTGGCTGATCCGCTCCTGCACGATGCCAATGCCCAGATCCCGGCCCAGGTCGTTGCGTGGGAAGGATTTCAGAACATCGGTATCGAAGACCTGCACCTCGAGTTCCCAGACGCACCCTTTTTCGGCCACCACCTGGAACAGGGTTACAACGGCATCTACTTCACCAGTGCCTTCGACTCCTGGGCCAGAAACCTCCGCATCACCAATGCCGACAGCGGTATTCTGAGCTACGCCAGTGCCAACCTGACCTACAAGGACATCGTTTCCGCGGGAACGCGCAGGGCGCACTACGCGGTACACATGGGCAACGTGCATAACGTGCTGGCCGACAACATCACGGTCATGAACCCCGTACTGCACTCCCTGACCTTCAATACCCAGTCGACCAAATGCGTGTACAAGAATGCCGAGGTATTCGTGATTCCGACGCTGGACCAGCATGCGGGGGCAAATCACCAGAACCTGTTCGACAACGTCACACTTCATATGCAGGCGGTTCGGACCGACGACGGACCGGTCACCCCCGTATTTGACGGCAGCGGCGCCCCCTACTGGCAGCCCGGCCACGGCGCATTCAATACCACCTGGAATCTACGGGTGCTGATTACCGGCGGCGCGTACGCCGATGAAGTGGTGACGGTGCAGGGCCTGGACGAGGGGCCCATGGCTCGTATCGTCGGTCTGCACGGCAATCGAACATTCAAGCTGGACTACCGGCCCGAGCCTTACGTGGAAATGCTGAACGAAATGCCCCGGTCCGTTCCCTCGCTGTATGAGTACCAGAGAAACCAGCGTCGGAAGACGATCAACTGAAGTTTGCATTGAGATGCGGTCTTCATGACTGGGAAACAAAACAGATGGGTGGCTCTGACGGTACTGGCTCTGTGCCACGGCACCGGCGCTGCGTTCCCCTGGCAGCTGGTGGACGATTTCGAGTCGAATCCGCCACTGACCGGCTGGACCAATATCGACGTCCAGAACGACACCGACCCCCATGTGCCCAATCCGCAGGTATCTGAGGTCCACAGCGACCCAGCAACCGGGAACCGCTTCATGCTGAGAAAACCGGCGCCGGATGGCGTCGTCGGCAACCGCAAGGCTATCGGGTTCAAGCCGCTACCGGTGGCCGTACAGGTGGGTGAGACCTACACGTTCTATACCCGGATCAACGTAGAGTACTTTCCCAATAACCAGTCCTTCGGGGTCGGCAATGTGCCCCTGGCTGAGATTCCGGAACATCATTACGACTCATTCGAGCCGATGATCCGCATTACCGACAAGATGGAGTCGGACGGCAGCAAAAACGACGGCACCTTGATGGTGCTGAGCGGCGCCAAGGCCTACGCGAGAATCATCAACCCTGATACCAACAGGCCAGCGCGGCCGCTGGCGCCGGGACAATGGTACGAGTTGTGGACCGTAGTCAACAACGCGCCGCGCGATGCGGGTGGCCAGCGCTACGATTTGTATGTCCGGGGCGGAGAATTTTCAGAACAACAGCGGGTATTCACCGGCGCGGATTTCCGCATGCAGCGGCAGATGCCACTGACATTCTTCATGGCGATTTCAAATACGGGTCCGCGTGATGCACCTTATGGAAACGGTGGTGTGCGCTACGACGATATCTACATGTCACCGGGGCGCAATCTGTCGTCCCCGCTGGAAAAGGCGGTGGCAGGGCCAGCCGACGATCGGGCACAGAATCCCGCCGATCAATTCGACCTGCGCTATTGGAAGCTCACGCTGCCAACGGACGCCGACGATGACGGCAAGGTCGATGAAATCAGCGTCGGCGGCTTGAAGACCTACTCACATCCCGATTTCTTCTACCTGGATCAACAGGGATCTCTCGTCTTCACGGCACCCAACCGGGCGGCAACCACGGCGAACTCCACCAACACCCGCAGCGAGTTGCGGCAGATGTTCCGCGGCACCAATACGGCCATCGGGACTCACGACCGGAAGAACAATTTTGCGCTGGCAGCCAACCGCCGGGCCCGCAAATTTGCAGATGTCGGCGGCCAGTTGGAAGCCACGCTCCGGGTGCTGCAGGTTGCTGAAAACGCCAGGTATCCCGGCAAACCGTCGGCGTATTCAGTGGTGGTCGGGCAGATTCACGCGATCAAAGACAAAGACCAGGTTCGGCGGGGGTTTGGCTACGGCAACGAGCCCCTGAAAATCTTCTACAAGAAATGGCCGGGTCATGAAAAGGGTTCGGTGTTCTGGACCTACGAGAGAAACCTGGCCGCCGACGATCCAGACCGTACCGACATCGCTTACCCGGTCTGGGGCAACAGCTGGGACAATGCGGACGACCCGGGGGAAGACGGGATCGCGCTCGGTGAGTGGTTCAACTACAACGTCAACGTGCATGGCAACGTCATGGTCCTCACGTTCAGGACCATGGATCCGGCACGGACCGTTCGGTACCGGATCGACCTGACAAACAATGTTGACGCCTACGGAAAGGTCGACGACCGGGACAATCCGAAGGGTTACTCCGGCGATGCGCTCTACTTCAAGGCGGGAGCCTACAACCAGTGCAGCGCGAAGGACGACTCCTCGTTTCGCTATCCAGCCTGCGCGGGCACCGGTGATTGGGACACGGACCGTGCCAACGGCGATTTTGCTTCTGTCGCCTTTCGCAGGATTCTGCTCACCCGCTCAGTTGAGCCCCCACCAAACGGCGAGGGTGAGTAATTGACACCGCCAGCAGGCTATCTGCGCATGGCTGTGAGCGCATGAATAACACCGCGCAGTTCGGCCAGACCCTTCATACGGCCGGCGTAGGAATAGCCCGGACGCACGCGCTCATCGGACTGTTCCTCGCCCATGGTATGTCCGTGGTCCGGGCGCATGGGGATCCTGCACCGGCCGGGCGGCAGCCCCTGTCGCTGCTGCTCCGTATCGAGCAGGGCGTTGATGATGCCGACCATATCGTTGTCACCGTCCAGATGATCGGACTCGTAGAAGGAACCGTCGTCCTCGCGCTTGATATTGCGCAGGTGGACGAAGTAAACGCGATCGTGGAATTCGCGGATCATGGCGACCAGGTCGTTGTCGCCCCGGGCGCCGTAGGAGCCCGCGCACATCGTCAGGCCATTGGCCGGGCTCGGAACGGCGCGAAGCAGCGCCCTCGCATCATCGGCAGTGGATACCACACGAGGCAGGCCGAACAGCGAATACGGCGGGTCGTCCGGATGGATGGCCATGACCACACCTGCCTCCTCGGCAACGGGAATGACCTCCTGGAGAAACGCAACCAGGTTGGCGCGGTAGCCCTCGTTGCCCAGTCTCGAGAACTGCTCAATGGCGGACCGAATGCCGTCGCGGGTGTAACTTCCTTCACCTCCGGGCAGTCCGGCAATGATGTTCTTCTCCAGTGCCGCACGGGCCTCGGGCGACATGGCATTGAATCGTTGTGTAGCCAGTTTGATGACGGCGTCGCTGTAGCTGTCACTGGCACCTTCGCGCTGGAGAACAAACAGATCGTAGGCCGCGAAGTCCGTCATCTCGAACCGCAACGCCTGGGCCTTGTTCGGCAACTCGTAGGTCAGGTTGGTGCGGGTCCAGTCAACCACGGGCATAAAGTTGTAGCAGACACAGGGGATACCGGCAGCCCCCAGGTTGCGGATGCTGTGCCTGTAGTTGTCGAGATAGCGGCGGTACTCACCCGTTCGGGTCTTGATATCGTTGTGAAGCGGTACCGACTCCACCACCGACCAGGTCAGCCCGGCATTCTCGATCAGGTTTTTGCGCTCCTGGATGTCCGGGGCAGGCCAGGCCTCGCCGGTGGGTACGTGATCCAGCGCCGTGACCACGCCGGTCGCGCCTGCCTGGCGGATCTGTTCCAGCGTTACTGTGTCGTCGGGCCCAAACCAGCGCCAGGTCTCTTCCATCGCCGTGTGTCCAATAGCGTGATTCGCAGTGCCCAATAGGTTAACCAAAACCCTGGCCCTGTTTCTTCCCGGCATTTTCCTTCTGGGTTTCAACATCGGCACCGGCAGCGTCACGGCCATGGCCAAAGCCGGGGCGACCTACGGCATGTCCCTGCTGTGGACCATCGTGGCGTCCTGCCTGGCCACCTATTTCATGATCAACGTTTACGGTCGCCTGACGCTGGTGACCGGCGAGACGGCGCTGCAGGCCTTCCGCCGGCACATTCACCCGGTGGTCGGCTTGTTTTTCATCGTCGCATTGACCGCCGGGGTGAGCGGCAGCGTCATGGGTGTGATGGGCATCGTGGCGGAGGTCAGTTCGGAGTGGTCCAAGGCCGTGGTTGACGGCGGCATCGCGCCGGTGTGGTTTGCCGGATTTTTCGTCGCGCTGGTTTACTTCATTTTCTGGAATGGCAAAACCCAGTTCTTCGAGCGCAGCCTGGCGGTGATTGTCGCCGTCATGTCGGCCTGCTTCATTCTCAATTTTTTCATCCTGATGCCGCCGCCCGTGGACATCCTGAAAGGCCTGGTGCCATCGCTCCCCGAGGTGACCCTGGACGACGGCAGG
Organism: Lysobacterales bacterium; assembly: GCA_030065125.1. Classification (GTDB taxonomy): domain Bacteria; phylum Pseudomonadota; class Gammaproteobacteria; order Xanthomonadales; family SZUA-38; genus JASJDM01. The sequence goes on along the minus strand of JASJDM010000069.1, from coordinate 23,235 downwards.
GGCCCGTTTCTGGTCATCGCATCCATGGTGGGCACCACCGTCTTCTCCGGCCTGTTCATCATCCGCACGACCCTGGTCAAGGAGGCGGGGTGGACCCTGGCCGACAGCCGAAAACAGCGCAACGATGCCATTGCGGCCGTGGCGATGATGTTCGTCATCAGCGGCTCAATCATGGCGGCAGCAGCCGGAACCCTGCACGCTGAGGGCCTGGGCCTGGAAAAAGCGTCCCAGATGATCGGGCTGCTGGAGCCCCTGGCGGGATCGCTGGCCACCACGATCTTTGTGGTGGGCATCGTGGCAGCGGGGGTGTCGTCCCAGTTTCCCAATGTCCTGATGCTGCCCTGGCTGCTGTGTGACTATAACCAGTCCCAGCGTGACATGACCCTGCCGCGCTATCGCGTCATGGTGTTGGTCATATCGCTGCTTGGGCTGGTGGTGCCGATTTTCGAAGCACGGCCGGTTTTCGTCATGATCGTTTCCCAGGCCTTCAACGCCGTGATCCTTCCCGTGACCGTCGCCTGTATCCTGTACCTGGGAAACCGGCGGGATCTCATGGGAGAACACCGGCATACGGCGATCACCAACGCATTGCTCACGGCAATCCTGCTATTTTCCCTCGTCACCACGTCGATGGGCATTCGGGGGGTCTGGCAGATCATCACGTCCTGACGGGTCATCAAATCTAAACAAAAAGAGGGTGTATCAATGACATCGCGAAGGAAATTCCTGAAGTTCTCTGCCATGGCAGGGATCGCCGGCATGCTGCCGGCAGAGTTGCTGAATGCGGCGCATCACAAGGCCCTGATTACACGGGCAGTACCCAAAACCGGCGAAAAACTGCCCATCGTCGGGCTGGGCACATCGGCCACGTTCCGCCGTCTCGCCGGAGGTGACGATGTCAGTCAACTGCGCGACGTCATCAGCACGATGTTGGACAACGGTGGAACCGTGTTTGACACGGCGCCGAGCTATGGCGAAGCGGAGCGGGTCGCCGGGAAAATCGTGCAGGATCTGGGTGCGGCTGAGAAAGTGTTCTGGGCAACCAAGGTCAACGTGGTGCCGCGTGGCGGTTCCTCGGCTGATGCCGACGCGGCCAGGGCCCAGATCGAGCGCTCGTTCGAGTACATTGGCAAGGACCCCATCGACCTGATCCAAGTGCATAACCTGCGGGACATTCCCACCCAGATGGGCGTCCTCAAGGAACTGCGCGACGACGGAAGGGTGCGCTACATCGGAACCACCTACACCGGCCAGACCCGGTTTCCGGACCTGGCGGCCGTCATGCGCAATGAGCCCATCGACTTCATTGGCGTGAATTACGCCGTTGACGACCGCCGGGCCGCTGACGAGATTTTCCCCATCGCCGAGGAACTCGGCATCGGGGTCCTGGTTTACCTGCCGTTCGGGCGAACTCGGCTGTGGAAGCGCGTCGGCGAGCGGAAGGTGCCGGAGTGGGCCCGCGAGATTGGCATCGAGTCCTGGGGTCAGTTTTTTATCAAGTTTGCGGCGGCCCACCCTGCCGTCACCGTGGTGACGCCGGCGACCAGCAAGCCCAAGCACATGCTGGACAATATTGGTGCCGCCTTCGGCGAGTTGCCCGATACCGCGATGCAGCAGCGCATGGCGGACTTTATCGATGCGTTGCCCTCGGCCTGAGAGCGTTCGGGGTGACCCAAAAATCAAAATCTACTGCAGGTAACTGACCATGCGACAACATGAAATTGACGACCAGGTTTTTGAGCTCTACGACGAGTATTGCCACGGGCACATCGACCGGCGCGAGTTCTTCAAGCGGGCAGGGGAGCTGACGGTGGCTGGTGCGTCTGCCCTGGCCATGGCCCAGGCCCTGATCCCGAACTACGCCGAAGCCCAGGAGATCCAGTTTACCGACAGGCGCATCAAGGCGAACTGGATTGAATACCCATCACCGGGAGGAACGTCCGGGGAAATGCGGGGTTACCTGGTTTCACCGGTGGGTAAGGGACCGTTTCCCGCGGTGCTGGTCATGCACGAGAACCGGGGCCTGAATCCCTATATCCAGGACGTTGCCAGGCGATTTGCCGTGGCGGGCTTCCTCGCGCTGGCGCCCGATGGACTGTCACCCATTGGCGGCTACCCGGGAAACGACGACGACGGTCGTGCCATGCAGCGGACACTGGATCAGTCCAAACTGCGGCAGGACATGGCCAACAGCGCGCGCTTTGTAAAGTCCCATGAAGCATCCAATGGCAGGCTGGGCGCCACCGGGTTTTGCTGGGGAGGCGGTACCACCAACTACCTGGCCACTGAGTTGGGAGATGAACTGCACGCCGGCGCGCCGTTCTACGGGAGTGCGGCGGCTACCGACAAGGTTCCGCAGATCAGGGCGGCTCTGCAGGTGCACTACGCGGAAAACGATAAGCGCGTCAACGCCATGCGGCCCGAATTCGAGGCGGCGCTGAAATCCGCCGGGGTCACCTACGAGATGCACACCTACCCGGGAACCCGCCACGGTTTCCACAACTATTCAACGCCGCGGTATCACGAGCAGGCGGCCCAACTGGCCTGGGAACGCATGGTGTCGTTTTTCCGACAGCACCTGTAACAGAGAGAGATCGAGTCACTCATGAATCGACCGACTTCCATCGCGTCATTGTTGTTTTGCCTGGCGGTGCTGCCTCCAGCGGCGAGCCAGGCCGGCGACCACCCAAAGGTCATCCTGACCCAGGATGGTGTCCAGAAAATCCGGGCGGCGCTGGGTAGCGTGCCCCTGTTCGACCAGACCCTGGCACGGGCCAAGGCCGAAGTTGATGCCGAGATTGAAGCAGGAATCGACACGCCGATACCCAAGGACTATTCAGGCGGCTATACCCATGAGCGGCACAAGCGCAACTTTTTCGTCATGCAAAAGGCCGGGGCCCTGTACCAGATCCTCGACGACGAAAAGTATGCTCGATACGTGCGCGACATGCTGTTCCAGTACGAGGCCATGTACAAGGATTTGCCCGTGCACCCAAAGACGCGTTCTTATGCCCGCGGCAAGCTCTTCTGGCAATGCCTCAACGACGCCAACTGGCTCGTGTACACCAGCCAGGCATACGACGCTATCCATGACTACCTGTCCGCCAAAGACCGCCAGAGGCTGGAGGACAATCTCTTTCGCCCATTTGCCGACCACATTTCGGTAGTCAATCCGAGGTTTTTCAACCGGGTACACAATCACAGCACCTGGGCCACTGCCGCGGTGGGCATGATTGGCCTGGTCATGGGCGACGACGAACTGATCGAGCGTGCCCTGTACGGCATACCATTCGGCGAACTCGACACCACGGCCAAGGACGATGATGGTGGGTTCTTCTTCGTGGAGGGGCAGGAGGCCGGATTCCTGGCCAACCTGGCTGAACCGTTTTCCCCCGACGGCTACTACACCGAGGGCCCGTACTACCAGCGGTACGCCATGTACCCCTTTCTGATTTTTGCCCAGGGTCTGCATAACGCCAAGCCTGAGCTGGAGGTCTTTCAGCAACAGGATGGCGTGTTGCTGAAAGCGGTGGATGCACTGCTCAACCTTTCAGATGCCCGCGGCGATTTCTTCCCGTTGAATGATGGCCAAAAAGGCATGTCCTATAACAACAGCGGGGTGGTGTCGGCCGTGAATATTGCTTTTCTATACGGCGGGGGCAATCCCGGTTTGCTGAGTATTGCCCAGGAGCAGGGGCAGGTCCTGCTGGATGACGCCGGTATTGCTGTTGCGTTGGCCATTCGCGACGGCAGGGCAAAGCCCTATGAGAAAAAATCCGTCAAATATTCAGACGGGCCAAAGGGCATGCAGGGCGGGGTGGCCGTGCTGCGTGCCCCCGGGGATGAAATCGAACTGGTGTTCAAATACACCGCCCAGGGCCTGAGCCACGGGCACTACGACAAGCTGTCGTTCTCACTGCATGAAAAGGGAGATGAGGTCCTGCAGGATTATGGGCTGGTGCGCTTCGTCAACATCGAACAAAAGGGCGGCGGCAACTACCTGCCGGAAAACACAACCTGGGCGAAACAGACTATCGCCCACAACACCCTGACCCAGAACGCTACATCGCATTTCCAGGGCAAGTACGAAATCGGCAGCCAGCACCATTCCGATCTCTACTTCTACGACGACAGCAACCCCGATGTGCAGGTGGTCAGCGCGACAGACTCAAATGCCTACCCAGGCACGGTCATGCAGCGGACCATGGCGTTGATCAGCCAGGAGGGATTCGAGAAACCATTCGTGCTGGACATCTTCAAGGTCAGTTCCGCTTCGACCCATCAGTACGACCTGCCGTACTACTACATGGGGCAGGTGATGCAGACGAATTTTGAATACGACTCACCGTCGCCTCCAGGCGTCCTTGGCAGTCAGAACGGTTACCAGCACCTGCTGCTGGAAGGAAAAGGAGTGCCCGCGTCCGGGATCAGCAGGTTCTCGTGGATGGGTGATCGCAGGTTCTACACCCTGACCTCGGTCGCTGATGACGCCGACCAACTGCTGTTCACGAGAATCGGCGCCAACGATCCCGATTTCAACTTGCGGCGAGATGCGGGCTTTCTCATCCGGCGCAACGATGTGGGCAACACGTTATTTGCAACAGTTGTTGAGTCCCATGGAGGTTACGACCCGGTGTCGGAATCTGCGACCAATTCCAACAGCTTCATCTTGGCGCTGGGGGTTGTTCATGATGACGAGGATTACACGGCAGTTTCCATCGAGGATCTGGATGGGCAAGTACGCATACTTGCGCTGTCGAACTCGGACGCCAGCGCGTCAACAACACACAAGCTGAAGGTAGACGGCAAGGCCCTTTCCTGGACGGGTCCTTACGGATACTTTGAAGCAAAATGACTCAGCCCACACGAGTCGCGCGGGCACCGCTAATCTAATCTCCCGTTGACACGTTTCAGCGTTGACTCAAAGGTTGCCATGACGCCGGTCTGCATCAACTGCGTCAACGACTCCGTAACCGGGTTCCAGAAAGCCGGGTTGGTGGGAAGCTTTTCCCCAAAAACCGGTCGGATGGCCATCAGGGCTTCCGCAATTGCGGCCGGGTCTTCAGCGTGGTCTCGACGAATTCGTGCAAAGTCTTTGGCCAAAGGATCGTCGACGTCGATGGTGGTACCGGCGTCGTCCTGCCCGGTGACGTAACGCATCCACGCAGCCACTGCCAGTGCGAGGCAGTGGATCGGTTTTCCCTCCGACAGCCGTTCGCTGATCGGTTCCAGTAATCGTTGGGGCAGTTTCTGTGAGCCGTCCATGGCGATCTGCCGGGTCTGGTGGTTCAGGTTGGGGTTGGCGAACCTGCGAATGAGTTCGTCTTTGTAGGCGTCAACATCAAAATCCGTGGCTTCAAGCGTTGGGGTGACTTCGGTGTCCATCATGACGCGAATCAGGTCGCGAAATGGCGGGTTCGCGATGACGTCGTGCACGTATTCGAAGCCGGCAAGGTAGCCGAGATAGGCGATGGCTGAATGGCTGCCGTTCAGCAGGCGCAGCTTCATTTTTTCGAACGGCGCAACGTCGGTGACAAAAAGAGCACCGCCAGCTTCCCAGGCCGGCCGACCGGCGGCAAACCGGTCTTCAATGACCCATTGACTGAAGGATTCCGTCAAAACGGGACATTCGTCGACACAACCCAACTGGTCGGCGACGTATTGCCGCCCGGCGTCGGTGGTCGCAGGGGTGATGCGGTCGACCATGGAGCAGGGGAAGGACACGTTGCGCTCAATCCAGCCTGTCAATTCAGGGTCGATCCTGTCTGCCAGCTCAAGGACCACGGTTCGCGTGATCACCCCATTGTCAGGCAGGTTGTCACAGCTGAGCACTGTGACCGGGCCGGCATCGGACCGTCGCCGGGACTGAAGCCCGGCCACGATGAACCCGGGCGCGGACCGCGGCGAATCCGGTCGCAGCAGATCCGACTTGATCAGTTCATTGGCGGTATCCAGACTGGAGCTGGCCGGGTTGTAACAGTAGCCCTTCTCGGTCACCGTCAGGGACACGATTCGAGTGTCCGCGCTGGCGATGACGTCGATCAGCGCAGCGGGATCGTCCGGTGCAAACAGTACCCGGTCCAGGGCGCCTATTACCCGGAACTCCTCGGACTCAACGTCACGGGACACGACGGTGTAAAGGCCGCCCTGGCGGTTCAAAGGATCGCAGGTTGACCGGCTGCGCAGGCTGGCCCCGATAATCCGCCAGTCTCCACCTTCAGCCCCCAGGGCGGTATCCGTGTAGACCGCCTGGTGGGCGCGATGAAATGCGCCGGTGCCAAGATGGACAATGCCTGGTTTATGTTCCTGGCGTCGATAACGGGGCCGCACCACCGACGCGGGCAGTGACTCAAGGCTTGCTGCCTGCAGTCGGTTCGATGACCTGGAATCAGTGGGATCGATCAAAGCTTGTAGGCCGCTTTCACCAGGTCATAGCTAAGCGTCCGGATCAGCTCAAACGCATCGGACTCGCCGAGCTGGTGCTCGGCGACCAGGCGCGCCAGGTACGCAGCATCCATCCTGCGCGCCACATCGTGTCTTGCCGGAATCGACATGAACGCCCGGGTGTCATCGTTGAATCCGACGGTGTTGTAGAAGCCGGCGGTTTCGGTGGTCATTTCACGAAACCGGCGCATACCCTCCGGGCTGTCGTGAAACCACCAGGCCGGGCCGAGCTTCAGGCACGGATAGTGACCGGCCAGCGGCGCCAGTTCCCGGCTGTAGGTGGATTCATCCAGCGTGAACAGGATTAGGGTGAAATCGGCGCGATTGCCAAATTTGTCCAGCAGCGGCTTCAAGGCGCGCACGTATTCGGTCCTGACCGGAATATCGGCGCCCTTGTCTCGACCGAAACCGGCGAACACGTCACGATTGTGATTACGGAACGAGCCGGGATGGAGCTGCATGACCAGGCCGTCCTCCAGGCTCATGGCGGCCATCTCGCACAGCATCTGGGCCCGGAATTGCTCGGCCTCATCGGCCGAAATCCGGCCGGTCAGGGCCTTGTCCAGGAGCACCTGGCATTGCTGACTGGAGAGGTCGGCGGTTTGCGCGGTGGGATGACCGTGGTCGGTGGCGGTGGCGCCGCGTTGGATGAAGTAATCGCGTCGATCCCGATGGGCTTGCAGGTATCCTGGCCACCGGCTGGTGTCCTGGCCGGTCAACTCGCCGAGCCGCTCGACGTTGGCTGAAAAACCTTCGAAATCCGGATCGACGACGGGGTCCGGGCGGTACGTGGTAATCACCCGGCCCGGCCAATCGCTGCCAGCAATGGCATCGTGGCGGGCAAGCGCATCCAGCGGCGATTCGGTGGTCGCCAGTACCTCGATATTGAACCGGTCGAACAATGCTCTTGGCCTGAAGTTATCGCGCCGGAGGCAGTCGGCGATCTGGTCGTAATAGCCGGTCGCGGTTTCTGCGTTCAGCACCTCGGACATGCCGAAGACCTTCTCGAAGACGTAGTCCAGCCAGATTCGTGAGGGCGTGGCGAGGAACAGGTGGTAGTGCTCGGCAAACAGCTGCCATATCCGTCTGGATTGCTCCTCACTGCGTTTCCCTGGGTCTGTGCCAATGCCGAGGCTCTCCAGGGGACTACCCTGGCTGTACAGCATGCGAAAGACGTAGTGGTCGGGGACGATCAGCAGTTCCGCCGGGTCGGCAAAGGGTTGGTTGTCGGCAAACCAGGACGGGTCCGTGTGGCCGTGGGGGCTGATGATCGGCAGTTTTTCCACCGATTCGTAGAGCGCGCGGGCGATTTCCCGGGTGGAGGCTTCCGCCGGGAACAATCGATCGTAGTGCAAACGCAATTTTGCGCTCATGGCGTGTCGCTATTCGATGGCTCGGCCATCGCCTCCAGAGCGATCAGTTTGCGGACACTTCTGCCCAAATGATGACATAAGAAAGACCATACCATTGACGGGTAATGATCTGACAGCAGGATGTGGCGTTTCGCCATGGATGGGCTGGGATCAATTGCGGTCAAATCTGTGAATGGCTCCCTACCACAGCAACCCAACAGGCGCCCGAGTCGACTTGTCGAGTTGCCAAAAAAGGACTAAATTTAGTTTTCTTGCTCACCTTGGAGTACTTCGATGAGCCTGGCCAAACAGATCAAACCGATCAGCTACCTGAAGGCACAGACCGCGGATGCGGTGAAGACGGTCACGGAAACCGGGGAACCACTGCTGATCACCCAAAATGGTGAGGCCAAGATTGTTGTGCAGGACATTCACAGTTACGAACAGACCCAGGAAGCTTTGGCACTGCTAAAAATCCTCGCCCTGGGCGAAGCGGAGATTGAGCGGGGTGAGACCACTTCCAAATCTGCTGCGTTCATAGGCGCGAGAAAGCGCCTTGAACAGTGAGCTATCGAATTCAATTCACCCACTCCGCCTCAGCAGATCTCGACAACATCGCCCAGTGGATAGCTCGAAACGACTCGGTCGAGCAGGCACTCCATGTGCTGAAGAAAATCGAAGAGAAAGTCGAATCGCTTCAGCAGAACCCGCAACGTGGTGTGTTTCCGCCGGAGCTGCGAGCGTTAGGACTGAAAAAATATCGAGAGGTTTTCTTCAAACCTTACCGGGTGATCTACCAGGTTCGCGCCAGGACAGTGATAATCCACCTGGTCGCTGATGGCAGACGCGATATGTCCGCGCTGCTCCAGCGGCGTCTAATTGATTGAACGGGAATGTGCGTGGTGGCCGCTTCGGATTATGCTACCCGCCGTTCCTTCGCGACTTTATCCAGATCGAAAGTAGCCTGCAGGTTCATCCACAGCTTTGCCGATGTGCCGAGTACGTCAGCCAGATCAAGTGCTGACGCCGCGGTGATCCCGCGTTTTCCCCTGATCAGCTCATTCAAGCGCGTCCTTGTCCAACCCAACTCCTGGGCAAAGGCTGCCCGGGTGATGCCCTGTGGCTCGAGGAATTCCTCCAGCAGAATTTCGCCGGGATGGAATGGGTTTTTGGGCTGCCTTGTCATTGAGTGAATTCGTCAGTGATAGTCACACTTGTACATCCAGTGCGTTGCCGCCCCGCCACCTGAAGACCACTCGCCATTGCTCGTTTATCCGAATGGAGTAAAAGTCCTTCCAATCGCATTTTAGCTTTTCCAGGCGATTGCCAGGTGGTACCCCCAGATCGGTCAGTTCAGCTGCATCATGCAGATACAGCAGTTTCCGCCGTGCTGCTCGGCGCAGTTCCTGCGGAAACGCCCGTGTGACCCTTGTGCGTCGGTCGCCAAACAGATCCTCTGCCAGAGCGTTGCCAAAGGTCTCAATCACGTTATCAGGTAATCGGAACTCGATAATTTCGTCAATTGGCCCACTACCCGAGAACGGCGCCGGTAAATCTGCCCTGAACCGGAAACTGATGTATATGCAACAGCCTTCACATAGGCATTACGCGAAAAAACACGAATTGCTCAATCACCACTACATTGTGCGTTCACCCGCGAGATCTCGCCTGCTCCAGCCAGTCAAACGCCATCAGCACCCGCATGAAATCCTCACCGGGGCTGGCCGCAAGCAACAACGGCTGGCCGGTCACGGGATGGTCCAGGCCCATGCCGGTGCAGGCCAGCAGCAGGCGCCGGCAGCCGTAGTGATCGGCAAAGAACCGGTTGTGGACACCCTTGCCGTGGGTGCTGTCTCCGATGATGGGGTGGCCGATGTGTTTCATGTGACGGCGCAGCTGGTGTTTTCGGCCGGTCGTGGGGTGCAGCTGAACCAGGGAATAGCGGGTTTGAGGATATCGATCGACCTCGATAGGCAACTCGACTGTTGCCAGTCTTCGAAACCGGGTAACCGCCTCCTGGGGCGGTTTGTCCGCGACGGCGCGATCATCGGTCATCTTGTCCAGTTTCTCCCGCAAGGCATGATCGATGACGCCGTGGTGAGGGCAAAAGCCGCGCACCACGGCCAGGTAATACTTGTCGACCTGCCGGGACGCAAACTGCTCTGACAGCTGCCGGGCACAGTCCCGGCTCAACGCAAACAGCAGAATTCCGGAAGTTGGCTTATCCAGCCGGTGGACGGGATAGACCCTTTGACCGATCTGGTCACGCAGCATCTGCATGGCAAACCGGGTTTCGTGCCGATCGATGGCGCTGCGGTGGGTCAACAACCCGGGCGGCTTGTTGACGGCAATGATGTGGTCGTCCCTGTAGACCACTTCGAGGAGTTGGTGGGTCACAGCAGGCTTTGGCGGTAATCATCCGGCATCAGAGCGGAATTCTCTCTACGGCATCCGTGCACATTTTCCTGTTTCGACATTGTGCTTTAGGGAACGACGTGTATTACGGGCCACGTGCCCCGGGGAGATATCAATGATGCCACGATTGGAAAGATGGATTCTGCCACTGCTGCTGGCCGCCTGCCACGGATCGGCGCTGGCCCAGGCCGATGGCCCCGTGCAGTTGCTGCCGGACACCGTCGCCCAGGGCGCAGACCTGCGCATCCTGGTATCGGGAGGGCCCCCGGGTTCTACCGTGGGGACAGCGATCCGGAACTCCGGCGCGGGTGGTGATCAGGAACTTCCGTCCTTTGCCCTGGACCGGCTTGGAAACGCCTCAGTGCAGTTTCCGCTGCCCCCGCAGCTGCCGGTGGGAACCCATACCGTTGAGTTCTTTGTCAGCGGCATTGCGCTGGTGCTCATTGACTCAGACCCCCTCACCGTCACCCCTGGGCCTGGGATCTCCCTGGATCCGGGCTCCGGGTACCGGGGCCAGACGGTGGATTTCAACGTGACCGGACTGCAGCCCGGCGGGATCGAGATCCGGATGAACAATACGCTGGTTTTCGGCCCCCAGGCCGTTTCCAGTGACACGCTGGCCGGACAGTTCAATGTTCCAGGTCTTTCCCCCACCACCGTGGACGTGGTGGTGGAGAACTACGTGGGCGACCGAAGTCTGGGTGTTGGTATCGGCACCTTTGACGTCTTGGGATCGGGAGGCGGCCGGCCTGTCGTCGGCGCCGTATCGATGCCGGCCACCATCGTCCGGGACGAGACCTTCACGGTCACCGGCACGGTGGCGATGCCCGCGGGATCCGCCGTGGGTGACTACGACTGGACCATGACCTGGGGGTCCGGACAGACCCGCAGCCTGCCGCTACCGGTCAACATCACCGCGGTGGAGTTCGATCCGGATACGATGGACAACTATGACGGGGCGCCCGTTTCGTTCTCGGCCGCGGTGCACAGCCCCAGCCTGTCTCGAGGCTATTTCGCCTACCAGTTAGATCCCACCGATGAGCTGGGTTTTGTCAACATCAACCCCGACACCGGCGAAACCGGCTCCATCACCATCGGGCCTGTGGGCGGCATTGACGACTACGAAGGAATTACTATCAACGGCCGCCTGGTGGACGCTGCAACCCAGGCGGGTCTGGCCGGCGGCATCTGGACCGTGGAGGCGGAGACCCAGCTCATCGAGCCGGGCGACAGCGCAGGCCCCATCGGCAACAAGGCGTCGGGCAGCGGACCCGTCAACTCCGCCGCGGCGCTGGTCCACGGCAACAACCAGCTGGCGAGCAGCGTCACCGGCCTGGGTATCAACAATACGCCAGCGGGATGCCCCATCACGCTCAGCAATGGCGTGACCGACGAAAACGGCGACTACTTTTTTGCCTTTTCCCCCAAGGCGACAGAATTCCTCAACTCCATTAATAAGGAAGTTGTGGCCACCGCCGGCGGTGCCATCGAGGTGTTCCCGCCAGGCGATCCGGCCCGCAACGAGTTCCTGGTCCGCATCAGCGGTCTGCCCATCGGCTACGGTGTGGAGATCACAGACAACGATCCCACCACGGATTTCTTCGCTGGCATCCGCTACGAGTTTCAGCGCACCGACCAAGGCATCTATCGCTTCAGAGAGGGACTGGAGGGCCCGTTCAACCAGAGTTTTCCGCCCGGGGCCGTGCTCACTTCAGACATGGACGCCATCCCCCCGGACGCGGTTCAGCGGCTGCCCGTAGACCCCTTTATCGTGGGAATGAATGCCCAGTCCACCATGATCAACGGCAGCGAGGGATTCCGCTTCTTCCGCCTGTTTTCCTTTCCATCCCGGGCCGGCACGGCCCTGGACCAGGCTACCATCGACCTGCGCCTGCCGTGGGCGGGGACCCAGGGTGGCCTGGACGCCACGGTCGAATTGAACGGTCAGTTCATCGGCGGACTGGCGGCTGCCAGCGACACCGTCTGCGACGTGGCGGGCACGGAGTACAGCCTTGAGATACCAGGCCTGGCTACCATAGACGTGCCGGATGGGCAGACGCGGATTGTCTCCGGCACCATCTTTGCCGGTATCGACGGCGGGTCCACATACCAGCCCGTGCCCTTCGAGATAGTCGTCACCCGCGCCCCCCAGTGGTGGCGGGACACTGACACCTACGATCCCGCCTTTATTACCTGGTCGGCGGAAAAGGTGTTTATCCGGGCGGGCGAGAAGCCCAAGGCCAACGACGCCACGGCCGACAATGTGCCCAACAATGTGGGCACACTGAACAACACCAACGACGAGACGGCCTCGGTGCACCATACGCTGCTCAACGGCCTGATCAGCCAGCCCACCCGGGTCAGCACGACCAACACCACGGTGGCCAACCAGCAGGCGGATTCCGTGGAAACCAAGCACCGGGTGGCGTTCTCCGGCCTGCACAAGTTCGATTACGAGTTCGACCCCTGGGAGAGCGGGGGGCTCAAGAACAGCATCAACAACATCACTCAACTGCGGGCGGCCATCGCCACCTGCGGCGAGGACAACGACGACTGTGATCCCGAGCCGCTGCTGGGAGAAGAACTGGTCATCCTGGACACCGGCAAGATACCGCTGTTCCGCTACAGCTGGGGTGTGCCCCCCATTGTTGCCGCCACCCTGGGCGCCGATATCTGGTTCAAGGCGCTGTTTCGCTACTACGTCTACCTGGATTTCCAGGACTTCATGGTGGATATCGACGGTCTGGCCGAGCCGGAGATCACCGGCGGCATCGATGTGTTCTTCGATCTGAGCGCGCTGTTCGGCCTGGTCAGCGCCAGCGTGACCGCGGCGCCGGCCCTGGGTGTCGCCATGCCCATTGTCATCACCAACACTTCCCTGGATACCGATGCCACGGTGCCGTGTTTCAATTTTGTCCTGGATCTGCTGGCCCAGTTCCGCATCGGACCGTGCCCGCTGTGCCTGGAGCACCTGGTAGAGGAACGGGTACTTGAGTACGCCAAGCCGGATCAGTGCACCGTGGCGGGATTAAACAAGTTCTTCCAGTTCCACAAGGCCGCCAGTGCGCCCGCCAACGGCACCATCGGTGTGGATGCCGACGGCTACGGCAGTGCCGCGGCGATCTATGCGGGCCCCTCGGGTATCACCGCGGTGGCCATCAACGGCGGCTCACCAGGCCAGCTCGAAACTCTGGATTCCGGGCCGGGCGCCATGCGGCCTGACGCCGCCTATTTTGACGCCGGCAAGGCCGTTGCCGTGTGGTCACAGTCCAGTCTCAGCCAGGCCGATTTTGACGCCCAGCCGGGTGCCCTCCAGGCCACGCCGTTCCAGCATATGGTCTATGCGGTTTTTGAAAACGGGTCCTGGGGCAGCACCGCCGACCTGACCCTGCCCACGACGGGCGAGGGCGGGGTGTCCATGGCGGGATGCCGCGCCAGTGTCGGCAACTGTCCCGCTGATGGCGAAGTGCTGGCGGTTTGGGAGCGCGACCGGGCTGGCGACATCAGCCAGCACGCCCTCAAGCTCGACTATGCCCTTTTTGACGGCGGAACGCAGACCTGGTCAGCTGTACAGACCATCGATGCGGGCAATGCAGCAAAAGACGTGCAACCCGAGGCGCTTTACGTGGACGGCGAGCCGGTGGTGGTCTGGGTTCGAAATCCATCAGCCACTCCCACCAACCTCAACCTGGCGGACCGGGAGCTTTGGTACGAGTTCCTGAACCAGGGCGCTGGACCGCTCCGGGCCACGGGCCTGCCCAAGCGGGTGGCGTCGCCGTCGGCAGCGGCATTATCCGACGGCACCTTTGCCGTGACCTTCTCCAAGTCCACCGACGTCAATTTCATCGGCAACCGCCGGGCGCTGTGGATCGCTCAGGCCGATAACTGCCTGGCCGGCACCTGCGACTGGTCGGGTTTCGAGCCCCGGGATCAATACAACCGGCGCATGTTCGTGGAAAACCCGTCCCTGGTGGTGGACCTGTTCGATAACCTGACGATTGTTGGACGCCAGGTGGGCGTGGACGGCGAATTTCAGCCCGGAGAATCCATCGGCATCGTCACCGGCGCCGGGGATCTGTTCAAACTGGAGCTGAGCGCGGCGGACCTCACCCAGGGCATCGCCCAGTCGCTGTCCAACGACGGCGCGGTGAACTGGAACACTGCGGCCATTGTGGAGCCCACCGCCGGCGTGCTGCTGGCCTTCAACAGCAAGGGAACACCCGTGGCCGATCAGCCCGGGGCCCAGTTCAGCGGTGGTGCCGCCAAGAGTGCCGTGACCACCAAACCCATTAGTGGGGTGGTCAGCAAGGGAATCGGTGGTGGCAGCACCGGGGTCTTCATGAACATGGTTCCCCGGCTGCCGGACTATGCCATGGTCAGCGCCGTCGCCGACACCGACGTCGTCAACTACAGGGACCGGGTTAATGTCACCATCGACGTCCAGAACCTGGGCATCCTGTCCGGTGGCGATGCTCCTATCGTTTTTGAATGGGACCGCCCCCCGGAACCGGATTCAGAAAACCAGGTCGGTGAGTTCGATCCGGTTGACGGCCGGCTGCAGATGACCTTTGAAGTCAGGGCGCCCCGTGGCATCGGCGAGGACAGGCTCCACAGACTTTACGTGGCGGTCAATCCCGGCAGCGAACAGCCGGAGTCGGACGGCAGCAACAACGTGCAGGTCATTGAATTCAACCGCATGCCGGTGCCCCAAAACCTGAGACCTGGCGTGGACCGGGCCGGCACCATGGCCTTCCTGGACTGGGATGATCCCCTGGATGACCGGGTGTACGCCTACCGCGTCTGGCGCCGCCAGGCCGGCACCGACCAGTGGTTCGCCGTCGGATTCACCGACACCAACGGCTTCGTGGATCTCAACGTGGTCCCGGAGGTCAGCTACGAGTACCGGGTCACCAGCGTTTCGGATCTGCTCAACGAGTCCGAATCCAGCGAACAGGTGATGGTCATCGTTGGGGCGGCCAAGGCCGTAGCGGTGTTCCAGGACGGCTTTGAAACGCCCTAGCCAACGAAGTGCGCCGGCCCCCAGGCCGGCGCATCAGTGCAATTTCCCTCGACACAGCGCTCGCTTGACTCGGGATTACACTTGTGGTCTGATCGACTACAATTGTAGTCGTAGGGGTCCCCATGAGCCAGAAACCCAATATCAGCGACGCCGAAATGCACATCATGGAGGCCGTCTGGGCTGAGCCCCATGCCACTGCCGCGGATATCACCGAGCAAATTGGACCACAGACCGGGTGGCACCGGAAAACGATCAATACCCTGATCAGCAGGCTGGTATCCAAGGGAGCTCTCGGGTTTGAATCCAGTGCCTCGGCGAAACGCTATTTCCCGCTGCTCAACCGTGACGATTACGTCCAATCCGTGGCCAGCCAGATGGTCAACCGCCTGTTCGGTGGACGGGTTGCGCCCATCGTGGCGCACTTCGCCGAGGAGCAGGCCCTGTCCGGGGAAGACATCGAGGAACTGCGGTCCATTTTGAAGGAGCTGTCCGATGATGCCGACTGAGATGTTTGTCTGGCTGGCCGAAACCACCCTGGTGATGACTGTACTGCTGGCGCTGGTACTTCTGGTCCGGCGGCCGCTGGCCAGGCTGAGCAACGTTCGATGGGCCTACCTGATCTGGGCAGTGCCGGCCATCCGCCTGGCCCTGTCAATGCTGCCCGACCCGGTGGCGTCCAGGCTGACGGCGCTGGCTCCCCTGGGCGCCCGTGATGGTTTTGTTCTTGATCTGGCAGCGCCATTGGCCGATGTACCCGAAGCACTGCTGATCGCGCTGCTGGGTATCTGGTTGACCGGAGCGGCCTGGGCGGGCCTGCGTCTGGTGATTGGCCATGCGCAGTATCGAAAAAAGCTGTTACTCCAGGCCGAGCAAACCAGCCCGGAGCAGCGTCGAGCATTGAACCGATATTGCGAGCGGATGCAGGTTTTTCCAACGATCGAATGCCGGATGAGCGCTGTGGTCAGCGGCCCGGTCCTGGTCGGCCTGGTTCGACCGGTGGTCGTGTTGCCCCAGGATTTCTTCCAATCGTCGCCGGAACCCGAGCTGATCCTTCGCCATGAGCTGGTTCATTTCAAACGCCGCGATCACTGGTGCAACGCAGCCATGGCCATGGTCCGGTGTATTTTCTGGTTCAATCCGCTGATGGCATGGGCGGAACGCCAGTTTCGGGACGACCAGGAGATTGCCTGTGATCGCTCGGTGCTGGCCACCGAATCCCGGGCCAGACGCTTTGGCTACGCCGCAGCCCTGGTCAGCACCGTGGCGCCGAGGGTGCCAGGTGGCAATGGGTTCGCTGTCGGGTTCCTGGGGCCGGAGAAAACAGTCAAGCGGCGCACCCGGTTGATCGTCCGCCATAAGTCGAGCCTGGGCCGGGATATGGCCGGAGCAATTATGGCTGGGCTGCTGCTGATCGCCGGCGCCACGGTGGGTATCGCCACACCAGCCGGCCCCATCGAGTGGGTGGCACCGCTGGATTTACCGTCCCCGCTGCCGGGCGGTTGTGATTGAAATCCCTCGCTGCTAGCCGCGTGACCTGATTCGAACGCCGTCCAGCACCTGGTCGCTGGGGTGGGCAATGATCTGCTCGCCGGCGGCAAGACCCGCGGTGACCTGGGCCACCAGGCCATTGCGCCGGCCGAGTTCCAGTTGCCTGATTTCCGCCCGGCCATCGTTGGCGACGAAGACGCTCCATTGCTCCTGGTCACGGAACAGCGCGGTGAGCGGGACTGCCAGCACGTCGGCCTGGTCCCACAATACGATGCGCACGTCGACTTGATAGCCATGACCGAGCCGCTGCCAGTCGGCCGGATCGCTGCTGAGATCGATCACCACGTTGACGCGCTGTTCCTCGATTCCCAGGGCCGATACCTTGGTGTAGCCGAACGGTTCCACCCGGCGCACCCGCCCTTCAAGCGGGATATCACCGCCCCAGCGCTCGATGATGACTTGCTGGCCCGACTCTACCTTGACGGCGTCGGCTGACAGGAAATCCACAACGATCTCGAGGTCAGTCGGATCGCCGATTTCCAGCAGCGGCTCGCCAGCCGCGACAACCCGTTCGCTGGAATTTGGGACTTGCAGCACCCGTCCGTTTACCGGCGCGGTAATCGGGAGGCAGACGCATTGGCCGTGCAGTGACTGGGTCTCAACCGGCGACAACAGCTGCGCCCTGGCGCGGTCAAGTTCAAAATTGCGAATCTGCAGGCCAGCGCGAGCCGTTGCCAGCGCCGCCTGGCGGGTCTTGTAGCTGCGCTCGATGCTGTCGAAATCGCGCTGCGAGATAGTGCCGTCAGCGATCAACTCGTGAGCGCGATCATGTTCAGCCTTTGCGAATTCCAGCTCGGCCTGGGCTTGGCTTACTTCGGCTTCAGCCAGGGCGCGGGCAGACTCGGCGGCCTGCACCCCGGCCTGGGCCTGGGCTTCGCTGCGCGGGTCGAGCAACACCGGGTCGCCGGGTTCGATGCTGGCCAGGACGGTTGTGCCTGCCTCGACCACATCGCCAACGCGGGCATCGATGCGCTGCACACGACCGGCCACGGGCGCGGACAGCACGAACACATCGTGAATACGGGTTTCGCCTTCCTCGTCCACGGTCACGGCCATGGGCTGGCGACTGAGCGTGATCAGGTCAACGGTGACGGGCTGCGGGGCGAACGCGATCGCCAGCGCGGCGACGAGCAGCACGCCGACAACAGACCACATCACGATGCGTTTTTGGGTGGCGTTCATCAGACTTACTCCCGGGTCTTCAGGACTTCAATCAGGTCAAGGTGGTCAATGCGGCGGCGCACGATGGCCGCAGAAAGCAGGCTTGCGGCGAGAATGATCAACATCGACAGGCCGTAGGTGCCTGGCGTGATAGTCAGCGGAATGCGGAACAGTTCGGTATCGAAGGCGCTGGCCATCATGCTGGCAAGACCGTAGCCAAGCAGGCAACCCAACGGCAGCGCCAGCACAATCAACAGGCCGGTTTCGCCGAGCAGGATGTAGGAGATTTCTCCCCTTCGAAAGCCCAGCACGCGCAAGGTCGCCAGCTCACGGCCACGCTCGGACAGCGCGATCCGGGTCGCGTTGTAGGCCACGCCAAATCCGAGCGCACAGGCCAGCACGGTAAACATGGTGACGAACACCATCAGGTTTTTCACCACCACGGAATTGAACGAATCGATGGCCGCCTGGCGCAGCATCACGGCCGAGACCATGGGCAGCTCTTTCCACTCGGCAAACAGTTCGGCCTCGCGCTGACGGTCGATCAGCAGGTTGACATAGCCAAAGCGCGGCGGTTCGCGCAGCAGGCGGTTCAAGGCGTCGAAATGCACGTACGCGGGCATTCCGATGTAGGTCTCGATCAGGTCGGCCACCGGCACCTGCACTTCGGGCCGGCGCCCTTCCAGCACCTTGACCCAGACCCGGTCGCCGACACCCACCCGGAGTTTTTCGGCGAGCCGGGTACCAAGCACCAGTCCTTCTGCCGGCGGTTCGATTGTGGCATGGCGTTGGTCGTCGAATATGGGCTGCAGCTCCGCGCCGCTCACCACACCGGTCAGCCCGCCGCGATGGGTTATGTTACCCACGGAGAAATCCGCGCTGACGATGCGACTGGGCTCTGCCGCCAGCACGCCGGGCATGTGTTCGAATTCATGCAGGGCCCGAATCGCCTGGGCTTCGGCCAGGCCGATCATGGCGTGTTGACGCTGGGCGTCGAAGAAGTAGCTCTGGGACAGGTAGTCCAGCGAGTCTCGCCACTGCAGCGACAACACCTGGACGGCCACGGCGCTGGCCAATCCAAAGCAGCTCAGCGCTGCCCGCACTGGCCAGCGACGCACGTGGCGCAGGATGATCCGCGTGGGTTGGTCCAGCCATTGACCGATTGCGCTGCGAGCCAGTTTCGAGTGCTTGAACACCGGTGGCGACGGGGGCTGCATCGCCTGAGCCGGCGGCAGACGGGCGGCACGCCGTACGCTGCCCATGGCCCCGGACATGGCGGCCACCAGGCTGGCGCCAACGGCAATGGCCAGGGCCTGGGTGGAGGGGCGATAAATCAGCAGCGGAAAGTCGAACTGGGTGGCATACAGATTGGTATTGATCCGTCCGAACCAGAGCCCAAGGGCGATGCCGATGACGATGCCCAGCAGCGTGATGCCGAAAACGAGCTTGACGTAGTGCCAGCCCACCTCGAAGGTGCTGTAGCCAAAGGCCTTCATCAGGCCAATCTGACTGCGCTCGGTGGCAATCAGCCGGGACAGCACCATGTTGGTCAGGAATGCCGCAACCACCAGGAATATGGTCGGCAATAGCCTGGACATCGATGCCTGCTGCTGGATCTCGTTCATGACAAACCAGTTGGAGAGCTGGTCCTTCCGCGCGATGGCGCCGGTTCCGCCGTAGCGCTCAAGCAGGTCGTCCAACTGGCGAATCACCGGCTCCGGCGCGACCCCCCGATTGAGCTCCAGCGCGACGTCGTTAAACGACTCACGCAGGTCAAAAGCTGCCGCCAGCGCCTCGCGGCCCATCCACAGCACGCCAAACCGCGAGTCGTCGGGCATCAGGGCGCCAGGCCCGATGCTGTAAATGAACTCGGGCGCCAGCGCGGTGCCGACCACGGTCAGCCGGCGGCGATTGCCGTTGAGCACAGCGATGAATTCATCGCCGGCGATGAGCGAGTGCGCTTCGGCGAAGGGCTCGGTCAGTACCGCCTCGTCATGGCGACCGGGATCGGGAAAGCGCCCACTGCGCAGCACCAGCTGGTTCAGAACGGGCTGCCCACCCGGCGGCAGTGATACCAGCTTGGCCATGACCGGTTCGGCGAATCCGGGCATATCCAGTGTGGCAAACCTGACAACGCGGGTTTGCACGGTTTGCACGCCGGGAATGGTTTCAATCCGACCAGCCAGGGTCTGGGGTGCGCGCTTGACGCTGGCAAACACCTCGGCAAAGCGGTAGCGCTCGTAGTAGGCAGCGGAGGTCTCACGCAGGGCTTCCAGGGTCGACAGCGCCATGATCAGGACCGCGACGCCCGATGCGATGACCAGGGCGATGGCGATGACCTGCCCGCGCAGGTGCCACAAATCACGCACCACCTTGCGATCCAGCGCCCGCACTACCAGGCCATATCCCGCGGCGAGACGCGGTCGCTGTTGCGCTCGCTGCTGGCGATGAGACCGTCGGCAATGTGCAGGACCCGGTCCGCCATCCCGCCGATCACCGTGTTGTGGGTGATGACGGCGGTGGTGGTGCCCAGTTCGCGATTGACCCGGTCGATGGCTTCCAGCACCAGGATTCCCGTCTGGCTGTCCAGCGCCCCGGTGGGTTCATCACACAGCAGGATATCGGGCTGCTTGGCGATGGCCCGGGCAATGGCCACCCGTTGCTGCTCGCCACCGGAAAGCTGCGATGGGAAATGGTCGACCCGCTCGGCCAGCCCGACCAGGGCAAGGGCCTCGGCCGGGGTCATGGGCCGGGGTGCGATCTCGGTCACCAGCGCGACGTTTTCTTTCGCGGTCAGGCTGGGAATCAGGTTGTAGAACTGGAACACGAAGCCCACGTGATCGCGACGGTAGCGGGTCAGCACGCTGTCATCGTCGACGCTGAGGTCGTGATCCTGGAAACGGACCGAGCCGGCAGTGGGCACATCGAGTCCGCCCAGTATATTCAGCAGCGTGGATTTGCCCGAACCGGACGCACCGAGCAGGACCACCAGCTCGCCCTGGTACAAATCCAGGTCCACGCCGCGCAGGGCGTGCACGGCCACATCGCCGGAGCCGTAGACCTTGGTCAGTCCGCGTGCCTGCAGGCTCTCGTTCATATGGATATTGGACTTTTTCCCGATGGCATGCGCCATTAGAGCTTTCCACGACGGCTTCGAAACCCTCGCAGCGCAGCGCTGATCGGGGGCAGTGACTTGTATAACTGAACCTTTCTGATAGGTTGGATCCGCGCTTCGAATTTGATCCGCGGTGACGCTACCAGGAAGTCATTTCATGAATGCATTCATCTACGACGCCGTGCGCACGGTACGCGGCAAGGCGAGACCGGACGGAGGCCTGGCCTCCTTGATGCCCGAGGAACTGGTGGCGGCAGCGGTTTCCGGCATCGCCGAGCGGATGAAGGCTCGTCCGCCCGTTGATGTGTTGATCGTAGGCGCGGTTGGCCAGGTCGGGACGCAGGGCGGCAACATTGCGCTGGTGTCCAAGTTCCAGGCCGGCCTGTCGGACGGAACTTCAGCGTTTTCCATCAATAACTATTGTGCGTCGGGCCTGACCGCCGTGGGCCAGGCCGCGTCCATGGTGTCGGCAGGTTCCTGCCGGAGTGCCATGGCGGGCGGTGTAGAAATGATGTCCCGGGTCCCGTTCATGGCAGACCAGGCCGATTACTACACCAATTCAGCATTGCCGGCCAAGGCTCGATACCTGCCGGTAGCCCTTGCGGCTGACCGGCTGGCCGAAGACGCCGGCGTGACCCGGGAAGAAATGGATGAAGCCGCGCTGCGGTCTCAGCAGCGGACGGCCGACGCTGAAGGCACCGGGCTGGTCGCATCCCGCCTGGCTGTCAATGGCCTCGAGCGCGACGAATGCCCACGCCTGCTCCCCGCAGAAAAGCTCGCCTCACTGGAGCCGGCCTTCGCCGCGTTGGCGGAGCATTACCGGGAGGTGCTGGGCCGCCAGGTGGATCATCGCCACACCGTCGCCCATGCGCCCCCCATGTGTGACGGTGCCGCACTGGCTCTGGTGGGCGTGGAAGGGCTGCTCGAGAGCGCGCCGCGGGCCCGCATCGTTGCTTTTGCGGAAGCGGGTGGGGATCCCGCGGCATCGCTGACGGCCGGCCTGACCGCCATGGACCGTGTCCTGTCCCAGACCGGGCTGACCCTGGGGCAGGTGGACCGCATCGAGTACATGGAGGCCTTCGCCGTGTCTGTGGTGAGGTTTCTGACCGAAAGAAATCCGGACCCTGATAAGGTCAATGTCGGCGGCGGCAGCCTGGCCAAGGGTCACCCTATGGGCGCCAGCGGCGCAATCCTGCTGTCGTCGCTGCTGGACGCGCTGGACGTGGCGGACGGGCGTTACGGTCTTGTGGTGATGACCGGGGCAGCTGGCGTCGGCAGCGCCATGGTCGTCGAACGAATCGGAGATCGATGATGGATCAGACCCACGCTTCCCTGGTGGAAAAGCATCGGCCGGTCATCGAACAGGCCATTCAGGCGGTGGATACCCGGGAGAGCTGGAGTCCTTTTCAAGACTCACCATCCACCCGGATCCATGGACCCGACAAACCGCCAGCGGGAAAAGCGGCCTTCGAAGCACACCTGGGCAGAAGATTCGAGATCGATCTGACGGGCGTCAAAGCCTGGGTAGGCGAGGAGACCTCACCCTACACGCTGGAGCCCCTTGGCATCACTTACCCGGTGTCCGATCCCGAATCCCTGGTTGCCGCCGCCCAGGCGGCCATGCACGCGTGGGCAAAGGCCGATCCGCAGCTCCGGGTAGCGCTGTGCCTTGAGATGGCGCAGCGACTGTACGATCGCAATTTCGAAATGGCCCACGCCGTCATGCACGTGGCCGGCCAGAGCTACACCCAGGCCTTCAGCGGATCGGGGCCGAACGCGCTGGATCGCGGCATCGAGGCACTGGCCTATGCGGCCATTGCCATGGGCAAGGTCGCTCCGACGGCAAGCTATCGTCGAACGTTCGCCGGTGAGGCCGTTGCGCTGGAAAAGACCTTTACCTTGGTACCGCGCGGCATTGGGCTGGTCATCTGCTGCGCGTCGTTTCCCACCTGGAACGCGTACCCGGCGATGTTTGCCAGCCTCGCCACCGGCAATCCGGTCATCGTAAAACCCCACCCCATCGCCGTGCTCCCCATGGCGATTGTCACAGAGACCTGCCGCGCCGTTTTGTCCGAGTTCGGCTTCGACCCGAACCTCGTCACCCTCGCCGTGGACACCCGGGCTGAACCCGTGGCCGGAATCTACGTGGACCACCCCGCGGTGCAGATCATCGATTTCAC
>JASJDM010000130.1 GCA_030065125.1 Lysobacterales bacterium | reverse complement strand
GACGGCGGAGGGGAGTCAGGACGACGGCGGAGGGGAGTCAGGACGACGGCGGAGGGGAGTCAGGACGACGGCGGAGGGGAGTCAGGACGACGGCGGAGGGGAGTCAGGATATCGGCTCTTTGTTCGAATCCGACGGGATAAACAGGTCCGAATACAACTCCCGCAACACATTTTTTTGCACCTTGCCCATGGCGTTCCTGGGCAGGCTGTCCACAAAAAGCAGTCGCCTGGGCTGCTTGAACCGCGCAATCCCTGGTGCCAGCCGTTCAGCGACAGCCGATAGATCCAGCTCCGATTCAGCCGCCGCTACCAGCACCCCCACCACCGCCTCTCCCAGGTCCGGATGCGGCACGCCGATCACGGCGGACTCCAGCACATCGGGATCCGCATCCAGAGCCAGTTCCACCTCCTTGGGATAGATGTTGTAGCCGCCGGAGATGATCAGGTCTTTCCCGCGGCCAACGATGTGCAGGTATCCACCCTCGTCGATTCGCCCCAGGTCGCCCGTGACGAAGTACCCGTCACCACGGAACTCCTCCGCGGTTCTTTCCGGCATTTCCCAGTAGCCCGCAAAAACGTTGGGCCCGCGAATCTCGATGGAGCCGATGTGGCCCACCGCCAGCGGCGCACCGGATTCCGCATCCACCACCCGGAGCCGCACGCCGGGCAGCGGAAACCCCACGGTCCCCGCGCGACGTTCACCGTCACAGGGATTGGAGGTGATCATGCCGGCCTCGGTCATACCGTAGCGTTCCAGGATGCGGTGTCCCGTGCGCTGCTCGAACTGTCGGAAGGTGTCTTCAAGCAGCGGCGCGCTGCCGGAGATGAACACCCGCATGGACGAAGCCCGCTCCCGGTCCAGCTTTTCGCTTTCCAGCAGACGGGTGTAAAACGTCGGGACCCCCATCAGCACCGTGGCCCGGCGCATCTCATCCAGCACCACGTCACTGGAAAAACGGGGCAGGAAGATCATGGAAGCTCCGCTGATCATCACCGTGTGGATCGCCACGAACAGGCCATGGACGTGAAAAATCGGCAGCGCATGTATCAACACGTCCCTCTCGGAAAACTGCCACAGTTCAGCCAGGGTACGGGCATTGGACAGCAGGTTTTCGTGGGTCAGCATGGCGCCCTTGGAGCGCCCCGTGGTACCCGAGGTGTAGAGAATGGCCGCCAGGTCTTCGGCGCCCCGGACGGCGTTTTCGAACTGCGACGGGGCCTGGGCCGCAGCCATGGACAGATCCATTTCCGGGCCCCCATCCGAGCCCAGGGTCGCCAGCCTCACGTGAAGATCCGCACAGGGCGTGCGCAGCGCTTCAGCCCCGACGGGGTCAGCGACCAGCACCCTGGGACGGGCGTCCCGCAGAAAGTAGTTCACCTCGCCTACCGTATAGGCCGTGTTGAGCGGCAGGAATACGGCGCCGGCGCGCAGACATCCCAGGTACAGCCAGACCGCGTCCAGAGACTTGGGCACCTGGACGGCAACGCGATCACCGGGCTGGACCCCCAGGGATGCCAGTGCGTTGGCGAACCGGCCGGACCAGTCCAAAGCGTCTCCATAGGACATCGTCTCATGCGCCGGGGTAGTAGCCAGCACGGCACCCGGGGGCCGGCCCATCAATCCGTCAAACAGGTGGTTTTTCATGGGCTCAGGGAGACGGCATCATGTTTTCACCCAGCCGCTTCAACCGTTCAGCCTTTGAATTCAGGCTCGCGTTTCTCCAGGAAGGCCTGGACGCCTTCCTGATGGTCCGCGCTGCCGAACAGTTCTCCCTGCAGGGCCGACTCCAACTCAAACGTACTGCCCTGGTCATGCTGGGCGGCAAAACGCATGGCCTTCTTGGTGGCCGCCAGCGAGAGCGGGGCCCGTTTGCTCAGAGCCTGGGCCCACGCCAGGGCGGCCGATTGCAGGTCCCCGGCGGGCACGGCCTTGTTGGCCAGTCCCAGCTCGACGCATCGGGCAGCGGGAATGCGATCGGACTCCACGCTGAGCTGAAACGCCCGGCGATAGCCCAACTGGTGGACCAGCAGCCAGGTCAGGCTGCCATCCGGCACCAGGGAAATGTTGGTGAACGGCGACAACAGGAATGCATTGTCCGCCATGATCAGCAGATCGCAATGCAGGGCCACGGACAGCCCGATGCCGGCGGCTGAACCCGGCACCGCGGCAATCACCGGTTTCGGCATGCTCTCGATAGCATTGAAGACCGGGCGATATTCTTCCATCAGCACTTCGGTAATGGGCCGGTCACCGCGATTCTTGAGATCCGCACCGGCTGAAAAGCAGCGCCCTGCCCCGGTCAGAATCACCACCCGCACCCTACGGTCAGCACCGGCCTGCTCCAGCGCGTCCCGCAGCTCAGCCCGCAGCCCTTCGGTGAAGGCGTTCATGCTGTCCGGCCGATTGATGGTGATGGTGTCGACAGCGTTGCGCCGCTCACATCTGACGATTTCGCTCACTGGCTGACTCCCGGTGTTGCCCGGCGTTACATTCCGCGATGTTGATTTCATCACTACCGCCCCGCGGTTTCCATCGAGCCGCGATGAGGCCCGGGGCTCAGTCGCTGAATTCGTCCTGGTGCAGAAACGCCGCCTGGTGGGTCGAAGCCGATGATCCCCTGATTGCATTCGCATTCAATCCCCCGGGTCAGCGGGATTTTTAAGGCTGCGCGAACGGCATTCACGCGGTGAAAACCCAATCTGGGTCCTGGAGTTGGCCATAAACCCGCCTACGCGGCAAAAGCGCTGTGATATCCAGCAATTAGAGACACCTGGGGCCACATCAGCAGCGGCCTGCACCTGCCGCACCCCGCAATACTGGATAACTTCGGATTCAGGCGGCAAAATCACTTTAAATAATTGATTTTATTGGCTAACTGCACCCACTAACCATTAGTCCCATTCCTCAACTTGCATTCGAAGTACATTTTTCGCAAACTACGCTCTCTTAATCAGGTTTGGGGATGATGCCGGGAGCATCGTTGCCTGGACAATCCAATCGTTCGGGGAAAACAATTATGAGTCGATCCAGTTTGCAACGCGCAGCAAAAACCTCGTTGACACCGCTGGCCTTGGGGATTTGCATTGCCCTGACGCCAGGAGTTCAGGCCCAGGTGCTCGAAGAGGTCGTCGTTACGGCAGAAAAAAGAGAAGAAAGCCTGCAGGACGTCAGTATTTCGGTAACCGCATTCAACCAGGAACAGCTGCAGCTGGGCGGCATCGACGACGTCTCCCGCCTGGAACTCCTGGTTCCGGGACTGAACTACGCCTTCGCCGGCAACGATGCCAAGTTCAACGTGCGCGGCGCCAACTCCACCAACACCTTCGGCGACAACAGCTCCATCGTTGGTGCCTTTGTCGACGGCGTGTACAAGGCCCGCGCCTCCCAGCAGACCCGGGCGTTTTTTGACATTCGCAACGTTGAATTCCTGCGCGGACCCCAGGGCACCCTGTATGGCCGCAATACCTTTGCGGGCGCTCTCAACGTTTACACCAACACGCCCGACACCGAAGAATTTCACGGTGGCCTGACCTTCAGCGGGCAGCGGTTTGACCGGGCCAAGGGTGAGGGCTACATCAATATGCCCATCAACGATACCTTTGCCCTGCGATTTGCAGCCTTCTTCGATAAGAGTGACGGCCAGATCGACAATCTGGCCGGTCCAAACCTGGGTGCCCAGGACGACAAGGGCGGCCGCCTCTCGGCACTTTGGATTCCCAACGAACGGACGGAAGTGCTGGCGCGCTACACCCGGGTGGTTGAGGACGGTAATGAAGCCGGTCTGTTCGGATACACCTTCCTGTGCCGGAACGAAACGCCCGAAGGCCTGACCGACCCGTTTGGCTCGGTGCGCAACTGCGCCAACCCGGTTCGCGGATCCGGTGGTCGAGGACCCGCCTCCAATGGCCCCGGTGGTGACCCCTGGGTCGTCAGCCAGGACTACGTTCGCCCGGTTGACCTGGAAGACGACGAGTTCTCCCTGACCATCAACTATGACTTCGATACGGTGGCCCTCAAGTCCATCACTGCGGTCAACGACTACAAGAACGACATCAACTTCGATTTTGACTTCAGTCCGACCCCCAACTCAAACGGCGGCTACCTGGAGGAGTCCGAAGGCTTTTCCCAGGAACTGCAGCTGTCTTCAACGGACGACGGCAAGTTCCAGTGGACCGTCGGCGCCTACTACTCGGACCTCGAGGACTACAACAGTTTCTACATCTATCAGCAGACCGTGCGCGACGACTCGACCCGCCCGGAAATCACCACTCCGCTGGGTACCTTTACCATCCTGGAGGGCACCGACATCGTGTCTGACGAGACCCTGCTGGGTGGTTTCTTCGCCAACGCAGTTCAGATTGATACGGAATACTGGGGTGTGTTTGGCCAGGGCGAATACTCCGTCAGTGACCAGCTGCGCCTGATCGCCGGCATCCGCTACAACGACGAGGAAAAATCGGCCTCCTGTGGCGGTTCCAACTTCACCGGCGACCAGAATGGCGACGGCATCGTTGACCGCGTGGTCAACGTGCTTCCCGGAGTCGCGGGCACCTCACCCCTGGTCCTGCCGGAAAACGCCATTGATCTGTTCTCCTACAACTGCAACGCATCCGACGCCATAACCAGCGCCAACACCATCCAGGACAGCAGCAGCTTCGGTGAATTCGACAACGTCACCTGGCGGGTCGGCGTGGAGTACGACTGGACCGACGACGTGATGCTGTACTTCAGCGGCTCCACCGGTTACCTGTCCGGTTCGGCCAGCACCACCACCACCACGGAAGAGCAGGAGTCGGAGAACTTCGAGTTTGGCTTCCGCAGCGTCCTGCTGGACCAGACCCTGCAGCTCAACGGTGCGCTGCATCTGACCGAGTACACCAACCTGCTGACCCAGCGTCAGCGCCTCGACCCCAACACCGGGATCGTGCTGACCTTCTCCGACAACGGCGGTGATATCGACGCCTGGGGCATTGAACTGGACGCCATCTGGCTGCCGACCGAGGAACTGACCCTGTCAGGAACCTTTGCCTACCTGGATTCCGAGTTTGGAACCTTTGGTCAGTCCAACCCGTACCAGCTTTACAACGGTGTCGTGCAGTCCTTCATTGACCAGTCCGGCCAAACCACGCCCTGGTCTCCGGAGATTACCGTCGGCGGCAGCGCAGCCTATCGCATCGACTGGGGTGATAAGGGCACGCTGACCCCGTACATCCAGTTCTACTACTCTGACGGGTACAACACCTCCAACCTGCTGGCGACCGACCCGTCCCACGACCAGGATTCCTACACCAAGACGGACATCCGCCTGATCTGGGATTCTCCCGATGAGAACTACTCGGTGGAAGCGTTCATCGAGAACATCGAGGACGAAGGTGTACTGGCCCGGGGCAACAACAACGGTGACGACGTGGTGCAAACGTCTTACCTGTACCCGCGCAACTGGGGCGTCAAATTCAAGGCCCGGTTCTGAACGATTGAACAAACTCCTTACCGGAGTGACGCAACAGGTAAAGGGGCTTCGGCCCCTTTGCTTTTTTTAGAGGGACAATCATCATGGCCATCACCCGTCGTAGATTCCTTCAGGCAACCGCCGCCACCGCCGCCCTGCCGGCGGCATCCCAGTCCGGGGCCCAGACTATGGCCCGGGACCCCGGCTGGAAACCCCGGCAACTGAAAAAAGCCCCCAACATCATCATGGTGGTACTGGATGACGTGGGCTTCGCCGATCTGGGATGTTACGGTGCGGAACACAAAACCCCGGCCATGGATGCACTGGCCGCCCAGGGCGTTCGTTTCAACAACTTTCATGTCACAGCGTTGTGCGCACCCACCCGGGCCTGCCTGCTGACCGGACGCAACGCCCATGCGGTGGGCGTGGGCAATATTGCGGAATGGGGCCGGGATCACCCGGGGTACCGCGGCTGGATCCGCCAGGACGCCATGACCCTGGCCGAGATGCTGAAACCGGACAACTACTCAACCTTTGCCGTGGGCAAATGGCACCTATCCTCGCTGGAAGATCAGAACGGCACCGGTCCGTTTGACCACTGGCCGGTACGCCGGGGATTCGATCGCTGGTATGGCTTCCACGGCAATGCCATCGATCACTGGCACCCGGAGATGTTCGAAAACACCTCGGCGGCCTACCCGGAGAAATCCGATGACTACCATCTGAGCACGGACCTGGCGCGACGCTCCCGCCAGTACATCGCTGACCACCTGGCTGCCAGTCCGGATAATCCGTTTTTCCTTTACCTGGCCTTCGGCGCCATGCATTTCCCGCTGCACGCCCCCTCGGACGACATTCGCCGGTACCGGGGTCAATACGATCGCGGCTGGGACGAGGTCCGCCGGGAGCGCTTTGCCCGGCAGCTTGAAACGGGCATCGTTCCGGCCGACACCCGGCTGGCGCCGCTCAATCCCAACGTGCCGCCCTGGCAGGAACTTACCGCAGACCAACGCAGGCTGGCCGCCCGGGGCCAGGAGGTATACGCCGGCTTCCTGGAACACACTGACCGGCAGATCGGGAACCTGGTCGATTTTCTCAAGTCCGAAAACCAGTTCGACAACACCATCATCATGGTGCTGTCCGACAATGGCGCGGCCTACGGCGGCCCCATCGAGGGCCGGCTGGACGTGCGGCGGGACGCTTACCTGGGCCGGGCGCCCATCGAGGAATTTCTCGGTGATATCGACCTGATGGGAACCGATGCATCGTACTGTTCCTACTCCCGCGGCTGGGCCCAGGCCAGTAACACGCCTTTGAAGTGGTACAAGTCCGACACTTACGAAGGCGGCATCCGCGCACCGCTGATCGTAAGCTGGCCCGGCGGAGATCTGCCCGGGGGCACCATCAACGGCCAGTACCATCACGCGATCGACGTGGTCCCCACCCTGTTCAATCTCATCAATGGAGCGCCGCCGAAGACATTTCGTGGCGCCCCGCCGCTGCCGATCCAGGGCACCAGCTTCGCCTACACCTTCGACAATCCGGCGGCGCCGACCACCAAGAAGATCCAGTACTTCGAAACCCTGGGCGACCGCGCCATCTGGGCCGAAGGCTGGAAAGCCGTGGCGCGGCATCAGCCGGGGCAGCCGTTCGAGCAGGATCCCTGGGAGCTGTTCCACGCCGCAGAGGATTTTTCAGAAACCCGTAACCTGGCGGAAGCCTACCCGGACCGGCTTGCCGGACTGAAAGAACTCTGGCGTTCCGAGGCGGAGCGCTACGACGTGCTGCCCATGGATGACGACACGCTGAAGCTTTACCAGAACGCGGTGCCAACGCCCCGGGCCACCTACGTGTTTTATCCCCGCATGACGCGGCTGGATCGACTGAGTGCGCCGGATATCTACCGCTATGACTCGCAGATGTCGGCCCAGGTGACCCTGACCGACCAGAAGGCCAGTGGCGTGTTACTGTGCGCCGGGGATTCCAGCTGCGGCTACGAGCTGTTCATGCAGGAAGGCATACTGCACTTCGGGTACGTCTACACCCGCAACGAGATCTACCGGGTTCGCTCCCCCCAGGCGATCCCGGCCGGCGAACACATCCTGGGGCTCGCCATCAGGAAAACCGGGGAAAGCGCAGCAACGGTGACCCTGACGCTGAATGGCGAGGAACTGGTGCAGGCGCCACTACCTAAGATGTGGCCGATCTACGCGCCTAACGCGGGTATCCGCTGCGGCGAGAACCGCCACGCGCCGGTGACACGAGACTACTCGGGACCGTCCGTCTTTGACCAGACGCTGCATCGCATCGTCGTGGACGTGGACATGGCCTGAACACGAGGCCTGGCGCAATACGGGTCAGGGACCGACTCGGGAAACACCCAGGGTCCGATCCAGGATATCGACGCCCTGCTGCAGCAGCCAGTAGGGAATGTCGATCAGCACCCAGTTCTCGGCCAGCTTGTCGTCCCGGCGACGGTAAATATCCACCACCCGCATATCCACCCGTTTGTCGCAGGCCGGCATTCCCAGGAACCCCCCTGTGGGGGTCATGGTGAGATTGGGCCAGCCAAACCAGCTGGCGTAGTGTCCCTCGGCAAAACGGCAGACATGACCATTGAGAACGATGTTCTCCAGGCCCTCACGGAAGGGATATTGATGCTGCTGCTGGTAGCGGGGAATGGTATAGGTGGAGCCAATTCCGCTGGGGCCATACCAGAGCATGTCATCATGCCAGGTCCGCTGCAGCAATTCCGGCTGCACCCGGGTGCCGTAGGAACCGACCAGATCGTCAATCATGCGGGTCAGCAGGTCCAGCGTCTTTTCGGACTCAGCCGCCGGCTGGGGATCGTACAGCAGGCCGTCATGGGTCTGAGGCCCCGGCACCAGGATCTCTGCGCCGGTCTGGGGCGGCAGCGGGTCAAATCCCGCCTGCTTCATGACGCCGATGATGTCACAGAAAAACCCGGTTTCCACGATGCGGTCGTTTTCCACGCGGTTGAAATCGGCATAGCGCACATAAACCAGCTTGCCCGTTGGCGGTATACCCAGCCAGGGCCGGTCAAACAGGCCAACCAGGTGCCCCATGGAACAGACCCATTGGTTGCTGTCGATGCTGCTTGATCCCGCCATGAAGATATCCATGCGGCGCTGCAAAGGCCTCACCGACTGATACAGCGGCTGCCACACCTGCTCGGCAACGGTGTCAACGCCGGCCAGTTCGTTGA
>JASJDM010000129.1 GCA_030065125.1 Lysobacterales bacterium | reverse complement strand
TACGGGCTGGTTGCGGGTCGCCACAACGCACCTTCGGGCCAGCCGAGCTGGGGTGATGCCCAGAATGGCTACAGCCAAATCGTTGACGGTCGTGACAGCACCCAGGAGTTCCAGCTGACCATCGACATCACCGACGCCTACCGGGACACCTACGAGCGCATATTCCCGTTTGACTCGGTGGTGCGCAGCGTGCGGCTGGACAAGAACCAGAGCCGGCTGTACATCACCGATGCTTTCGAGGGTGGTACCCCAGCGGGCGCGCAGTGGGATGGGCCGGGAAGAGTGAGACAGTCGAATTTCGGACAGTCGATCGAATACGAAATCGACTAGCGGAAAACACCAGTTCAAGGGTGAGGGAAGGGCCGGAAATCCTCCAGGCACCACTGCAATTGCTGCCGCCAGTCCGGCACCCTGAGGCCAAATTTTTCCTGGAACAGGGAATTGTCCAGCGCGGAGTAGGCCGGTCTCTGCGCTCGGGTAGGGAACTCCCCGGTGGCAACTGGGATGACGTCAGGCGATTCGGGCAGACGCTGGCGGCAGAGGCTTAGCATTTCGACGGCAAAACCCCGCCAGCTGACCGGCTGGCCCGTGCTGCTGAGATGAAAAACCCCGGACCCGATTCCCTCAGATCGCTCGACTGCCGCTGTAGTCAATTGAGCCAGGGTGCGGGACCAGGTGGGTGTTCCGTACTGATCGTCGACGATTTTCAGTTCCTTGACGGTGGCAGCCCTGGCGAGGATTTTGGTGACGAAGCTCTGGCCTCCGTTGGCGTACACCCACGAAGTCCGAAAGATCAAATGGCGGCAGCCCGACTGGTGGATTGCCAGTTCCCCGGCAAGTTTGCTGCTTCCATAGACGCCGATGGGATCGGTTGGGTCGGTTTCCACATAGGGTCGCCGGTTCGAGCCGTTGAAGACATAGTCCGTCGAAAAATGCACCAGCAGCGCGCCATTCTCGACAGCAAATTCCGCCAGCCTGGCCGGCAGATCGCGATTCACGCGGTTGGCCTCGTCAGCATGGTCTTCGGCCAGGTCGACGGCGGTATAGGCTGCGGCATTGACGATGATGTCAGGTCTGGACGAGGCGAGCAGAGCGTCGACACTTGCCGGATCACTGAGGTCGGCCGGGTGATCGCCGGAGTTTCTTCCGCTGGTGACCATGCGGCCGTAGGGGGACAGGCAGCGGACCAGTTCGTGTCCGACCAGGCCGCGATGCCCAAGAAGCAGGATTCTGCGGCCGGCAATCACGTGGATTCCAGCGCCAGTTCCCGAAACTTGCCGCGGTGGAACACCAGCGTATCGATGTCTCCGCAGTCAGCCAATTCCTCGACCCGACCCACAACAATCAGGTGGTCGCCACCCTCGTAGCGGTATTCGGTGCGGCATTCAAAGTGGGCGACGCAGCCCTCCAGAATGGGGGACCCGAGCCGGCCCCCGTGCCACTGGACCCGACCAAATTTTTCTGCTCCGGGTCGCGTGAAATCCATGCAGAGTTCCTGCTGATCACTCCGCAGAATATGTATGGCGAAATGATAAGAGTGGGCAAACGCCTCGTAAGCGTGGCAGCCCTTGCGGACGTTCCACAGCACCAGAGGCGGATCCAGTGAAACGCTGGCGAAGCTGTTCACCGTCATGCCCACCGGTTGGTTGGCGTCATCCAGCGTGGTGGCAATGGTGACACCGGTGGCGAAGGCGCCCGCTGCCCGGCGGAACTGGGTTTCGTCAAATGGCATTACTGAATTCCATGAACCGCGGCAATCTATCGCTGGAGACTGACGCCAATAGCGGCGCCTGGGCGTCTTTTGCTGAGAGCTGTGGGTCGTTTACTGGCCACTCGATGCCTATCTCCGGGTCATCCCAGCGCACGACAGCGTCGGCGTCGGCGTCATACAGCGAGGTACACAGGTAGCTGAAAACGGCGAATTCAGACAGGACGCAGAATCCGTGGGCAAAACCCTCGGGCACGTAAAGCTGCCGATGGTTCTCTTCCGAGAGTTCGTATCCGACCCACTGGCCGAAGGTTGGTGAACCGGTCCGTATGTCCACTGCCACGTCGAACACTGAACCGCTGATGACCTGGACCAGCTTGCCCTGGGGATTGGGATACTGGTAGTGCAATCCCCGCAGGACGCCTTTGGCGGAGCCGGACAGGTTGCTTTGGACGAATTCCACGTCCAGACCCGCTTCGGCGTAGCGGGCGCGGTTCCAGGTCTCCATGAAGAACCCCCGGTGGTCCCCAAAGCGTTTCGGCTCGATCAGCAGTACCCCGGGCAGGTCGGTTTCAGTAACCTGCATTAAAACTCGACCTCACCGTCTGCGACTGCCAGCAGATATTGCCCATAGCCATTCTTTGACAGGGGCTGAGCCAGGTGCCTGAGCTGGGTCTCATCGATCCAACCCTGGCGGAAGGCGATTTCTTCGGGGCAGGCGATGCGCAGGCCCTGGCGCTGTTCCAGGGTCTCGATGTAGGTGCTGGCCTGGACCAGCGACTCGTGGGTACCGGTATCCAGCCAGGCGTAACCCCGGCCCAGGCGTTCCAGGGTCAGTTCACCCTGTTCCAGATAGCGACGGTTCAGGTCGGTGATCTCCAGTTCGCCCCGTGGGGACGGAGTCAGTGAGGCGGCCAGGTCCACGGCCTGGCCGTCGTAGAAGTACAGCCCGGTTACCGCGTAATTGGACTTGGGCTGGGCTGGTTTTTCTTCGATGCTGGTGACCCGGCCGGATTCGTCAAAGTCCGCGACGCCGTACCGCTCCGGGTCTCGCACCCAGTAGCCGAAAACGGTAGCACCCCGTTCCCGCCGGTGGGCGTGGTCCAGCAGTTCTACCAGGCCATGCCCGTAGAAGATGTTGTCCCCGAGTATCAGGCAGGACGGACGGTCCTCTACGAAATTGGCGCCGATGTGATAAGCCTGGGCCAGGCCGCCGGGCTCCGGCTGGACTTCGTAGCTCAGACTCATGCCCCAACGGCTGCCGTCCCCCAGGAGTTCCTGGAACAGGGGCTGGTCGTGGGGGGTGGTGATGATCAGGATCTCCCGCATGCCTCCCAGCATCAGTGTGCTGAGTGGGTAGTAGATCATTGGCTTGTCGTAGACCGGCAGCAGCTGCTTGCTGACCGTAATGGTGATGGGGAACAGGCGACTGCCCGATCCTCCTGCCAGGATGATGCCGCGACGCTCCATCACGCCACTCCCAGACGCTGCCCGCGGTAGCTGCCGTCCAGGACGTGGCCGACCCACTCAGGGTTGGCCAGGTACCACTCCACGGTTTTGCGGATGCCGGATTCGAAGTCGTGTTTGGGCGCCCAGCCGAGTTCCGACTGCAGCTTGCTGGCGTCGATGGCGTAGCGTCGGTCGTGTCCGGGCCGGTCTTTCACATAGGTGATCTGCTCGCTGTAGGGACGGTCGCCAGGCTTGAGCTCGTCCAGGATGTCGCAGATTGTGGTCACTACGTCGATATTGGTCATTTCTGCGTCGCCGCCCACGTTGTAAACCTGGCCAGGCTGGCCGCCCGCCAGCACCGCGGCAATGGCGTCGCAGTGATCGGTCACGTACAGCCAGTCTCGTACGTTCAGGCCGTCTCCGTAAACCGGCAGCGGCTCGCCCGCCACTGCCTTGTGGATCATCAGCGGAATCAGCTTCTCCGGAAACTGGTAGGGGCCGTAGTTGTTGGAGCAGTTGGTGGTCAGTACAGGCAGGCCGTAGGTGTGGTGAAAAGCGCGCACCAGGTGGTCTGAGGCGGCTTTTGAGGCGGAGTAGGGCGAATTGGGGGCATACGGCGTGGTCTCGGTGAAGCGCCCGCTGTCGCCCAGGGAGCCATAGACCTCGTCGGTGGAGACGTGCAGGAACCGGAAATCCCGTTGCCGATCTTCCGGCAGCGCTTTCCAGTACTTCATGCACGCTTCCAACAGGCTGAGTGTTCCGACCACATTGGTCTGGATAAACGCTGCCGGGCCGTCAATGGAGCGATCCACGTGACTTTCCGCGGCAAAGTTGACCACGGCGTCGGGCTGGTGCCTTTCCAGCAGGCCGGTCAGCAGGTCAGCGTCGCCAATGTCGCCGTGGACAAACTGGTAGTCGGGATGGTCCGACACCGGCCCAAGGGTCTCCAGGTTACCCGCGTAGGTCAGTGCGTCCAGGTTGATCACCCTGGCCTGTTCCCTGGCCTGTTCCCGGGCCAGGGTCTGCAGCACGTAATTGGCACCGATAAAGCCGGCACCGCCGGTAACCAGCCAGGTAGGTTTGCTCTTGTCAGTCATGGGATTCGGGGCGTTTGCCCCGCCATTCAAAACGGAATGTCGTCGTCCAGATCGTCATCCATGGGCGGCAGGCCCTGGTCGGGAGGGCCCTGATTGGGCCTTTGAGGACGGGGGGCTCCGCCGCCACCGCCGCCGTAGCTGGCGGTGCCGCCTTCCCGGCTGTCCAGCATCTGCATCTCGTCAGCGACGATTTCGGTGGTCCAGCGATCATTGCCCTGCTGGTCTTGCCATTTCCGGGTCTGCAGCCGGCCTTCCAGATATACCTTGGAGCCTTTGCGCAGGTATTCGCCCGCGATTTCGCCCAGGCGTCCGAACAGCACCACGCGATGCCACTCGGTTTCTTCGCGCATCTCGTTGCTCTGCTTGTCACGCCAGCTGCGGGAGGTGGCTACGCGCAGGTTACTGACGGCCGATCCGCTGGCGGTGTAACGGGTCTCGGGGTCAGCGCCCAGGTTGCCGACGAGAATGACTTTGTTGATGCCTCTTGCCATCGTGAATTCCTAAGTCCTGAGGGTGTGGGGGACAAACGCGCAATGTTATCAGAAATGGCATCAGTATCCTCCCGTTTCGGCTGAATCGGGCACATAATTTGACGCGCTGGTTGAAAATTGCTGGTTGATCTTTTCAGTTTGATGACGCTGACGGTCTATAATGTCGCCCCAGGTATCCACTCCGGATTCGAATCGTGTCTGTTTCCGTCGAAAACGCCATAGCTCCATCGCCGGTCACCAGTGTGGTGCCCGGCGAGGACGTGCTGGCGGCCCCCATGGCCGAGGTGGACGCGTGCATCCGGCGGAACCTGACCTCGGACGTTGTGCTGGTCAACCAGATCGCTGACTACATCATCGGCGGCGGCGGTAAGCGTTTGCGGCCCAAAATCCACCTGCTGGCTGCGGGTGCCTGCGGCTACCAGGGTGACAAGCACATCGAACTGGCCGCCATTATCGAGTTCATTCACACCGCCACGCTGCTTCACGACGACGTCGTGGATGAATCGGAGCAACGTCGTGGCCGGGGAACGGCGAATTCCGTGTGGGGCAATGCGGCGGCGGTGCTGGTGGGGGATTTTCTCTACTCCCGCTCTTTCCAGATGATGGTGCACGTGGACTCCATGCGGGTCATGGAAATCCTGTCGGAAACGACCAATACCATTGCCGAGGGTGAGGTGATGCAGCTGATGCAGATGGGAAACCCGGAAACGGACGAACGCCGATACCTGCAGGTCATCCAGAGCAAAACGGCTACGCTGTTTGAAGCAGCAACACAGCTGGGTGGCGTACTTGCCGACGTGGACCTCGAGGTCGAAATGGCGCTTGCCCGGTACGGTCGACATCTGGGAACGGCCTTCCAGCTGGCGGACGATCTGCTGGACTACGACGGCGACTCTGCTCAGCTTGGGAAAAACGTCGGCGATGATCTGGCCGAGGGAAAGCCCACCCTGCCGCTGATTCACGCGATGGCGGTGGGCAATAAAACTCAGCGCGCAATCGTGACCGACGCAATAACCAACGGCGGGTTGCAGCAGCTTGATCCGGTGATCAGCGCAATTCAAGACACCAAATCGCTGGATTACACCCGGAGTCGCGCCGAAGAAGAAGCTGCCAACGCAAGGTTTGCTTTGACGGCGCTCCCTGACAGCCGATATCGGAATGCCCTCGAGAGCCTTGCCACCTTCGCTGTTCGGCGAGATCGATAGCACGGGAAAAACCCGCCTGTGTCAGGGTGGTTCAGGGCGATTCTCTAAGCAGGCTGCCTGGCCACGGCGTAGTGCGGTAGTCCATCAATCGTGGGAAGTGAAGCAAAGCGTTGAATTCGTCGGTGGGCGTGGGCGGTGCCAGCCGTGGAATCGCGTATCGGTCAAAAGCGCCAGCCCTGGCAGCGCCGGTGTTGAAGGAAAATGCCAGGTCGTAGCCCGCCTCTTCGGACAGTTCCACGGTCCGTCTGTTGAATTGCCTGACCCCACCCACGGGAAAAGCAATTGACTTGACCTGAATGCCCAACCGGTTCTCGATGAATCGCCTGGATTCAGAGATCTCCTCGGCCTGCTCGGAATCGCTTAATGTCGCCAGGACGCGGTGGGTGCAGGTGTGAGACCCGAGCGTAATCCCGGACTTGTGGGCTTGCGCCAGCTGATCCCAGGACATCAGTTCCCGGTCCATCAGGTCAGTGGTCGGTGCCGGGGATTCCGCGGCTTCTGACAGTTCTTCGATCAGACTGCTGGTTTGGGTATGGGGCATCAGCTTCATCATGTTGAAAAACCCCCGAATGGCATCCTGTCGTCGTCCGGCCAGATCTATGGTTTCTCCGCGAAACTGAATTGAAGGCATTTTGCAGTTCTTGACCACGAAGGCGATTTGGTCCCACCAGCCGAGCTGGCGATTTTCGATCAGGTGTGCGGGCACAAAAAAGGTAGCCGGAACGGATAGTTCCTGGAGCACCGGCAACGCCAACTCAAAGTTGTCGACGTATGCGTCGTCAAAGGTAATCATCGAATAGGGACCATTCCCCGGCAGCGGATC
Organism: Lysobacterales bacterium; assembly: GCA_030065125.1. Lineage (GTDB taxonomy): Bacteria > Pseudomonadota > Gammaproteobacteria > Xanthomonadales > SZUA-38 > JASJDM01. The sequence goes on along the minus strand of JASJDM010000129.1, from coordinate 2,117 downwards.
GCCTCGAACCGCAGCGATCAGGTCGGCTTCCCCGAGTACGGTGGTAAATTTCTTGAGCAGTTCGATGTGCCGGTGCAGTTCCTGCGGGCTTGGCCCAAAAACGCCCTCATCAAAAGGCGTTTCCAGACTGCCGGCCGGGCGTACACGGTGATACCCGAAGATCAGCAGAAGATCTCTGTTGATCAGGCGACTCAGCGAGCCGCCGCCCACGCGCAATAAAGCCTTCGCAATAGACAATCGCTTTCCCATGGCCGAAGTCTAACCTACGCGGAAGATAAAAAAGTCGACGTGCTCATGACCGCCCATACACATCTTCGAGCCTGACAAGGTCGTCCTCGCCGAAGTAATCGCCAGTCTGCACTTCAATCAATGCGATGTCCTGCTCCGTCGGGTTCTCCAGCCGGTGTACGGTGTCCGTGGGGATATAGGTGGACTGGTTTTGCTCGAGAAAAAATTCCTCGTCACCAACCCGCACCTTGGCGGTGCCGGCAATCACCGTCCAGTGCTCCGCACGCCGATGGTGCTTTTGCAGTGACAGGACCTGGTGGGGTTTGACTACCAGGCGTTTGACCTTGCAGTCGTCCGCGTCCTCCAAAATGGTGTAGCTGCCCCAGGGCCGGTAAACCGTTTGATGATAGGTTGTGGCCTCGTGCTCTTCCGCCTTCAGGTGGTCGACTACGGATTTAACCTCCTGGGCGCGTTCCCGGTCGGCTACCAGCACAGCATCCTCGGTGTCCACGATCACCAGATTGTCCAGGCCAACGGCGGCTATCAATCGCCTGCGGCCCTGGACGAAGGTGTTGTGGGTGTCCACCAGAATGGCTTTGCCTTCGACCTGGTTGCCGGCATCGTCGGATTCGGCCAGGTTACTCATGGCTTTCCAGCAGCCCACGTCGCTCCAGCCAAAATCTCCCGGCACCACCGCGACGTTGTCTGCCTTTTCCATGACGGCGTAGTCCACCGAGATGCTGGGCAGCTGTTCGAAAGTGTCGTGGTCCAGTTCCAGGGGGTCGGCAGTGGCGTCGGTGGTTCGCCAGCAGGCCATTGCCCCACTGAATACTTCGGGGGCGGTTTTCTCCAGCACCGGCAGGAACACGGATGGTTTGAAACAGAACATGCCGGAATTCCAGACGTAGTCGCCGGATGCCATGTATTTCCGGGCGATCTCGAGTTCGGGTTTTTCGACGAACTGGGCCACCTTCCTGGCGTTTTCGACGGGGTCCCCCATGTGGATGTAGCCGTAGCCGGTTTCGGGATGGGTAGGCTGGATGCCAAAGGTGACCAGATAGCCCTGTTCGGCAGTCTTCATGGCCTGTTCGACGGCTGCCTTGAACCTGTCTTCGTCACGAATAACGTGATCGGACGGCATGACCAGCATGCAGGCGTCATCGCCGTAGCGATCGGCGATGGCAATGGCGGCCATGGCGACCGCTGGCGCGGTATTTCTTGGGAGTGGCTCCAACAGGAACGGCAGATGCTTGTCGTCGGCCACGCCCACCCGGCGGTATTCATCCCGGGTAATGAAGAAATGGTCACGGCCGGTGACGGTGAGTACCTCGCCGGTGCTGGACAGGCCAGCGGCCCGCTTCAGGGTTTTTTCGATCAGGGTTTCGCCGTCGGACAGGCGCATGAATGGCTTGGGATAAGCGCGGCGCGAGACTGGCCAGAGGCGGGTACCGGATCCGCCAGACAAAATGACTGGAATAAGTTTCATTGATGGAATGGACGTCGAATCAGAAGGCCGCAATTCTGCCATTTTTTTGAGAAAATTTCGGCTCTTTCTCCCGGGCGGAAACAGCACGGGGTGATGCGCCAGATCGGTATCGATATGAACCCAGCACCCCGTTTCACCTGCCGGTAGCCTCCGATCCGGCCCTGCTTGAGGACGGGGCTATGTTCATTAACACTGGACAGGCGCAACTGTAATTTATTGACGGCTGGCGCTTTTTATTCGGCCGCCGCGACCCAATTATTAGCCTCCCAATCGGAAGAAGACGCGCAAGCGCCCGGACCATGGCTGACCCACAACACCTGCGAAACATCGCCATCATTGCCCACGTGGACCACGGCAAGACCACGCTGGTGGACCAGCTGCTGCGCCAGTCCGGCACCCTGGG
>JASJDM010000128.1 GCA_030065125.1 Lysobacterales bacterium | reverse complement strand
GCCCTGATCAGCTTCAACCGGGAGCACGCCGAACAGGTCATGCCGCATTTCGGTCAGGACATCCTGATCGCTTCCCAGGCCAAGGGAGACCTGAGGAGTCCCGAATATATCCATGCCCGGAAAGAAAGCCTGCGCCTGGCAAGCCAGCGGCTGCGCGAAGCCCTGAACGATGAGCCGGTGGACGCGTTGATTACCGTGACCAACGGTCCGGCCTGGAGAACAGACCTGGAAAACGGCGACGACTTCAGTATGGGCAGTTCAACCCTGGCTGCGGTGGCCGGTCACCCCAATCTGACCTTGCCCATGGGATTGGTGGACGGGTTGCCGGTGGGTTTGTCCATCATGTCCCGGCGTGGCAGCGAGCACCTGCTCATCCAGTTGGCCTACGAGCTGGAGCGGCAGCGTGATTTTGAGCTGGAACCGGGATTTCTGGAAAGCTTGAGCGAATGAGTGGCCGGCCGTGGCGCGGGTGACGGATCAGATCAGGTGAATCCCGACCACCAGCGCCAGCGCGGCATAGACCCCGGCCGCCAGATCATCCAGCAGCACGCCCCAGCCCAGGGGCAGTTTTTCCAGCCGTCGGGCTGGCCATGGTTTGGTGATGTCGAACAGCCGGAACAGCAGGAACGATGACAGCAGGCCGACGTAGTAATGCTCGGTCGGCACCAGCCACACGGCTGCCAGCACAGGCAGGCAGACCCCGGCGGTCTCGTCGGCTACGACCTCCGATGCGTCCTTGCGGCCAAACCTTCGTTCTCCCTCGGCGCCGAAGTATACGCAGGCGAAGGAGAACAGCAGCATCAGGATCACACCGGTTGTCAGCTGCCAGATGGTGTCGGCGCCCAGGACTGCCATCAGCGCGATCAGCAGTGGAGGCGGCAGGCTGCCCCAGGTGCCTGGCGCCGGCCGCAGAAAACCCAGTCCGCCCACGGTCAGGGCCAGGGTGGCCAGGGCAGGGGATGAACGCTGGGGGCTGGATGACTCCATCGGGACAACCGGTTCGGACGCGGCGGCATCATAGCGCGTTTCCAGGGCGCCCGCCGTGTTTCGGTTAGCGCCGGATGCCGAGCTTTCGGGCGACACCCTTCAGCACCGGTAGGGTGGCATGCTCGCGCTGAATCCCGGCAAGCTGCTGCTGGACCGCCGGCGGGAATTCTGCGCTGCGGCGGCTGGCCAGGTCAACGTTGATGGCCAGGCATTCGTTGGTGGAGACCAGTGCCTGATCGGTGTCGCGGAACATCTGGTGAAAGTAGTGGATGCGCTTGTGGTCCACGTCCAGCAGGCGGGTAGTGACGTGAACCGATTCATCCACCATCAGCTCCGCCATGTAATCCACGTTCATTCCCAGCGTGAACATGGACATTCCACCGTCTGCATAGTCCAGGCCAATGCTCCAGTCCTCGTAAACCCGGTCGGTAACCTGATCGAACGCCAGCACGTAATAAGCCACGTTTAAGTGGCCGTTGTGGTCAATCCATTCGGGCAAGACCTTGATGGCGTGAGAGGGCAGCATGAGTTGAGGTCCGGTTCAGAGGTCGTTCACCATACACCAGCCAGTCAACAGGCTGCTAAGTACAATCCGATCTGAGGTCCACGGAGCGGGCTGTTTAGAATGTAGCCACCTGATAGGCCGGCATCGGAATTTCCCACCGGTCCGGCGACGACTACGGTGCATTTAGATCAGGAGGGGATCATGAGCAGTACCGAACCGCTGACTGGTTCGTCCACCCCAGGGGTGGAAGACGTTATATCCGAACTCCACGAGCGTGGCGTCAAGAGTGGTCGCGAGGAGGCGGAGCGCATCGTTGCTGATGCCCGGCTGGAGGCCGGTGATATCGTCAAGAGCGCGGAGAAAGAACGCGAACGGATGATTGCCGAAGGGCAGCGCGAAGCCGATCGCATCATCAGCGCTGCAAAAATCGAGTCCGACCAGATGCTGGAGTCTTTCATGGCATCGGTGCCGGACCTGTTCGCCCGGCGCGCATCCCGGATGTTGCAGGACATCACCCAGGTCAGCCTGGATCCAGCCCAGCCCAGCGCAACCCTGTCGGGATTTGTCGACAGCCTGGACGGCGATCGCGAAGCAAATCTGAAATCCTGGTTTGCCAAATCAGATCCTCGTTCGTTCATGGAAGGCCTGCTCATCCTGACCCTGGTTTTCTACAGCCGCGAGGATGGCCTGACCCGTTTCACCCTGGATCCGGCGCTGCGCGAGTCCTGGGCCAGGATTATGGGCGAACCGGCGTCCGACTCTTCGGTGGCCTTCGAATTCAAAGAGGGTATCCGGGGATTCTCGGTGAGTACCGCCGAGGGCCGCGAGGTGGTGGTTTCACCCGAGTCCATCAAGCACATGGCCGAGGCCTGGGCCGGGGATGAGTTCCGAGAGGTCTACGTTCGGCTGAAGGCCCAGGCCGAAGCCTCGGACGAATCCTGAAATGCCGGAGATCGGATACCTGCAGGGCCGGCTGCCCGCGCTCAGCATGGAGGCGGAAAGCCTTCCCATCGGGCCCGAGGAATTTACCAGCCTGTTGCTGGATTCGGACCTGAAAACCTGGGCCGGCGGTCTGCTGGACTGGGTGCGCCTGGCCAACCAGTCCAGTGAGCACCCGCAGCTGGCAAGACCCTTTCCCGATGCCCGTGCCAGGCCGCTGCTGGTGTGGCCGGAGCCCCCCTGGGCGGCCTACTACGAACGATTCGGCTCCATCGCCGCCCCGGCACTGATCAGGGAATGGGCCCGGGAGGATGCGGCCATGCTGGCCGCCCGCGGTGGCCTGAACGGACGCATCCTGGGATTGCCGGCGGGCCCGGTTCATCCCCGGCTGGACAGCCTGATGCAGCAGGCCGACACGCGCACGGAAGCCGCAGCGACCAGGGATGCCGGCGTGACCGCACATTTTTTCCGATGGCTGGACCAGGCCCTGGTCTCCAGCGGCGCAAACTCCGTGGACTGGGTCTATGCCTACGCCATCAAGCTACTCATTCTCACTCGAAACGGCAGGAGGCTCGATCATCGTGTCGCAGCATGAAACCCATGCCAGGGTGACCAGCGCCAACAGCGCCGGTATCGCAGAAATCCTGATTGCAAAGGGCCAGTCACCCAGCGTTTACGAACTGGTCCAGTTCCCGGTCGAACTGCTGGGCAAGCAGGTTGACCTGCTGGGAGAAATCACCGAGATCGACGGAGACCGGGCCACGGTGCAGCTGTATGAAGGCGCCGAGCAGATCTCCATGGGCAGTACCGCCATCCTGACCGGGGTGCCGTCACTGTGCGAGGTGGCGCCCGGCATGCCCGGCATCCGCATGTCGGGAGTCGGGTCGGACCTGGACTCCATGGTGGGAGACCACATTCCCAGGGGTGAGCATTTTTCTCCCCTGGCCAGGCTGCGAGCCGATTTCGAGCCCGGCGAACATCTCGGCGCCATGCTGGCTCCGGGTATGGAGTTCGGCAAGGCCTCGTCGGGTGGGCTGGATTACCGCATGTGTGTCCCGCTGGATTTCGGATTCCGCGAGGGCAAGCTGGTGTGGTTGGCGGAACCCGGAGAGTACTCGGTGGCCGACACCATTGCCCGGATTGACTACGGCAACGGCGAGCCCCACGAAGTCAGCATGATTCGCCGCCACCCCGTACGGCTGCCACGGCCGGTGCAGCGCCACCTGCGGGCCGCCAGCCCGCTGTTCACCGGAAAGCGCGCCATTGACTCCTCGCTGGTTCTGCTGGAAGGCGGCAAGTTCATCGTCATTGGCGGCGCCGGTACCGGCAAGACCTGGTTCACCCAGGACCTGGCCAAGTTCAGCCAGGTGGACGTGGTGGTGCTGGTGCTGTGCGGCGAGCGTTCCGGTGAGGCCACGGAAGTTGTGATCAACTACAAGGAAATGGGCCTGATGGACCGGACGGTGGTGATTCTCAACACCAGTGCCCAGAGTGCCCAGGCCCGGGGCCAGTCGGTCCGCTTCGGGCTGGCGGTCTCCGAGGGGCTGCGCGACATGGGCCTGGACGTGTTGATGATCGTGGATTCCCTGTCCCGCCAGGGCCAGGGCGATCGGGAAACCTCGGGCATGCTGGGCAAGATGCCGGGCAAGCAGAGTTTTCCGGTGGACATGCCGTCGGTGATGGCCTCGACCTTCGAGCGCTGCGGGCGGGTGACCTGCCTGGGCGGCTACGACGCGTCCATCACCGCAGTCATGGCCATCTCTCCAGACGGTGACGACTACGAGGGTGACGCCATTGCCCAGGTGGCGCGCCAGTACGCTGACGGCACCGTCATCCTGACCAACAAGGTGGCCTGGCGGGGCTACTACCCGGCCGTCGGGTTTGGCTCCGGTTTCTCCTCCACCAAGACCACCGGACCCGAGCGGCGTGACCTGCTGGACAATTACTTTGCCGATCGTGGCCTGGAGCAGTGGATCGAGCTGGGAGATTTCATCGCGGAAACCGTGGCGGACTCCGAGGGGCCCCTGACCGACCAGATCAAGGTGCTGACCGCCAAGCGCATGAGCGCCGAGGAATACCGGCGTTACCTGCTGGGCAACGTGTTCCGGCGCGCCTTCCTCACCCAGGACTCCACCCACCCGGTGGACCAGAAGACCGCGCCGGAACGCATGATCGCCATGATGCGCTTCTGCCAGCGGGTGTCCGACGTCTTTCCGGTACTGGAAGACAAGGAAACGGCCCGGCAGTGGGCGGACCGGCTGGGCGGAGAGGCCTATGAGGTCACCCTGCTGGACAAGGGTTACGAGGAGGCTTACGGGAAGATTATCGATGAGCTGATCGAGGCGTTTTCCAGTACCGCCGAGGAGGAACAAGGGGAGGCCGCCGATGCTTAGGTTCCGACCGCGCGGCGTGACCCTGCCGCTGGTGTCCTTCGGTCCGATCCCTCACCTGCAGGTGGGCACCGAGGCGCGCTTTCCCGGCGACGAGATTGGCATTGTGACCTCGGTGGGTTCCAAGACCACGGTGCAATACCTGGGCCCGCCCATGGGCCTGGGCCGGCATACGCCGGTGGAATTCACCAACGAACCCCTGGCCTTTCCGTTCTGCCCCAAGGGCATCATCGGCCGCACCGTGGACTGCCTGGGCCGCCCCATCGACGGCCGTCCGCCGCTGGCCGACGAGCCGCTGCCGGTGTACGGCAACGTGATGAATCCCACGCGCCGGACCCTGGCCGAAGGGCTCATTCAGACCGGTTTTCCGGCGCTGGATGCCAAGGAACCCATTCCCCAGGGCATCAAGATCCTGTGGATGAAGCGGCCGGAGGAATCCCTGGACTACGCCATCGCCCGAACCATGGTCAGGGCCCGCTACCGGCGCGAACGCACCGACCCCTTGAAGCCCCTGACCGTGGTGTTCTGCGCAATGGGCCTGCCGCGGGACTCCATCCTGTACTTCGAGAGCATCAAGCCCCAGATCGCCCGCAGCGTGTACGTGCTGCACAGCGCCAGCGAGCCGGCCATCGGCGCGCTGATGGCGCCCCAGACGGCCTGCCAGATCAGTGAGCAACTGGCCATGGCCGGGGAAGAAGTGCTGCTGATGATCCACGACATGCGCATCTTCTATAACGCCCTGGCCGAGGTGCGCGGCATCCAGGGTGTACCGCCGGGCAAGGACAACTCGCCGGTGGATTTTTATTCCCAGGCGGCGCGGATCTACGAGCGCGCCTTCATCAAGGAAACCGGCAGCCTGACCGAGATCGTGGTGATGTCTGTACCAAACCTGGACCACAGCGAAATCGGCGTCAACCTGACCAAGTACTCCACCGAGGGACACATCCCCTGGAACAATGGCGCGCTGGATTTTCTTGCTGCCCTGTCCCGGCTCAAGGGTGAGGCCTTCCACGCCTCCCGGGAAGACCACAAGTTCCTGCAGCGGGTAGTGACTGCATCCTACTCGCGGGCGCTGGAGGTCCGCGAACAGGCCTCCCTGGGACTGAAGATCACTGCCGAGGTGGACCTGGCCTACCTGCGCTTTGCCGAGATGTTCGAGTCCACCGTGCTCAATACCGGTGAGTTCGTGGACGTGGACGAGGCCCTGGACCGCTGTTGGTATGCCCTGGGCGAAGTGCACCCGGACAACCTGGATATCCCGCCGGAGATCAAGCAGAAGTGGCACCACTACCGGCCGGCGGCGGCAGCGGGAGACTGATCACCCATGTCCACCGGCCAACAGCTCAGGCTCTGCAAGGAAGAAATCGCCCGGATCGAGCGCTTCCTGCCGGTGATGAAACGTGTGCTGACCATGCTGCGCATGGAGATCCGCAACTATCGTGAGCGGGTGGAACAGTTGGAACAACGCTGGAAAGCGCTGGAAGCCGCCTGGGATGAACAACGCGACCAGCCCCTGGCCGAGTCCATTTACCAGGGGCTGTCGGCGGAGGTGGTCACCCGTCCCGAGAGCCTGGTGGGGGTGGATATCGAGGCCGTGGCCGCGGTCAACACCCACTCCGACAACGACCCGGTGCTGGTCAGCGCTTCCGAGTCGGCCGCCAGCCTGGCGGTGCTGGCGGCGGAGCACCTGCAGGTGTCCCGGGCCCTGGCGGTGGAGCGGGACAACCTGGCCCGGCTGGAGGACGCCGAGGAAGAGTTCGTATTCCTGATTAACGGCAGCGAGCAGGTGCGCCTGCCGCCCCTGTATGAACAGCTGTCCCGCCTGGAGCGCGCCCTGGACGAAGAAAACGGCATGGCGGCCGCCATCGCGCGGCTGCTGCGGGAGCGGTCGGAAACCCAGCAGAAACCGGAGGAATTGTGGCAATTGTTCGCATGAAGCACGTGCAGGTGTTTGGTGCGGCGGAAAGCCACACCGAGGCCTTGCGCCTGCTGCAGGACATGGGAGTGATGGAAATCCACCGCCTGCGCCCGCCGGAACGCACCAGCGCTTCGCGGCGCGCGCTGCTGCGCATGCTGGACCAGGTGAGCCGGATTGCTGCACTGGGCGACGAGCTGCAGGAACCCACCTCGGTGCCCGCGGACCTGATCGAGTTCTGCCGGGGGTTGCTGGCCGACATCGAACGGCTGGAACAGGAGGCCGCCAAGCTGCGGCTGGCCCTGGACCGCCAGAAGATCTGGGGCAATGTGTCTCCGGACGCCCTGGCCGAACTCAGCGAAAACGGCGTGTACGTGCAGGTCTGGAGTACCCGGGAACGGGGGGTGCTGGACCAGTTGATCGAACAGGGTCTGAAGGTGATTCTGCTGGAAAGCCACGGCAAGGCCGAGCGTATTTTCTGCACCGTCAGCAGTGACGGACCGGCGGACCTGGACCACGCCAGAAACATTGCACCGCCGGTGACCATTCGCGCCGACCTGGAGCACCAACTGGCCGAGACTGAGGCCCGCATCAGCGCCCTGGGCGGCGCGGTTCGCTGGATCCACGAAAACCGTCGGGAAGAGCTGGTCACCCAGGTCGCCGATGCCCACGACGCCCTGGGCCTGCGGGAGGCGGAATCAGAAATCCTGCTGGACGATCACGTATTCCTGCTGTCCGGCTGGGTTCCGGAGGACCAGGCCGAAAACACCCGCACGGCGGTGTCGCGGCTGGCCGGCGTTACGGCGCGGCTGCGTGATCCGCTGCCCGACGAGGATCCGCCGACCCTGACGCGGTACCCGGCCTGGGCAAGGCCCATACAGGCGGTGTTCGACTTCATGGGATACAAGGCGGGGTACCGGGAATACGATGCAGGCCATCTGATCATCATTTTTTTCACGGTGTTCTCGGCACTGCTGATCAACGACGGCGGCTACGGCCTGCTGATGCTTACCGGCCTGCTGCTGGCCTACCGGCCACTGACCCGCGCCGGCGGCGCCAACATCGTCAACCTGGGCCTTTACGTGGCTGCGGCTACCGCCCTGTTCGGGTCGGTCACCGGCGCGTTCTTCGGGCTGCAGTTCAACAGCCTGGGATCGTTCGACTTCATCAAGTTCGATACCCAGGACATGATCAAGATTTCGTTTGCCCTGGGGATAGCCCACCTTACCCTGGGCCGCGGCCTGGCCGTGTTCCGGCAGTTTCCCAACACCCGGGCCCTGGGCGAAGCCGGATGGCTGGCCATCATCTGGGGTGTGTATCTGGCCATCGTCAACGTGTTTACCGCCAGCCCGGTGCCGGCTGTTGCCATGCCGCTGATCGCCGCAGGCGCGGCGTCGGTAGTGGCCTTTTCCTACAACGAGAAGGGCCGGTTTTTCCGCAACCGGCTGTTTGGGCTGGGCATGCTGGCCGGCAACGCCACCACGGTCTTTTCCGACGTGATGAGCTATATCCGGCTGATGGCAGTGGGCTTTGCCAGCATGAGCCTGGCCATGACCACCAATACCATCGCCGAGCAGATCGGCAACCCGGTGTTTGGCGTGCCGATCCTGATCATCGGGCACACCATCAACCTGGGGCTGGGACTGATCGCCTTGTTTGTCCACGGCCTGCGCCTGAATACCCTGGAGTTTTCCCGGCAGATGGGTGTGCAGTGGACCGGACGGGCCTTCGTGCCGCTAACCAGAATTCAACTGAAAACAGAGAACGGATAGAACTATGGGCAGTATGGGAGCGCTTGGATACGTCATGTGGGGACTGGCCACCATCGGCAGCACCCTGGGAATCTACAAGGCCAGCGTGGCGGTGCAGGGCGTCTGGGCCCAGCAGGCCCGCAGCGAAGACGGCAAGATATCCATGGAGTACATCGCCTTCGCCATGTTCCCGGCGTCCCAGGTGCTGTACCCCTTCATTCCCCAGTTCATGAAACCCCACCTGTTCCAGGATCCACAGTTTGCCTGGCTGGGCATCGCCGCAGGCATCGCCACCGGCTTCATCCTGCTCGGCGCCGCTTATGCCCAGGGCAGCGTGGCCGCCGCCGGCGTACAGATGGTTCACGAAACCGAAGGCCGGGCCCGGGGACAGGCCTACAGCCTGGTGTTCCTGGTGGAAGGC
>JASJDM010000015.1 GCA_030065125.1 Lysobacterales bacterium | reverse complement strand
CCCACCAACGTGATCTCCATCACCGACGGCCAGATCTTCCTGGAAACCGACCTGTTCAACGCCGGTATCCGCCCTGCTATCAACGCGGGTCTGTCGGTATCCCGGGTGGGTGGTTCAGCCCAGACCAAGATCATCAAGAAGCTCGGCGGCGGTGTGCGACTGGCACTGGCCCAGTTCCGGGAACTGGCGGCGTTTGCCCAGTTTGCATCGGACCTGGACGACACCACCCGGCGTCAGCTGGAGCGCGGTCAGCGGGTTACCGAACTGATGAAGCAGCCCCAGTACAGCCCGCTGAGCGTGGCTGAAATGGCCCTGTCGCTGTATGCGGTCAACGAAGGCTTCCTGGATGACCTGGACATGGACCAGATCCTCAGCTTCGAGCAGGGCCTGCACGAGCACATGAAGTCCAGCTACGCCGACCTGGCCAGCAAGGTCAACGAAACCGGCGCCTGGAACGACGAGATCGAGGCCGAGTTCAAGGCCTGCGTGGAGAACTATCGCGAAACCGGTTCCTGGTAAGTACCCAGCCAGTAACAGTTCGTAGGAAGGAAATATGTCCGGCGCAAGAGAAATTCGCGGCAAGATCAAGAGCGTCAATAACACCAAGAAGGTGACCAAGGCGCTGGAGATGGTGTCGGCGTCCAAGATCCGCAAAGCCCAGGACCAGATGGCGCGTACCCGGCCTTACACCCGCATGATGCGGCAGGTGGCCGGTCACATCGCCAAGGCCAATCCGGAGTACACCCACCCGTTCATGGAAACCCGGGACGAGATCAACAGTGTGGGATTCATCCTGGTGTCCACCGACCGGGGCCTGTGCGGCGGCCTGAACACCAACCTGTTCAAGCTGACCCTGGCCAAGCTGCGGGAATACGAGGAAGAGAGGGGCTGTAAAGTCTCCATGGCCACCATCGGCCAGAAAGGCAACCAGTTCTTCAAGCGGCTCAAAACCGAGATGAAGGGTCACGTGTCCCATCTGGGCGAAGAGCCCCAGATCGCCGACATCATCGGCGTGGTCAAGGTGATGCTGGACGCCTTCCGGGAAGGTGAAGTGGACCGGGTTTACCTGATCTACAACGACTTCATCAATACCATGAGCCAGACCCCGACCATGGACCAGCTGCTGCCACTGCCGCCCACCGACAGTACCCAGCTGCGCGATACCTGGGACTACATCTACGAGCCCGGCGCCGAAGAGGTGCTGGACGACGTGCTGGTGCGCTACATCGAGGTGCTGGCATTCCAGGCCGTGGTGGAAAACCTGGCCAGCGAGCACGCGGCCCGCATGGTGGCCATGAAGGCGGCGTCGGACAACGCCAATGAATTGATTGACGACCTGACCCTGGCCTACAACAAGGCCCGCCAGGCCGCCATTACACAAGAACTGAGTGAAATTGTAGGCGGCGCAGCCGCCGTATAGGACTACCAATGAGTGATCAAGCAAAAGGTCAAATTGTTCAGTGCATCGGCGCTGTAATCGACGTTGAGTTCGAGCGCGGTTCCGTGCCCAAGGTGTTCGACGCACTGACCGTGGACGGCACCGACATCATGCTGGAAGTGCAGCAGCAGCTGGGCGACGGCGTGGTGCGGACTATTGCCCTCGGTTCTACCGACGGTCTCAAGCGCAGCATGCCGGTGACCAACACCGGTGAAGCCATCACCGTGCCGGTGGGCGAAAAGACGCTGGGCCGCATAATGGACGTCATGGGCCGCCCGGTGGACGAAGCCGGCCCCATCGGCGAAGACAAGCGCATGGCCATTCACCGCCCGGCACCTGCTTACGACGAGCAGGCCTCCAGCACGGAGCTGCTGGAAACCGGTGTGAAGGTGATTGACCTGATCATGCCCATCGCCAAGGGCGGCAAGGTTGGCCTGTTCGGCGGCGCCGGCGTGGGCAAGACCGTGACCCTGATGGAGCTGATCAACAACATTGCTGTGCAGCAGGAAGGTCTGTCGGTATTCGCCGGCGTGGGTGAGCGGACCCGGGAAGGGAACGACTTCTACCACGAGATGAGCGAAGCCGGCGTTCTGGACAAGGTGGCCCTGGTTTACGGCCAGATGAACGAGCCCCCGGGTAACCGTCTCCGCGTGGCCCTGACCGGCCTGACCATGTCCGAGTACTTCCGGGACGAAGGCCGTGACGTGCTGCTGTTCATCGACAACATCTACCGCTACACCCTGGCGGGTGTGGAAGTGTCCGCGCTGCTGGGCCGGATGCCTTCGGCGGTGGGTTACCAGCCCACCCTGGCCAAGGAGATGGGTGACCTGCAGGAGCGGATCACGTCGACCAAGACTGGATCCATCACCTCCTTCCAGGCGGTCTACGTGCCCGCGGATGACCTGACCGACCCGTCACCCGCGACCACCTTCGCCCACCTGGACGCCACCCTGGTACTGTCCCGGAACATTGCCGAGCTGGGTATTTACCCCGCTGTGGACCCGCTGGACTCCACCAGTCGACTGCTGGACCCCAACATGATCGGCCTGGAGCACTACGAGACCGCCCGCGCAGTCCAGTCCACCCTGCAGCGCTACAAGGAGCTGAAGGACATCATTGCCATCCTGGGTATGGACGAACTGTCCGAAGAAGACCGCCAGACCGTGGCCCGGGCCCGGAAGGTGGAGCGTTTCTTCTCCCAGCCGTTCTTCGTGGCCGAGCAGTTCACCGGCGCGCCCGGCAAGTACGTGTCCCTGGCGGACACCATCCGCGGCTTCAAGGGAATTGTGAACGGCGACTACGATCACCTGCCCGAGCAGGCTTTCTACATGGTGGGGACCATCGAGGAAGCCGAGGAGCAGGGCAAGAAGCTGGCTGAAGAAGCGGCCTGATCATGGACTCCCTGCACTGCACAATCGTAAGCGCCCAGGAGGAGATCTACTCCGGCGATGCCGCGATGGTAGTGGCCACGGGCGAGATGGGCGAGCTGGGCATCATGCCCCAGCACGCCCCGCTGATCACCCGGCTCAAGCCGGGCCAGGTCCGGGTCATCCATGAAGAAGAAGAGGCCGAGTTCCTCTACATCTCCGGCGGCGTGCTGGAGGTCCAGCCCCACATGGTGACCATCCTGGCCGACACCGCCACCCGCGCCCACGACCTGGACGAAGCCGCGGCCACCAAGGCCAAGGAAGAAGCCGAGCGGGCGCTGGCTGACAAAGAGGCTGACCTGGATTACGCCAAGGCCCAGGCGCAGCTGGCCGAGGCTGTGGCGCAGTTGGCTGCTTTGGAAAGGCTTCGTAAGTCGGTTAAGCGGAGTCGGTAGTTTTATCCGCAAGATCCGCCATCCCTGGCGGACTTGCGGCCGCGAATCGAAAACGCGGTTTCCGACTCCCTCACGGCCGTTGGCACATCCATGTGCCAATAGGCTTCGTTCTTATCTCCTGTCATCCCCTCTCCGACGTATTCCCCATCCCGACGTTGCCTCCCACCCCGACGTCATCCTGAACTCGATTCAGGATCCATCTGAAAATCCGAAACTGCCTTCGTTCAACGCCTGCTCTGCGCTATCACAAAGCCAACGACAGTGACCCTCTCCGCAGCCGACGTGTTGGATCAGAGCCTCCGATCGAACCACTGCCTGCATCAAAGGCTTAAATGACCCCACTCTCAGATGGATCCTGAATCGAGTTCAGGATGACGAAAACCAGGGGGCCGGGACACGGTTTGGGATGACGGGAATATGCGGGCGCGCCAGACCGGGCGACAGCGGGACCCCGCCGTCGCCCTTTGGTCAAAAAAAACCTCGTTACCCGCTACCGCGCAACGCCGATACGACGACCCACGGCATCCGCACCACCGAAGGGCTGCACGATCCCCGTTTCGATATCGGGGCCGAGGATCAGCTCGGTCAGTGAGTCGGCGGCGTCCTGGATGAGCATGCCATTGTCGATGGACACGGTGCTGGTCACGCGCAGGTAGCCGATATGCTCGTTGGTGACGCCGTCGAATACCAGCTTGACCAGCTTGAACGATACGCGCCGATTCCGTTTGTAGCGCCACGTTCCGTGGCCGTCGCTTCCGTTGAAATTGAAAAACGGATTGGCGCTGTTGGCATGCAGGGTCGTGTTGGATTCGCTCAGCGTGCCGCCGGTATGAAACGTGATGATTTCCTTGAAGCCCGGTACGCCGGTTTCGGGCGGAAACACCACGTCAATCAGCCAGGTCCCCGTGACCCTTCTGCCCGGCGCCCAGAGTTTTTCGGATGAGGAGAGGTCAGCTCTCTCCATGCTCTCATCCAGGACCTCAGCAATACCGTTGGTGGCGATTGCCATAGCCAGGCAAGCCAGCATGATCATCAGCGATTTGTAGTGTGATTTCATAAGTCCTCCAAATGTCCAGGTTTACGAACAGCAGCCGTTACCGCTGTTGATTCCAGGCTAGGGAGGAAGCGACCCCAAGTCGTGACGGTTCCCGGATCAAAACAGGAAGAAACTGTGACGCTCCAATTTCTGCGGCTACGAGCCACATTTCCAAGCGGGCGCAGCCCGCGTTCCCCAACTCGCGGAGCGAGGGTTCCCCCAACATAGACCTACGTCGAAAATCTCCCACCACACCCATGTGCTATTCTCGACAGGCACTTTATCCGGGGACAAAAAATGGACTTATCCAAGGTCAAGGTCGGGCGCAATCCGCCGTGGGAGGTCAACGTTCTGATCGAGGTCCCGCTGCACGGCGAGCCCGTCAAATACGAGCTGGACAAGGAGTCCGGCGCGGTGTTCGTGGATCGATTCCTGCACACCGCCATGCGCTACCCCGGCAACTACGGCTTTGTGCCCCATACCCTGGCCGACGACGGTGACCCGGTCGACGTCATCATTGCCTCCCGCAGCCCGGTGGTACCCGGGGCGGTGTGCCGGGCCAGGCCCATCGGGGTATTGTTCATGGAAGACGAGGCCGGGTCGGACGACAAGGTGCTGGCGGTGCCGGCCGATGAGTTGCATCCCTACTACGCCAACGTCAGCTCCTACCGCGATCTGCCCAGCATCCTGCTGGACCAGGTCTCCCACTTCTTCCAGCACTACAA
The DNA here is from genome assembly GCA_030065125.1 of Lysobacterales bacterium. Lineage (GTDB taxonomy): Bacteria > Pseudomonadota > Gammaproteobacteria > Xanthomonadales > SZUA-38 > JASJDM01. Next base: position 81,623 of record JASJDM010000015.1, on the reverse strand, counting down.
GGACCTGGAGGTTGACAAGTGGGTCAAGATCAAGCGCTGGGGTGAGGCCGACGAGGCCTTTCGGGTGATCGAGGCGGCCATTGCCGCCGAGCAGGATTCCCTCACCAAATAGCTGACGTTCCATGACACAATAGGGGCCAACGCCGCGCATCGTGCAACAGAACCGCCATACATTCCGCATTGTTGGGCTGGTGCTGTGGCGAGGCGGCCTGGCCTTTGCGGCCGTTGCGGCGATCTACTATGGCGCCTGGCAGACCCTTAAGAACCTGGTCTGGCCGGGGCCGGTGAAGGTGGCTGCCGCCCTGGCAATAACCGGCGCCGCGCTGTTCCTGGTTTCCCTGATCCTGGAGCGGCGGGAAGACTCGAAACGGGAAGGAAACTTACAGGATTGATTCAACTACTTCGCATCCTCGGCATTCTGCTGGTGCTGGCCGGCGCCCTGGTGCTGATCACATGGGTGATAGAGCCGATCCGGAAACTGTGGCCGCTGCTGCTGACACTGCCCACGCCGGTTCTGATCGGCATTGTGGTGGCGTTCGTGGGAATAGTGCTGGTACTGGCCTCTCTGATCTGGGAGCGCTGGCAGGAGCGGGATGCGGATAAGCAGCTGCGTGACGGAGGAATGGAATGAAACTGTCGACAACCGAGACCATCAGCGGGCAACAGATCACCGAACACCTGGGCATCGCCCGGGGCAGCACCATTCGTGCCAAGCACGTGGGTAAGGACATCATGGCGGGGCTTCGCGGCCTGGTCGGTGGTGAGCTGAAGGAGTACAGTGAAATGCTGGTGGAGTCCCGCAACGAAGCGCTCAACCGAATGGTCCAGAACGCCGAGAGCATGGGCGCTGACGGCATTGTCGGGGTGCGTTTTGTCACCTCCCAGGTCATGGCCGGCGCGGCGGAGCTGCTGGCCTACGGAACCGCCGTCAAACTGGGCAACCCGTAAGCGTCGTGAACCGGGGCTGTCGATTTGGCCTGCTCCTGCTGCTTGCGGCGAGCGCGTCGGCTGCCCAGGAGCTGTACCGCTGGGTCGATGAGGAGGGCAACGTCCACTTCTCCGACCGCCCGCCCGCCGAGGCTGCTGCCGACGTCTCTGAACTGACCATTGACGCCGACATCAGTCCCGAGCGCCAGGCTGAGGCCGAAGCACGGCTGAAGGCCAACCAGGAACTCCTGGAAAACACCCGCAACAGCAACGCCGAGGCCGCCCAGTCGAGGCAGGAAGAACGAACGAAAAGTCGACAGGCTGATCGCCAGCGACAGACCCGTTGCGAGCTGGCGCGGTTTAACCTGCGGACACTGCAGGAGGTGGGGCCGGTTTACTCGGTCAACGAGGCCGGTGAACGCGTCTACGTCGAAGACGACGACCGCGCCAACAAGATCAACCAGGCTCGCAGGCTGGTACAGCAGGCCTGCGGCTGACCCCGGAAAGTAACGATATGTCTGATCATCCCCTTCACGTTGTGGTGCTTGCCGCCGGTAAAGGCAAGCGCATGCGTTCAGACCTGCCCAAGGTCCTGCACCCGGTGGCTGGTAAGCCACTGCTGGGCCACGTGCTGGACATAGTGGCTGAACTCAATCCCGCAAAGACCCACGTGGTCATCGGCCACGGCGCCGACCTGGTCCGCGAGCGCCTGGCGAAGTGGGAGCCCCTGGATTGGGTCATCCAGGAGGAGCAGCTGGGCACCGGACACGCGGTACAGATGGCGATTCCGGATATTCCCGATGATGCCAGGGTACTGGTGCTGCTGGGCGATTCCCCGCTGATGACAGCAGCGTCGCTGCAGCGCGTTCTGGACCTGGCGGCTGATGGCCTGGCGGTGTTGACCGCCCGGGTCGTCGAACCGGCGGGTTATGGCCGCATAGTCCGCGACGAGTCCGGCCACCTGAAGCAGATCGTGGAGCACAAGGATGCCGACCCGGCAACCCTGGCCATCAACGAGGTCAACAGCGGCGTGGTGGCGGCGGGATGCGCGGACCTGCGCCAGTGGCTGGACCGGGTGGATCGAAAAAATGCCCAGGGTGAGTTTTACCTGACAGACTGCGTGGCCATCGCGAGGGGTGACGGCCGAACCGTCAGTGCGGCGCTCGCAGACGAGGCCGAGGAGATCCTGGGCGCCAACGATCGCTGGCAGCTGTCCGAGCTGGAACGGCTGTTCCAGCGTCGGGTGGCCCGGGGGCTGTGTGAGCAGGGAGCCACCCTGATGGATCCGTCGCGGGTGGACGTGCGCGGCAGCCTGTCGGTGTCAGACGAGGTCGTTATCGACATCAATACCGTATTCGAAGGTGACAACCAGTTGGGAGCCGGCGTCAGCATCGGTCCCAACTGCGTGCTGATCAACTGCAGTCTTGGACCGGGCACCCGGGTGCACCCTAGCTGCGTGCTGGAAGGGGTGGTAACCCGGGGCGAATGTGACATCGGCCCGTTTGCCCGGCTGCGGCCCGGTACTGAGCTGGCTGAACATACCAAGGTTGGCAACTTTGTCGAGACCAAGAAAGCCCGGCTGGGTGAAGGCAGCAAGGCCAGCCATCTCAGCTACCTGGGCGACGCCGAGATCGGCGCGTCGGTCAACATTGGCGCCGGCACGATCACCTGCAACTACGACGGTGCCAATAAGTTCAAGACGGTCATCGAGGACGGCGTGTTTGTGGGATCCGACACCCAACTGGTGGCACCGGTGACGGTGGAAAAGGGGGCCACCATCGGTGCGGGATCCACCATCACCAAAACCGCGCCGCGGGATGCCCTGACCCTGTCACGGGCAAAGCAGATCACCATCACGGGATGGAAAAAGCCGACGAAAAAGGGTTAGCCCTGCACTGGATGCGCGCATGGCCCCGGGAATCGGGCTAGTGGACCGCCGCGCTGGTCTCCAGGCCGCTGTTGAGCTTGTCGGCGATGTCCTGCATCGCCCGGGTTACCACGCTGGCTTCGTTGAGTTCTTCCAGCTTTTCCCCGATCAGGTCTTCGGCCAGCTCCTGCACTGATTTTTCCGCGGCCTTGATGCCGCGCTGGTCGACAAACAGGTAGTGCCCGGTAATCGGGCTGATCCAGGACAGTTTGGCCCGGGTGGGCTCACCACGATCGGTGTGGAACATGACCCATTTGCCGGCTTTCCAGCCGCGCAGCTCCTCCAGCACCTCGGGCAGGGCCTCGGGGCAGTCCACCACCGGCGTCTCATCCAGCACGGCCTGCTCGACGATGTTCTCACCGCGAATGGTCAGGCCCTGGTCGGAGGCTTCCACCACCACCCGGTCGCTGCCGGTGTTCTGGATCAATGACCGGTAAAGCTTTTTCAGGTTGAACAGGATCTTCTTGATCTCGGCATCCTGGTAACCCACTGTGCGCAGCCCCTTGGTCAGGGCCTTGGCCAGCACCGGCAGCCGGGTGCGCAAGCGGGTCACGGACTGCTCGGTCTTCTTGAAGGTGACGCTCCAGATCAGTTCGTCCACCATGGCCACGGCTTTCTTCCACTGCTCGGAGTGGGTGCCGTGGCGCAGCACGGCCAGCACCATGACGTGGGCCCAGGCCTTCTCCAGCAGATCTTTGACCAGCGGCGGCAGCCGGGTGTCGGTGGTGCGCCGCTGCAGCATCTGCGCCACGTTCTGCCGGGCAAACTGCAGCTGCTCGCGGCCTTTCAGCGCCTGCTGCGCCCGCTCCGCCCGGCGTTCGGCCATCTGGTTGCGGCTGTCGCGGAAGTTGCGCAGGTCGTTGACCAGCTCCTGCAGCACCGCCGGGTCGTCCCGGTAGTCCTGAATGACCGCATCAACGATCTGGGTCACCTTGGCCAGGGTTTTGCCGCGCCGGTCACTCTGCTCGGTCCAGCCCATGCCCATGCCCGCCAGCTCCTCCAGCAGCTGCCGCGCCGGTGCGTGGCGTTCCAGCACCGCCTGGGGGTCGTTCAGCGCCGCCCGCAGGATGGGGATCTGCAGTTTATGCAGTGCCGACTGGAAGGGTTGGGGCAGCTGCCGGTCCGCGCGGACGAAGTCGAACATCATGCCCACCATGTCCACGGTGTCTTCGTCCCGGGCGGCCATGGAGGCAAGCTGGCCGTCCATGGTCAGCTGATTCAGCAGCTGGGCCTTGATTGCGGTGGAAGTCAGCTCCTGTGCGGCCCCGGCCGACTGCAGCGAGGACAGCACGTCCAGCAGCGAAGTCGTCGGCGCCTCGGCATGGGCCGGCGGGGTCCAGTAGGCCTGCCGGCGCTGAGCCAGCAGCTGCTGCACGCGGTCCAGCAGCTTGTGCTCGATGGCGCTGGCGGCCGCCGCCACGTTGGGATCCTCAATGGACGCAGAGTGTTCTTCGGCCACGATTTCGGGCGTCTGCGAAGAACCTTCCTTGCGAACGACCGCGTACTTGAGGTCAGGCACCACGCCCTGGTCCACCAGCTCCTGGTTGATGGCGGAATAGGCCTCGGGCAGGGCCCGCACGATGTTCTTCTCGAAGCACTTGAACAGGGCCTGGTGTACCTCGATCTCGGACTCAACCGTCACCAGGGTGTCGCGGAAGGCCTCGCACAGCACCCGCGGCCCCAGGGGATTGATGTCGTTGGGGATGGGGCTGGTCTTGAACATGTCGCCCACCCGCACGCTGAGTGCGTAGAGGTCGCGGGTGAGTCGGATTTCCGCCGAGTCCACCATGTTGTCTACCGCCAGGGTAACGGCCAGGTCTCGATCGTCCAGGATGCGCAGTTCGCCCTCGTCCTGGGCGAGCAGTCCAGGGTCGGTGATGTGAGCGCGGCGATGCTTGAAGAAATCAGCAAGGTTTCGGTCTACACGCTCCCCAAACGCGTGACACAGGCGATTCTTGCGCAGCTCGATCTCGCGCTTACCTTCGAAGTAACGGGTTTGCTCCACGTCACTGCGGGCGTCAGCGGCCAGTTCAAACAGCCGATCGCAGGCATCAGCGAATACCCCGGGTATTCTCTGATCCAGGAATTCCACCAGCAGACGAGCACCACTCCGGTATGCGGGATGCACACCGACCAGGGAATCGACTGCGTATGTCTGGGTACGGGTGACCATGCGCCGATTCGGTCCTTCCTCCGAAGTCACCGGATGATTTGTTATACAAATTCGCAAAGACAAAAGCTGCGAACCACATCACAGTTAACGCCAGACGGTTGTGTTTGCCAGATTTCCGGCGCTATTCGAAGGGTTCGATAGCGGTTTATCTCTGTTTCATGATCGACTGATTCAGCAAATCATTGACCGGTATTGTGTTTTTTTACCAGCCAGGAGCCCACATCCGCAACTCTCGTTAGCTGCTACACTGCAGTTTTTTCGGGCGCGAACGACATGCAATACCTGCATACCATGGTCCGGGTTTCCGACCTGGAGGCCTCTCTGGACTTCTACTGCCGCAAGCTTGGCATGGTGGAAGTCTCACGCAAGGAGGCCCCCCAGGGCCGCTTTACGCTGGTTTTCCTGGCCGCTCCAGGCGATGCCGACCAGGCCTCGGCCAGCAAGTCCCCTCTGCTTGAGCTGACCTACAACTGGGACCCCGAGGAATACTCTGCGGGGCGAAATTTCGGTCACCTGGCTTTTCGGGTGGACGATATCTATGGCCTCTGCCAGAAGCTGATGGACGACGGCGTGACCATCAACCGCCCGCCCCGGGACGGCCACATGGCGTTTGTCCGCTCACCGGACGGCATCTCCATCGAGCTGCTGCAGAAAGGGGACTCACTGCCGCCGGCTGAGCCCTGGCAGTCCATGGAGAACATCGGTACCTGGTAGCCGCGCAGCTGTTCCATGTACGCCGCGGCACAAAATGGGGGCGGTCTGCGTACTGCTTCCTGAACTGATTGTGACAGGCGGGACATGACCCGATTCCTTGACTGCGATCCGTCGACTGCTCCGCTACCGGCTGCCGCGTCGGGAATCTTGGTACACCCTTCGCCGCCGATCGGAGGCTGCAGACCCGTGAATACCGGACCGGTAAGCGATTGGGCGCCCTGGCTGCTTCGGGACCCTTTGTGCAACGGCTATACTGCCCCGGGTGGCCGGCGAGATTACACAGCTGCTCGAGAGAGCTGCCCAGGGAGATCAACAGTCCCTGGGTGCAGTCTTCGACGCTCTCTATCCGGAGCTGCGCCGGCTGGCTGCAGGCCGCCTGAGCCCCCACGCGGAATCCACCCTGTCACCCACCATCCTGGTACACGAACTCTACGAAAAGTTCATCGGGGCGGAAGATTTTACGCCCCGCCAGCGATCCCACTTTTTCGCCTGCGCCGCCAGGGCCATGCGTCAGATCATCGTGGACCATGCCCGGGCCCGCAACGCGGAGAAGCGGGGCCAGGGGTTCACCCGGGTAACCTATCGGGATGGGGACGGTCGCGAGGACTCCCTGGATGTGCTCAGCCTCGATGATGCAATGGAGAGTCTCAGGGAAGTGGAGCCGGACTATCACGGACTGGTTGAACTCCGGTTTTTTGCGGGGCTCACGGTGAAAGAGATTTCTGAGGCAACCGGTGTTCCGGTGCGTACTCTGAATCGCCAGTGGCGGCGTGCCCGGGCGCTGCTGCAGGTCCTGCTGGACGACCTGGACTGATCCGCCATGACGCCGGAGCAGCGTGAACAGTGGAGACGCGCAGACCAGCTGCTGGAAGAACTGCTGGACCTGGACGAACAGGCACGACAGGTTCGGTTGGTCGGCCTGGATGAACCGGTCCGCTCCAAGGTAGAGCGCATGCTGGCCGCCGACAGCGATCCCCGGCCCGCGGTGGAACCCGAACGGGACTGGGTGCTGCGGACCGCCGCCACTGGGCAGGCCGCCTCACTGAGCGGCCGCAAGGTCGGCGGCTGGATCCTCGATGAAGCCGTTGGCCAGGGCGGCATGGCCACGGTCTACCGCTGCCATCGGGATACCCGGGAATTCGACCAGTCCGGCGCGTTGAAGCTGTTGCGTATGGGCCTTCTGACCGAGGATGGGCGACGGCGCTTCGACCAGGAAAAAAAGATCCTGGCCTCCCTCCAGCACCGGCATATCGCCGGCCTGCTGGATGCCGGAACAGCCGACGACGGCACTCCCTACATCGTGATGGAATACGTGGAAGGCCTTGCCATCGATCGCTGGGTGTCCGAGCACCAGCCCGGTCAGCGAGCGGTGGTGGAGATGATGATCAAGGTCTGTGATGCGGTGGCGTTCGCCCAGCAAAACCTGGTCGTTCACCGGGACATCAAACCCTCCAACATCATCGTGGACCAGCACGCAGAACCGGTGCTGCTGGACTTTGGCATCGCCCGCCTGGTGGCCGAGGAAGACGCCACGGGCACGACAACCCGCGCTTACACGCCCGGCTTCGCCGCGCCGGAACAGATCAGCGGCGGCGCGGTGACCACGGCCACGGATGTTTTCGGACTGGGCGCGACACTGTTCAGGCTGCTCACCGGACAATCGGCGATCGAGGACGGCCCGGCCGATACGGTCCGCAGGATGCGGCCGATGCCGGGCAGCCTGGACCGCGACTTCAGCAACGTGCTGCGGCGGGCCCTGCACGAGGAGCCGGAGCGGCGTTACCGGGACGCCGCGGCCCTGGCCGAGGACCTTGCCGCCTGGCAACAGGGACGACCCGTGCGCGCCACCCCGGATTCCCTGGCTTATCGCCTGCGCAGATATATCGGCCGGCACCGCTGGGGCGTCGCCGCGGCCGTGCTGCTGGCCATCACTGCCACGGCTGGTATCGCGGCAACCCTGTGGCAGGCCAGGCAGGCACAGCTCCAGGCCGAGGCGGCCCTGGCGGAGTCGGCCCGGGCGGCGGCCGTAGGCGAGTTCCTGACCGAAATCTTCGAGGCCTCCGCGGCGGGGCGGATACAGAACGAATTGCCCACCACTGGTGAATTGCTGGATATCGGCGCCACCCGGGCCCGGGAAGAGTTCGCTGGCCAGCCCGCGCTGAAGGCTGAAATGCTGTCGGTGGTTGGCGGCATACTGGGTACCCAGGGCCGATACGCCCAGGCGGAAGTCCTGCTGGGCGAAGCGTTGCAGGTGCAGCGCTCAGCCGGGTTGGACCCGGCGCAAATTGCCAACACCCTCATGTTGCTGGCCAGGGCCCGCTCCCGCAGCGGCAAAGCCGTCGAGGCGATCCCCCTGGCCCGGGAAGCCCTTGAGCTGCTGGAACCGATGGAACAGGCTGGCCTGTCAATCCACGATTACGTGTCCGACGTTCTCGTCGGTGCTTTGCTGGAGACGGGGGACCAGGCCTCTGCCCTGAGTGTGGCCCAGGCCAACTACGACCTGGTTCGACGGATGGCGGCTGATGATGCGGCAGTCATGGCGCGTTCCGCCCACACCCTGGGCCTGGTCTATTCCAGCATGGATCAGTTCAAGCGCGGTCATGAGCTGATGACCGAGGCCTGGAATCTGGCGGAACCCCTGGAAGGGCAGCTGGAACTCAAAACCTCCACCATCAACGCCCTGGCCATCTCCAGCGGCCGCATGGGCCGCACGACTGAACAGTTGCAGGGAATGCAGAGGGTGCTGGAACTGCATCGGCGGTCCTACCCGCCGGGACATCCGCGCATCGGCCGGACCCTCAACAACCTGTCCTCGGTATTCGCTGACCTGGGCATGCTGGAACAGGCTGCTGCAGCGTCCCGGGAGGCACTGGAAATCCTGGAGTCGGCCGAAGGTGCGCCCCGGATGTCCATCGCCGCGGCCTATAACAACCTGGCAAGCCTGCTGACCGACCTGGGCCGCAACGAGGAGGCACTGGAAGCCTACAGCGTGGCGGAACAGATTGTCGCGGAGGAGCTGGGGCAAAAAGACTGGCGCCGCGGGCTGTTGCTTTCAAACAAGGCGGATTCGCTGATCGAGCTGGGACGTTTTGACGATGCGCTGGAGGTTCTGCGGGAGTCGGCAGAGATTTCTGAACCGGGTAGCCGGTCCCATGCGTCCAGCCTGTCGCTACAGGCCAAGGCCCTGCTGCGGGCCGGTCGTTACGGCGACGTTGCTGCTCCCGCCAGCCAGGCCGTGGAGATCTACAAGGGCCTGTACCCCGAGGGCAACAGTCTGACCGCCATGGTTCTGGGTCGAATGGGTCTGGCGGCGTTTCGCGGTGGCGATCTGGACAATGCCAGCGATTTCTTTGCCCAGGCACAGCAGCAGATGGCCATGGGGCAATACGACCGGGCCGCGCGGTACTTCGTGCAGGCCAGAACCGAATTCCTGTCTGCGGCGGGCCGACCGGAGGAGGCTGCCGCGTTGCTGCGGTCCGATATCGAGGCTGCCTCACAGGTTGAAGGTACCGAGCAGCAGGTGGTGGAGTTCCAGGGTCTGTTGGAGAAACTGGGGGCTGTCGGCACCGATCAGGGGTAGTCAAAAGTCCCGGCACATTTTCCAGGCGGATTGCGTACTGCTTTCAAACGCGATCGACCGAGGAAATGCACATGGATTCACGACCCCTGCTGATGGGCGATACGGCCAACTGACGCCTAGAGGACTTCACAGCGATTGCGTCCGCCGTTCTTGGCCTGGTACAACGCCTGATCAGCGCGCTCATAAACCACGTCGGTGGTGTCACCCTCGCGAAACTCGGTGATGCCGCAGGACACGGTGACCTGCCTGGGATCTCCGCGAAAATGAAACGGCGTTTCGCTGATCACCTGGCGGATACGGTCGACCACCGTGATGGCACCATCAGCATCGGTCATGGGCATCAGCATCACGAACTCCTCGCCGCCGATCCTGGCAATAAAGTCCTCGGTTCGCTTTTCCTTGTTGAGGATTTTGCCAACCAGCTGCAGCAGCCGATCACCGGCCTTATGCCCCAGGGTGTCATTGACGGACTTGAACTTGTCCAGGTCCCATATTGAATAGGCCAGCGGCTGGCCGTGGCGCTGCCAGCGCTCGAACTCCTCCTTAAGTCGCCGGGTGTAGGCCAGCCGGCTGTGGACCCGGGTCAGGGCGTCGAACATCAGCTGGTCTTCCTGCTCGCCGCAGCGTTTGGCCAGGGCCCTGGTTTTTTTGTTGAGCTTTTCGAGCTGTTGCTCCAGTTTGTCGTTGTGTTCCCGGGCCTCGTTGTAACGCCGCTGCTCGACCTCCCGGAACTGGCGGAAGTGCTCGGCGACATGGTCGATGCGGGCCTGCACCTTCAGCTTCAGCTCGGAAATGTCCTCGGACCGGTCCAGGTCGTCGCTCAATTCCTGCATCTGGGAAGTGACGCTGGCCTCCAGGTCCAGGCCGTCCTGATGGCGATTCTCCAGGCTGTCGTTCTGCCACTGGGTCCAGCCGTCAATCTCCGACAGCTGCAGCGTGACCTGTTCCAGAAACTGCTGCAGATCGACCTTCTGGGCCTGGATCGAGCTGACGATCTGGGCAATGCTGGAGGCGTGATCGGCCACCAGCCGGTTCCAGTCCGCGTTGCCGGTGGCCAGCCGGTAGAACAGTTCTTCGGCGGATGGCGCCAGGGCCGGGATGTCGGCGATGCGCTCGGCCAGGTTCAGTATCAACTCATGGATGCTGACCCCGCCTGCCGGACCCGGAGGCTCCGAAATATCGCCGATGCCGGCGCTACGCAGCACCGCCTTCAACCGTTTCAGGCTGCCGCCGATCTCCTGGGCATCGGGGTCCCCGCGCACCACGTCCTGCAGGTCGGCCAGGGAGGCATCGAGGGCCTCATTGCGCCCCATGGCTGCCACCGAAACCTGGGAGAGGGCGCGGTGGAGTGCTTTTTCAAGCTTGTTCCACTCCCTCTCTCGGGCGTCCAGTTCGCGCAGCAGTTCGCGATACTGGGATTTCCAGTCTTTGTCTCCGTGGATCGCCATGGGTTAGATATCGGCCCGGCGCGCCGGCAATTAAGCAACTTGGGGCTCACGCGCCGGCCGTTTTAGCGCCGAAACTGACCACCATCGCTACCAACGTGGTGCGCATCGATCCAGCCAGAAGCCGTCACAGAGTCATTCGTGATATCACCCTGGTTCTGGCAATATCGGGAAACTATTCCGGATATTTGTAGTTATGCGGTCGTGAGTAAAACGAAGTGAAAGTCACTGATTATTTCCAATCGATTCGTTCTAGACCCGACCGCGCCAAAATCACGGACGAATGGATTCAACGTGTTGTCGAATCCCCAGAGCACGAAGTGGTCCAACGAAGATGGTCGTGTGCGAAGATGGGGCCAAATCGATGAAATGAACGGCCGCTATCTTCGCGTCGTCCTTCTGCCAGACGGGGAAACCGTCCATAACGCGTTTTTTGATCGCCGGTTTAAGCTATGAAAGTCAAATATTTCGAAGACACCGACACGCTCTACATCGAGTTTCGGTCTGACGAAATTGCGGAGAGCAGGGACCTCGACGAGAACACAGTTTTGGATGTTGATGCCGCGGGGAATGTCTGCGCCATCACCTTTGAACATGCCAGCACCCGCACCGATGTCAGCAGTCTCACGGTCGAAGGGATTGCCGCATAACAACGCGCTCAACCGGACGCGGGACATCCTCGCGCCGCGTTACCGCGGAAACATTTGCCGGCGCGCCGGTTAGCTCAATACGTTAGGAGGCTGCCAATGCTTACAGCGCTATTTCTTCTAGCATCATCCGCCGGTGCAAACTCATGCAAGGAGAGCCATTCTCTTGCCGGAAAATGGACCGTGTTCGAAAACGTCAGCGGCAAAAATTACGAGCTTTCGTTCGAGGATTCAGGCGCGCTCCAGCAGCGGGTTGGAAAAGAGACTGACGTAGGAAATTACTATCTGGACTGCTTCGGAAACGCATAGTGCTCTGAGAATAATATGGGAGAGCAAAAGCGAAGCTCTAATCTGGGTTCAGTATTCTGAGAGAGAGAATGAAATTCGATTTTTCGATCGCCGCGAGCACGAGGGTGCGCCAGACTTCGAGCGAGCTTTTGTTCTTTCGAGGCTTGAGCGGGATGCCTCCTAACAAAAACTGCAACTGACCGCCTTTGGCGGAAGCTGAGCACAGTCGTTATGCGTTCTAACCAAATTCTCGATGAGGAGTAGAAATGAGCGAGGGTAGAGGGCGCTGTCTATGTCGCGCTGTAAAGTTCACCGTCAAAAACATGGAAAGCAGCGTAGAGGCTTGTCACTGCGGCATGTGCAGGCGATGGGGGGGTGGGCCCTTCATGTGCGTTGAATGCGGCACGGATGTTGTTTTTGAAGGGAAAGAAAACATTGCGGTGTATAACTCTTCTGACTGGGCGGAGCGAGGATTCTGCAAGTTATGCGGCAGTCACTTATTTTACCGGCTCAAACATGCCAATGATCATCAGATGCCAGTAGGTCTATTTGATAACCAGGAGAATTTCCATTTCGACTTGCAGGTGTTTACAGACCGAAAACCCGCATTTTACAGCTTCTCGAATGAGACCAAGGAAATGACCGAAGCCGAGGTCATCGCAAAATTTGCGCCCGAACCGAACACATAACAAGCGCATGCAGACGGGCAGCCAAACCGCTGCGCGCTTTGGGTGCTGCTGATGCGAGGCGGGAGGCTTGGATGAACAAATACAGACCCACTTTCCTGATGCGCACCGTTTCTCTCGGGGTATCCGTCGCGGTGGTGGTTGCTTTCTACGTCCTTACCGAAAACACGCTTGGGGTCACAGCTGCGATTTTTGTATTCATCTCGCTGTGGGTTTTTGGCATTGAGATTGGACTTATTGCCATGGTTTTGGAAAAAGTCTTCTCATCGCGATTACTTCCGACCAACGGACGAGCATCAAATCTGTGGTTCATCAATGTGGAAGCGCAAAAAAGGCTTGAATCAGAGCGAATGAAGCAAAAAGTTTCCAAAAACCCTACGTTGTAGGTGTAACCGCTGCGTTCTCCCGCGCCGCGTTACCGCGGTAACTTCATGCGAACGCCTTGATGCGATTCCTATGCAGTGGACTGGCCGCGACGATGCCGTCGCGACCTGCCCCTTTTTTCAGGCTGCCTTGTCCCGGGTGTCCTCGACCGGGTTCATGACCAGGTATTCGAATGCGGTCAGGGCGGCTTTGCTGCCTTCCCCCAGGGCGATGACGATCTGCTTGTAGGGCACGGTAGTGACGTCGCCGCAGGCGAAAATCCCAGGTTCGCTGGTTTCGCCCTTGTCGTTGATGATGATCTCACCCCAGGGCTCCTGGTCCACCACGCCGTCGAGAAACTGGCTGTTGGGCACCAGGCCAATCTGGACGAAGACGCCGGCGACATCCACGTCAACCAGGTCTTCGCTTTCACGGTCCTGGTAGGTGAGCCCGGTCACCTTGCCGTTGTCGGCGTTGATGGCCTGGGTGGCGGCATTGGTGACGATGCGGATATTGTCCCGAGCCATGGCCTGGTCCACCAGCACCTGGTCAGCCTTCAGCTCCGGCAGGAATTCGATGACCGTGACGGACCCGACGATGCCGGACAGGTCAATGGCGGCCTCGATGCCGGAATTGCCGCCGCCGATGACGGCCACGTCCCGGCCCTTGAAAAACGGACCGTCGCAGTGGGGGCAGTAGGCCACGCCATTGCCGATGTTTTCTCTTTCCCCGGGCACGCCCAGTTCCCGCCAGTTGGCGCCGGTGGCCACGATGACGCTGCGGGTGCGGATGGACTCACCCGAGGACAGTTGAACCGTCTTAATGGCGCCGGGATCGATCTGCTCCACGCGAAGATGCTCCTTCAGCGTGATGTCGTAGTCCTGCAGGTGGGCCTGCAGGCCGTTGACCACGTCGGGCCCAACGGTTGACGGGATCGAGATCAGGTTCTCGATGCCCATGGTGTCCTTGACCTGGCCGCCCAGGCGTTCCGCCACCAGCGTGACGGCCAGCCCCTTGCGGGCGGCATAGATGGCGGCCGAAACGCCGGCCGGGCCACCGCCCACCACGGTGACGTCCTGCAGCGGAAGGTCGGCCTCGCGGGTGCTTTGGGAATCCACGGATGGTGGAAAGCGCTCCATCAGCTTCTGCAGGATGACCGCGGTGTCGATTTTGCCGTTGGCAAACGGCTCTCCGTTGAGGAATACGGCCGGGACGCCCTGGATGTTGCGTTCCTCGATCAGGTCCGGGTACAGGCCGCCGTCGATCATCTCGGCGCTGATGGAAGGATTGATGGCGGCAAACTGGTTCAGGGTCTGCACCACGTCGGGGCAGTTGTGGCAGCTCAGGCTGACCACGGTTTCGAACTGCAGCGGTGCCTGGACGTTCCGCACGATAGCCACCACGCTGTCGTCCAGTTTCGGTGCGACGCCGCCGGCGTTGAGGATGGCCAGCACCAGTGAACTGAATTCATGCCCGCCGGGAATCCCGGAAAACACGATACCCGTGGACTGGCCGTCGGCTTCAAGGCCGAAGCTCAAGGCGCTGCGCAACTGCAGATCACGTTGCTCGAACGCGATGCGCGGCGACGCGGTGGCCAACTGGCTCAGAAACTGCTCCAGATCTTCCCGCTGTTCGTATTGCCCGGTCTGCAGGACCAGGGTGACGTCTCGAGTCATGGACTCGGAATGCTGGCCGACGGCCTGGATCAGTTCGGGAGTGAGCATGCTGTTGTCCTCTGAGTGATGTCCTTGGGTAGTCGGGGCGGCGATGCTTCACCGCCCCGCAGGAGGAGTGGTGGTCAGGTGATGAAAGCCCCGTATCAGCTGACCCAACCGGAAATGGGAGACTCCAGCCGTTTAGATTTTGCCCACCAGGTCCAGCGACGGAGTCAGGGTGTTTTGACCCTTTTCCCAGGCCGCCGGGCAGACTTCACCGTCGTTTTCGGCGATGTACTGGGCCGCTTTGACCTTGCGAACCATGTCCCTGGCCGATCGGCCCACGCCCAGGGTGTGCACTTCGTAAACCTGGATGACGCCGTCGGGGTCAGCCAGGAAGGTGCCGCGCAGAGCCTGGCCGGCTTCTTCGATCATGACGTCGAAGCCTCGGGCCAGCTGGCCGGTGGGATCGCCCAGCATGGGGTACTGCACCTTGCTGATGGCATCGCTGCTCTCGTGCCATGCCTTGTGCACGAAGTGGGTGTCGGTGGAAATGGCGTAGACTTCCACGCCCAGCTCCTGCAGTTCGGCGTAGTGGTTGGCCATGTCTTCCAGCTCGGTGGGGCAGACGAAGGTGAAGTCAGCCGGGTAGAACAGGAAGATGGACCACTTGCCCTTGACGCTGTCAGAGGTGACGGTGGTGAACTCGCCGTTATGGAAAGCCTCAGCGGAGAATTCGGGAATAGTACGACCGATCAAAGCCATGTTGTTGTCCTTAACTCAATTCAAAAAATCAGGACACACAGTTTGAGATCAAACGATCAAAAGATAAAATCGATTGTTTTTATGGCTTTGATTGACAAAATGAATGATCTTGCCCGGGCGGTCTCAATCCGGTGACCGGCCGGCGTTGGGTGTGATCAGGTCAGGTCTCGCTCCAGCCTTCGGATTCTTCAATGGCCTGCTGGTAGGGCTTGAGACTCAATGCCAGCACCACGGTGGAAATGGCTGCCCCGGCAAACGAGACCCAGGCGATGGAATAGCGCAGGGCGCTTTCGTCGGCGTAGACATAATCGGTGATCAGCGCTACCGCCGTGGGTCCCACGGTGAGTCCCAGGATGGAGATCACGAACATGTAAATGGCCGAAGCCTGGCCGCGCATCTGGTTGGGGGTAATCATCATCAGCGACGATGCGCCGGTGGCGGTGGCCATGGCCGGGCCGATGCTGGCCGGGATCAGCATGGCCACGGTCAGCTCCGGTGTCGGCATCAGCGGCATCAGGCTGGCCGTGGGCAGGGTCAGGATGGTCGCTGCCAGCACGGTCTTCAGGTGTCCGTCCCGCTGGCCCTTGCGGTACAGTGTGTCGGCCAGCCATCCCGCCAGATTCACGCCCAGGGGGCCGCAAATCAGCAGCAGAATGCCGTACACCAGCCCCACCTGCTGGATGCTCCAGCCGAAATTGCGGATAAACATGGTGGGCACCCAGGAAAAGTAGGCGTAGCCCACGATGGTCACCACCGACATGCCCAGGAACAGGCCGCCAAAGGCGCGCCAGCGCTGCAGCAGATAGCGGGCGATGAATCCGAGCGGGAGGGATTTGCCGGCCTGTCCAGACTTGATCAGGCCGTGCCGCTTGGGCTCCCTGACCGTTATCATCAGGGCGGAGATCAGCAGGCCCGGCAATCCGACGATGATGAACACCAGCTGCCAGGGCCTGATTTCACCCACCAGGGGCAGCACCACTTCCGGCGCGCTGGCCGCGTAGGAAATCACCAGCCCGCCGAGGATCATGGCCACGCCGGCGCCGATAGAGATGCCCATGTTGTAAAAGCCGATGGCGCGGCCCCGCTTTTCCTTGGGGAAGTAATCGGAAATCAGCGACAGGGCGCTGGGCGTCAGGGAGGCTTCACCCACACCCACGCCGACTCGGGCGGCAAACAGCTGCCCGTAATTCTTGGCCAGCCCGCAGGCGGCGGTCATCAGGGACCACAGGGCAATGCCCCCGGCAATGATGGCGCGGCGGCTGAAGCGGTCCGCCGCCCGGCCCAGGGGAATCCCCATCAGGGTGTAAAAAATGCCGAAAGCCAGCCCCATCAGCAGGCTCATCTGGGTGTCTGACAGCCCAAGGTCCTGCTTGATGGGCTGCACCAGCAGCGCCACGATCTGGCGGTCGATGAAGGAAAACACGTAGGCCACCGTCAGTACCACCACCACGTAACCGGCATAGCGGGGTGGCGGATACTCTGGCGCCTTGTCCATGGCTGGGTCCGGCGCAGGGCCGGTCGGCCCTTCGGCTGGTGTGCTCAAACTGCGGATCTCCCTCTTGTCATGCCAGGCCCGGTGGGCCAGCGACTAACAGTAGCAGTTATCCGCAGCGGCGTCATGGTGACCGTTGCAGCCTCGGACGGCCGGGCTCAGTCGTGGTAGTGGCGAACGATCCTGGGGCCCAGCCGGGCGATCAGTTCATAGCAGATGGTGCCGGCCAGTTCGGCCAGTTCTTCCATGCAGACACCGCCGCCCAGCAGGGACACCCTCTGGGCGTTGTCCACCAGGGCGGGATCGAGATCGGTGGCATCGACCACGATAGAGTCCATGGACACCCGACCCACCACCGGGGCGCGCTGCCCGGCGATGCAGACATAACCCCGGTTGCCCAGGGCGCGCAGGTAGCCGTCCCCGTAGCCTACGCCGACGGTGAGCAGGCGGCTGTCCCGGGAAGTGGTGAAGGTGGCGCCGTAACCCACCGGGGTGTCTGCCGGGACCCGCCGGTCCTGCAGGACCCGGCCCTCGACGTGGACCACCTCGCGTAACTGCAGACTTCGATCGCTGAACGGGTTGCCGCCATACAGGGCGATTCCGGCCCGGGCGAGGTCTCCCTCCAGGCCCTGAAAAATTCCGGCCGTGTTGCCGAAGCTGGTGGTCACCCCGGGAAACAGGGCCTTGATGCGGTTGAAGCGATCAAGCTGCTGCTGGTTCAGGGGATGGCCGGGCTCGTCGGCACAGGCCAGGTGAGTCATCAGCAGGCAAACCTCGAGCTTGTCCGGCAATTGGGCCTCCGCCAGCGCCGTCGCTGTCTGCGGAGACAGCCCCAGCCGGCTGATGCCGGTATCCACGTGCAGCGCCACCGGTCCCACGGTTTCGGTCCGGCTGTGTTCGATCCACCGGGTCAGCTGGGCCTGATTGTTGACCACCGGGACCAACCCGTGCTGCTGGTAGGTCTGGAAATCTCCCGGGCGCGGGCCGTCCAGTACGAAGATCCGGATCGATGGGCAGGCCCGGCGCAGTTCCACCGCCTCGGGCAGGTCGGCGACAAAAAAATCCCGGCATCCCTCTTGATCCAGGCGCTGGGCCACCGGCACCACCCCCAACCCGTAGGCGTTGGCTTTGACCACGGCCGCGCAGCGGGAGGGTGCGGCTGCCGCGGCCATTACGCGGTAATTTGCCGCCAGGGCCGACAGGTGAATGTGGGCAATGCCGTTGGCCATTGAGTGATCGGACATGGGTATTGGATCTGGGAAACGGATATGGAAACGAGCCGCGATTATCGCCAACCCCGTGGGTCAATCCAATGGCGCCGGGAGGTCATTCGCGTGGCAGATTCCGATGGCGGCATGCCCGCGATCATGCGTCAGCCTTGCTCGATTCCGGTCGCGCCCCGACGGGGGTTCCCGCCGGCCCGGTGGCAAGCAGGGTGTAGACGCCGATGGCAATAAACAGGGTCACGGCAATCGGTGCACCAAAACTGGCTGCCGTTCCGGCATACAGGTAGCCGCCGATGACGGTGGCCAACGCGGAGACGCACAGCGCCACGCTGCTGGACAGCCCCGAGGCGCTGGCAGCCAGGTCCGCATGTTCCAGCATTGCGCCGGCCATGGCCGGCGGATTGACCAGTCCGGCAGAGCCGTACATCAACACCACGAAGGCCGTCAGAGTCCACAGGTCCTGGCTGCCGGCCACGGTCCAGCCCAGGACAAGGGCCGCACCCAGCCCTGACCCCAGCAGCCCCAGCCGCAGGCAGCGCCCGGGGCCCTGGCTGCGGGTGACCACGGCCCCCAGCCAGGCGCCGCTGACATAGGCCAGGGACAACATGCCCGCATAGAGGCCGAAGCCGCCGGCGCCGATACCGAAATGATCGCGAAAGAAGGCCGGGGCCAGTGCGGAGAACATGAAGTAGGCGCTGTTGCTGAATCCCATCAGCAGGGTGTAGCTCCAGAACCGACGCGACTCAGCGACCCGGGCGAATTTCGCCAGAGGTGAGCCCCCCCGGCGTTGACCGGAGCGGGCGACGGTTTCAGGCAGGGACCTGAATAACCAGAGCCAGATCAGTACCGCCGCCACCGCCGCGGCGGTGAAGGTGGATCGCCATCCGCTTTGCTCTACCAGCATGCCGCCGATCAGCGGCGCCACCATGGGCGCCAGACCCATCCCGGCCGCCAGGTAAGCGATGTAGCGGGTGGTGTGGTCGGCCCCGGCCAGGTCCCGGATCACGGCGCGGGCCACCACGGTACCAGCGGCCACACCGGTGGCCTGCAGGAACCGAAAGCCCACCAGCGAGGCCAGGTTCCAGGCAAAAATGCAGGCGAGGCTGGCAAGCGCGAAAATGGCGAAAGCCGTCAGTATCACCGGGCGGCGGCCGGCGTGGTCCGCACAGGCGCCCAGCAGCGGCTGGGACAGGCCCAGGCCCACAAGAAAGCCAGAGACCAGGTACTGGGTGTCAGCGGGAGACGCGGCAAACTCGCCGCCGATGACCGGCAGCGCCGGGATGCACAGCGCCATGGCGAGCGGGGACATGCCGGAGGCCACGGTCAGCATGATGACCGGCGGCCGCCCCGGATAGTGGGAGTCAGACACGGCTGGGTGTTGGTTTATTTTTATGTCCTAATACTATATCAATCCGTCAATTCAACAGGTGGTCCATGTCCCGACTGGAACCGTTATCGGAGCAACAGCTGTCTCCGGCTGCCCGGGAGATGCTGGCGTCAGCTGACGCCATGATGGGCTTCACACCCAACGATGGCCGGATCATGGCCCGCGACCCCCAGCTGATGCAGGCCTTTGCTGCCCTGGTCGGCGCCATCTACCGGCCCGGCAAGGTCCCGGATGAACTGAAGCGGCTGGTGGGCCTGGTGGCCAGCAGTGCCGCGGGGTGCCAGTACTGCATGGCACACACTGCGTTCTCCGCCAGGCGAAAGGGGGCCGGCGATGAGCGGCTGGCCCAGGTCTGGGAGTTTGAATCCAGCAACCATTTCAGCGAAGCGGAACGCGCGGCCCTGCGCCTGGCTCTGTTGGCGGCCCAGGTGCCGAACGGCGTCAGCGATGGGGACTACGCCGCGTTTGCCCGGCATTACGACGAGGACCAGCAGCTGGAGATCCTGGCGGTGATTTCCCTGTTTGGATTCCTGAATCGCTGGAACAGCACCCTGGCTACCGAGGTGGAATCCGGACCCCGGGCGGTGCTGGACGCGGCGCGGCCGCCCCGGTGAATCCCTTACGCGAAAAAATGCCGGCCATGCTGCGCCACGAAGGCGTCTGGACCGGCATCTACCGTCACCTGGATCGGGACGGCGGCCTGGTGGACCAGCACCAGAGCCGCGTGGAGTGTGTGTTCCCGGACTCTGGCCCGGTGGTCTATATCCAGCGCAACCTTTTCACCTGGCCCGACGGCCGGGTGCTCGAGTACGAGTTTGGCGGCACCCTGGAAGGTGACCGCATCTACTGGGACACCGACCGGTTCCGTGGCTATTCCTGGTGCACCCGGGACGACCTGATCCTGCTCAATCTGGAACGCAAGGATGAGCCGGGCGCCATGTTCTACGAAGTGATCATGCTGGGGTCCGATTCCAACCAGAGGTCACGGACCTGGCACTGGTTCAGGGACGGCGCCCTGTACAAGCGAACCCTGTGTGACGAAATACGCAATGCCTGACACAATGGATCAGGGCCAGGATGAACTGCCATGCGAACCAGACCCGAAAACCCGATGCCCGAATTTGTCCAGCGGGCGCTGGAGTCCAGAAAACTGCTGAACGCCTACCGGGCGCGACCCTGGTATCAGCGCAATGACTATCTCGGTTGGATCACCCGAGCGAAGCGGCAGGAAACCGTCCAGCGGCGGCTGGAGCAGATGCTGGATGAACTGGAGCGGGGTGACCGTTACATGAAGATGCCCTACCGCGGTAAATCCTGAAGAGTCCGGCAGCCGTCATGAACCCTGCACTCAACGCGTACAGAAACGTCCACCTGTGGCTGCTGATTCCGTTTGTAATCATCATCCTGGGGTTCCTGCCGACCTACTGGCTCCAGTTCAGCTCAGCACCATGGCGACATCATCTGCACGGCCTGACCGCCACCGCGTGGTTTGTCCTGCTGATCGCCCAGCCCTACCTGGTGACCCGGGGCCATGTTCGCCAGCACCGCCTGTTCGGCATGCTGGCGCTGGTGCTGGCGGGTGGCGTCATCGTCTCCGGGCTTGGTGCAATCCCCTACAACCTGGTCAATGAGCGCCTGCCGGAGACTGCCCGTTACGGCCTGTCGTTTCTCGACCTGGTGCTGGTGCCGGGATTTGCCGCCGCCGTGGTCATGGCAGTGGTGAGCGCAAAACGTCCCGACGACCACGCGCGCTGGATGATCTCCACCGTGTTCTGGGCCGTGTCACCGGGTTTGTTCCGCTTGCTGCTGGTACCCATGTTCATCATTGGCGTCGCCGATGTTGATGCCACTGTGCCCTGGGTCCTGGGCAGTACGGGGGTCGTGAACATCCTGGTGTTGGGCTTCCTGATGCTGCGCGAGCGCCGGGCGCACCCGGCTTACCTGCTCGCTGCGGTGGGTAGCCTGGTCCTGCTGATTCCCATGCAGATCGGTCAGGCGGAATGGTGGCGGGCCGTGGCCAACGCCCTGTTCAAAATCTAGGAAACCTTCACCAGGGCCTTGCCGAAGTTTTGCCCGGTCATCAGCCGGTGGAAGGCATCGGGCGCGTTTTCCAGGCCCTCGGTCACATCCTCCAGATAGCGGATGCGGTCCTCCTTCAGCCACAGGCTGGCATCGGACAGAAACTGGGGACGCAGGTCTTCGTGGTCGTACACCACCATGCCTCGAACCGTGGCCCGGGCCTTGATGACCCAGGCCGGGTTGGGGCCGGGCGGCATCTCGTCGGTGTTGTACTGAGCCATCAGTCCGCACAGCACCACCCGAGCCCCCAGGGCCAGGTTCTCCATGGCCACCTGCAGGCACTCCCCGCCCACGTTGTCGAAGTAAACGTCCACGCCGTCGGGGCACAGCCGTTTGACGCCCTCCCGCAGATCTTCCTCCTTGTAGTTGATGCAGCCCGCCATGCCGGCCTGTTCCACCGCCCAGGCGCATTTGTCCGGTGAACCGGCGATACCCACCGCCCGGCCTCCTTTGATCTGTGCGATCTGGGCAACCATGGATCCCACGGGCCCGGTGGCGGCGGAGACCAGCACGGTGTCGCCGGCCTTGGGCTCGCCCAGGCGCAGCAGCCCGGCATAAGCCGTGAGGCCGGGCATGCCGAGGATGCCCAGGGTGGTGGAGACCGGCCCCAGCCCGGGATCGACCGTGCGGACGCTGTCGGCGTCGACCACGGGATACCGCTGCCAGCCGCTGTAGGCCGCCAGCCAGTCTCCGGGCTGAAAGCGCTCGTCGCCGGACTCCAGTACCTGGCACACGGCCTCGCCGCCCATCAGTTCCCCGGGCAGGATGGCCCCGGACAGGTGGCGCCCGCTGATCCGGCCCCGCAGGTAGGGGTCCAGCGACAGGTAGCGGGTTTCGCACAGCAGCTGCCCGGCCCCGGGCTGTTCCGCCGGGCGGGTGACCAGCTCGAAGTCTTCGGCAACGGGAACGCCCTCGGAGCGGCGCTTGAGGAGCACGCAGGTGTTGTCATTCATTGTGATTGATCCGATATTGGCAAGTTGCGCCCCACCCCTGTCGGCAGACCGGCAGATCGGGGATTAATGGGTATAATGTTATACCAATAGTACAACTGACGGTGAGACCCAGTTGGTCGCGCCGGCAAAAGGTCCCGCAACATGGCACAGCCCGTCCCCGACGCTCTACCTGGATTTGCCTTCCTGGCCGAACACCTGCGTACTATCGTAGGTCCTGAACAGGTCCTGACGGACCCCGATCAGTGCGCGCTGTACGGCGCGGACATTTATTCCCGGGGAGAATCGCCATCCCTGGTGGTGCAGCCCCGGTCGACCACGGAACTGGCCGCCGCGGTGACGGCGTTGTCGTCAGCCGGTGTCCCGGTGATCGGGCGTGGTGGCGGCATGTCCTACACCAGCGGCTACGCACCCAGCCGGGCCGGCTGCGCCATGCTGGACCTGGGACAGATGAACCGCGTCCTGGAGATCAATACCGAAGACATGTACGTCACCGTCGAGTGTGGCTGTACCTGGCATGAGCTGCACGAAGCCCTGAAAGGCTCCGGCCTGCGCACCCCGTTCTGGGGCACGCTGTCGGGGATCACCGCCACCGTGGGAGGAGGGCTGTCCCAGAATGGTATTTTCTGGGGCTCCGGCCAGTTCGGATTCGCGGTGGATTCGGTGCTCGGCCTGGAGGTGGTGCTGGCCGACGGCTCGGTGGTGCGTACCGGCGCCGGCGCTCAGGTCAACGGTTCGCCGTTCTCCCGACACTACGGCCCGGACCTCACCGGCTTGTTCACCTCTGACGCCGGGGCCCTGGGGGTCAAGGCCACGGCGACCCTCAAGCTGATCCCGGAGCTTCCGGTTCACCGCTTTGCCTCGTTTGATTTCGAAAATCACGCCGAGCTGATCAGCGCCATGAGCCGGATATCCCGGGAGGGACTGGCCATGGAGTGTTTTGCGTTTGACCCGTTCCTGCAGTCCCAGCGCATGCAGCGGGAAAGCCTGGCCAAGGACGTCAAGGCCCTGGCCGGGGTGATGAAAGCCAGCGGTTCCCTCGCCGGTGCCCTGAGGGAGGGTGCCCGTGTGGCCCTGGCGGGCCGGGGCTACATGGGTGACGTGCAGTGGTCGCTGCACCTGGTCGTGGAGGAGCGCAGCGAGCAGGGCGCGGACGCGGCCCTGGCACGCATCCGGGAAATATGCGCCGCCGGCCGGGAGATTGAGAACTCCATACCCAAGATCCTGCGGGCCAATCCGTTCACGCCGCTGAACAACGTGCTGGGACCCGCCGGCGAACGCTGGGCGCCGGTCCACACCCTGGTGCCCCATTCCCGGGCCCGGGAGGTGACCGAGTCGGTGCAGGCGCTGTTCGACACCCACGCCGAGGCCATTGAAACCCATGGCGTTGGCGTGGGGTTCCTGCTGGCCACGGTGTCCACCCATGTCTTCGTGGTGGAGCCGGTGTTCTTCTGGCCCGATGAGCGGTTCGCCATCCATGAGCAGACGGTGGAGCCGGCGGTTCTGGCCCGGTTGCCGAAGCTGGAAGCGAACCCGGCAGCCCGGGAGCTGGTCGCGTCCCTGCGCGGAGAGATGGTAGACCTGTTCTCCCGCCAGGGTGGCATTCATATGCAGATCGGGCGCAGCTATCCCTACCTGCGGGACCTGGATCCGGCCACCCGGGCGCTGGTGGAAGCGCTGAAGCAGGCGATGGATCCCGAGGGCACCATGAACCCGGGTTCCCTGGGGCTGGGCTGAATGCGCCGGGGCTACGTCAATATTGGCTCCGCGGTGGAGCCGCGCCGCATACACTTTCGAGCGGCCGGCGCCGGGCCGCCGCTGATCATGCTGCATGCCTCTCCCATGTCCTCGGCGGCCATGGTGCCGCTGATGCTGGCCCTGGCTGACCGCGCCACCGTCATCGCGCCGGACACGCCGGGTTACGGGCAGTCAGACCCGCTGGGGATGCCGGGAGATGACCTGTTGCCCTACATCGACGCGCTGGATCGGTTCCGGTCGGGGCTGGGCATTACCAAGGCCGGGTTCTACGGCACCGCCACCGGAGCCCAGATCGCCATTGAGTATGCCAAGACCTGCACCGAGCACGTGGCCTGCCTGATCCTCGACAACGCGGCGGATTTCACCGACGACGACCGGGAGGCCATCGTCCACGACTACTTTCCCGATTTGTCCGTGGAAGACAATGGTGCGCACCTGATGCGGCTGTGGGCCGTGGCTCGGGACCTGATGCTGTTTTTTCCCTGGCACCGCCGGGAGCCGGAACACCGACTGGCCCAGGGTGCCATCAGCGCGGCCGCCAGCCACGCCATGGCCCGCTGCTACCTGGAGGCCGGTCCGGACTATGACCGGGCCTACCGCGCGGCATTCAATAACGAAAAAAAGGAACGGCTGCTGGGCGTGACCGCGCCCACCACCATCATGCGCTGGGAGGGCAGCATCCTGAAGCCCTACACCGACCGCTTCGACGAGATGCCGTGGCCGGAACATTTCCACATGCAGCACTGTGGGCCAGCCATGGAGGACCGCCTCGCTGGACTGCAGTCTGCGGTGGATTCCTCACTCATGAGCGCAGGCCTCGAGACCGTGGGCGCGGGCACCCTGGGGGACCGCGCGGGGGATTTCCGATTCGTGGACACTGCGGCCGGCCAGCTTCACCTGCGTGAAGCCGGTGCCGGCAAGCCGCTGCTGCTGCTGCATGACCTGGGTGAGTCGGGCCAGGCCCTGTCCGGCCACGTGGAGATCATGTCGGCGGCGCGCTGGGTACTGGTCCCGGACCTGCCCGGGCATGGTCAGTCCCTGGTTCCCGGAGACGGCGATTACCTGGAGCAGGCCGCGGCCGCCCTGGCGCAGATGCTGGATGAGCGCTCGGTGGAACAGTGTGATGTCATGGCCTGGGGCCGTTCCGCTGCCATTGGCGGCCTGCTGGGCAAGCGGGTATCCCGGCTGGTCCTGATCAACCCGGTAGATGGTCCGGCGCTGGCCAGCCAGGTGGACCTGAAGCGCGAAACCGCGGACCTGGAGCCTGCCGCTGACGGCAGCCACCTGGTCAAAATCTGGGCGATGCTGTACCAGCGCCAGCTGTTCCATCCCTGGTACCAGGCCGAACCGGGCCAGGCGCTGCCTGGTCAGCCAGCCGTGGACGGTGCCACGCTGAACCAGCGGTTGCTGGAGCGAATCTGGTCCGCCGGCGCACTGGCGGAAGCGTTGGCGTCCGTCGGACTGGTTTCGCTGAATCAGGCCATGGCCGAGTTTGACGGCACCTGCAAATGGTTCCTGGTCAGCGACGACCCACTGGCGGAAATCAGCCGTCAGACCTGCGGCAAACGCCCCTGGCGTGAGCTGCCCGTAAAGCCGGGCGGCTGGCTTCGGGCCGCCGGGCTGATCTAGTAAAACCCGCCAGCAGTGGGGCAGGCCAAGAGCCGCGGTTCATTTTTCTGACCAAGGGCTCAGTCGCCGACGGTCAGCAGCTCCTCGATTCGGTGGACCAGTTCGCTGGCCGTAAAGGGCTTGGGCAGAAAAGCGTACTGGCCGCTGGCAATGCCGTCGATGGCCAGGTCTTCCGGCACGTAGCCGGAGCAGATCAGGACCGGCGCTTCCGGGGAGGCCTGTTCGAAAACCCTGATCACCTCGAGGAGGGGCGCGCCGGGAAACACGGCGTCGGAACACAGCAGGTCGAACGATTGCTTTCCCAACAGGGTAAGCGCTTCGTTGCCGTCGGCCGCTTCGGCGATCTCGTAGCCGGCATCACGCAGGCTGACACACAGCAGGTCACGAGCCAGGGGATCGTCCTCCACCACCAGGATCCGCGCGCCCGACACCTTTGGTCTGGCGACGGGTTTTTTCCGGGCAGTCCCCGGGGCGGGCTGCCGTGCCGGCAGGTAAATTCTGAAACAGCTGCCCTGGTTGAGGCCGCTTTGTACGTTGATGTGTCCACCGCTTTGCTGGACGATTCCAAACACGGTCGACAGGCCGAGACCGGTTCCCTTACCAACCTCCTTGGTGGTGAAAAACGGCTCGAAAATACGATCGAGAATGGCGGGGCTGATGCCGCTGCCGTTGTCCTCGACCTCCAGTACGACCCAGGGTCCCTTCCCGGCTGACGCCTCACTGACGTGGGTGGGAAGAGCTTCGGCAATGGAAGTGCGAATATCGATCTGCCCCCGGTCAGATACGGCATCTCGCGCGTTCAACACCAGGTTGTAGATCAACTGCTGCAGCTGTGATCGATCCGCGAAGACGTGCCCTTCGGGGGTCATAGTGGTCCGAACCACCAGGTTGGGCGCCAGCACTCGCGACAGTGTCTTCATGGACGAATCCACCACGTCGGTCAGGTCAATGACCTCGGGTGCGCGCAGTTCTTTTCGCCCAAAGGTCAGCAGCTGCTGGGCCAGTTCCTCAGCGTGCTCCGTTGCCTCGGCGATTGCGTTGATGGCTTTGTCCCGCTGCTCAGGCGATTTGGGGTCCCTGAGAAACTCGGTCCAGCCCTGGATCACCAACAGCGCGTTATTGAAATCATGGGCAACCCCGGCGGCCAGCTGACCCAGGGCATCCAGTTTTTGCGCCTGCTGGGCGAGGATTTCCGCGTCCCGGCGGGCATTTTCCGCCGCCTGGCGCTGCACCTGCTCTTTCTTCAGGTCTTCCAGGGCTGCCTCTTTTTCCAGCAGGGCCTGCTGACGGCGCCGGGAAGTCCCTTCCAGGGTATTGACCACGAACAGCACGGAAAAGGATATTCCCGCCCAGAAAACCACCGATACCAATGTGGTTCTCAGCCAAACCTGGGGGCTGCCTCGGTCCACTTCCAGCATGAGTGGGCCTGTCCACATTCCTGTCCACAGCAACGCCGAGAGCGTCAAGAGGTACACCACCATGATGGCCACCAGGTAGACAATGGCGTTCCGCCCCAGCAACAGGCCTGCCAGGACCAGGGACAGGGCTATGGCAAGAACGGTTCCCGGGTTGAAGCCGATTACCGGATAAAACCCCAGTGCGCCCAAAGGCATTACGCCGATGACGGCCGCGGCGCGCACGCGCTGGGGCATGGCGGGTCGTGACAGCCAGAAGGCGGCCAGCAACAGGATGCAGAGCCCCACGCCCGCGATCCGCAGCTCCGTGCTTCTTGCCAGGGGCGTCGAAACCATGATCACGCTAAAGGCCAACAGGCCGAGCATGACGTTTCGCCCCTGCTGCAGCAGGGTTTCCCGCCAGTCATCAGACATCAGCGGATCAGATCCAGTTGTCCGTTCCATCAACCAGTCTGGGGATCGTGGTTCATTCAGAGGCAGTCTATCGCGATTCGGCTTGTCGTGTTCTTACCCGGTCCATGGCTTCCACCGCCATGTATATGGTGGGCGTTATCCACGGTGTATCCGTCCGACACCTCATCCCTGGTCCCCGCCCGTGGAAGCATTCATTCCGGACATCTCTCCCTCGATTCCAGCCAGCAGCCGGGCGACCAGGTCCTGTTGCGCATCCGACCGGCGTTTGCGACCGGCCTCGTCCGGCGTATAGCTGTCGACTGCATCGGGGGCGAGCAGTTTGTTTTCCACCAACAGGCGCTCCAGGGTGTCCACGCGCTCCCGGGCCACCGACAGCTCTTCGGCCAGGACCATCACCATGTTGAACAGGCGATCGATGGCCGGGTCACTGAAAAACACCGGCGCTTTGCCGGCCCGCTCAAGGGGGTCGCCTCCAAAGCTCTCGGTCATGATTCGGATTCCTCCTTGCGGGCGGCCAGTACATGCCAGCGGAAACTGCCGTCGCCCTGTTCCAGGGTGGTGACCTGGATCGACTGCTCCTGGAACCCCGCGTCGCGCAGCATCTTGTGACCGTCGTTGCGTGCGTACTCGTCCCAGTAAGGCTCGCCGTTGAAATACTTGTCCCAGCCGAAGATGACCCGGTCCAGGGGCGGGATATGCTCGTAGCGCAGGGGAACGTCCTGGTGGATCACGATGCCACCGGCCCGCAGCAGGCGAAAGGACTCGCGGATCATCCGCGCCTGGTCCAGGGCGGACAATTCATGCATCAGGTTGTGGGACACCACCAGGTCGAAGGTGCCGTCGTCGAACCCGCTTGCGCAGACGTCCCTCTGATGAAAATGAACCGTTGCGCCGAGCGCTTCGGCGCGCGCGTGGGCGTAGCGCAGCAGGCCGGCACCCACGTCGATGGCATGGACCTCGGCATGGGGCAGGGCCAGTGCGTAGGGGACTGAGGAGGATCCTGCGGAGCAGCCCATGTCCAGGATCCGCTCAGGAGAGAAGCCGGGGAATTGCTCGCCCAGGAACCCCATTACAACGTCTGCCTTGCTGACGCCGGTGCCGATCCCTTCACCCTGGGAATACAGGGCGCCGCCGGCCTCGTACAGGCTGCCGGCAATGGTGTCGTCGGGCCCTTCGTCTCTCAGGTAGCCTCCGGGCTGGAGGTGAATGTCGATGCGTGCCAGGGCCCTGGGGGGCACCAGTTCGGGATTTTGCTCCAGGGATCCGTTGGGCGATTGCGTAAGCTCTCTGAAGCGGGCGGCCGACTCGTCCCGCTGCCGCGTCATGGGAGCCGCCACGGCGTCCCACATCATCTCCTGGGCCGTGCGGGCCAGTCGGCACCAGGTCTGGTACAGGTCATCGGCATACAGCGCTTCGGCCATGTCAGCTTCGTCCGTCGGCGTCCGGCCGTGACGCTTTTCGAAGGCTGGTGCCGCCCGTTCCCGGTAGACGTTTCGGATCAGGGGACGCAGCCGTCCGCCAACCTGCTTTTTCAGGGCCAGCACAAAGCCCTGGCGGGCGCGTTCGTCAGCGTTGGGCTGGGCCTGCATGGCATGGCTTGGGTTTCGCTCCATGGGGGTCTCCGGTGTATTCCGCCCTTATGGCGATGCCTGTTGATGGGCCGTGACTTTTGCACGGTCCAGGTCATAGAACAGCAAAACTGCACAGCTGATCAAGGTCAGTACCGCCGGCCAGATGGACATGGACCAGTAGATGGCCTGGATGGCGCTGTCGGGCTGGACCTCCGCACCCCGGGTGGAGGAGACGTATCCCATCAGGCCCAGGTACCAGCCCGAAATGGCACCGCCCAGGGCGCCCGCCAGTTTCTCGGCGGTGGTGTAAAAGCCGGCCAGGATGCCCTCCCGGCGCAGGCCGGAGCGCGCGGAATCATGCCCGATGGCATCGGGCAGCATGGCCTGACCCATCAGCAGCAGGCCGCCGGAGCCGCAGCCCAGCAGGAAGCCGCGCAGGAGGATCAACCACACCGGCTCACCGGGGCCGGACCAGAGCCAGCTGATCATCAGCAGGCTGTAAAGGAACGAGGCGACAATGTAGACCCGCTTCTTTCCAAGCTGGCGCGACAGCCACAACCAGCCCGGGTTGGCCAGCAGGATGCCCAGGCTGGCAATCAGGCCGTACAGGCCGAGGAATCCGTAGCCGCGCTGCAGCACGTGCACCATGAAGTACACCAGCACGGCCTGGTTCAGGGCCAGCCCCGCCAGCTGCAGGCATTTGACGCTGAGCAGCAGCAGGAAAGGGCGGTTCTCCAGCAGCATGGCCATGCGCTGACCGAAGCCGATATCTTCACGCTGCACGTGGCGGGTGGCCGGCGCCCGGGCGGTCAGGAAAAAGCTGCCCACGGTGGCCAGGGCGATGACGCCGCCCAGGATCCAGGCCATGGCGTGGTGGCCGGGCTGGCCGCCGCCGAACAGGCGCACCAGCCATGGCGCCACCGACACGCCGACGATGGTGCCGAAGCCGATGGCGTAGACCCGGAAGGACACCAGCCGGCTGCGGTCGTCGTAGTCCCGGCTCATCTCTGCCGGCATGGCCATGTACGGGACATTGAAGATGGTGTAGCCGGTGGAGTACAGCAGCATCAGCAGGGTGAGGACCAGTATGGCCTGACTGTTTCCGGTTGCGCCGGGCGCGTGGAACAGGGCGATAAAGGCCACCGCGCACAGCAGCCCGCCCCACAGCAGGTAGGGCCGGCGCCTTCCCAGGCGGCTGCGGGTGCGGTCGGACGCCATGCCCATGAGCGGGTCGGTGACCGCGTCATACAGTTTGGCGGCCAGGTAGATGGTGCCCCAGGTAGCGGCGGCGATGCCCAGGTAGTCGGTGGCGTAACGCTGCATCAGAATCCCGGTGGTGTTGAACATTACCGAGATGC
The DNA here is from genome assembly GCA_030065125.1 of Lysobacterales bacterium. Classification (GTDB taxonomy): domain Bacteria; phylum Pseudomonadota; class Gammaproteobacteria; order Xanthomonadales; family SZUA-38; genus JASJDM01. Next base: position 51,174 of record JASJDM010000015.1, on the reverse strand, counting down.
CCAGGGTGCCCAGGCCCCAGCCGGCGCACAGGGACAGCGGCAGGGGTGTGTCGGCGGCGCTGTTACCCCGGGTCACGCGATCATTGGGCGGACGCGTCCGCTTCCACCAGTTCAATGAACTCGCCGGCGGGACCGATGGCCGTGGCGCTGCGGCGGCCGGCGTAGGGCGCCACCTGGCGCAGGCTGGGCGGTGACTGCCACGGCAGGTTCAGCGCGTCCAGATCTTCCACCTCGAAGGTCACCATGGCGACCCCGGGCGGCAGTTCACCGGGTCCGCGGTCGCGAGGTTCCACCTGGTCCGGATAATCGTCCAGCTCGATCAGGAAGCGGTTGGACAGCACCGCGATCTTCAGGTCGTACAGCGTGCCCGGGGGCAGGCCATAGCTGCGTGACAGCACGCTGACCCGGTAGGGGAATGGCCCCACCACCCGGTTGCCCAGCTCCCCGTAGAAGTCAGCCAGGGGTTCCAGCTCCCGGGCACCCACCACCATGATGAACACCCGGTCCACGAAGCTGGTGGCCCCCAGCAGGCCGAAGCCGGATTTCGACGGATCGGAGATGCGGGTCAGGTAGAGCAGCTCATTACCCGGACCGATGGCCTGCATGGCCCGGATGTTGTTCTGGTCGGTGAGATAAGCCGGCGGCCCGATAACCTGAAAATCTTTACTGGCCCCGAGCCGTTCCGCCATCCGGTCCGGATCCTCCACCAGGATTTCCACCGCGTTCCAGCCCTCGGTGCGCAGCGGCTGGTAGTTGCGCAGGTCGTCGGTCTCGATGAATCGGAGGTATACCGGCTCACCGCTCTCGGGTTGCATCAGTACGAAGTCTGATCCGGTCACCGCCGGGGCATCCCAGGAGCCGGCCAGGGGGGCGGAAATCGTGCCGCGACCCACCACCTGGTAGTTGAGGTGCTGCTGGTAGCTGTCCGCCACCTCACCGGGATCCAATACCAGGATGGTGACCATGAGAATGGACTTGAACATGGGCAGCTGCCTCCCCTAGATCCGTCCTTTGTCGAGCAGCCTCTGAATCACGTCCCGCTGGACGTCAATGAAATCCTTGCGTTCGGGAATCCGGTAAGAGTCGCCGTCCAGCAGGGAGTTCTTCGGGTGGACCGGTTCACCGCCGTAGACGCCCGCGAACAGTTCCAGCCTTTGGCGTGCCAGCAGGTTGGGCATGCCGGGCCGCTGCCGGTAGTGGCGCACTGCGGCGATGTTGATCTCAGCGTTGGCGCACATGGACTCCCCGGTGTCGGCTTCTGCCAGCACATGTCCCTTGTAGTCGATCACCTTGGACATGCCGTCGGTGGACCCGGTAGGCACGCCACCACCGTAGAGCCCGCCGCTGTTGGCGGACACCAGGTAAGCCATGTTTTCCATGGCCCGGGCCCGCTTGGCCAGGTCCTTGGGCGTCATCAGGGGGCTGGAAACTTCCGCCGTGGAGTGAACGATGACCTCGGCGCCGCGCAGCGCGTGAGCCCGGCAGATTTCCGGGTAGAGAATCTCTTCCGAAGCGCAGGCGGCCAGCCGCCCCAGCTCGGTATCAGCGACGGGGAAGACGCCGTCCAGCCCGTACAGGTCCAGGTAGCGGTCCCACAGGTCGTGGGGGGTGGGCGCAAACATGGAAATCAGGCGGCGATAGCGCAGCACCAGCTCGCCGCTGTCGCTGATCACAAAGCAGGTCTGGAAATACAGCCCCGGGAAGTTTTCGTCCAGCTCGTAGGCGTTGCCGGCGATGTAGACCCCGTTGTCCTGGGCCGAGCGGGACAGGGCTTCGTATTCCGGTCCGCCGTCGGCGATGGCGGCGAGTTTCGCCCAGTGCTCCACCGACTCGCCCCGGGGAAAACCGCTCATGAAGTATTCGGGCAGGACAAACAGCCGGGCATCGGGGCCGATAAAGGCTTTGCTGCCGCGGATCTGCTCATCCACCCGGGTGATCATTTTCAGCAGATGCGCCCGGGCATCATCCAACGGCATGCCGTTGACCGTGTGGCAGGCGGTCTGCAGGGCAACGGCGATGTAGGGGCTGGGCGTTTCAGGCACTGATGTCACCGGGGTAGGCGGGACCGGTGGTGTGTTCCAGTTCCATCAGCTCGTAGTAGGTCTGCATGTAGCCGCCCACGGCTCCTTTGAGAAAAATGAAGTCACCGTCCGCCGTGCACCAGACGTCGTAGGGCGGATGCTCCTCGGGCAGTTCACCGGCCGTGTCCACGTAACGCAGATGATGGGCCTCGAAGGTGCCGGCCCCCACGGTGATGGTCTCGTCTCCCACGTACTCGATGCCGAATCCCAGCGGGAACAACATGGGTCCGGTGGCGCCGCGGTGATCCGGCGAAGTCAGCATCATATTGGGATAAAAGACCCGGCTGCCGGGACCCTGGCTGCGGTCAAAGATACCGAAGGCCAGGGCGTCGCCAATAATGGGGTGAGATCCCAGCCAGCGAATCCGCTCGTCCAGGTCGATGGTCTGGGAAATTCGCCCGTCCCGGGCATTCCAGGATTCGCACTCCGCCCGGGTATTTGTGAAGCGCATCCAGCCGGAACCTTCGAAGCGGTCGTCGATGGTGAGCCGGACGAAACAATCGGTGGGATAAAACTCCTGGTCCAGGTTGACCGTAACGTCCCGCAGGACGCAGGGGGCATCGTCGATTTCGCAGTGAGCCCGAAGCGTGCGGTTGCCGTCGCCGTGGACGGTGATGATAAACGACTCCCGGCCGCGCTTCTGGCCGTGTCGCTCCGGCTTGTGGCTGGTGTAGAGAATCCTTCCACGGATGGTTCTGTGTTTCATGATTGCTGTTCCGGCAGCTCCCGTCCGATACGTATGTTCCGGGGCTTTTCAGGGGGTGTTGATTTTGGATTAATCATATATCTTTAGTACAATTTCTGCATACCCTTCTCTGCCTCTGAGCACCCAGGTCGAACAACCGATTCGAACGATTTATGGACTGGCTGACAGCAGACATTCAGGCCTTGGCGGTCACCGCCACCGCCATCGGTTTTCTGCACACCGTCCTCGGGCCTGACCACTACGTGCCCTTTGTTGCCCTGGCCCGGGCCCGGCGATGGAGCGCGTCGCGCACGGTAGCGGTGACCCTGGCCTGCGGGGTCGGGCACGCGGCGGGCTCGGTTGCCATTGGCATGATCGGCATCACCATCGGCGTGGGCCTGAATTCCATGGTGGACCTGGAGGCCCTGCGGCTGGACCTTGCGGCCTGGCTGCTGCTGGGTCTGGGGCTGGCCTACATGGCCTGGGCGCTGCGGCGCTTGCATACCGGCAAGCCCCACCGCCATGCCCACGTCCACGCCGACGGCACCATCCACGACCATGAACACGACCACGCGTCGGATCATGCCCACGTCCACGCCGAAGGCGCCCGGGTGTCCCTGGCGCCCTGGGCGCTGTTCGTGGTGTTCGTGCTGGGGCCCTGCGAAGCCCTGATCCCGATGCTGATGGTGCCGGCCAGCCAGCAAAACACCCCCGGAGTTGTGTTGGTCACGACGTTGTTCGTGATCACCACCCTGGCCACCATGGTGTCCATGGTGATGCTGGGTCTGTGGGGCGTATCCCGGCTTCGTTTGCCGGGCCTGGAGCGCTACGTCGAAGTGGTGGCCGGTGGGGCCATTGCCGTGTGTGGCGCGGCAGTGCTCATCGGGCTTTAGTTTGCCGGGTCGTCTGGCAGCGTGACGGTGACCGCGCCAGTGCGGTAAAGCCGCTCCAGGGTTTCTTCGTCCAGCGGGAACAGGGTGCCACCCGGCGGCCTGATACCCCTCACACAGCGGGTTTTGACTTCCAGCGCCAGCTCGATCAGACCGTCCTGGTTCGCCTTGGCGGCTTCGCCACAGTACGCGCCGCAGGCGCCCCTGGGCGGGCATTCGCTGGCACTCCCGGTGGATCGCACGCAGAAATTCAGCCCGGCGCCGGGAATTGGTTGACCCGCCGTGTCGAGCACGGTGATAGCCAGTCGGCGGGAATCGGCGCGAAAGTACCCCCGGACCGTCTCGGTGTGGTCGATTTCGGTCCCCAACCGGATGTTGTGTTTTTCGACGCCGGCGTAACTGCCACCCGTCGGCAGGAAGTAGGCGTTTCGGTAGTAAAGTCGGGTTTCCCTGGGTTGCGTCAATTCCATCTCACCCCGCGAATTGGTGATCCGATATCCAAGGTCGATGCCCTGGTGAGTGGCGCAGCGGTTGTTGCGAGTGCCGAGCACCATCAGGAATCCCCCATGTTCCGGAACCGGGCGGTGTTCCAGATCGATGAACTGAATGACACGTCGCACGGCCGGGGGCAGTACCAAACGATCGCCTTCTAATTCGGCTGCCGCCATTTCCCGGAATACACCTGGCAAGGCCCCGGTGATCTGTAACGCCAGATCGCTTACCCGCCGTGCGCCGGCTATCGGGAAATCGTCTGAGCGATAGTGGACTGGCTGGGGTAAATCATCCATTACGGCCTTGATCACGACGAACCACCCGTCCACGGAAGCCAGGACGCTTTCCGGATCACTTTCCAGTACCTCTGCGCCGTAACCATCACCGAGGCTGACCCGGAGGGCGTCGACAGGATCGGGGACCTCGAGTTGCCCGTTCCGTATGAGCCCGGCGGTGAAGTGCCGATAGGTGCCCCAGCCATGCCAATGAATCTCAATGCTTCCGGAGGGAACCACCTGTTCCTGCTCCCCGACGGCGACGAGATAGCGGAGGGTATCCGCCGTCAGCGCCGGAGCCAGGGTGCTGGCGCCCAGCAACAGCACCGTGGACAACCGGATCATGTGGCTTGCAGGTGGTCCCAGTTCACCCGCCGGGTCCGGCGGGCGTATTCCCGGGTGGAGCCCGGCCAGTTATTGGTGATGCGGTCGCCGTCCCGGTACCAGTTGCTGACCGCGGTCCATACGCTGCCCTGGAGGCGCTGCTGGATTTCCTCGTTGTAGGCCTGCTCGGCTTCGGGCCGCACCTCGAGCCACGAGTCCCCGCGCCGGGTGGTCTCGATGATGGCCCGGGTAATGTAGTGGGCCTGGGCCTCGAACATCAGCACCATGGAGTTGTGGCCCAGGTTGGTGTTGGGACCGTACATCATGAACAGGTTGGGAAAGCCGTGGGTCATGATGCCCAGGTAAGCGTGGGCGCCGCCGTCCCAGGCCTGGCGGATGGACTGGTCGTCCTTGCCGCGCAGGTCCAGCTGGTACAGGAAGGGGTTGGTGATGAAACCGGTGGCGTAGATGATGCAGTCGAATGACTGGGTGACCCCGTCGTCGCGAACGATGCCGCCGGCGTTCAGCGAGGAAATGCCGGCGGTCACCAGTTCGATGTTGTCCCGCAGCAGCGTCTGGTAATAGTCATCGGAAAACAGCACCCGCTTGGCGCCGATGGGGTAGTCCGGCGTCAATGCGCGCCGCAGTTCCGGGTCCTTGATCACGCCGTGCAGGTTGCGGCGCGCCATCCAGTGGCCCAGGCGGCGGGCCCAGGGTTTTCCCTGGATCATGGGCAGGAACAGGAACTCCGCCCGCAACCACAGGCGCAGCCGGTGCAGCCGGGTCCACCACTTGAACCGGTCGGCCAGCCAGTGCTCCCAGCGGTAATAGGGCCGGTCCTGCTTGGGCAGCATCCAGTTGGGGCTGCGCTGGAATATGGCCAGGTGCTCAACCTGGCCCGCGATTTGGGGGATAAACTGGATGGCACTGGCGGCGCTGCCTATGACGGCCACGCGCTTGCCGGCCAGGTCCACGCCGTGGTCCCACTGGGCGGAATGAAAGGAGGCGCCCTGGAACTGGTCAATGCCGGGTATCCGGGGAATCCGTGGATGGTGCAGCTGGCCCACCGCCGGAACCAGGAATCGCGCCCGGTATTGCTGGCCGCCAGCGGTCTTCACCGACCAGCAACCCGATTCGGGGTCAAATGCCCCAGCGGCGACTCGCTGGCCAAAAACCATGTGGGGACCCAGCTTGTGGCGATCGGCCACGCCCAGCAGGTATTCCTGGATCTGATCGCGCTCGGCCCACTTGTAGCGCCAGCGGGCGTTGGCCTCGAAGGAGTAGCTGTACAGGGCGGAGGGTACGTCGCACTCGGCGCCGGGATAGGTGTTCTCACGCCAGGTGCCGCCGGCCTCTGCTGCCTTTTCCAGGATCAGGAAGTCATCGATGCCCGCTTCCAGCAGGCGAATGCCCAAACAGATCCCGGAAAAGCCGGACCCGATGATGAGGACCGTGGTTCGGACCTCCCGGCTCATTGCGGCGCAGGTTTGGGCCCGCTACTGGTCACTATCCCGGAGTTTCCTGGGGTAGGGAAACTTGATATGGCCATAGCGCACCACGAACACGGTCATGGCCAGGATCAATGCTGCACCGGCAATGGCAACGATCCGGAGGCCGTCCACGTTCTTGATGTCGATGATGAGGTAGCGGGCCATGGCCACAATGGCGATATACAGCGGCATGCGCACGGGCAGCTGGCCAGCCTCCCAGTAAACCTTCACCATGCTGACCACCTCGATGTAGATGAACAGCAGCAGCAGGTCCTCCAGCCGGACCTCCTGGTTCTGGATCATCAGCCAGATTTCCTGGGCGCCCGCCACCAGGGTCGATAGCAGCACGATCATCAGGCCGCCGTCTTCGGCAATCTGAACTGCCTTGAGTCCGGACTTGCGAATCAAGCGATCGGGCATGATGAATCTCCTTTGGCTGCTACGCTGTGCCCGCTCCCAGGGCCTTCTTGTCAATCTTACCCGATCCGGCGCGGGGCAAGCTGGCCAGAACGTGGATTTGCGATGGCACCTTGTAAGGCGCCAGGCGCTGACGGCAAAAATCCAGCAGCTCCCTTTCCGTCAGGGCGTCAGCGTCGGCCTCGACGTAGGCTATGATTTCTTCGCCGCGTTCCTTCGAGCTTCGCCCCACCACGGCGGATTCCCGGACGTCGTCCCGGGATGACAGCAGCTTTTCGATCTCTGCCGGATAGACGTTGACGCCGCCGCGGATGATGACGTCCTTTTCCCGGCCGCGCAGCTGCACGAATCCGCGCTCATCGATAGCGGCAAGGTCGCCCGGGTAAAACCAGCCACCTGACTCAGTTTCCTGCCCGTCCTCGTCCAGGAACCGCCGCGCAACCCCGGGACCGGCGTAGCGCAGGCGTCCCGTTTCTCCAATGCCCAGGGGCTGATCGTCGGCGTCCACGATTTCAACCCGCAGGCGGAATCCCGGCCGGCCCACGGTATCGCTGTAAGTGTCGAACTCTTCCGGCTGGAGGATGGATATGCCGCCGCCTTCGCTGGAGGCGTAATAGGCGATCAGGTTTCGGTTGAGCTTCTGCTGAATCTCGGCTGCTTCCTCGGGGTAGAGGGGCTCTCCCGATGAGACCAGCCGCCGCAGGCCGGGCAGCAACGGCTGCTGGTCAGCAGCCATTGGCAGCAAGCGCCGCATCAGGGTCGGCACCAGGAACACCACGCTGGCGCGGCTGTTGTTGATGGAGGCCACTAGGTCCTGCGGCTGGTGCGGCGGCGGATCCAGGATCACGCTGGCGCCGGCGGACAGGAAACACATGCCGAAGGAGCGGCCTGCGCCGAAGTACAGGGGCGTAACGCCGAGGAACCGGTCGGTGGCGTTGAATCCCAGGGTGACCCACTGGTTGATGAAGCGCTCGTACATCTCCCGGTGGGTGACCAGGGCGCCCTTGGGGCGTCCCGTGGTGCCCGAGGACAGCGAGATCAGCCAGGGCCGGTCGCCGGCAGGGACCGGGTCCAGGGTCGCTCCGGGCAGCTCGGCGCCGGCCTGCAGCCGCCAGGCCGGCAGGCCCTCCAGAGTTTCACCGTCGGGCTCGATCACCAGCAGCCTGGCATTCATGGCGCTGCACACGCCGAGTTTTTCGGCCGTGGACCAGCGGTGGTCCACCGGCAGCAAAACCGCTCCCAGTCCCGCAATGGCGAAGTGCAGCAGCAGGTGATCGGGATGTTCCTTCAGCGCCAGGGCCACGCGGTCGCCGGCATTCACGCCCTGGTCGCCCAGGGCGGCGGCCAGTTCAGCGACACGTTGCCAGACCTGGTGGTAGCTCAGAACCAGTCCCGACATCTCCAGCGCGGGATGGTCCGGCCTGCTGGCGGCGTGGTCCCGCAGGATTGACGCCAGGTTGAAGTTGTCCGAGCCCACGGTCCGGGTCAGCTGCCGGTGGCGGGGTCCAGCCCGTAAACTTCGACGGTGTTGTCGCGCAGCAAGCGCTGCAAGGATCCGGGCTTCAGGCCCAGGCCCCGGATTTCCTCCATGGTGCGGGCGAAATCCAGCACGGGGAAGTCGGTGCCGAACAGGACCTTCTTCGAACCGTAGCTGTTGATGTAGTTGACGAAGCTTTGTGGCCAGTACTTGGGACTGTGGGCATCACAGCCGATGTAGACGTTGGCGTGTTTCCAGGCCATGGCAATCATCTCGTCGGTCCACGGAATGCCGACATGGATGCCGATCAGTTTCAGTTCCGGAAAGTCACAGGCTACTGGATCAAGGGTAATGGGCCGGCCCACGCTGCGGCAGCGGTATTCCTTCGAGTAGATCATGGACTGTCCCACCTGCATCTGGATGGGCACGTCCAGTTCAACGCACTTGGCGTAAAACGGGTAATACCTTGCCTGGTCCGGGGCCAGGTCAAACCAGTGGGGGTAAAGGTGCGCGCCGACGAAGCCCATGTTTTTCACGGCGTCTTCCAGTTGCCGCACGCCATCCATGCCCATGAATGGATCCACGCCGCACAGTCCGGAGAACCGGTCGGGATACTGCTCCACCGCCCGTGCCACCACCTCCAGCGGCATGTGGTAGCAGCCCGGCAGTCCGGGTCGGCCGGACTTGGCGGCGATCAGGAAGCCGTGGCCGATGCCGGCCTGGTCCATGCGCTCGATCATCTGCTCCAGGCTCAAGCCGCCCATCAGGCTGTCCTGGGCTTTCATCTTGCCCACGAAAAAATCCGGTCCCCAGTCCGGCCGGCAGGACAGGGCTTCTTCGGTCCAGATATTGACCACCGCATCGATGGCGCGAATGTCGGTCATGGTGATATCTACGCTCCCTGGTTGCTGCTCACTATTATCACCCAGCGCCCATGGATCATTGAATCAGGAAAAGTGACAGCCTGGGTACAAAGGTGACCACAACCAGTCCCAGCAGCATCAACAGCAGAAACGGCACCACGCTTTTGCAGATGTCCCAGAAGCCCTCGCGGAAGGCTGACATGGCGACGATCAGGTTCAGCCCGAAGGGCGGTGTCAGGTAGCCGATTTCCAGGTTGACGATGGTGATGATGCCGAAATGTACGGGGTCGATTCCCTGGGCCGAGGCGATGGGCTCCAGCATGGGCGACAGGATCAGCACGGCCGAGCCGATGTCCATAACGGTTCCCACCATCAGCAGAAAGATGTTGGTGACCACCAGGAACGAGGTGCTGGAATCAAAGAACTGGGAGAACCACTGCACCACGGCGACGGGTACCTGCTGGTAGGTCAACAGCACGTTCAGGCTCACCGCCAGCATCAGCACGGGGAACAGCGATCCCAGCAGCTGGGTGGTTTCTGCGAACACGTCATACACCTTGCGGGCTGACAGTTCCCGGTGAATGAACACCTCCACCACGAACGCATACACCACGGCTACCGCGGCTGACTCGGTGGCGGTGAAGTGGCCACTGTAAATGCCCCCCAGGATCAGCACCGGCATCAGCAGGGACCACATGCCCTTGCGGCCGGCGTCGAGCAGTGCAGCCAGTTTCCAGCTGCCGCCTCGGCGATCGCGGTTGGCGATCACCGCGTACAGGCTCATCAGGGCGGTCAGCAGCAGGGCGGGGCCAATGCCGGCCAGGAACAGATCGGTAATCGATGTCCGGGTCATGACGCCGTACAGGATCAGCGGGATGCTGGGCGGCACCACGATGCCCAGGGTTCCGGCCGCGCACAGGGCGCCCAGGGAGAATGACTTGGAGTAGCCGGCCTTGAGCAGGGCCGGGTACATGACGGAGCCCACAGCCAGCAGCGTCACCGTGGACGAACCGGAGATGGCGGCAAACAGGGCACAGGCCAGCACCGTGGCGATGGCCATGCCGCCGGGAATGGGCCCGGTCAGCTCACGGACAAACCGCACCAGCCGCTCTGCCATGGAGCCCCTGGACATGATCTGGCCGGACAGAATGAACAGCGGGATGGACAGCAGGACCTCCTTGTTGAGCGCATGCCAGCCGTCCAGCAGGATAAAAGACAACGCGTCCTCGCCCACGGCCCAGTAGACGTAGACCAGCACCACCCCGAGCACCACCAGCAGGTTCTGGCGCAGCGCGAGCAGGGCCAGTACCAGGATAACCAGGCCGAACGTGGTCATTCGTTTCGATCCTGGGCGTCGTCGGGCCTGAGTTCCGGCGTCCAGGCGTACAGGCCGTGGCGCACCGTGGCGATGAAAAACGCCAGGGGCATGACCGCCATGATGGGCCACACCACGACGCCGATGAGGATGGAGCGTTCCTGCAGCTGCCACGCCTGCAGCGTGATCTGCAGCGCCAGCAAGCCGAAGCCCAGACAGAACAAGGCCATCAGCCCTTCCTGCAGGCGTTGCAGTACCGGCTCCCAATTTTTGGGTAGCCAGTGGTCGGCAAACCGGGGGCGCAGGTGGGCGCCGCCGGCGGACGCCAGCCCCAGTCCCAGCATCACGACCACTATGTTGGCGTAGACGCCCACCTGGCGGGCCCAGTGCAGGCCGACCCCGGTGAACTCCCGGTAAACCACGTCCAGGAACAGGGCGCCGATCAGCACCAGAAATGCCAGGAACGTTGCGGCTTTCTCGACCGAGTGCAGCCGCTGCAGAAACTTGCGCTGGCGTGATGGGACGGTAATCATGCAATGCCTATGGCCAGATTCCGGCAACAGGAGGAACGCGGATCCCGCTGCTTACCGGGGCGGTATTATGGCATTGGCACGCTGACATGTGTGCTGCTTTGCCTGGTCGCGCTCATCGGGGGTCGCGCTCCGGCGGCGGAGGACAGCAGGATACTGCTGAGGGTGTCTTCGCTGTCCGTGCCCAAAACTCCCTGGCACGAGATGTGGCAGCGCTTCGAGGCACGCATCAATCAGGGTGCCCAGGGTTTCGAGACCCGAATGTTCATCGCCGGTGAACTGGGCAGTGAAGAAACCGCCCTGGCCAACATTCGCCGCGGCCGGGTCCAGATCGGTGGTTTTTCCCTGCAGGGCCTGGCCACCGTGGTGCCTGAACTCAGCCTGCTGCTGACGCCTTACCTGTTTGATTCCCGGGCGGAGGTGGACTTCGTGGTGGATCACTACCTGGACCAGGCTTACCGGGACCTGCTGGCGGAAAAGGGGCTGGAGCTGCTGCAGTGGTCGGAGGTCGGCTGGACTTCCATCTATTCCACCCGGCCTGTGCGACAGCCGGAAGATGCCCGGGGTCTTTCCATGCGCGCGTCCAACGCCCTGGGTTCACGGGTATTCGCCGAGGCCATCGGTGCGGACCTGATACCGGTGACCTTTTCGGAACTGATCCCGGCCATGCAGACCGGCCTGATCGAGAGCGCCCAGGGCGGCGTGGGCATGTACACCATCGCCGGAATCTCCCGGGAAGCGCCTTACCTGACCCTGACCCGCCACGCGTTTGACGCGGGACTCATCGTGGCCAACCGGGAATGGTACCGTTCCCTCAGCCAGGACCAGCAGCAGCTGGTGGCATCCAGCATGGATCGCCGCCAGGACGGTCGTGAGGCAATTCGCCAGATGCTGGACGGCTTCTATGCGGACCTGCCCAACCGCGGGGTCACGATTCTGGAGCCGGATGCTGAGCTGGGTGAGCGCTGGCGGGCCGCGGCACGGGACAGCCACCTGGCCATGATCCAGGCCATTGGCGGGCGCGCCGAGGAAATCTTTGAGCTGGTGCAGCAGGGGAAATCGGAATTCATACGACGCCAGGCATCCAGCGGGAGCGAGGCCGGATGAGCCTCAAGCAGATCTGTGGCGTCACTGTGTCGGTCCCCGACCTGTCGGCCCAGGTCCAGGTCTATCGGGACTTCCTGGGCCTGTCGCTGAAGGAGCAGGGTGCCGTCAGCGCCGACCAGGCCCGGGCCTGGGGTACGCCGGATATGGCCGGCGCCGCCTGTGCCGTGCTCAGCCCGGCGGCGAGGCCGGGCCATGAATTCCGCATGGTGGAGCGCGGCAGCCGGGATGACTTCGTGCCCTTCCGATTCCATGGGTGGAACGCCCTGGAAATCGTTGTGCAGGATGTGGACGGCCTGGCCATCGAACTGGCGGACTCTCCCTTTGAAATCCTGGGCCCGCCGGACGATCTTTCCATTTCCGACCAGATCCGGGCTATGCAGGTGGTGGGTCCGGCGGGTGAGCTTTTGTACCTGACCCAGATCAAGGGGCCGGTGCCGGGGTTTGACCTTCCCATGGCCCACACCCCGGTGGAGCATACCTTTGTCACCATCCTGGGTGGCCCCGACATGGACGGTATGAAGTCCTTTTATTCCCGGCGTTTCGGCCTGCCGGACGCACCGGCGGTGGAGGCCCGGGTGACGGTGCTGTCCCGGGCATTCGATCTTCCCCGGGAACATTATCATCCCATTGCGGCCGTGCCTCTGGGCAGCCCGGGCTTCCTGCTGGAGCTGGACCAGATGCCGGCCGAAGCGGGGCCGCGACCGGTCAATCCCGGGCAGCTGGCACCGGGGATCAGTATGGTGAGCTACGCCGTGGACTCGCTGGAACCCTGGTCCGATGACCTTCTGGGCCCGCCCGCCGGCCGTGCCGGCTGCATGACAGGTGCCGTGGGTGAGCTGATCGAACTGGTGGAGACGCCGGCATGATCAGCCTGTGGACCGCGCCCACCGCCAACAGCCAGAAAGTGACCGTGCTGCTGGAGCTGCTGGAGCTGCATTACGAGCTGATCTGGGTAGACCTGGCTGCGGGCGAGCACCTGGCCCCGGACTTCCTCCGGATCAACCCGGTGGGCCGGGTCCCGGTCATCGCTGAGCCGGATCTGGATCAACCCCTCTATGGCACCCTGGCCATTTCCCAGTATCTGGCGGAAAAGACCGGGAGGCTGATGCCGAAGGGTTTGCCGAAGCGCGCGCGGGTCCAGCAGTGGGCGGCCATTCTGGCCTCAGACCTGAGTCCAGCGCTGTCCGGCCAGTATTACTTCTCCACGCTGTATCCAACAACCGATGCCTCGGTGGTGGATCTGTTCGTGCAGACCAGCCATCGACTGCTCGAGGTCATGGACCGGCAGCTGGCCGCCAGTGACTTCCTGGCCGGCGACGCCCTGAGCATCGCTGATACCCTGGGATACCCCGTGGCGGCCAACTCGGTCCAGCGGCTGGACGGTGGACTGTCCGGCTATGACCACATCCGGCGCTGGTGTGATGCCCTGTCCGGCATGTCGGCGGTCCAGCGCGGCATGGCAGCCGGCCTGGGGCAGTCGGAGGACCAGGCCGCGTCCTGACATCCCGTTACTGTTTATGAGTGGCGACGGCACGGGGGACGCGATTCCTCCGCCAGCAACGGCCGGGCTTGACGATAATCAGGCCGCGCTGGCCGACCGGAAGCCCTTTGGTAAACCTGCGTCCGGCGTGAAGCCGTACAGCGGTTCCCCGTCCAGGGACTGCTCCAGGATCGCGCGAACCTGCAGCAGTTTTTCCAGGTCGATGCCGGTTCGCAGTCCCATGGCTTCCAGCATGAACACCAGGTCCTCCGTGACGATGTTGCCGCTGGCGCCCGGTGCGAACGGGCAGCCGCCCAGCCCGCCCAGGGAACTGTCGACCGTGGTGATACCGGCATCCAGCGCCGCGATGACGTTGGCCAGCCCGAGCCCCCGGGTGTTGTGCAGGTGAATCCCCGTCAGCCGGTCGTCTCCCACCGCCGCCTTGACCTTGCCCACCAGGCGGCTCACCTGGGCCGGATTGGCGTAACCCGTGGTATCTGACAGGCCCACTTCATCACAGCCAGCCTGCATCAGTTTCTCCGCGCTGCGCACGACCAGGTCCTCGGAGATGGGCCCTTCCAGGGTGCAGCCGAAGGCCGTGGACAGGCCGCCCTCAAAGTGCGGTTTGTGTTCCTGTTGATCGATGAGCTCACGAATGCGGCGGACTTCTTCGAACATCTGCTCGTGACTGCGTCTGACATTGCGCAGGCTATGGGTTTCGCTGACCGAGAACGGGATGGAAATCTTATGGGCCCCGGCCGCCACCGCGCCTTCAGCGCCGCGCAGATTGGGTACCAGCACCGCCACGTCCAGGCCGGGAAGGGACCGGGCATACTGCACGATCTCCGCGGTGTCCGCCAGTTGAGGCAGAACCTTGGCCGGGACGAACGAGCCCACCTCGATTTCACGCACGCCGGCGGCTGCCTCGGCTTTTATCCAGCGCTTTTTGGCCTCGGTGGGCATAATGGCGCCGGCGTTTTGCAGGCCGTCCCGTGGCCCCACTTCGCTGATCAGGATATCGATTGTTGGCATGGTACTGTGCTGAAGATGCTGTCCTAATGATATAATGATATAACATTTATCAGGCAGAACGGCCGCTGGTTGGGGTATCGCCCGGACCGGTCGGCGAAATCGGGAGCAGGTCAGGGAAAGAGATGGTGGAACAGGAACTACCCCTCAGCGGCATCCAGGTGGTGGAGTTTTCCCATATGGTCATGGGACCCAGCGTGGGCCTGGTGCTGGCCGATATGGGCGCCGACGTGGTGAAAGTTGAACCCAAGGGCGGCGACAAGACCCGTCGGCTGCTGGGTTCCGGTGCCGGCTACTTTGCCATGTACAACCGCAACAAGCGCAGCATCTGCGTGGATCTGAAATCCGATCAGGGTCGCGAGCTGGCGTTCCGGCTGGTACGCAAGGCGGATGTGCTGATTGAGAACTTCCGACCGGGTGCAATGGAAAAGCTGGGGTACGGCTACCCGGCCATGTCAGCGCTCAACCCGCGGCTGATCTATGCCTCCTCCCGGGGGTTTCTGGCCGGCCCTTACGAGCATCGAACCGCCCTGGACGAGGTCACCCAGATGATGGGCGGCCTGGCCTACATGACCGGCCCGCCGGGCCGGCCGCTGCGGGCCGGTGCCTCGGTGATCGACGTATTGGGGGGGATGTTTGGCGTAGTGGGTGTCCTGGCCGCGCTGGAGCAGCGGCATCGGACCGGCAAGGGCCAGCAAATCACCAGCTCGCTGTTCGAAAGCACCGCCTTCCTGATGGGTCAGCATATCGCCCAGTACGCAGTGACCGGTGAGCCGGCCAAGCCCATGCCGGTACGCATATCGGCCTGGGCGGTGTATGACGTGTTTGAGACCGCCGACCAGGAACAGCTGTTCGTGGCGGTGGTCAGTGATACCCAGTGGGGTCAGTTCTGCGAAGCCTTCCAGCTGACCGAGTTTTCCCAGGACCGGGGTCTGGATCTGAACGCTGACCGGGTCAAGCAGCGCGACCGGATCATTCCTGCGGTACAGGCGGTGTTCAGGCAGTTCTCCAAGGCGGACCTGATGGACAGGCTGGAAGAGGTTGGCCTGCCATTTGCGCCTATTTCCAAGCCCCAGGACCTGATCGATGATCCGCACCTGAACCATTCCGGCGGCATGATCGAGGTGTCGGTGCCCGGCGGCGGCACGGCCAGGCTGCCGGCCCTGCCGGTACAGATGGGAGCGCAGCGGTTCGGCCTGCGCCATGACCTGCCGGAGCCGGGTGAACACACCCACCAGGTGCTGCGCGAAGCGGGCTACAGCGAGTCGGAAATTGAAGCCCTGCTGCAGGCGGGTGTGGTGGAAGGCGAGCTGGCTGCGTCAGCCCAGGCCTGAATCATTCAGGCCACAGCGAGGCCCAGGCGCGCCGCTGCCGGTCCGCTGCTTTGAAGGCCTGAATGGCGTCGTCATGTCGCAAGGTCACCTCGATGGCATCCAGGCCGTCGAGCAGGGTCTTCCGGGCGGCCTCGTCGATGGAAAATTCCAGGGTCCGACCATCGGCGGTCTCGATGACCCGGGCTTCCAGGTCCACCTTGATCCGGCGCTGCTGGGGATCGGGCTGTAGCGAGTCCGCCAGGGTTTCCACCTGCTCCGCCGGCAGGGTCACCGGCAGCAGACCGTTTCGAATGCAGTTGTTGCGAAAGATACTGCCGAAGCTGGGGGCAACCAGTACCCGGAAACCATACTCCGCCAGCGCCCACACGGCGTGTTCCCGGGATGAGCCACAGCCGAAGTTGGCGCCTGCCAGCAGGATGCTGGCTCCGGCGTAAGCCGGCTGGTTGAGTGCAAATTCGGGTTCCGGACCGACCTTTTCGTCGCCTTCATAACGGTAGCGCCAGCCGGCAAACAGGCCCTGGCCCAGGCCTTTCTTGGACACACGCTTCATTTCCCGGGACGGAATGATGGCGTCGGTGTCGATGTTGATTCGCAACAGCGGCACCGCCACACCCTGGTGTTGTCGCAGGGGCTTCATGGGCGGGCCGTGGTTTCCCGGCAGTCGGCGATGCGGCCGGCAATGGCCGAGGCCGCCACGGTTGCCGGGCTGGCCAGGTGGGTGCGCACGCCGCGGCCCTGGCGGCCCTCGAAATTTCGGTTGGTACTGCTGATCACCCGCGCACCTGTCGGAAAACCCTCACCGCCGGCATAAAAGCACAGTGAGCAGCCGGACTCGCGCCACTCGAACCCGGCTGCCCGGAAAACCTCGTCCAGCCCTTCCGCCTCGGCCTCGCGCTTGATGGCGCTGGATCCCGGGACACAGATGGCCGTGATGCCGTCGGCAACCCGATTGCCGTCAAGCACCGCGGCGGCAGCGCGCAGGTCGGGCAGGCGGCTGTTGGTGCAGGAGCCGATAAAGGCTCCGTCAATGGCCAGATCACGCACCGCCGTTCCCGGCGCCAGGTCCATGTAGGCCATGGCCAGTTCGGTGGTGCGGCGCTCCTGCTCATCGGCGATGTGTCGAGGGTCCGGGACCCGGCCGTCAACGGCCACGGCGTGCTGGGGGCTGGTTCCCCAGGTGACCGTGGGTGCCACGTCGGCGGCGTCTATGGTTAACTGCAGATCAAAGCGGGCGCCCGGGTCGGTGTGCAGGCGCTCCCAGTACTGGCGCGCGGAGGCCAACTGGTCGCCGGCTGGCGCCAGCGGCCGCTGCTCCACGTAAGCCAGGGTCTTCTCATCCGGCGCCACCAGAGCCGTGAAGGCGCTGAACTCCACCGCCATGTTACACAGCGTGGCCCGACCCGCCAGGGGCAGACGCTCCACGGTACTGCCGCAGAATTCTATGGCGAAGCCGCGCCCGCCGGCGGCAGAATGCCGGCCGATCAGGTGCAGCGCCAGGTCTTTGGCGGTAACTCCCGCAGGCAGTTCGCCATCGCAGCGAACCTGCATCTGGCCCGGTTTCTTCAGCCTCAGGGTCTCGGTGGCCATGGCGTGCTCGCACTCGCTGGAACCGATACCCCAGGCCAGCGTCCCCAGGGCCCCAAGGGTGCAGGTGTGGCTGTCCGGACAGACCAGCGTCAGTCCGGGCAGGGCAATTCCCTGTTCGGCGGATACCAGGTGGGAGATGCCCTGGCGGCGGTCGTGTATGTCGATAAAGCGGATGCCGGCCTGCCGGGACAGCTCACGCATGGCCCGGACAAAGGCCTCGCCGCCGGGCATGCGGGTCCGGTCACTGCGACCGGGGGTGGTGTCGATGATGTGGTCCACGGTGCCAAACACCTGGGCGGGGTTACGCACCGCCCGTCCTGACTCGGCCAGGCTGGACAGGGCGACGCTGCCCGTCCGTTCGTGCAGAAAGACCCGGTCGATGTATACCAGGAACGACCCATCATCCAGCTCAGCCACCTGGTGGTCGTTCCAGATCTTGTCGAAAAGGGTCTGTTCCATGCTGTTCGCCCAGGGTGCTGCCCAGGGTGCGGCCCGGGGAGGCGGTTACGGCACCTCGTCAGGCCCGCCAAATATGACATAACATCATATCATTATAGTTTTTCGCGCAGTACCGGGAAGCTGCGTGGCGGGAGAGCCATGTGGACGTGAGACGGACCGGCTCCACCGGGGTCGTGTGGGGCGCCCGGCCCGACGCCCGGACACTGTGGGCAGGCAAGTGGCCCGGGGTCAGCTCTGGAAGGAGTAGTACTCGATACCCTGGTCGATAAAGGTGCCCTCGGTACTGTCGCCGATTCGATCCAGGAAAAACACCGCGTGGGCAGGCTCGGGCAGGTTCTCGCCCAGCCCAAAGTCGTGCAGATCTTCATACTCCTGCTGGGCAAGATTCAGACCGCCCTCCAGGGTTCGGGCCAGATCGATCTTCTTGGCCGCTTCCTCCCAACCGGGAACCAGGGAGGCAGGGATCGCTTCGGCGGCGTCGCCGCTGCCGTACCCCATCAGCAGGATCTCCCGGCCCGCCAGGTCAGTGCCGTCATGAGCGGCCTGCTCAAGACCCGCTGCCATCCAGGCCGGCAGCGCCGCGGTGTACAGGTTGCCGATGTCCATCATGGTGTTGGCGCCGAAGCTCAGCTTGTCCATCAGGTTGGTGAATTCGTGGTGAGTGCGCAGGGCTTTCAGCAGGGTGTTGGCCTTGGGGAACGCCTCGTCCATCAGCCGACGGTCATCCACCATCAGGCGGACGTCCGGGGAGCTGGTCACTTCTTTGATCACCTCCTCGGCTGATACCTGGGCCTCACTGGCCAGCTCGGCCAGGCTCTGCTGGTCCTGCTCATCGCCCCGAGCCAGCGCCAGCAGGTACCCCATGGCCAGGCCGGATTCCGGCATCTTGCGATAAGGCCGGTGCATGAACACCGCGGCCAGGTCACGCAGGTACTGCCCGGCACTGACCCCGCGCCGCCGGAACAGGTCATCCAGCGCCTTCAAGGTGGCGTCCAGGTAACAGGTGGTGGAGTACTTGCCGTTGAACACCGGAAAGTCACGGATCTGGCCGTTGGCCCGCTGGGCTTCACTGTGGACCCGCGACATGGGCTTGCGAAAATCCACGATGCGGTAATCCGACGCGGTGCCGGACCAGGGCAGGTGCAGGCTCAATATGCTGGGCTTCTTTTCCAGCAGCACTGCAACGGCACCGGCGCCCTGGGTGGGTTCACCGGAGCTGCCCCGGGCATACTCCGCCACGTCGCTGGACACTACAATGGCGGCGGTGTCCTCGGGTTCGCAGGCCAGGAAGCGTGCTGCGTTCTTGATGCCGTAGATCCCGCCCAGGCAGGCATGCTTGAACTCCGGCACCTCACAGTGGCGGCCGATGGGGTTGCGGCCGTAGTCGGGCAGGATCTCGTTGAGCATGCCCTTGATGACCACGCTGCCGGCGGAGTTGTCAGTGCTGGACTCCGTGCCCAGGGCCAGGAACCGGATTCGGGCCGGGTCCACGTCATACTGTTCGATCAGCCGAAGCACCGCCGTGGCGGCCATGGTGTAAACATTTTCCCTGGGACCGCGCATGCGGAAGCTCCGGCCCACCACGGCCTGGATTTTTTCTGAAGACTGGCCGTACCACTGGCACCAGTGATCCAGTTTGACCCTGTGCGAGGGCACGTACATGCCAAATCCGCTGATGCCGGCTGTTTGTGTAGGGGTCATGGCTGACCTTCCGCTGACCGAAAGCCAGATAGTATGCGCAACCCCTCGCCCGGGTTCCAGCGCCGGGCGGCGCCGATCAGATAATGCCGTTCTCGGCCAGCTGGTCGATCTGGTCCTGATCCATCTCCAGCAACTGCCCGAAAACCTCCTGGTTGTGCTCACCCAGCTCGGGTCCTACCGTGCGCACGCTGCCGGGGGTCAGGGACAGCTTGGGCACCACGTTCTGCATGGACAGGTCCCCAATGGTTGGGTGTGGCACCTTGACGATGGCTTCGCGGGCCTGGAAGTGCGGGTCCTCCAGCATTTCCGGTGCCCGGTAGATCTTGCCCACCGGCACGCCGGATTCTTCCATCAGGTCCACCAGCGCATCAGCTTCCATGGTGGCGGTCCAGGCCGAGACCAGTTCATCCAGTTCCGCCTGGTGATGGCCGCGCGCGGCGTGGGTGGCGTAGCGCTCGTCCTCGGCCAGTTCCGGTCGGCCCATGGCCGCCGACAGGCGCTTGAACACGGTGTCCTGGTTGGCGGCAATGAGTATCATCTTGCCGTCGCTGGTGGGGTACACGTTGGAGGGCGCCACGTTGGGCAGGATGGCGCCCGTGCGTTCCCGGATGTATCCGGTCTGGTCGTACTCTGTGACCAGGGACTCCATCATGGCCAGCACGGCCTCGTAAATGGCGGAGTCCACCACCTGGCCTTCGCCGGTTTTCTCCCGATGGTACAGGGCGGACAGGGCGCCCACGGTGGCGTGGGTAGCCGCAAGGGAGTCGCCAATGCTGATTCCCATCCGGCTTGGCGGCGTCGACGGATCGCCGCAGACGTAGCGCAGTCCGCCCATGGCCTCGCCGATAGAGCCGTAGCCAGCCCGCTTGGAATAGGGGCCGGTCTGACCCTGGCCCGACACCCGCACCATGATCAATCCGGGGTTGATGGCCTTCAGGTCTTCAAAGCCGAGATTCCAGCGCTCCATGGTTCCGGGCCGGAAATTCTCCAGCACGAAGTCTGCCTTGGCCACCAGCTGCTTGACCAGGGCCTGGCCCTCGGGCACCCGCAGGTTGATGGTGACGGACTTCTTGTTGCGCGCCACTACCGGCCACCAGAGGGATTGACCGTGGGCCTTTTCCTGGCCCCATACCCGCATGGGGTCGCCCATCCCGGGGGCTTCGACCTTGATGATTTCTGCCCCCATATCGCCCAACAGCTGGCCGCAGAACGGTCCAGCCAGAAGGGTGCCCATTTCGATGACTCTCAGGCCCGCCAGGGGGCCGTGGCTGTTGGATTGCTGGTTCATGGTGGACTGCTGGGCGGTGGCTGAAGGGGGCCCAATGTATACAATTTAGCGGTGTGGCAGTCAACTTTTGGGGATTTTGTTTGGAGCGGCCCCCCGGGTTGTATACAATTAACCGTCAACTCGCCCACCTTGCGTTGGTATCGGCCAACCGGGCAATCCACGCGGCATGAAAGCAGCAGAAAAGGCGTACCAGGAACTGCGATCCAGCATCATTGACGGGTCCCACCCGCCGGGTTCCCGCATCATCGAGCAGGAAGTGGCGGCGGCGGCCGGCGTCAGCAGGACACCGGTCCGAGAGGCTTTGCGCCGGCTGGAGGCCGAGGGCCTGCTTCGATTCGTTCCCAATCAGGGCGCCTTTGTGCGTTCCTGGAATGCGCAGGACGTAGAGGACATATTCGAATTGCGCGCCATGCTGGAGGGCTACGCCGCCCGGCTGGCAGCCCGCTCCGCCAGCGACGCCCAGGTGGCCGAGCTCCAGAGCCTGGCTGAGCAGCAGCGCGACGCTGCCCGCCGCCGATCCCGCGGCTGGTTGAACCGGGTGGCCGATCTCAACGCACGTTTTCATGACCTGCTGCAGGAGGCGGCCCAGTCGGAGCGGCTGGCGGCGACCCTGGCCACGCTGTCCAACTTGCCGCTGGTGCTGCAGACCTTTCGGGATTACCAGGACGAAGATCTGGAGCGCAGCGCCCATCACCACCTGGAGCTGGTGGAGGCGATCAAGGCCCGTGACCCGGTGTGGGCGGAGTCGGTGATGCACGCCCACGTGATGGCGGCCCGCAGAGTGTTCCGGACACTGCACTCCAACGGCAAGGACTGAATCACAGCCGCTGGCTTGATGAGGCGGCAAGACAGTCCCATTTATAAGCAGGGTCTATGAAACTGACCGGCATGGATTCAAAACCGACCATCGATCAGATCCGACAGACTGCTGATCGGCTCCGGCCGCACCTGCTGGAGACGCCGCTGCTGCCCTGGTGCGGCCAGGAATTACTGCCCCGGCTCAGCGCCGACACCGAGGTGCTGGTCAAACTGGAGCTGTTCCAGCATTCCGGTACGTTCAAGGCCCGGGGCGCACTGGCCAACATGCTGGCACTTTCCCCCGATGAACTGCAGCGCGGCGTGACCACCGTCAGCGCCGGCAACCACGCCATCGCCGTCGCTTACGCCGCCAGGGCCCTGGGGTCAAATGCCCGGGTGGTGATGCAGAACAACGCCAGCCCCGCACGGGTGGCTGCGGCCCGCGCCCTGGGAGCCGATGTGGTGATGGCTGAACCGGGCCCGCCGGCCTTTGCGCGGGCCGAAGCGATCGCCCAAACCGAGGGCCGCAGCCTGATCCACCCGTTCGAAGGCCCGGGCGTGGCGCTGGGCAGCGGCACCCTCGGCCTGGAAATGATGCAGCAGGCTCGCTCTCAGTCCACGGCGCTGGACGCCGTGATCGTTGCCATCGGCGGTGGCGGGCTGGCCGGCGGCGTGTCCACGGCCGTCAAGCAGCTGCAGCCGGATTGCCAGGTATTCGGGGTTGAGCCGGAAGGCGCCGACACCATGCATCGCAGCTTTGCCGCGGGATCACCCCAGACCATTGACCGAATCGATACCATTGCGGACAGCCTGGCGCCGCCCATGGCACTGCCCTATTCCTACGGCCTGTGCCGTGATCACATCGATCACCTGATCAAGGTGTCCGATGACGCCATCTGCCGCGCCATGGGCCTGATGTTTCGCGACCTGAAGCTGGCGGTGGAACCCGGCGGCGCGGCCGCGGTGGCGGCGCTGGTCGAGTCCCTGGCGCCGCGTCTGCGGGGCCGGCGGGTTGGCGTCATCTGCTGCGGTTCCAACATTGATATGGATAGCTTCACCCGGCTGATTGCCCGGGGTGAAGCAACCAGAGAAGACAACGGAGATTGATCCATGACCACCTATAGTGCCCCAGTCACTGATATGCAGTTTGTCCAGCAGGAGCTGGCAGGACTGAATGAAATCGCCACGCTGCCGGGCTTCGAGGAAGCCTCGACCGAGCTGGTGGAGACCGTGCTGGAGGAAGCTTCCCGGCTGGCCGGTGAAGTGCTGACTCCGCTGAATCGCGTGGGCGACACCGAGGGCGCCCGGGTGGAGGGTGACCGGGTGCTGCTGCCCGATGGGTTTGGTGAGGCCTACTCGGAGCTCACCGAGGGCGGCTGGCTCAGCCTGGTACACAACCCGGAATACGGCGGTCAGGGCCTGCCCCAGGTGGTCAGTATGTCCGTTGAAGAGATGTGGAATTCAGCCAACCTGTCACTGTCCCTGTGCCCGCTGCTGACCAAGGGCGCCATCGAGGCCATCGAAGCCCACGCTGAAGCGCCGCTCAAGGACACCTACCTGCCGATGCTCATCAGCGGCGAGTGGTCCGCCACCATGAACCTGACCGAGCCCCAGGCGGGCTCGGACCTGGCGGCGGTGCGCACCGAAGCGACCCGGGAGGGCGGGCATTACCGCATCCGCGGCCAGAAGATCTACATCACCTGGGGTGAACACGAGCTGACCGAAAACATCATCCACCTGGTGCTGGCAAGGCTGCCGGATGCGCCTCCCGGCGTTGGCGGCATTTCCCTGTTCCTGGTGCCCAAGTACCTGCCCAATGAAGACGGGTCACCCGGTGAGCGCAACGACCTGAAGGTGGTTTCCATCGAGCACAAGCTGGGCATCAACGCGAGCCCTACCTGCGTCATGAGCTTTGGTGAAGGGGAAGGTGCCCTGGGATACCTGGTCGGCGAAGAGAATCGCGGGCTGGCCTGCATGTTCACCATGATGAACGATGCCCGTATTGGTGTGGGCGTCCAGGGCCTGGCCCTGTGTGAACGGGCCTACCAGCAGGCTGTGGCCTACGCCAAGGACCGGGTCCAGGGTAACCTGCCCGGCGAGCCCGAGCGGGTCGCCATCATCAAGCATGCAGACGTACGTCGGATGTTGATGGTGATGAAAGCCCAGACTGAAGCCTGCCGAGCCGTGGCCTATGCTTCGGCCGCCGCCGCTGACTATTTCAAACACCACGCTGAAGCAGACGCCCGGGCCCTCAACCGTTCCCGGCTCGACCTGCTGACCCCCATCGTCAAGGGCTGGTGCACCGAGGTATCCCAGGAAGTGACCAGCCTCGGTATCCAGGTCCACGGCGGCATGGGGTTCGTGGAAGAAACCGGCGCCGCCCAGTACTACCGGGACGCGCGCATCACCACCATTTACGAGGGCACCACGGGCATCCAGGCGGGTGACCTGGTCGGACGCAAGGTCATGCGCGACGGCGGCGAGGCCATGCAGGCCCTGCTGGCGGAGATGGCGGATTGCGCAGCCGAGGGCGGTTTCGGGTGGGAAGACGCACTCAGCCAGGCGATCAAGCAGCTGGCAGAGGCCACTCAATGGCTGCTGGCCCACGGCGCTGATGACGTGCACTCGCCGGGAGCAGCCTCCTTCAACTTCCTGATGCTGGCCGGCACGGTGGTCGGTGGCTGGCAGATGGCGCGCAGTGCCCAGGCAGCCCGGCGCCTGATCGACAGCGGCAGCGATAACGCGGGTTTCTACAACGCAAAGATTGCCACGGCCCGGTTTTACGCCGACCACCTGCTGTCCAGGGCAGCTGCCTACCAGGCGGCCGCTACCGTTGGTAGCGCCAGCACCATGGCCCTGTCGGACGAGCAGTTTTAGCCGGAAAAAGGGACCGCCTGGAATGGCGCGGTAGCCTCGCAGCGGCGGGACAGCTCCTGCAGGCGCGGCCACTCCAGGCCGTGCCCGGGAAGGTACTCATCGACGAATCGGACCATGACGGCGCTGGTCAGCTGTGACTGGTCCAGCGGTTCCGAGAATGCCGGGATGTTTTCATCCAGCCAGCCCACGGCCCGCGCCAGCTGATGCTGCAGGCGGCTCAGCCAGGCCGGATCCTGGTATTCCGGCGCGCGCTTCTGGGTCTCGTAAACGATGGCAACAGCTTTCTCGCAGGCGCCAGTGGCCATGCTGCTGCGCTGCAGCACCCGGCGCCGATCAGCGCCCGAGGGTGGGGTCAGCGCGCGGCCCGGTCCGGCCAGCTCATCCAGGTAATCCAGTATGGCGCTGCTTTCCACCAGGACTTCGTCATCGCTGATGACCAGGGCCGGCACCCGGCCCAGGGGATTCATCCGCCCGACCGCTTCCTGGTTGGCGAAGACAGACCAGTTCTGGTGGTCGTAGTCGATGCCGTAAATCTGCATGCTGATGGCGACGCGCCGGACGAATGGCGAGTCGTACATGCCGACCAGCACCGGCGTCATTTGGGAACCCCCAGCTGTTTCAGGTATCCGAGCACCGCCGCACTGTCGCCACGAAATGTTATGCGGTCCTGCTTACTTTCCAGCTGGTAGTCGTACATGGGATCGTAGTAGTCCTTCAGCAGACGCTGGATCCAGGCATTGTGACCCAGGTTATCGCCCTGGCGCTGTCGCCCCAGGGCATCCTGCATGGTTTTTCGTACTTCGGCGTGGGCCTTGCCGCCCAGCCGGTTGTGGATTCGGTCCAGGCTGGCCAGGAGGTGGTCCGAGAAGTTCCTGAAACCACGCTCGGCGTCCAGCTGCAGAAACTCCTGCAGGTTACTTTCGATGTAGTCGCGGCGGATGCGCTCCACCCGCCGTTCAAGGGTGTCTTCCAGCAGCACGATGGGCGACCGTTGAAAGGCATCCCACAGCGACTGGGGCAGGGCACAACGCCCGATGGTGCGGCCTTCGTCCTCCAGCACCAGCCCGCGGGCGCCCTGTTCTTCAAGCTTCATCCACTCGATAGCAAGCTGGTTTTCAAAGTTGATCGGTGTGGGCTGCTCCTCCGCCCGCCGGCCAAAGGCGGATCCCCGGTGGTGGGCCAGCGCCTCCAGGTCCAGGGAGTTTTCCGCCGCGTTCACCACCTCGGTCTTGCCGGTGCCGGTGCGCCCACCCACCAGGATGAGTTTCTGACTGATGGTCAGGGCGTCGATCTGGTGGATCAGAAACTGGCGCATGGCCTTGTAGCCGCCCTCGATCCGGGGAATGTGCACGCCAGCGTCGGTCAGCCACCGCTGCACGATCTGGGAACGCTGCCCACCGCGGAAACAGTACAGCAGGCCCTCGGGGTGCCGGCGGGTGAACGCCAGCCACTCCGCGATGCGCTGCTCCTTGATGTTGCCATGGACCAGCTGGTGCCCCAGTTGCACCGCCGCCTCGCCGCCCTGTTGCTTGTAGGTGATGCCCACCTGCTCCCTTTCCTGGTCATTCAGCAGGGGCATGTTGACGGCATTGGGGAAAGCGCCTTTTTTGAACTCCACCGGCGCTCGGACGTCCAGCAGAGCCGTGTTGCCCAGGAAAATCTCGCGGAAGTCCTTTCTCAGTTCAAACTTCATTGAAACTCGACGACCGGGCCCGGACCGTTCGGCAGCAGTTGCCCAATGGGTACCAGGGTCGCGTCGCTGGCCCCGGCAGCGGCCGCCAGCAGTTCCTCGCTGTCCGGGTCTGCGGCAACCAGCAGTCCGCCGCTGGTCTGGGGATCGCAAACCACCGCCTGCTCGCTGTCTGCCAGCGCTCCCAGGTGCTGTCCGTAAGAACGGAAATTGCGGCCGGTCCCGCCCGGCACCGCGCCGTCATCGATGTACTGGTCCACGCCAGGCAGCCGGGGTATGCGCTCAAGCTGAATCTCGGCGCGGAGACCGCTGCCCTGGCACATTTCCAGCAGGTGGCCGGCGAGGCCGAAGCCCGTAACGTCGGTCATGGCCGACACTGCAGGAATCGCCGCCAGGGCGGTGCCAATCCGGTTGAGCTGGCACATGGTGTCCCGGGCCAGGCCCTGGTGTTCGGGCTTGAGCTTCCCCTGCTTTTCCGCCGTGGTCAGCACGCCGATCCCCAGTGGTTTGCTGAGATATAGCGTGGATCCCACCCGTGCCTGGTCGTTGCGCTTGATCTGATCCACCGCAACCAGCCCGGACACCGCCGTTCCGAAAATGGGTTCCGGCGCGTCGATACTGTGGCCACCTGCCAGCGGGATGCCGGCGTCAGCACAGGCCTGGCGCCCTCCCTCGACCACCAGCCGGGCCACGTCCACGTCAATTTTGTCCAGCGGCCAGCCCAGGATGGCGATGGCCATGCTGGGCGTGCCGCCCATGGCATAGATGTCACTGACGGCGTTGGTGGCGGCAATGCGGCCAAAGTCGAACGGGTCGTCGACTATGGGCATGAAGAAGTCTGTGGTACTGATCATGGCCCGACCGTCCCCGAGGTCCATCACCGCCGCATCGTCCCTGCTGTCGTTGCCCACCAGCAGACCCTCGAAGGTGGGCAGGGTTCGGTCGGACGCAAGGATTTTCTCCAATACATCCGGCGCTATCTTGCACCCGCACCCCGCCCCGTGGCTGAACTGCGTCAACTTGATCGGTTGATTCATTAATCCCCGCTACCTTTGATAATCCGTTATCTGCCCAGGCTCCCCAAGCCCAACGCATACTTTACCCGTGGGGACGTAATAGTGCATCAGATGAGCTCGCTGCGCGAGCCAGGGAACGCGCCCTGCGGGCGCTGGGGAACGCTCGCTTCGCAAGCTGGGGAACGGCCCCTTCGGGCCCTGGGGAACGCGCTTCGCGCTGGGTCCTTCCGATGGAACAAAGACAATTCGCTCATGTGTCCTGACTTCGGCGAGGCGGTTTTGAAAACCCGGTGACCATCCAGGGGAGCGACCCAGCGCGCGGAGCGCGCGTTCCCCAGGCCGCGCAGCGGCCGTTCCCCAGCGCCCGCAGGGCGCGTTCCCCAGCTCGCTTTGCGAGCGTTCCCTGCGGTACCTCAGGCGTCGTTCCCGACAACTAGTGTCCTCACTTCCCCAAACCCAACACGAACCCCATCCCTTTCCCCCGCACCCCGCATAATCACCGTATCCCCATCCTCGATAAAGCAGCGTTCGCTGCCGTCTTGCATGGTCAGGGGTTTGCTGCCGTTCCAGGACAGTTCCAGCATGGAGCCGTAGCCGGATGCTTCGGTGGCGCTGATGGTGCCTGAGGCCATCATGTCGCCGACGTTGATGTTGCACCCGCCCACGGTGTGGTGGGCCAGCTGCTGGCGCATGGACCAGTAGAGGTGCTTCAGGTTTGACCGGCAGACCGCGTTCTCATGGCCGTCGCCGGTATCGATGAACACATCCAGATCGATATCGTAGTGGCCGGGACCGGATTGCTGCAGGTACGGCAGAACCTCGGGATCCTGCTGGGGGCTGGGGACGCGGAACGGTTCCAGCGCGTCCAGGGTCACAATCCAGGGTGAGATACTGGAACCGAAGTTTTTGCCCAGGAACGGGCCCAGGGGCACGTATTCCCAGGCCTGGATATCCCGGGCAGACCAGTCGTTGAACAGGCACAGTCCGAAGATGTAATCGTCCGCTTCGTCAATGCCAATGGACTCACCCATGGCTTTGCCCTGGAAAGTCACAAATGCCATCTCCAGCTCGAAGTCCAGGCGCCGGGTGGGTCCGAAAACCGGCTCCTCGGCCTGGGGTGGCTTGGACTGGCCGTTGGGCCTGCGAACCGGCACGCCGGACACGACGATGCTGGAGGCACGGCCGTGGTAACCCACCGGCAGGCGCTTCCAGTTGGGCAGCAGCGCATTGTCGGGATCCCGGAACATGCTTCCCACGTTGAACGCATGCTGCTCGCTGGCGTAGAAGTCCGTGTAGTCCCGCACCCTGACCGGCATCAGCAGGTCCACATGCTCGGTGGGATACAGCGCCGCTGCAACGGCCGAGTGGTCGCTGGACAGCTCGTCGTTATTCGCGTTGAGCAGGTCCGAGAGGCGCTGACGCAGCTGCCGCATGCCAGCTTTCCCGGCAACCTGCAGCAGGGGATTGAGGTGTCGGGAGCCGTAGCAGGCACGGGGAAATCCCAGACGGTCCAGGAAGCTGCGTTTGGACAACTCGTGCAGATCCAGCACGTAGTGACCGATAGCCACACCAACCCTCGGGGTCTTGCCCACCGGGCGAAAAATGCCGAATGGCAGGTTCTGAATGGGAAAATCACTGGCGCTGGGCACTTCCACCCAGCTCTTCAGTTCGGGGTCGTTGGCAGCGATCATGCAGGCTCCAGGTCTACTGTTGGTGGCTATGATACCGGCGGGACCATGACCGGCCCAGCGCGATGGCGCGTTTTTCTACGACCTGATAAGTCAGCATGGCCAGCAGCAGTGTCAGCGGAGTGACCAGCAGACTCAGCATGCCCAGACTCAGCAGCGGGTCGGCGTTTTCCGGTAGCAGCGGCCGCAGTACCAGGATCAGCGGCAGGTGCCAGAGGTAGATGCCGTAGCTGACCTCGCCGAGCCAGACGCCCACCCGATGGGTAAGCCAGCTGGAGCCGGCCGGCAGCCGGGCCAGCGCCAGGATGATCAAGGCGAACAGCGGCGCGTTGATGCTCTCCCATGTCCACAGCAGCAGACTTCCCTGCCAGTAGCCGTCGAGCTGCCACAGCAGCACCTGAATCCAGCCGCCGCACAGCACCGCCGCGACAAGGGCCACTGTCCTGGGAGGGAAGGAGGGAATCCTGCCCTGGGCAGTCAGCCACGCCGCCGCCAGACCACAGGCGAAAACCGTCATGACGCCAGGCAGTTGGCCAATGATACTGGCGATGGCGGGGATGGGCTGGTCCGACATGGACTGGAACACCAGCCAGCGGTAGCTGATGGTCACCGCCACGGCGAGCAGGATGAAAGGAAGCAGGCCGAAGCGCAGGATCAGCCATCCCAGCACCGGCAGCAGCAGGTAGAAGGCAAACTCGATGGGCAGGGTCCACCACACGCCATTCAGGGGCTGCACGAATCCGGGTGGCAGGTGAAACCACATCACCAGGTGGGCCGCCAGATCGCTCAGGCCAGGCATCTGGCGAAACCCGAAAAAGGCAGCGGCCACCAGCAGGATACCCAGCTGAACGTAATAGGCCGGGAAAATCCTCAGGGTCCGTCGCAGCAGGAAACTGCGGTAGGTCCACCGCCGCCCAGCCAGTTGCCGGGAAAAGAAATGCAGCCCAAGCAGGAAGGCGGAAAGGGCGTAAAAAAGGTGTACCCCCAGCCACCCGACGCTGAACAACCAGGAAACCGGCGTCGGCGGATAGCCGGCAAAACCCCAAAGGTGAAACAGCATCACCCAGATCGCCGCAATGCCGCGGAGGGTATGCAGGGCGGGGAACCAGGAGTCTCCCGGTGCGGGTACTGGGGGCTGACTGGTCATTGACCGTCGTCCGGCGGCGCCGGTTTGTCCTTGCGCAGACTGGCCAGTGCGGCGGCGGCGACGGCCAGCAGAATTTCATCAAGCCAGGGCAGCGGGTCCGGGATGGCCAGGTTGAGGATCAGCAGGACGGCGCCCAGCAGCAGCAGGCCGGGAAACCGCAGGCCGTCGATCCAGCGCTTGATCAGCAGAACCATGGGTGCCGTCAATCTCCGAAAAGTTTCTTGAGCTCGTCCGGAATGCCGTCCGACTCGGCCTGGCCGGTTGCGGGAGCGTCACCGAACAGTGCGTCCAGTTGCGCCCGGGCCTTGTCATCCGCGGAGGCATCGGCCGGTTGATAGGCATCGGGGTTGGGCTCGAAGTAGTCGCAGAAGTTCGCCAGCTCGGTTTCCCTGGGTGGCTCAGCCCGGTCCTCGGCGCACCAGACGGCGCGACCGGCCCGGAAGCGGGTACACATGCGGCAGACATGGATTTCCGCCCGGCAGTGGCGACAGGCTTCGCGCCGGGACACCGGGAGAATCAGGTCTTCGAGCTTTGTTCCACAGTTCCAGCAGTCCATGGGCTGCCATTGTAACTCGCCGGTTCCACCACCAGTTAGAGCCGATGGAGTTTAAAATCATCCCCGTCACGCCGTTTGCCCAGAACTGCTCGCTGCTCATCTGCGAGCAGACGCGCAAGGCGGCTCTGGTAGATCCAGGTGGTGACCTGGACCGGCTGCTGGCCGTGGTCAGCGACAGTGAAGTCGAGCTGGAAAAAATACTGCTCACCCACACCCACATCGATCACGCGGGCGCCGTTGCGGAACTCGCGCGGCGCGAAAAGCTGCCTATCGAGGGTCCCCACCGGGAGGACCAGTTCTGGATCGACCTGTTGCCCCAGCAGGCCGCCATGTTCGGCTTTCCGGCGGCCGACAGCTTCGAGCCCGACCGGTGGTTTGAAGATGGCGACACCGCCGTTGTGGGTGAAACGGAACTGCTGGTGCGGCATTGCCCGGGCCACACCCCCGGCCACGTGATATTTTTTGAACCGGGTTCCCGACTGGCCGTGGTGGGAGACGTTCTGTTCTGCGGATCCATCGGCCGTACGGATTTCCCCCGGGGTGATCACCAGACCCTGATTCAGTCCATCCGGGAGCGGCTGTTCCCCCTGGGTGACGATGTCCGCTTTATTCCCGGACATGGGGAAATGTCCACCTTCGGCCAGGAGCGCCGGGGTAACCCGTTTGTCAGTGACCTGGCCCTGGGGATCGCCCGGTAGCCCACTTGCCGCCGGCAGCGTTCATGGCCCGGGCTACAATGGCACATTGACTCCAGCGTGAGGGGCAAGCCATGCTGTCCATGATCCTGTTGCCGGCCCTGCTGGCGCCGGCCCAGGCGGATAATCCGCCGGACCTTGTGGCCATCCAGCAGACGGCCCGCCAGTACATCGAGCTGAACCAGCAGCAGATGCTGGACCAGTTTTCCGACCTCTTGTCCATTCCAAACGTCGCTTCAGACCTCCCCAATATCCGCCGCAACGCGCGCCACATCGTTGGATTGATGGAATCCGCCGGTTTCGACATGCAGCTGCTGGAAGTCGAAGGTGCGCCGCCAGTGGTTTTCGGGGAACTGAATGCCGGCGCCGAGCAGACCGTCATGGTCTATGTCCACTACGACGGCCAGCCGGTCCAGCCCGAACTCTGGAGCAGTGATCCGTGGACGCCAACGCTTCGAACAGACCTGGTGGAGCGCGGCGGAGTGACGGTCCCCCCGGAGGCGCCATTCGACCCGGAGTGGCGCCTGTTCGGCCGCTCTGCGGGTGATGACAAGGCCCCGGTGATTGCCATCGCCCACGCGCTGGCCGCCATGTCCCGGTCGGGGGTCCAGCCGTCGGTGAATATCAAACTGTTCTTCGACGGAGAAGAAGAGGCCGGGTCGCCCCACCTGGCCCAATTCCTGGACCGTTACGAGCACCTTCTGGGTGCTGACCTGTGGCTGTTCTGTGACGGTCCGGTACACCAGACGCGCCGCCTGCAGCTGGCCTATGGCGTGCGCGGCCACGTGGGCTTCAACCTTCGGGTATATGGGCCGCTGCGGCCGCTGCACAGCGGTCATTACGGCAACTGGGCACCAAACCCTATCGCTGACCTGACCCATCTGCTGGCCAGCATGCGCGGCCCGGACGGCCGCGCGCTGATCGACGGGTTCTACGAGCAGGTGCGTGCGCCAACCCCGGCGGAGCTGTCCGCCCTTGACCGGATCCCACGTGTGGACATAACGATGCGCCAGGAGCTGGCGCTGGGCCGGACCGAGATCCCGGAACAGCGGCTGGAGCGCCGGCTGCTGGAGCCCGCCCTGAATTTCCGCGGCATCCAGGCCGGCGGAACGGGGGAGGGCAGCCGAAACATCATCCTGCCGTCGGCCGATGCATCGGTGGAAATCCGCCTGGTGCCGGACCAGACGCCGGCGGCCATTCGCGAGGCGGTGGAACGTCATATCCGGGAGCAGGGCTACGAACTGGTCGAGACAGAACCAACCCCTGAACAACGTCAGGCCCAGCCGCGCCTGGCCAGGATCGACTGGGGTGACGGCTACCCGGCCTATCGCAGCGACATGACCCAGCCCCTGGTGGCCCGGCTGGGCCAGCTGATGGACGAGATGACCAGCGGCGAACTGGTCCGCCTGCCCACCATGGGCGGCAGCCTGCCCCTGTACATCATTGGTGAGCGGATGGGTGCACCCATCGTCATCCTGCCCGTGGCCAACCACGACAACAACCAGCACGGCCGGGACGAAAACCTGCGGCTGCAGAACCTGTGGGACGCGGTGGAGATTTATGCGGTGGTGTTTGCTTTGCTGGGCGCCTGAACGGTGCCCAGTGACTCGCTATGCTCGTCGGGGAACGCGCCCTTCGGGCGCTGGGGAACGCGCCTTTGGCGCTAGGGAACGGCCGCTGCGCGGCCTGGGAAGCGCGGCTCGCTTCGCATCGCGGTGAGCGACCGGCGTTCAACGTGGCAGGGCGATGAAGGACACTACCCCCGGCACAGGGATGTGCCGGCGGCCGTAGGCCGTGAGCGGAGCAAAATCGCATTTTGCGTAGCGCCCGCGAGCGGACGTAAGCAACTATTGGCAAGGCATTAGGAGTCCCTAAGCCTTGCTATCACCCGCTTCGGATGGTCCGTCTTGCGGATAAAAAATGACCCCCCAGGCGGGGACCTGGAGGGTCGAGGTGGCAATCCTTTGCCTTGGTATTTTCCCTGCGACGCGGGTCTCACAGAGAGGGACGGGACCCGCGGTTTCGCAAATCCTTGCCCAGGGGCTCAAGGACATATGGATTCGCGATTCTGGACCTGGCGTGCCGTAGCCTCACCAGGTATCCAGCTCCGTCTTCGACGACGGCTTGCAGTTAGCGCTAAAGCGCCCTACAGAATTAAAGATCGGCCGCCAGCTGCGGGAATTGAGTAACGAAATGCAAACGGATGTTACGGTTTTTTTTGTTGAAAACATCCAGCTAGGTGGCTTCGAGCGGCTTTGGGCCGGGCCGTGGATGAGTGCCCCCATTGGTGAAAAAAGGGAACGCTCGCTGCGCGAGCTGGGGAACGCGCCCTTCGGGCGCTGGGGAACGGCCCCTGCGGGGCCTGGGAAACGCGCTTCGCGCTGGGAATCTGGACAGCGGTCAGGTTTCTACCATGCGACGGTGTGGGAACCTGTCGTGTTTTCCCAGCGCACGAAGTGCGCGTTTCCCAGGCTGCTTCAGCAGCCGTTCCCCAGCACGCTTAGCGTGCGTTCCCCAGCGCCCACAGGGCGCGTTCCCTGACCCAAAAACAAAACCGCCGGCACAGAGGCCGGCGGTTTAATTGGTTTTGTGCGGGCTGAGCGCTACGGCGCCGCGTTAGCGGCTATCGCCTCTTCCAGCTGGCGAATCCTCGCCTGCTCCCGCTCAATGAAATTGATCCACTGGGCAGCCATTTTCTGGTTGCGCTTTTCCTTGATGTCGCGGAAGGCCTTCTTGGCGGCGTCCAGCTTGTCCTGCTCGTACAGGGCCATGCCCAGGGTGATGCGGGCCTCGCTGGGGCGTTTCAGGCCCTTGCGCAGTGCTTCCCGGGCGGCTTCCTCGGACTGCTTGAACCGGTTGAGGTTGTACAGGGAGTTGGCCAGGTGCATGTACAGCTCGCCGTCCTCATCCAGCTCGGCCGCGGACTCCAGGGGTTTCAGCGCCTTTTCATCTTCCTGGGCCATCACGTAGGCCTGGGACAGGAGACGCAGGTTGTTGACCTTCTCGTCCACGTGGCCACGCTGGAAGCCGTCTTCCAGAATCTGTGCGGCGCGGTAGGGTATC
Source organism: Lysobacterales bacterium (assembly GCA_030065125.1). Classification (GTDB taxonomy): domain Bacteria; phylum Pseudomonadota; class Gammaproteobacteria; order Xanthomonadales; family SZUA-38; genus JASJDM01. Next base: position 16,820 of record JASJDM010000015.1, on the reverse strand, counting down.
TCTTCCTGCAGCAGCAGCTGGGCCAGGTTGGTGTACTCCGAGGACTTGGAGAAGTAGCCGGCGCGGTAGGCCAGGTCCAGCACGACCATCTGCTTATCGGACTGCTCCATTTCGCCGTACATGCCGGCCAGCTGCAGCCAGTATTCCTTCTTGGGATACAGGCGCACCAGGGTTTCCAGGACCTGGGCCGTTGCCGGGTAATCTTCGAGCTCATAGTGAAGTACCCGCAGCAGGGAATACCAGTTTTCCTCTGCCTTTCCTTTCTCGGTCTCTGCCATGTTGATGGCGGTGTTCATGGGCTCCAGGGCTTCCCGGAACTTGTCCATGGAGTAGCGGCACTGGGCGAGCATGACGTAGGACTGGGCATTCGGCGCCGCGACCTTGTCAAACCAGTCCAGCAGCATCTTCTCGGACTCGGTGTAGTTTTCCTGCACGAAAAGCAGCTGGGCCAGGCTGAACAGCGTGCCGTTCTGCAGCGCCTCAGGCAGATCCGGTTGGGCCAGTACAGTCTTGTAGGACCGGATGGCGCCGTCGTAGTCGTCCTGGGTGTAGTAGATGTAGGCGTAGAAGTTGTGCAGCTGGGCCATTTCGTAGGGAGACAGGTTCTTCACCTTCTCGATGCCCCGCAAAGCTTTCAGCGCGGTGTCGAAATCTTCAGCCTCCGCCGCGGTCTGGGCTTCGGACAGTTTTTTGAACACCTGCTCCCGCATGGTGGCCGTACGCTTGGTCTTGCGACCCTTGGTCGGGTCCTTCTTTTGGTCTTCCTGGGCCCAGATTGCCCCGGACAGGCTGCTGACGGCGCTCGGAACCTGGGCGCCAGCCATGGGGATAACCAGCATTAACAGAAGTGGCGCTAATCTCATGGTTTGTCTCCGCATCAGTCTTCGATCTCGAACCGGATGAGGTTTTGGACCCCGTGAACGGCAATGGGTTCGCCGTCAACCACCCGGGGCTTGTACTTGAACTTCAGCGCGGCCTGGATGGCGGCCCGGTTGAAGATGTTCGGCGGCTCTGCTTCGATCACCACCGGGTTTTCAACAGTGCCCAGTTTGGTCACGGTGAATTCCAGCAGCACGTAGCCGGAAATGCCGCGCTCCTGGGCGCGCCGTGGATACACCGGCGCCACTTTCACGATGGGCAGGTATTCCCCGTCGGCGCTGCCGAAACCGAAGTTGCCGGTCAGGTTGATGTTGGCGTCTACCGAAACCGGCGCAATGCCGACGGTCTCGGTGGACATGTCCATGTTATCCATCTGCGGCTGGGGCATGTCCGGTGGCGGCTGCTCCGGTTGCTGGGGTTTCTTGGGCTTGGGTTTCTTCCGTTCTACGGTTTCATCCCGCTTGACCCGAACAAAGTCCACGATGCGGCCACCCTTTGACTCGCTGAAAGCCTTCTGGCCCGTTGCGATCAGAATGTGCATCAGGAACAGCAGCCCGAAGGTCACTGCAATGGACAGGAAAAAAGCGATACCTGATCTAACCATGGCTTTCTCCGAACCCGTCGCGCGCCGAATCAGTTGTCGGCGGCGATGGATACATTAAACACGCCGGCTTCACGGGAAGCGTCCATCACGTGAACCAGGGTTTTCGTTTGGGAAAGTTCGTCGGCCTGGATAATCACCGCTCCCTGGGGATTTTCCGCGTGCAGACGCTCGATGTTTGCGCGAACGGCTCTGGGGTCGACCCTGCGGCGGTCGATCCAGATTTCGTTACGATCATTGATGGCAACGAGGATATTGGCGTTCTCCTGTACCACCGCCGTCGGCGCGTCCGGACGGTTGACGTCGATACCGGCTTCCTTGACGAAAGACGCGGTTACGATGAAGAAGATCAACATGATGAAAACCACGTCGAGCATCGGAGTCAAATTGATCTCCGTCTCTTCTTCCTGCTGCACCATCTGTGTCATTTGACGCATATCAGTACCTATAGTTCGATTTGTTTAATGGCTGCTCGCCAGGTGATCTTCGAATTCACTGGTTCGCCGCTTGGCCTGCCGTTCCAGGTAGATAGCCGGGAACATGCCGGACAGTGCTGCCACCATGCCACCCATGGTGGGAATGGTGGCCTGGGAAACGCCGGCCGCCATGGAGCGGGCGTTACCCGTTCCCGAGACGGCCATGACGTCGAACACGGTGATCATTCCGGTCACCGTGCCCAGCAGGCCCAGCAGTGGACACAGGGCCACGCAGGTATTGATGATGTCCAGGCCTTTGCGTGAGTCCCAGGCGATCTCGGCTACCAGCGAATCACGGATCTGGTGAGCTTCCCAGCTGGAATGGTCCGCCCGCTTGTGCCAGACGTCCGCCAGCTCCCGCATCTCCTCACGCAGCCGGGTCCGCAGGAACATGATCCGCTCCAGGATCATGATCCACATGAAGAACACCAGGATCGTGATGAGGACGAGGACGTTACCGCCCAGTTCCAGGAAATCCCGGACAGCCTCAAAAGCTTCTTGGATTTGAAATAGCATGGTCCGACCTTACTTGGTCCGTTCCATGTGCTTCGCCACCAGGCCTGCGCCCTGTTCCTGCAGCACGTGTATCACCCGGCGGCTGCGGCCGTGGACGATGGTGTGCAGCAGTACCGTGGGAATGGCCACGCACAGGCCCAGCACGGTGGTCATCAGGGCCTGGGAGATACCGCCCGCCATCAGCTTGGGATCGCCGGTGCCGAACAGGGTGATGGCCTGGAAGGTTTTGATCATACCGGTCACCGTACCCAGCAGACCCATCAGCGGCGCCACCACCGAGATGATCTTGAGGAAGGTGATCCCGCGCTGCAGCTTGGGCATTTCCTTCAGGATGGCCTCGCCGAGCTTGACCTCGATGGCGTCCTGGTCCAGGTCGGGATTGTCCTGATAGACCTTCATCACGCGGCCCAGCGGGTTGTTTTCGTTGATGGCGTCGCTCTTGAGCTGCTTCGTCACCTTACCGCCGATCAAGGACAGCGAGACCAGTCGCTCCAGGGCGATCAGCAGGCCAACTATGCCCAGGGCGATGATGAGGTACCCCACCAGGCCACCCTGGTCGACGCGTTCACGCGGCGTGGGTGACTGGATCAGGTTGGACAGCAGGGATCCGCGGGTGGGGTCCATACCGAACATGGTCAGGCCGGAAGAAGCGCCCACCAGGTCGGAGGTTGTGCCGACGTAGCGGCCCTGGGGCTGACGGGGCAGTTCCACCACCGTTCCGGTCTCGGCCACGTAGCTCAGGTAGTTGCCGTCCGATACCAGGTTGAAGGCGCCAACCCGCACCACCTCGCGGGATTCCTTGTTACCGTCGGCCGCGGTGACCTCGGCGGTGAACCTGGCAATAGAGCCGGTTTCGGTCATCTCCCGCTGAATCTCGAACCACAGCCGCTCGATCTCCTCGATGGAGGCCAGCTGGGACGAGGTGCCCATCTTCTGGGCCAGCTCGGTCAGGAAGTCACCGCGGTCCTTGTACTGGGCGCTGGTGATGGAGCTGTCGAACAGGCCCCGGGTGTCGCCGGCCACCTGCTGCAGCACACCGAACAGTTCCTTCAGTGAGCCCAGGCGCTTGGTCAGGGCGTCGGTTTTTTCAACGATGACAATCTCGTTGGCCTCGAAGGTGTCTTCCAGTTCCTGGCTGCGACGCTCAAGGGCGCTGCGCTCATTGCGGGCCTGGGTCAGAAGCTGCTGCTGCTGGCCGCGCTGCTGGGCGAAGCGCTGTTCGCGCTGGCGGGCTTCAGCCGCCTCGGCAGCCCGTCCCTCTTCCACCAGCTTGAGCAGGTCCTGCAGGCTGGCTGCCTGGTCCTGGGCGGTGGCGGTGAAAGCGAAGCCCAGCGTCAGGGCAATGGCTATGACTTTGACAATTTTCATTGTACGGCCTCCGGTGCGCCGACAGGCAGGGTCAGAAGGTCGGGAGCGGTTTGCTTGCGGGCAATCCGCAGACCGTCACGAATTTCAGCGCGGGCCGTGTTGCCCAGGTCGGTCCAGCTGCGGGCGCTCTGGTCCCAGGCACCCGAGTACTGGGTGTCCAGGGTCTGGTAGTACAGGCCAACCCTGCCAACACGCAGGTAATCCACCTCGCGATCGCCGCCGTCGATGGTCTGTACGCCCTTGTAGGCTTCGATGGTCCGGCCGTAGTCGTTTTCGATCTGGTAGGCCTCCATGACCCGGCGGAATTTCTCTGCCGCGGTGACGTCAGCCCGCTCCATCATGGCCCGCAGATCGGAGATCCGGCCGCTGCGCTCGTCCATCAGGAAGGGTACGTCCAGGCTGATGAACTGCTCCAGGCCGTCGATCATTCGGATCATCAGGGGAACAATCTGCCGCTCGATCACGGTCACTTCGTCCATGGACTCGTCAAGCTGTCTGATTTCCCGGTTCTGACCGCCGACCTGGGTTTCCAGAAGGCGGTTGTAGACCTTCAGACCTTCAATTTCCTTGACCACTGCTTTGTAGTCTCCGGCCAGGTCCCGTGTCTGCTCAACGATGTCGTTGATGCGTTCCTGGGAGGCCTGGGCCGCGGAATTGCCCTGCTGCTGGGCGCTCATGACGTCGCTGACGCCCTGGCCCCAGGCGGCAGAAGCCGTCAGTGACAGTAATACCGCGATACCCACGGCGCGAAGGTGTCTCATAATCCCCTCCGGGTTCTAATTTGATTTACGTTGTCCAAGTACCGGGTGGCCGGGCGACCAACCGCTACAACCCTCAAAAAGTCGCATGTTTGCGGCAAAAATGACAGCGCTATCATTTTGGCCCTGTTGACACAATGTACCCTCACCGCCGGAAATCGCAAATTTAATGGCGAAACTGTGCGCGATCCGGCCTCCCTCTGCAGGCCCTCAAACCAGTCCAGGCCGTAAGCGGGCTGACTATCCTAACACCTGATCTTCACCATGACACCATAGCTAAGGTCACGAAAAACCGTCACGTTTCAATCAGTTCGGTTGGGATCGCGCCGATGCAGCAAAATCCGGGACGGAGTCTCCCTGTTTTTTCGTGACCGATGCCCCCATACTGAGGAGCTGTCAAAAACATCCTGGACAACCATCATGGATAGTGAAAATCAGGCGCCCGAGCTCAAGATGGATCCTCAGTCCCTGTACCGGGAGGAGGTATTCACGGATCAGAAAATCGGCTCCCTGCGCCGCCTGCAGCCGGTTCTTGAAGACGGTTCGGACGACGGTTCCCGACCGGTGCTTTACATTGGCTCGGCCCAACTGCTGACCCCCGCCGGCCCCCTGCCGCTCAGCTTCCAGATCGAGGCCGACAGCCTGTCCGAGGCCACCGCAAAGTTCGGGGCCGCGGCGGAACAGGCCCTGGCCGACACCATGGAAGAGCTGAAAGAAATGCGCCGCCAGGCGTCCAGCTCTATCGTGGTGCCCAAGGGTGATCCCACCACCGGGGGCTTTGGTGGCATGCCCGGCGGCGGTACCATCCAAATGCCCTGACGCAAGTTTTCGGCAACGCTCCGACAGCGGAGCATCGGCGGTGAAAGATCCTCGGGGCCCGGGCGATCCTCTGTGGTGACCCAGTTGAGGACGACACGCCATGAACCTGATCCGGGCCTGCCTGCTGCTGATCTGTCTGTTGCCGATACCTGCGGCTTTTTCCGAATCACTGGTGTTCGCGGCCGGCCAGGAGAAGGTGAGGCTGCTTGAGCTTTACACCTCCGAGGGCTGCAGCAGCTGTCCACCCGCTGATCGCTGGCTGTCCCGCTGGCGCCAAAGCCCGGACCTCTGGCGAACGGTGGTGCCGGTGGCCTTTCATGTGGACTACTGGGACTACCTGGGCTGGGAGGACCGTTTTGCCCGCGCCGAGTTCAGCCAGCGCCAGCGCGCCTATGCCCGACGGGGAGCCAGCCGGGCGGTCTACACGCCGGGATTCATACTGGACGGCGCCGAATGGCGCGGCTTCTTTAAAGGGTCCTCGCTGCCCCCGGGCACGCAATCCCGGCCGGGATCGCTGACCCTTACCGTTGCCGCCGGAAAGGCAACAGTGAATTTTGATGCCGCGGAGATGGCCGACTACTCGGTGTGGGTGGCGGAATTGGGCACGGGATTAACGAGCCGGGTACGGGCCGGCGAAAACCGGGGGCGCAGCCTGACCCACGATTTTGTTGTGCTCAACCTGACCGAGGGCCCGCTGGAGCGCGTTGGGCGGGTGCTGGAGGCGCGGATGGAATTGCCTGCTGACCCGCGTGCCGGCGCCATCGCGGCCTGGGTCACCGGAGTGGACGGACTTGAGCCGGTCCAGGCGGTCGGTGGCTTTCTGGCGGCTGAACCGCCGTAGCCGGCAGGCCCCAGCCCAGCTTTACTTTCTCGGCAGCCTCCCGGTTCGACAGGTTTTTGCCGGGAAATCCCCCATGGATTTGTGCAGCCCGGTGCTGACGGTCGTTGTATGACTGTAATCCAGGCAAAAGGCACACCGAAAATGACCAGGCAGCACAGGCAGTCGGCGGCAAACAGGCGCAGTGGCCGATGGCGGCTGATCACCGTTTTCAGCATTCTTGCGGTGGCCGCTTCACCGGGCCTGCTGTCGGCCCAGGGCGTTAACCAAAACCAGCTGACCGACGAATCCGTGCATGCCGGTCTGTTCTATGTTGTGAACTCGCCCGGCCGGTATTCGCCGGATGGCGGGCATTACTGCTTTCGGCTGTTCGATTTGAACGGTCAGGATTACGATCTTCGCTGTGCCGCCATGGCCAGCCCGGGACTGAGCGAGAGTGTGCTGGACTCGCCACCCCCGGGTCCCTCCCTTTTTCGGGACTGGGATTTTTCCTCGGATGGGCAGCGGCTTTACTTCGAATACGATGGCAACATCTTTCGACTGGGGCTGGACCGCGCGGCGCCGGCCCAGCCATTGACCTCGCTGGCTCCCAGTGACTTCCTGTTTGACTGGGAACTGGTCGAAGCCACCGGTCGAATCGTCTACCAGGCCAACATCAACAACCAGACGGCGCTCTACTCGCTTCCGGTGGCCCAGCCTGGACCGGCGCAGGCACTGTCCAGCGTGGACGTGGTCAAGGCGTTTGCTGTCTCCGATGACGGCCAGCGAGTGGTGTTCACCGGCCGCTCTGCGGGCAGCAACAATGACGACCTGTTCTCGGTGCCGACCGCGGGAGGTTTCCAGATCCGCCTGAACTTTCCCCTGGCCAGCGGCGACAACGTGACCGATTTCAACATCAGTCCAGCCAGCGATCGGGTGATCTATACAGCGCTGGGTCAGCTCTACTCGGTGCTTATCGACGGTGGACCAACGCTTGAACTGACCCCCACGCCATTCAGCCTCGGTGACATGATCTTCGATTATCTGCTGTCACCGGACGGGTCAACCCTGGCGTTCTCCGCCGCCATTGCTGCCTTCAGTACCGGCCCCGACACCACCAGCCTGTTCGTGACGCCAACCAACGCAGGCGGGGCCGCACAACGGGTCGAGCCTTTCCTGCAGCTTACCCCCGGGGACTATGACACGTTCTTCAACCTCAACGGTGCGCTGCTGTATCGCTTCAACGCCGCCGGGACGCGCCTTGTCTACTGGCGCGAGGTCAGCGGTGATTCCAGCCCTGTGCGGGACATTCGATCCTATCCCGTGGATGCAACGGCGGCGGCGGCGACGTTTCCCAATTCCGAAGGCAGCCCACCGCCGGACTACGAGCCCTCCATTGATCGCGTGTTCTACAACAAGGCGGGCTCCACCAGTTCCGGCCTGTACGCGGCAGATTCATCCGTCGGGAATTTCACCACCCTGTATCTCGGCAGCCCCGGTACGCTGCCCACGTATCAGGCCTACTCACCAGTGGCTCAGCGCGCGATTTACCGGGTTAACCTCGCTCCAGTCTCCAGCGATCGATTCTGGCAACACGTCAGCGTGGGGTTGGACGGTGCAGCCCCCATCGCCCTCTCTCCGGCGCCCGACGCTCTTCTGTCTACGGGAGCCCGGCCGTTTGGAACGCTCGACGCTGACGGTGGTCACTGGTTCTATGAACACTCTCGGCAGCTGTTCAATCCGATCACGGGCAATACCACGGTTACCGACCTGTTGGATCGGTCAGGTCTGGCTGATGGAACACGAACGACCATGGCCAGTTCCTCCCGGCTGCTGGGGGAGACGTCCGGCGAGATTGGCTGGGTGTTTCCCAATCCCGCCAACCCCATGCGGCCCGCGCAGGTGCTCTATAACATTCGGACCCAGGGAGTTGCCGCTGACCTTTTCGTCAGCGAAATCCGCGAGGATGTCTTCGCCAGCGGCTTCGAGACCGGCGAAGCGACCCCATGAGGGTGGCCGGCCGGGACTGCGGCGCCCTGATGCTCGCAGCCCAGGCCGGCGAGCCCGCTGGATCTCATCGCCTAGAGGGAATGGATCCAACCGTGGGGATCCGGGCGCTCGCCGCTCTGGATAGCGGTCAGCATGGCCCGGAGCTTTTCGGTATTGGGCCCTACTTTTCCGCCATACACCGGGTAGTCCCGTCCTTCGTATACGAGTGTTCCGACACCGGTCAGCACGGCTGCAGTCCCGGACAGGGCAGCCTCACCGTGTTTGGCCCACTCCAGCACTTCCGACACGGTCAGAAATCGCTCTTCGACGCTGTAGCCGCTGTCACGCGCCAGGGTCAGGATTGAGTCCCGGGTCACGCCTTCCAGGATTGATCCGTCCAGGGGCTTGGTAATGATGCGCTCGTCATCCAGCAGGATGAAGTTGGCGGCGCCGGTTTCCTGGACATCGTCGTCGGGACAGAACAGGACCTGGTCAGCCTGGAACTGCTCCCGGGCGCCGACGACCAGTCTCAGCGCCGCCGCGTAGTTGCCCCCGGTCTTGGCCTTGCCGAAATCCGGTGTGGAGCGCATGCCGGGCTCGATGACCACGCGCAGGGGCCGCTGGCCACCGGCGAAATAGTCGCCTACCGGAGAGGCCAGCACATACAGCAGGGCCTGCTGGGAGGCGTGGGCCGCCGCGCCGATGTTGGGCTCCGTGCCCACCAGGGTCGGTCTCAGGTAAAGCGCACCCGGAAAATCCGGGATCGCGTCCCGGGCTGCGTCCACCACGCTCCTGATCAGCCCGGCCAGCAGGTCCTGGCCAGGGACCGGCAGGCACAGCAGGCGGGCGCTGGCCTGCATGCGCTGGACGTGGCGGCCCAGTCTGAAAATCCGGGGCTCGCCGTCGCTCCACCGGTACGCTTTCAGTCCTTCAAAACAGCTGCTCGAGTAATGCAGCACATGGGCGGCCGGGTGGAGCGGGATCGGGGCTACTGGCTCCATGGCGGGCGTGTCCCAGGCGCCGTCCCGGTATCGGCAGGTGCCCATTTGAGCCGCGAATTCAGTGCCAAAGGCGGCCATAAAATTTCCTTAACGCTGAGGTGATTTGAGGTTACACCAGCACGATGGTGCTGGCACCCTCGGATGAGACAGGCGACATGGTGGAAATCCACGGTTCCCACGCCACCGGGCCGCGCGGTCAGGTGGTGGCGGTGACCTGTTTCAGGGCGTCGGCCACCCGGGAGTACTCGCTGTCGATTTCGCGGGTGAGACCCGGAAACTCCGTGAGGTCCTCGGACCGCACCGCGTCCTCCAGCTGCTGGCACAGGGTGGCCAGGTGGCTGCCGCCAACGTTGGCGCTGGAGGACTTGAGGGAGTGCGCAGCTTCCCGCATGGCCTGGGGGTCATCGCTGGCCAGGGCCCGGTTGATGCCCTGCACCAGGTTGTCCCCGGTTTCCAGGTATTTGTCGACCACCCGCTGTACCAGGCCTGCAGAGCCGCTGCTCTCCAGTTGCCGCAGGGTGTCCAGCGCCGAGTGATCCAGGGGGTCTGAGGGTTTGTCGGTCATTTCATCGTGGTTTGGCACGTCGTCCTCCTCACCTGTAGCTTCGGGCTCAACGGCCTGGTCTGACGCGACCCAGCGGCCCAGGATGGACTGCAGCTGGGACTTGGAAAAAGGTTTGGCCAGGTAGTCATCCATGCCGGCCTCCAGGCACCGTTCTCGGTCTCCCTGTACTGCGTTTGCGGTCAATGCGACCACCGGCGTGCGGGACCCGTTCTGCTGCTCCCAGCTCCGAATTCGATCAGTGGCGCGGAACCCGTCCAGTTCCGGCATCTGGCAATCCATCAGCACCAGGTCGTAGTGGTTTTCGCAGACCCGGAAGAAAGCCTCCAGGCCGTTCTTGGCGATATCGACAGTACAACCCAGGTTCTCCAGCATGGATTGCGCCAGTTCCTGGTTGACGTCGTTGTCCTCAGCCACCAGGACGTGGGCGTTCACCGGCTGGCATGGCTCGGGCCTGGTGCGGGGCCCCATATTCAGTTCAGGCAGATCGACGTCCGCGTCGGCCATGGCGCGGACCAACGCCCGATAGAGCTGGGACCGGCGGATGGGTTTCGACAGGTTGCCGCAGATGCCCGCGGCGGCCCGGTCGGCATGGGTACCGGAATCCAGCACGGAGCTGAGCATGATCATCCGGGTGGACTGGAGCTTCGGATCGGCGTGAATGGTTCGCGCCAGCTCCAGACCATTCATGCCGGGCAGTTTGCCGTCGATGATGGCCAGGTCGAAAGCAGACTCCTGGCGGGCGGCGCGACGCAGGACCTGCAGCGCATCGGTAGCGGTTACGGCCATCTCCGTTCGCAGGCCCCAGGAACCGAGTTGATGGATGAGGATTTCCCGGTTGGTTTCACTGTCTTCGACCACCAGCACACTCAGGCCATCCAGTTCCACCATGCCGGAAACGCCGCGAGACGATGTTCCGGCAGTCTTTTCAAAGGTCAGGTCAACGTTGAACGTCGAACCCAGTCCCGGACTGCTGTCCACGGTGATTTTGCCGCCCATCAGGCTGATCAGGCGGCGGCAGATCGCCAGTCCCAGCCCCGACCCTCCGAAGCGCCGGGTGGTGGAGCTGTCTTCCTGGGAAAAGGCCTCAAAAATTTCGTCCTGCTTGGCCCGGTCGATTCCGACGCCGGTGTCGGACACGGAAATCGTCAAGCGTGTAGCGGAAGGAGAATCTTCCTGCTGGGCCACGCGTATCACGACCTCGCCCTTCTGGGTGAACTTCAGCGCGTTGCCCGCCAGGTTGATCAGCACCTGGCGGATGCGAGACGGGTCTCCCCGAAAGGCAGTCGGTATGTCGGGCGGGTAGACGCAGGCCATTTCCAGGCCCTTCTTGTGGGCCTGCTCGGCCAGGAGGTTCACCACCTCCTCAATCAGCAGGCGCAGGTCGAAAGACACCTCTTCCAGTTCCATGCGGCCAGCCTCGATCTTGGAAAAATCCAGTATGTCGTTGATCAGGTCCAGCAGGGTCTCTGCCGACTGGGCCACGGTCCGGGCGAAGCGGGTCTGATGGGAGTTGAGCTCGGTTTCCAGCAGCAATTCGGTCATGCCCACAACGCCGTTCATCGGCGTTCGAATCTCGTGACTCATGGTGGCCAGAAAATCACTCTTGGCCCGGTTGGCCTCCTCGGCACGCTCCTTGGCCGTCTGCAGTTCTTCGATGGTGGACTCCAGCTTGGCATTGGCCTTGGACAGGGCCTCGGTCCGCTCACTGACCTGGGCCTCCAGACCCTGGCTGTAGCGTTCGAGCTCGGCATCCCGGGACTGGATCTGGCTCAGCATGGTATTGAAACCGTTGGTCAGAACGCCCAGCTCGTCCCGGCTCGCCGGCGCCTGCGCCCGCAGCGAGTAGTCGCCCTCCCGGGTGACCTGCCTGGTCAGGTCGGCCAGCTTGCGCACCCGGGTCGACACCAGTCCCTGCAGGCTGGACGCCAACAGCCAGGCCAGCAGGATACCGCCCCCCATGACTGACAGAGCGGTGACGATGGACCGGGTGACTGCCTGGTTCATTTCCCCCAGGCTGTTGGTAATCACGATGGTGCCCATGTTCTCACCGTCAAAGCGGATCGTGGTGGAAATCTCCAGCAGGCCATTGCCGGAACGGTATTGCTTGCCGGAAATCTTGAAATCGGACGAGGTCTCGTGAATCTCGAAGGCGGTGGGATCTGCCTGGAAGGCAACATCCTGGTAATCGGCGAACAGCTCACCTTCCTGGTCGTACACGCGGGCCGCCACGATGTCCGGCTGGGAGCGAAGGGACTGCAGGGTACTGCGGGCGTCCTCGCGATCATTGAACGCCAGCGCGGCGGTGACGTTGGCCGCCAGCACGTCGGCCATGGTGGCCAGTTCCCGGGTGGACGCGTGGTTGATGGTGGTACGCAGCTGGTAAACCTGGATGGCCGTGGACAGGCCCAGCACCACCCCGGTGACGCACAGCATCATCACCAGCAGTTTGCGGCGGATCGAGATATGTCGGATCAAGCTTTTCATAAGCACTATTGAGTACTATCGATCACAGAGGTCGCCAGCTTTAGCAGCTGTGAGCTGGCTTCCAGGGTTGCTGCGCTGGCAGCGGCGGTATTGATCTCGAACCGGACCTTGTTGCCCACCTGTTTCAGACCGATGACACCGCCGTTTCGGGCGAAGTTTGGAATGTCGCTGACGGTGAGCAGGGGCTGCTTACGAACCTCCGCCAGCAGCTGCTGGACGTACAGTTGTTCCGAATCGCTGACGTAGACCACCTGGCAACCCGCCAGCGCCTCGCCTCGCCGCAGGTGGGTGACACCCAGGGGACGCCCGCGCACCAGTTTCCCGGCGATCCTGTTGAGGGCACTGCCGAACGGGTCTTCGCCGTAGATGCATACCGAGAGTTCAGCGTCGTCATCGGTAAATGCGGAACCGGGCCACTCGAAGAAGCGTGCGAAGTTGTACAGGTACACCGCCTTGACTTCGTACTCCCCGGCGTGCTCGGCTGCCTGAACGTTGCAGCACAGGAGCAGTGCGGCCAATGCGCTGCCCAGGAAATTCCTGATTGTGCTGAAGTAGTTCAAGTTACGGTCCGATGCGTAGTTTTCTCAGAAGCTCCAGCTGACGCTGGCGTAGTAACTGCGCGGCACTTCGATCCGGTCGGCGGCAAAAGACTCCTGTAGTCCTTCGAGACGGCGACTCTCCAGCAGGTTCTGGCCCACCAGGCTGATCCGCCAGTTCGGGGCCGGCCTCCAGCTGAGTTGAAAGTCAAGATCCCAGTAGTCCGGAAGAAGCGGGGGGGTGACCCCGGCTACATTCGGCGGCGCCACCGCGTCAACATAACGCGCCCAGACGTCCAGCCGCAGATCTTCGGATACCTCCAACCCGGAAATCACCGATAGCTGGCGCTTGGGACTGGCCCTTTCGAGACTGCCATTCTCCAGGTCCGTGACACCTGGGCGAACTCGGAAATCCACGTCCAGCTCGCTGTATGCGAGCTGAATGTGCACCGCCTGGACCGGTCGCCATTCGGCGGCCAGTTCCAGACCGCTGGTCTCCGCATAACCGTCATTGGTCAGGTGCAGCGTCGTCTCCACGTAGGAAAAATCCACCAGCGCCGGATCGCCCTGGACGACGGTGCGCAAGGCACTGTAGCGGTTATGAAAAATCGCAAAGTCGAGGTTGAGGCGCGGCGAAAAGGCAAATCGGTATCCGGCCTCATACGCGGTCAGTTCTTCCGACGCGAATTCGGGATCTCCCTCCACATAGAGTGCTATCGGAAACGGAATCGGATTGGTGATGGTGTTGGGTTCGAGGACGCCGACAATGAGACGGGAATCAAGTTCCGCCCGAGATGGTGTCCTGGATGCCTTTGACACCGCAGTCCACAGGGACTGCCGATCCCCGGGTGTCCATACGAACCGAAGATTTGGCTGCACTTCGGCGCCAGTGAACTCATTGTGTTCCACCTTGGCCCCCACGGTCACCTTGAGGCGGTCCTTGATCGCCGTGATGTCATTCTGTACGAAACCGCTGACCAGGCTGTAGCTGCGTCTTTCCGGACTGAACTCGACCTGCCTGGATTCGAATTCATTGGTGATGTACCGGTAGCCCAGCCCCCAAAGGATGTCGTTGCGTTCACCCCAGGCGAATCGGTGCTGAAACTCCAGGTCCGCGGTTTTCAGTTCCTGCCCGAATAACGCCTCGAATCGTTGGACGTGGTCCACATAAAACTGCAGGCTGAAATCAGAACTGACTGACAGGGGTCTTTGCCAACGTCCCAACAGGTTCCAGGTCTCGGTATCCAGCCGATCATTGATGGCAACCTGGTACGGGGCGGTCGGGTATAAGAGGGAAAGATTCTGATTGATGCGGCCCTCAAGATAGTCGCCCTGGACGGTCAACTGGTCGCCGCCGGGGCGTTCTGAGTCCATGCGGAAGGCCAGGTGGCCAATCTGCCAGTCATCGCCGCCGGGGCGCCCGTCTGCGGTTTCATATTCGTCACGATCGACGTACTTGAGTGAGGTACGGACAGCCGTGTTTTCGCTGATGCTGCCGCCGTAGCGCAATGTCCCCTGTTGGTCGTCGGTGCCGAGGCTGGCGTTGACCATGCCGCCCGTGGTTTCCCGCGCGCTGCGGGTGATGATGTTGATCACGCCGTTGACGGCGTTGGCCCCCCACAGGGTGGCGCCGGGACCACGGATGACCTCGATCCGATCGATGTCATCCAGCACCAGGTCCTGGACCTCCCAGTACACCCCGGAAAAGCTGGAGGTGTAGATCGAGCGGCCGTCAATGAGCACCAGCAGCTTGTTGGCAAACCGGCTGCTGAATCCCCGGGCGGAGATGGACCACTTGTTGGCGTCGATCTGTTGTACCGAGACGCCGGGCACCATGCGCAGGGCTTCGGCCACGGAGGTGGCGCCGCTGCGGATCAGGTCTTCGTTGGTAATGACAAACACCGCGGCCGCGGCGTCGCTGAGTTTTTGAGATTTCTTGCCGACACTGGTGACCTCGAGATCCAACAGCTCCTCGAAGCTCAGGTCGAACAGATCCCGTTCCTGGTCATGGGCCAGGGTGTTCCCGGCCAGGCAGCAAAACAACGCCGCAACCAGTCTCTTTTGAAGACTACGCATGGCAGACCCCCAAATTCATTGTTATCCACCGGACAGGCTCCCATCCGGGCTTCTCCCTGTCTTTATCGACCGGTGCAGACGGATGTTTAGGCTTTGAAACCCGGCGACAGCTGGTTTTCGGGCTGTCTGAAGGGGGTTGTTTGTGAACAACGTTTGCAGACCCGGAATCGGGCCACCCCAGGCCCCCGATGTTGACGTGTATGTTTGCTGTGCCGATCATGGGGTGATTCCGAAGCCCGACCCGGTCAGAAGATCCAGCTGAAGCTGGCGTAATACCCTCGCGGTACCTGGATGCGGTTCGTGGCAAGGGGTTCCGTGAATCCTTCAAGCCGACCACTGTCCAGCAGGTTCTGGCCAACCAGGCTGAGTTCCCAGTTCGCTCCTGGCTTCCAGCTCAGCCGAAAATCCAGGTCCCAGTAATCGTCCAGCTGCGGAATGTCCTCGTTGCTGAGAGACGTGGACAGGGTCACCTCACTCACGTAGCGAGCCCAGAGATCGAATGTCAGACTTTTGCTGAAATCGAAGCCGGAGCGCAGCGACAGCTGGCGTTCCGGGCTGGCTTTTTCCAACCCGCGGTTTTCCAGGTCTTCCACCCCAGGTTTGGTGGCAAAGTCCACGTTCAGCTCACTGAATGCCAGCTGCACCCGAAACCGGTCCAGGGGCCGCCAGTCTGCCGCCAGTTCCAGTCCGCGGGTTTGCGCCATGCCGCCGTTGCTGAAATCCAGTGGCAGTTCTACGTAGGTAAAATCGACCAGGTGGAAGTCGTTGGCTTCTGCCGTCCTCAATCCATCATAATCATTGCGAAACAGGGCTAAATCCAGATTCAGCCGGGGCGACAACGCGGCCCGGTAGCCAGCCTCAACGGCAGTCAGTTCCTCGGCCCGGAAATCCGGGTTTCCGGCGGCGAATACCAGCAACGGGAATGGGAGAGGGTTCAATGCTGTATTGGGCAACAGTGCACCCGTCAGCAGTCGCGCGTCCCGTTCGGCCCTGGACGGCGTTCTCGATGCTTTGGCGACGGCCCCCCAGATGGAGTGGCGGTTCCCAGGCGTCCAGATGAATCGAAAATTCGGTTGCACCTCCGTGCCGGTAAAATCGTTGTTTTCGACCTTGACGCCGACGGCCACATTCAGCCGGTCCTTCACCACCGTGATCTCGTCCTGGACGAAGCCGCTGAGCAGCTTGTGGCTGAGCTTGGCGGGATCAATGAAGACCTGTTCGGTCAACTCGTAGTCATCGCGGATGTGACGATACCCCAGCCCCCAGATCACGTCGTTGCGTTCGCCCCAGGCGAACCGGTGCTGGAATTCAATGTCGCCGGTTTCCAGGTGCTGGCCAACAAACCCCTCGGAACGCCGGGAGTGGTCCAGGTAGACCTGCAGGCTGATGTCAGAATTGACCGACAGGGGCCTGCGCCAGCGACCAAGGATATTCCAGGAACTGCTGTCCACCTGGTCCTGCACGAAAAGCTGGTAAGGCTCTGCCAGGCTCAACTGGTTCAGGCCCTGGTTGATTCGAGCATCGATGTAGTCGCCCTGGACGGTGAACAGATCGCCGCTGGGTCGGCTCGAATCCAGTCGGAATCCGAAATGACCGATGTGCCAGTTGTCTCCGGCTGGATCGTTTTCTATGGTATGAAATTCGTCCCGATCGGCATACTTGACGGATGTCCGGTATGCCGTGTGGCTGCCGAGGTTTCCGCCAAATCGAAGCGTCGACTCCCGTTCCTCGCTACCGGCGATTGCATTGAAAAACCCATCCTTGGTTTCGTGGGCACTGCGGGTGACGATATTGATCACGCCGTTGACGGCGTTGGCCCCCCACAGGGTGGCGCCGGGGCCACGGATGACCTCGATCCGATCGATGTCATCCAGCACCAGGTCCTGGACCTCCCAGTACACCCCGGAAAAGCTGGAGGTGTAGATCGAGCGGCCG
>JASJDM010000014.1 GCA_030065125.1 Lysobacterales bacterium | reverse complement strand
GACAGAGTAAACCGCGGTTTACTCTGTCCCTTTACTCTGACCCCAGCGTTAGCCCAGCGTTGCCCGCCTGACCTTTGCCACCTTTCCACAAACCCGTCGCTGTGGGATAGTCGCAACTCCCCTGGTCAGCCCGCAGGAGGGGCGGCATGAAAGTCATCATTAACGGCAAATCCACCGAATTTTCCGGCGATCCCCAGACGCCGCTGCTCTGGGTGCTGCGAGACGAACTGGGGCTGACCGGTACCAAGTACGGCTGCGGCAAGGCCCTGTGCGGCTCCTGCACGGTGCATCTGGACGGACAGGCCGTTCGGTCTTGTGTGATTCCGGTTGCTGCGGCGGAGAACAAAACGGTGACCACCATCGAAGGACTGGGTGCGGACAAAGAGCACCCCGTCCAGGCGGCCTGGCGCAAGCACGACGTGCCCCAGTGCGGCTACTGCCAGAGCGGCCAGATGATGCAGGCCGCGGCGCTGCTGGCTGAAAACCCGAGCCCCAGCGATGACGACATCGACCAGGCCATGTCCGGAAACATCTGCCGATGTGGGACCTACACCCGGATTCGAGCCGCCATCAAAACCGCGGCGGGAGAATCCGCATGAGTGGCGTAGACCGCGGTCGCCGCAGCTTCCTGGCATCTGCTTCCGGGGCCTCCGGACTGGCCCTGACGCTGCAGCTGATGCCCGGGCGCCACCTGTTGGCCGCCGTGACCGGCCAGGGGGGTGAGCGCCCGGAATTTGCGCCCAGCCTGTTCGTGGCCATGGACCAGAAAGGCACCGTCAGGGTGACCTGTCATCGCTCGGAGATGGGCCAGCAGATCCGCACCAGCATTGCCCAGATCATTGCCGACGAGATGGAGGCCGACTGGGCCCGGGTGGTGGTGGAACAGGCCATCGGCCATCCCAGGTATGGTGACCAGAATACAGATGGATCGCGCAGCGTGCGCCGCAACCTGAAACGCCTGCGTCAGGCCGGCGCCGCGGCCCGCCAGTTGATGGTGCAGGCGGCGGCAAAGGCCTGGGAAGTCCCGGCGTCTGAGTGTGAGGCAGTACAGCACCGGGTTACCCATACCCCCAGCGGCAAATCCCTGGATTATAGCGAGCTGGCCGACCTGGCCGCGAAGCTGCCGGTGCCCGACCCTGAATCCGTCAGGCTGAAAAGCCGGGACCAGTGGCGACTGATCGGCAAAGCGGTGCAAAGCATCGAGATGGATTCGGTCATTCACGGCAAAACCATGTTTGCCGGGGACATCCGCCTGCCGGACATGGCGTTTGCCGCCATCGCGCGGCCTCCGGTGCTGTTCGGCACGGTTAAATCCGTGGACGACAGCGCGGCTCGCAAGATTCCCGGTGTCATTGACGTGCTGCGGTTGCCCGCGCTGGAGCCCCCGGCGGGATTCAAGGCACTTGGAGGAGTTGCGGTATTGGCCACCAGTACCTGGGCGGCATTTCGCGCCCGGGACGCCCTGCTGATCGAGTGGGATCACGGCGCCAATTCGGTATACAACTCCAAAGAGTACCGGGAATCCATGCTGGAAACGGTTCGGCAGCCGGGCACCGTGGTGCGCAAACACGGTGATATAGAAGCGGCCCTGGCCGGGTCATCCCGCCGGATCAGCGCCGAGTACACCGTGCCGCACCTGTCCCAGGCGCCCATGGAGCCCCCGGCTGCCACGGCACGCATGGACGGTGACGGGATCGAAATCTGGGCCTGCACCCAGACCCCCCAGGCAACCCGCGGCACTGTGGCGGCTGTGCTTGGGCTGGAGCCGGACAACGTGACGGTCAACGTCACCCTGCTGGGCGGCGCGTTCGGCCGCAAGTCCAAGCCCGATTTTTCAGTGGAAGCGGCCCTGCTGGCCCGAGAGGCCAAGCGTCCCGTGCAGGTGGTGTGGAGCCGTGAAGACGACACCCGCAACGGTTATTACCACAGCGTCAGCGCCCAGCGCGTTGAAGGGGCGCTGGACGCGGACGGCAATACTGTTGCCTGGCACCACCGAACGACGTTCCCCACCATTTCGTCGACCTTCAGTCCCACCGCAAACAGCCCCAGCTCCGGCGAGCTGGACCTGGGATTCGTGGACAACCCGTTTGAGATCCCCAGCATGCAGCTGGAGAAAGGGGACGCTGAGGCCCACGTCCGCATTGGCTGGCTGCGCTCGGTGGCCAACGTGTACCACGCGTTTGCCGTGCAGTCCTTTGCCCATGAACTGGCGGTGGCGGCCAACCGCGATCCGCGGGACTATCTGCTGCAGTTGATTGGCAGTCCGCGCAAGGTGGATCTGTCCGGGGTGGAGTACGGCAACTACGGTGACCCCATCGATGTATACCCGGTGGACACGGAACGGCTGTCAAACGTGGTGCGGCGCGCAGCCAAACTGGCGGACTGGGATGGCAAGCGGCAGCAGGGCAGGGCGCTGGGTATCGCCGCCCACCGCTCGTTCCTGACCTACGCGGCCACGGTGGTGGAGGTGACCGTTGACGAAAACGGTCGCTGGCAGATCCCCGGGGTTTATGTCTCCATCGACGCCGGTACCGTGGTCAACACCGATCACGTGCGCAACCAGTGCGAGGGCGGCAGCGTCTACGGCCTGAGCTGCGCCATTGGTCAGATTACCGCCACCAGCGGCGTCGTGGACCAGGGCAATTTCAACGACTTCCTGGTCACCCGCATGAACCAGGCGCCCCGGCATATCGAGGTGGATATCGTTGAAAGTGACGCGCCACCGGCGGGTGTCGGCGAGCCGCCAACGCCGCCTTTCGCGCCGGCATTCGCCAACGCCCTGTATGAGGCCACCGGCAAACGGTTCAGGCACCTGCCGATTCCGCTGACGGTCTGATGGGTCGCGTCCGGCCCTGCCCGCGGCCGGCAGAGGGTTTGCTGCGGCGCTACGCCGAGGACTGGACGGGTCCGGGTCAGCCCTACACGGACTGCTTTTGCCTGACCGTTGATGCTGCGGTCGGCCTGGATGAGTACGTTTTGGCGTTTTACACGACGCCGCTGTTCAAGCTGGAGCGCCTGATACTGGCAGTGATGGTCAAGCGACCCTCCACTGACCAGCAGGCCCGTGAGCTGGCCGCCGGGGCCCGCCACGAGTTTGCCGCCTGGACCGTGGAGGCCCGCAGCGAACACCAGCTGCTGATGTGTGATTTCCAGCGCCGCACGCGGTCCTGGTTCATGGTGGTGAGAGAGGGGGAGGGCAGCATGCTCTACTTCGGGTCTGCCGTGGTGCCGAAACCTGACAGCGAGGGTGAGCTCGGCAGGTCATTCACCCTGCTGCTGGGATTCCACAAGCTGTATTCGCGGCTGTTGCTGGGAGCGGCAGGTCGGCGTTTGCGGCGAGGCGTCAGATAACCCCGTCAGTTAAAAATCCTGCGATACGCCAGCCGCAAGGCAAGCACCGCCATGGACAGCAGACCACCAATGCTGTTGACCGGCGCCAGCATTTCAGCCATCAGGCGGTGGTCGATGGTGAACAGGGGGTGAGCCAGGGCCTGGGAAAAGTCCACTACCAGGTCTTGCATCACGAACGCCATTAGCACGGCGACAACGCCGAGGGCAATCCAGCCCATGCGATGCCGGCGCCGCAGGCGGATGGTTTCGTCCATGACCGCCTGGGTGAACGATTCCCCGTCCAGATCTTCGGTGGCGTTGGCGAACAGGCCGCTCAGTGCCGGGTCGCGCTCATGTTCTGTCATGTGACCTTCTCCGATCCACCGGCATCCTCGCCGGACAGCAAGGTTTTCAGGCGCCCGGTGCCTCGCCGGATGTGGGACTTGACCGTACCCAGGGGCATCTTCAGCCAGTCCGAGATTTCGCTGTGGCTCATACCTTCCTGATAGGACAGCACCAGAC
Source organism: Lysobacterales bacterium (assembly GCA_030065125.1). GTDB lineage: Bacteria > Pseudomonadota > Gammaproteobacteria > Xanthomonadales > SZUA-38 > JASJDM01. Next base: position 83,550 of record JASJDM010000014.1, on the reverse strand, counting down.
ACATTCTTTCCTGGGGTGACAGGGTGGCCAAGGCACGGTCCAGGTCCAGGGACTTGTCGGGAGACTCGGTTTGTCCGCCGATGTTGTCATCGTGTTCTTTGGCGTCCCGCAAGGCGTCGGATTTGCGGATGTGCTGCAGCCAGGTGTTGACGGCGATGCGTTTGAGCCACGGGCCGAACCGGCTGGAGTCACGCAGCAGCGCGATCCGTCGCCAGGCCTGCAGGAACGCCTGCTGGGACAGGTCGTCGGCCAGGTCAGGGTCGTTGCTCAGGCGGCGCATCAGGTTGCGCACCCAGCCCTGCCGCCGACGCACCAGTTCGGCGAATGCGTCCCGATCACCGGTCCGCGCCAGGCCAACAATCAGGGCCTCGGCGCCACGGCTGTGTGGGCGCCCGGGATTCAATGCCTACATCCGCGGCAGCCTGTGATCCGACGGGGTGGATTCCGAATCCGCATTGCGGGCGGCCACCATCAGTCCGATCCCGACGCACAGCACCAGGGCGGAAACGCCCAGCAGCGGCAGGCGGGTGTCCGGGAATTCCATGCCGAGTATCAGGCCCAGCAGGGCCAGTCCCGGCGCGGTACCCAGCACGATCCAGCCAGCGGTGCGCAGGTCGCGGCCCAGGTTTTCGTCCGAACCCAGGATGCGGTCCACCAGTTCCGGATCCACGTTGCCGCTTTCCACCATGCGCCGCAGGGTTTCCTGGTGGGATTCCCGCTTGCGCGCGTCGTACCAGATACCTGCCACCACGATGGCCGCGATAAAGCCCCAGAATGCCAGGGCCGCCAGTCCGGCACCTAATCCTTCCATAACAAACCTCCGTTTGGGTTGTTCTGCCTAATACAGATGCAGGGAAAGTCGATTCGGATGCATCGGCCATAGAGGCCTTGGGGCAGGGGGCTTTCCCTGCGTGTCAGGGTGCACCAGGTGGGGTGGTATAAGAAGTGGGGGTATCACGTAGCTGGCGGCGAGCCCGGATCAATTCCCGGGGTGACGGGAAAGCGCTAACTGATCGCCGCCGCTCGAAGTGGGAGCCAGGCACTTGGCACAGGGATGTGCCAACGGCCGAAGGCCGAAAGCGTAGCAAAACCGCGTTTTTGCGTAAGCGTCCGCGTGCCTGCTGCGCGGTCGGCACAGCCAGCGGGAAATCTGGCGTCTCCAATACCCGCTTCGGATGACCCGTCCTGCGGATAGACAATCCTCAAACCAGCGCCTTTCCCTCGGTCTCCGGTAGGAACAGCGACGCCACAAAGGTCACCGCCAGGAACAGGGTGATGAAGGAAACCGTCTGCAGGAAACTCGCGCTGGCCAGGATGGCGCCGATGGCGATCGGCGCGACGGCGTTGGCCACCCGCTGGGCGGATATACCCCAGGCGACACCGGCGCCGCGGTGGCGGGTCTCGTAGATTTCCCCGAGCCAGGTGTTCCAGACGCCCCAGGCGCCCAGGCTGAAGAAGGAGAGAGTGAAGTTCCAGAAGTACATCTGCGTCAGGGTGGCGGAGTTGGCAAATCCAAAACCTGCCACGGCGGAAACGAATACATAGAGCAGCATGATTTTTTTGCGGCCAAAGCGGCCGGTCAGGTAGCTCGCTGAGATGTATCCGGGAAACATGAACAGCGCGGACAGCGCCATGAATCCCAGACCCTCGGGCGCAGACAGGCCGCGCCTGGCCAGCAGCGTCGGCATCCATGAGGCCAGGCCCCAGTAGCCCCAGGAAAAGCAGAAATTGATGACGCTCTGCACGAGGGTGGTGCGCAGTGCAGTGCCGCGAAAAATGTCCAGGAACGCGATGTCCGTGCCCTGGCCGCTGGCTCCAGGTGCAGACGCTGCCGAGAGCCGGCCTTCGGCCAGACGATTGATCGCGGCGTTGGCTTCGTCGGTGCGTCCCTTTTCCGCCAGCCAGTAAGGTGATTCCGGCACCATCCGGTAAATGACCAGCGCCCACAGGCTCATCAGCGTGCTGAACCCCAGCACCCAGCGCCAGCCCAGGTCCATGAACAGCACGGTGATGCCGATGGCGGCCAGCACGCCCAGGGGCCAGCCGGCCGACAGGTATACCGTGGCTTTTCCCCGGGAACGAACCGGCACCAGTTCCTCGAAGAAAGGAAATGTCACTACCAGCGCACCGGCCAGGACGATGCCGCAGAAAAAGCGAACGACCCAGAGCGTTTCAAAGTTCGGGGCAAACGCGCTGAGAATTGGAAAAAGACCATAAAGCCCGATGCTCCACATCAGGCACTGTTTGCGGCCCAACTGGCCGGTGAGTTTGCCCCACAGTAACGCTCCTGGAATCATCCCGATAAACATGGCGCCGATCAGGGAACCGATCTGCCCGGTGGTCAGTCCGAACTCAGCACCAATCGCGCCGCTGGAGAAAATGATGATCATCATTTCCCAGGACTCGATGACAAACGCCATGAACAGGGTGAGCCCGGCCAACCAGTGGGTGCGGGTCAGCGGCATGACCAGGAACCACTCGCCAACGCTTCGCGGCGTCGCGTCGAAAGGTTGATCTTCTGGTTGGCGCGACGTCATTCCCGGATTACCCGGTGAATGGTGATGGGATCACTCAGCAGGGCATCCACGCCGGCACGGGCGTAGATTGACGTCAGCAGGCTCTCGCCGTCGATGACCCGCCCGAAGGCAGCATAACCCTGGCCATCGTCCCGGCGATCGCCGCCGAAGTCGAGACAGGGCTCGTCCCGCATGCAGACAAAAAAGCTGGCATACACCTCGCCGGGCCCGTAGCGTGATGCGGATACCGTCCAGCGCCTGTGGGTCAATCCGGTCTGGTCGGTGGTTTCGTGTTCAATCACCTGGCGCGATTCGTCCAGGCCGCGGCGGGTGCCGAATTGAATGATGTGAATCGGAGAGCTGGTCGACAGGTTGTCGTTATCGTCGGTGGTGACCCGGAACACCTGGCCGTCGTCCAGGATGCCCCGGCGGGCGATATCTGAGAAGTAGCGGCAGGTTTCCGGAGCCTGGCTTGGGCACAGTTCGATGGTCATTGCGCCCGCGGCGGTGTCCACCCTCAGCGCGGACATGGTGGATGTTGGGCTGCGTGAAGGTTCACCCGGTGTCGCCGGGATCATCGCGGCTGGGAAACAGCACCGGCGTGCCGACCCAGAGCAGGATGGCCAGTTTGCTGCTCTTGTTGACCACCTCGTGATCGATCTGGGTATTGTGATGGGCGCTGTCGCCACAACCCAGGGTGAAGGTCTCGTCGCCGATGCTTTGTTCGACCTCACCTTCCAGCACGTAGAAAAAATCTTCGCCTTCATCGCGGTGAACCTTGGGCAGGCCGGTACCGGGCGGAATTTCCATGATGAGCGCGCTCATGCGCTGGTTGCGGATTGCTGCGTCCAGGCGCTTGTAGACCACCGGAGAATCGATGTCTACGTACTGGGGATCATCAGCTCGTCGCACCAGGCTGGTCGGGCACGGCGGGGTGATGAAATAGTTGATGTCGGTGTCCAGCGCTTTGGCGATGTTGATCAGCGAGACGATGGAGGGTGTTGCCTTGCCGCGCTCGGCCTGGGAAATGAAGGCCGCGGACAGGTCTGACCGGTCTGCCAGTTCCTGCAGGGTCAGTCCAACTTCCTGTCGACGGGCCCTGAGCAGGCTGCCGATGGATCGTTCAATTGGACTTTGGTTTCTCGCCGGACTGGGCAATGCTGGTCCCCTTTTCGGGCGCTTCAGATGCCTCGCAATTCTAGTAGACCCGCCATCAATGTCAAAAAAATTTGATTTGGTTAAAAATTTAAGTATGGTTGAAAACGCTTGATCGAAACACTTCCGGGTCGGCGCACAGGTACCGGCCTGGCAACCAAAACGTTCGAGACCAAACCTAAGGGGGTGAATCCCATGCGTCTATCCGATGTATCCCGAACCCTGGCCACGGCAGCGATAATCGCTGTGGTTTCCCTTCCAGCCACCACACCTGTTCTCGCGCAGCAGTCTTCAAGATCCGACGACAGTTCGCTGGAGGAAATCGTGGTCACTGCCCGACGCCGGGATGAGTCGGCACTCGAGGCACCCATCGCAGTTACGGCGTTTAACGCCCAGATGATCCAGGATGCCGGCATCGAGCGGGTTGAGGACGTCATCCAATTGACCCCCAACGTTACCCTGGCGACGTCCCAGGGTATCGGTACCAACTTCCTGAGTATCCGAGGTATCACCCAGGTCCGAAACGGTGAGTCTCCGGTGGCGACCATCGTTGACGGCGTGCTTCAGTTCACCGCAATCCAGTTCCGGCGCGAACTGTTCGATGTCGAAAGCATCGAGGTGGTGAAAGGGCCCCAGGGAGCCATCTACGGTCGAAATGCGACGGGCGGAGCCATCGTCATCAATACCCGGCGGCCGACCAACGACACTTACAGCTACCTCCAGGCCGGTGCCGGTAACGGCGGGGAGTACTCCCTGCAGGGTTCCATCGGTGGCGCGCTGGTGGAAGATCGCTGGTACGGGCAGCTGTCTGCCAACTACATCGACCGCGACGGCTACCTGTTCAACATCACACGCCAGGAAGAGGCGGACCGGTTCGAGGACACCACGGTTCGCGGGCGCCTGATCTACGAGCCCGGCGACGGTTTCTCGGCGGATTTCCGAGCAGCGGTGTCGGCCCACAAGGGCCGGGGCATCGGCTTTCAGTTCCAGGGGGTCAATATCGCCGATGACGGCATCACCGCCAACGGGTTTGGCACGGACACCGGGCCCATCGATGCCAACAACGTGCTCCCCGTGCGCGACAACAACGTGGATTTCGGTGAGCGCGACATGATCGACCTGTCGATGAAGCTGGATTGGGAAGTCGGCGCAGGCAACCTGGTCAGCGTCACCTCCTACACCGACATCGAGGAGTGGAGTGATTCCGACCAGTTTCCCTACACCAACGCCCGCAGCGCGCCGGAGCTGTTTGGATTCGACGGCACCCAGACCGGTTTCTTCGAGCTGAGCGCCTTCACCCAGGAACTGCGCCTGTCGTCACCGGCAGACCAGGACATTCGATGGGAAATCGGTGCCTACTACCTGGACTGGGAGCGCTTCGTATCTCTGTCCACCGGCGTCGACACCGGTCAGGGCATCATTCGCCTGGAGCGGGAGCCGACCACGGACCCGCGCAACCCGACGACTTCATTTCTGGCTGATGACAATGAGAACACCTCCTGGGCGATATTCGGCAGCGTTGATTTCACCCTGAACGATCAGTGGGATCTGTCTCTCGCGCTGCGCTACGACGAGGAAGACCGCGAGCAGTTCGTGTCGCCTCTGCAGTTCCCCGCAGGTGTTCCCGGCGCCACCAACAAGTCCAGCTTTGACAAGCTGCAGCCCAAGATCACCTTCCGCTACCAGCCCACGGACAACCAGAACTGGTACCTGACCTGGGGAGAAGGATTCCGCAGCGGCCAGTTCAACCAGAACGGTATTGCGGACGTCGCCGCTGGTGCCGGTCTGGTTGGCGTATCCGACGTTGCCGACCAGGAAGAGTCCGAGTCCATCGAGCTGGGCTACAAGGGCCAGTTCCTGGACGATCGTCTGCGCCTCAATGCGGCTCTGTTCTCCACCGACGTGGAAGGCCAGCAGTTCTTCTCCTTCATCGGCGCCATCAGCGCACAAATCCTGACCAACATCGACGAAGTGTCGCTGAGCGGCGGCGAAATCGACCTGGTCTACCGGGTCAACGAAAACCTGGATCTGTACGGCGCCTTTGGCTTCACCGATTCAGAGATCGAAGCCTACGTAGTGGATCCAACCGTGGTGGGCAACGACGCCCCCTATATCGCGGAGAACACCCTCAATCTGGGATTCCAGTGGGAAAACCCAGTCAGCGACAGCCTGGAGTTTTTCCTCCGCGGCGACTACGAACGACGCGGTGAGCAGTTCTGGGATCCGGCCAACTCCACGGCCCGCGATGCCCTGAATTTCCTCAACGCCAGGGTTGGTGTGCGCTCCTCCGACGGCCGCTGGGAAGTGATCGCGGAAGGCCACAACCTGAACGACGAGGAATACAACTCCGAGTGGGTTGCCGGCGGATTCTCGGCGCGTGCGCCGGGCCGGACCTACAACGTGAAGTACCGCTACAACTTCAACTGATACGGATCCGGGCATGACGCAGTATCGAGTATCCGCGGATATCGGCGGCACTTTCACCGATATCGTAATAGAGCCGTCGGATGGGCCGGTGTTTGTCGGCAAGGTGCCCACAACGCCCGAGAATCCCGCCACGGGCGTGGTGGACGGCATCAAGGAACTGGTGCCGGATCTATCCGACATCAGCTTTTTTGTTCACGGCACCACGGTCGGGCTAAACGCCTTCCTGGAACGCCGCGGTGAGCGGGTGCTGCTGATTACCACCTCGGGCCTGGGGGACTCCTACACCATTGCCCGGGGCAACCGCCACACGCTCTACGAGTTGCGATACGCCAAGCCCCGCCAGCTGGTTCCCCGGCGCGACGTGCACGAAGTCCGTGGCCGGCTGAGCTGGGATGGCAAGGAAATCGAACCGCTTTGCCACGATGACTTTGACGCCATCATCGCCAAGGTGCGGGACGAGGACATCAAAGCTGTTGCGGTATGTTTCGTTCATGCCTACGCCTATCCCCAGCACGAAGCTGAGGCCCGGGATATCCTGGCTGCGGCACTGCCGGAGGTGGCCATTTCGCTGTCCCACGAAGTCGCCCGGGAGTGGCGCGAGTACGAGCGGGCCTCATCAGCGGTGATGAACGCCTATGTGGCGCCGGTGGTCCAGCGTTACCTCAAGACCCTGCAGGGGGAGCTGGGTGATCTCGGCATGGGTGCCACGGTGCACATCATGCAGTCCAACGGTGGCGTCTCCACTGCCCAGACCGCCCGCAGAAATCCCGTGTTTACCCTGTTGTCCGGACCCGTGGGCGGCACCATGGCCGGCACGGCCCTGGCGGCCAGCGGCGCCCGGAAAAACCTGCTGTGTGTCGATATGGGCGGCACGTCATTCGATCTGAGCCTGGTCATCGAGGGCAAGGCCAATGCCACCCTGGAAACCGAGTTGGAAGGCCTGCCGCTGCTGATGTCCATCGTGGATATCGAAACCATCGGCACCGGCGGCGGCTCCATCGCCTGGATGGAGAACGGCGCCATGCGGGTGGGCCCCCACAGCGCCGGATCGGTGCCGGGGCCGGCCTGCTACGGTCGCGGCGGCACCGACCCCACGGTGACCGACGCCAACCTGTTTCTGGGCCGGCTGGGCGAAAAGTCCCTGCTGGGTGGCGAGATGTCGCTGGATGCAGCCGCGGCCAGCCAGGCCATCGGATCCATGGCGCCGGCAGCCGGCCTCGAGCCGGTGGCTTTTGCCGAGGGCATCCTGGCAATCTCCAACGCCGCCATGGCCGACGCCATGCGCACCATTACCATCAGTCAGGGTGTGGACCCGAGGGAATTTACCCTGGTGGCCTTCGGCGGCGCCGGACCCATGGCCGCCGTTTTCCTGGCCGAGGAACTGGATATCAGTGAGGTGCTGGTGCCACGGTTTCCCGGGACCTTCTCAGCCTGGGGCATGCTGCAGACCGACCTTCGCCACGACTTCACCCAGAGCTATTTCCGCTCCGCCGACAAGGTGGAAGCGTCCGGACTCGAGACGGTATTCGAGAAGCTGGAAGACAGCGGGCGGGAATCCGTCCTGGCCGAAGGCATCGAGGCCTCGGACATCTCGTTCCAGCGCTCGGCGGACATGCGCTACCTGGGACAGGAATACACCATCAACGTCCCCATCGACGGGACCGATACCAACGAAATCATCGCCGCTTTTCACGCAGCCCACGACCGGCGCTACGGCCATGCCAGCCCGGGGGCGCCGGTTGAGTTCGTCAACCTGCGTGTCGCCGCCATTGGCGCCCTGCACAAGTATCAGCACAGCGGCCGATCCGATGCCGAGGGCGATCCGTCCATCGGCGAGCGCGAAGTGACTTTTGCGGGGCAGACCCACGCCACCCCGATCGTGGCCCGGGACCGCCTGGCGGCTCACTACACGGCCAGTGGCCCGCTGGTCATTGAAGAGCAAAGCGCCACCACCGTGGTGCCGCCGGGGTGGGGCGTCACGCTGGATGAGCTGGGCAGCCTGGTGCTAACGAAGGAGGGCGCATGATGGCCTCAGTGGATCCCGTCACCACGGAAATTATTCGCAACGCATTCGTGTCCATCGCCAAGGACATGAATGCCACCCTGATTCGCAGCGCGTTTACGCCGGTCATTTATGAAGGTAAAGACTGTTCGGTGGCGCTGATCGATCCGGAAGGGGAGGTGCTCGGCCAGTCCCTCGGGCTGCCGCTGTTCCTGGGTAACCTGGAAATCTGCGTCAAGCTCATTGCCGAGCAGCACGGCTGGGATTACTTCAAGGAAGGCGACGTCTTCTACATGAACGACTCCTACATGACCGGCACCCATCTCAACGATTCCACTATCATCATGCCCATCTTCTGGCGCGGCCGCCGCATTGGATTTGCCGCATCGCGGGCCCACTGGCTGGATGTGGGCGCGAAGGATCCTGGCACCCCGGTGGACTCCCACGAGATCTACCAGGAAGGCATGCGCTGGGGCCCGACCCGGCTGTATGAAAATGGCCAGGCCCGGGAAGATGTGATCGACCTGCTGCGCCGGAACAGCCGGTTTGGTGAATCCACCGTAGGGGACATGAATGCCCAGGTGGCCGCCGGCCGCACCGGCGAAAAACGCATGCACGCGCTGTTTGACCGGTTCGGCGAAGAGACCATCTGGGCGGCCCGGGATGAAATCTTCCGCCAGACCGAGGCCAGTGAACGACAGGCCGTCAGCGACCTGCCGGATGGCACCTATACCGCCGAGGGATTCCTGGACAACGACGGCCTGGGCAGCCCGCCGCTGCCGGTCAAGCTGTCCCTCACCGTTGACGGTGACGCCATGACCGTGGATCTGAGCGGCTCAGCGCCCCAGGCCACCGGTCCGGTCAATTGCGGCATTACCCAGACCATTGCGGCGGCCCGTGTGGCCTACAAGCTGCTGATCTGCTCCGAGGTCTCACCCAACGGCGGCTCGTTCCGTCCGCTGAACGTGACGGCGCCGGAAAAGACCATTTTCTCCGCCCAGGAACCGGCGGCCTGCGGCTGGTATTTCTCCTCCCTGGGTCTGCTTATCGATCTGTTCATCAAGGCCATGTCTTCGGTGATGCCGGAACAGGCAGCCGGCGCCCACTACGGAGATTCCATGGTGATTACCGTGGCTGGCCAGGATCCGCGCAACAACGACGAGTTTTACCTGATGATCGAGCCGACCACGGGAGGGTGGGGCGCCTCCAAGGGTCGAGACGGTCAGAGTTCGCTGATCAATAACGTCAACGGCAGCTTCAAGGACATTCCGGTGGAGATCTTCGAGAGCAAGTACCCACTGCAGCTCACCCGCTACGGCATCCTGCCGGATTCCGGCGGCGCCGGCACCTGGCGTGGCGGCAACGGGACTTATCGGGAATACCGGGTGGACGCGGATTCCGACCTGTTCCTGTGGTTTGAGCGTTCGGTCACTACGGCCTGGGGATTGTTCGACGGCCAGTCAGGCAGTGCGCCACTGGTTGTTGTTGAGAGACCCGGTGAACAAGAAACCCTGGAACTGCTGAAGGTCAACGGCGTCAAGGTCCCCAAGGGCACCATCATTCGTTCCCGCACCGGCGGCGGCGGAGGATTTGGCAAGGCCATGGAGCGCGATCCCCAGGCCGTGCTGGAGGACGTCATCGACGGCTACGTGACTATCGATCATGCCCGTGAAACCTACGGTGTCGAGATCACCAGCGACCTGGAAATCGACCAGACAGCCACCGAAGCCCTTCGATCGGCCTGATAGAACGATGATTCGCTTGACCGTTCTGTACAACCTGCCCGAGGGCGCGGACGAAGAAAAGTTCATCGCCTGGCGCCTGACCGAGCACCAGGCGTCCAACGAATCCATCGAGGGCGTGGAGAAGACAGACTTCGCCCGAATCACCGAAAGCTGGCCGGACGGCGCGCTGCCGGACTACCGCTTTCACACCACCCTGGAGTGGCCCGACCGGGCCAGTTTCGAACGAGGATTCCATGACCCCACGGTGCAGGCGGATCTGAAGGAGAATCTTAAGAAGCTGGGGGATTACAGCTTTTTTGTGAGTGAGGTGCTGGGATAGCAATAGCATTCCGGCGTAGGCTTCGACGTCAACTTTTGCTCCCGTCATCAGATGGCAGACCGCTGCACAGGGGGCAGCGGCTGCCAGCATCGCTAGACGCCGAAGGCCTTCCAGAAAATGACCTTGTCATCGCCAGCGGCCCAATAGTCTCGTATCGTAGCTTCGTGGGCGAATCCCAGGTTTGAATAGAATCGCCGTGTTCTTGCGTACTCCGGCACGCTGGATGTTTCCACGATGAGCACGCGCTGGTCTGCTAAATGCTCCTCGACGTAGCGCATCATGGCGGCGCCGACGCCTCGTCCCTGCATGTGATTCCTCACTCCGATGGCGACAAGGTTCCATGTTCCATCGGCCAACGGCTCCGGTCGGACGAAACCGAATCCGATTACACCTTCACGATCCGAATCGTGGACGAACCAGTGCTCGCCGTGCGAGTCATCGTGGAAAAAGGGATGAATCAGCTCTTCCAGCAATTCCGAAGGGAAGAGCGCAGTGTCCTGAAGCACATGTCGAATTGCCGGAATATCCGCCGGCACGGCAGGTCTTGAACTCATGTCAGGTGGTCCTGTCAGTAGGTGTCTCGTATGCTCGAGACGAATGCAACCGCACTGCCACGCATTGAGGCAGCGTAACGAAGAGAGTTAACGGGCCCAAGGTGAACAAGGCCCTAGCGTGCGGTCATTAAACCTCCGACGGGATTGGGGAGCGATCAAGATAATCCGCCCAAAAATGGACGTCAATCCAGACCCTGGAAATGAATGCTGACATTCTGCAAAGGACTTAATGGTAAGCGGGCGATTGGCCTGTGAAACAGTTTTGTTCACAGAAACAAGCGTAACTCATTGAATTGATAAACCCGGTCTGCTCTGGGTTGAGCAGTTCGACAACCATTCCAAGGTATTGCCGCGGTCCTCATCATGCGAAACGAAGCGACAAGAGCTGTCTCAACGGTCCGAGAACCCCGGTTTTTCCGTATTCGACAACAGAAATCGGCGTGCTACATTCCAGATTCTTAGCGAACGACGGGCGAGGGCAAACCAGGCCCGGATTGTTCACTGTGAAAGCGCATCGGTTGACAGCTGCTTCCCGCTAGCCAGCAGGTCGACCATTCTGCGTGCCCTCACCGAATCAGATTCGCCGGACTCCACTTGGCGCGCCCGACGTTCGTCCATTCGCACCAGACTGTTGGAGGTACAGCATGGTCGACATCGATAGACGAGACTTCATCAAGAAAGGCGCAGCAGGCGTCGCGGTTACGTCCGCCTGTCTGTGCGGAGTTAACGGATGCGCGACCTACACGGGGATTAGCAACACACCGGCTGCGAATCCGGATTCCATTACGTTCGACGGCTCAGTTCTTACTGTAAATCTTTCGTCCGAGCCCGCCTTGAGGCAAGTCGGCGGTGCGGTGAAAGTCCGCAATAGCGATCTTCCCGACGAGCTGATTATCGCTCGCGTGGAAGAGAACCGATTTGTGATCGCGTCTCTTCTCTGCACGCACAGGGGCGTCGAATTGGAGTACGACCGTGAGAACACACGTTTTAAGTGTCCGAGTCTCGGCAGTTCGGTTTTCGCCCTTGACGGCGCAAACGTGAGCGGCATGGCTCGAAAGCCTCTCAGAACGTATGAAGCCGTTTTGGAAAGCAACAGTCTGACGATCCGGGTGTGACCGATCTCGGAAATACCGAACCCATGGGAGAGGAAGTATGAGTATTGGTTTTTTGCTTTTTTGGATGGCACCGGCGACGGCTTATAGGCGCGGCGCCAGACGTCACCTTCAGGCCCGTTTTCCGGACAAGGCGGATCAGGTCTGGCGCTCAACGCGAACTTGGCAATCTCAGTTGGCGCCCAAACGCCCCCGCCGCAGCGGTAGCGCCGGGGTGAACCACATGATGCGGTACCTCGAATGGAGTAGCGCGCTCTATCGAGCTGTGCAGGAGTACGGCATGAGCAGTGCCGATGCTGCCCAGATTGTCGAGATGATCATGACGGACGTCTATCGACCCGTGCCGGCCGCCATGTTCAAGTTTTCGCGGCTGCGCAGCGCCAAACGAGAGGTGAGGGTCAGGTGGATTCTGGGCAATATCACCAGGCGTTTCCTGCCAGCTCCTCCGTTCTGTTATCGCCACCTCCGCTCGGAGACAGGCGTGGCGTTCGACATCACGCGCTGCCCGTTTGCCGACTACTTTCGAGCCCAAGGGCTTCCTGAGCTGACCGAGCCTGCAGCGGGCAACATGGACTACGTGATGGCAGAGGAATGGGGTGTCGAACTGGAACGCACACAGACCATCGCGGATGGCGATGCGCATTGCGACTTCAGATGGAGATTCCCGGTAGCGGGGGCGAATTGATGGCCAATTCGGCCGGATTCCAGTGAACACATTGGGCCAGCTGCCGAAGTAGTCCACTGTCGGCGTGAACGGCTGCTTTGAGCAGACTCGCCAATACGCGTCGGCAAGCGCGTACCCGATAGTATTGGCAATTGCGATTATCAAAGGGTGTCGAACGTCGACGCGGCCGAATTTTGGCCCGAGCGAATGCCAGGCTCATCGACTTGATTCAACGGCTGTTGCCGGTGAGCTACTTCATGGTGATCTCAGCACTCTTCAGCGTGACTTCGACACGCGACCAGGCGCGAAGCTGACCAAGGACACTCCCTGGACTCCAGGGAAAGAAACCTGGACAGGTCGGCCTGGCAGGAGGCCAAACACATGGTGGAATTTGTGACTCGATATAGGCGCTATGCACAGATCACGGCGGCGTTTGCTCGACATGACTTTGGCTATCTCTCCGACAGGATGGGTTTCAGCAAGCTTTTTACAGGGGATGAAGCTTTGTCTCCTTATGACGAGCGCACAGAAGGAGAGACACCTTCTCAACCGATTAGACCCTTGAGCGCTCCCGAGCGTCTGCGCATGGTCTGCGAAGAACTGGGGCCCACTTTCATCAAGATGGGGCAGATTTTGAGTACTCGCCCGGATCTGTTGCCAAAGCCCTATATCACGGAGTTACGGAAGCTTCAGGACCACGCCTCCAAGATCCCCTTTGAAGAGGTGAAGGAAGTGGTTGAGACGGAGATGGGAAAAGAACTCAAAGAGATCTTCCCCACATTTGAGGAGAAGCCGCTTGCAGCAGCCTCGATTGCCCAAGTGCACCGCTGCACTTTGCCCGATGGAACCCAGGCCGTTGCCAAGGTTCTGCGCCCCGGGATTGAAGAGCAAATCCGCATGGATCTCTCAATCCTCTACGGAATGGCTCGCCTCGCCAACCGCAGCAGATTTGCCGAGACCATTGATAAGGTGAGGGTGATCCAGGAGTTTGAGCGGGTCATCCTGCGCGAGCTGGACTTCGTCGCAGAAGGTCAACTCACAGAGGAGTTTGCGCGCAATTTTCAAGATGACTCGAAGGTGCATATAGCCCGCATCTTTTGGGACTACTCTGCCCAACGCCTGCTCACCATGGAATTCCTCGATGGCGTCAACATCAGCCAACTCGACGTGCACGACAAGCAGGAAGTTGACACCCGCGAGTTAGCAAAGATGGTGGTGATGGTCACCTTGAAACAGATCTTTCGCGATGGGCTCTTTCACGCCGACCCTCACCCTGGAAATTTGATGCTCTTGCCTGATGGCGTACTCGGAATTCTTGACTTCGGTATGATCGGACGCTTCGATCGCCACACCCTGGCCATGCTCCGCGCGATCGTGTTTGACGTCATCCAGCGAGACCACGTCAGCATGGCCGCGCACCTCCTCGACTATGACATCGTTGGACATGATGTCGATATGCGAAAGCTGCGTGAAGACCTGCGACTGCTCTTCCGGAATATCGCCTCCATGCCAAGGGCACAGGCCAGCGAAGCCCTGCAAAGCTTTGTAATTGAGCACGAGCTCCATATCCCTGCCGATCTCTTCTTGCTCGATAAGACCTTTGGCACCCTCGATGGCACCATCCGGCTCCTCGATCCACGATTCGATCTCCAGGCCGTCGCCGAAGACTTTGGTGCAGAAGAGGGGATGAAGGTTCTCGATATTGAGACGATGGCCAAAGAACTCGGAATGCGCATCTTTCGAGATGCTGACGCCATCGTGGAAATGCCGGTTTTGTTGAGGCGTATCATGCGCCGAGTCGATGAAGGTCATTTCGCCACCCGAACTCGCATACAGATCGACGATAAGACGTACGCGCGCCTCAACAAACTCGGCCTCAACCTGTTCACAGGTGCGACCGGTATCGCCGCCCTGATCTTTGCATGGTTTACTCGCGCCGCCACCGACATCCTACTTCCCTTCGGCATCAAGTTACCCTCTCTCCTACTGGTTGCTGGAGGACTCCTCGTCTTCATCACAACATGGTCTCTGTGGAAGGGGAAAAAACTGTAACGAGCATCCCGTCTCAACAGGATAGTAGAGGTGAGGCAATGGCTGGTGTCTGAGCCGCGCTCCTTGTACCGCAATCGGGCAGTTTCGGTGATAGGCCGCATTATCGCTACTTCAACGAGGCAGGTGCTAATGGTTACCGAATGGCGGCTAAACGTCGATTGAGCGTTGAGCGATTCAAACCATCGGCTGATTGAGACGCGACGAACATGGCCACGTTGCCCGGATCCGCGGGCAAGCTGGATAACGCGACAGTCTGGCACCACGCCTCGAACCGGCGCCAATCATTCCGAAAATTGCACGTGGTACAGATCAACCCATGCCGGAAGCCTAAGTTGGCGGGAAAATCGGCTAATAGTGAACGGCGCTGTTATACAGGCCACGGGGCGACGGGTGAAGAGGGCGTCGGTGGTCGTCGGCAAAAGCGTACTTTATTTAACATAATATACATTATGCGCAATTAAACAGGCGCCCGTGTTTTGTCAATAGGTCGGCACGGGCCCGTCGCGGCCACCTGTCGCCCTTCTTTCTGACTTACCGTCACTGAGTTCCGGGACAACGTCATTCAGTCCACACCAATCATGGGGTTTTGGCGTCAGCCTTGTTAATTTGGAGTGACAGTTGACCACGCCCCCCAGGACCATGCTCTTTAACCATGACGAATTCGATCACGAGTCGGTAACCTTTGCCCACGACCCGGACACTGGACTGAAAGCCATCATCGCAGTGCACAACCGCAGACGCGGGCCTGCCATCGGTGGCTGCCGCATGATGGCTTACCCGGATGAAATCAGCGCGCTGACAGACGTCCTGCGACTGTCCAAGGGTATGACCTACAAGTGTGCCATCGGTGACATTCCGTTCGGAGGCGGAAAAGCCGTGATCATGGGCGATCCGGCAACACAGAAAACGCCGGAACTGCTGCGTGCCATGGGAACGTTCGTTGAACAACTGGGAGGTCGATATATCACCTCCTTCGACTCCGGTACCACCATTGACGACATCGCAGTCATAGGCGAAACAACACGGCACGTCGGCGGGATCAAGCCGGGTGCCGGAAACGCCTCGGCCTCCACCGCCTACGGCGTTTTGGTCTGCATGCGTGAGGCAGTAAGGATTCGACTGGGTGCCGAAACCCTCTCGGGACTCGTGGTAGCCATCCAGGGCGCCGGCAACGTGGGTTCCCGGCTGGCGAAACTGGTGGCCGAAGACGGCGGGCGGGTCGTCATTGCAGATATTAATCAGGACCTGGCATTGTCGGTTGCAGAATCTACGGGTGCGGCGTCAGTCAAGGCCGATGAAATCCTCAGCATGGACTGTGACGTGTTGGCCCCCTGCGCCCTGGGCGCGGTATTCTCAGCCGATTCGGTCAAGCAACTGACCTGCCCCGTAATTTGTGGCGGCGCTAACAACCAGTTGGCCGACAACAGCGTGGCCGACGAACTGATGGAGCGGCAGGTTTTCTACTGCCCGGACTACCTGGCCAATGCAGGCGGCATTATCGACCTGCACTACCAGTTGAATAAGCCGTCCCGGGATGCACTCAAAGCACACCTGGACCGGCTTGCCGAAACCTTGCAGGATTGCCATGCCATCGCTGCGGAGCACCGTTGCAGCATGGCGTCCGCCGCAGACCTTATCGCCGAGGCGCGATTTCAATAAGTTGCCCCCGCCGGCCTGAACGGGGCATTATTCGGGCCCGGCGCCAGACGCAATAGGCTTTCATTCCTGGAGGCTGTTTCCAGATGATTGGTTGGTTCAGACGCATTCCAGTCCCGTGGGTCCAATGGCTGATTGGATTCAGCGTGCTGCTGGGCACAGCGGCCGATGCCAGGGAACTGGTGCTGCCGCTGGAATTTGGATTTGCGGAGGTGTCGCGGGAAAGCGCCAGCGCCCTGGGCATGGACGATCAAGGTCGAGTCACCATCGAGCGCAACGAGTGCAGCCGGACCCGTTTATCGGACCTGCAGGTGGAATCCGCCGCGCCCCGCGCCTGGGTGTCGGTACTGTTCGACGCCGACCTCGCAACGCGCCTGTTCGGGCGTTGTGTCGGGCCGAAAAACGCGCGAGGGCGCCTGTACGTGCTGCTTGAGCCCCAGGTCTCTGAATCGAGACTGGGCGTGGATCTGCGGCTGATCAGCGCCGAATTGAGGCGGCCCGACGGTTCAAAAGGGCTGTTGACCCGCCCTGCCCGACTGCTGGCCGAAAACATTGTGCTGCCGAGAATGCAGGATATCCGGGTGGACCTGCGTCAGCCCATGCAGGCGGTTGACGAACTGATTCGTTCCTTTGCCGATGACGCGGCTCCGCTGCTGGCTGACCGCAGTCGCCTGGTGCGGGTCACCACCGCCGAGACCGGCGTTCAGGCTGAAATCCTGCTGTCGCTGGAGGATCGCGCGACGGTGCAAACGCCGGAGGAACCGCTCAGCATCCAGGAACTTGAGCAATGGACCCGGGTGGAAGACGAACTGGACGGCTTTCTGACCACCGCCATTCTCGCATTGGCTGCCGCCACCGATGACAGGGATCTGCAGATTGAGCTGCTGGCCGCGCTGCTGGATGCCCGCATCGCCATCGGGCGTGCCCTGGCTGAAGACGACGATTCCCTGGTTGATCCGATCCGAGACCTGTTCGTTTCTGCGTGGGATCGGCTGCGCCCCGCCGTGTCGAAGCTTGAACAGGCCGGCAGCAGTGCGCGGTTTCCGAGCCTGCGGCTCACTACGTTCATGGCCGGGGCAGACGCGATTGCGGCACTGGATGCGCTGGGTCCGGAATACGGCATCGACATCAGCCGGGATGGCGTCCGCCGGCTGGCCCGGATGCTGCTGGCCGGGGATGCGCCGCTGAGCTTCACGCCGCTCTCCTTCAACCTGGATCCACGATTGCAGTCCCTGGTGGGTACCCGACTCCAGAGCGGGGCAGCGGTGGCGGTTGAACCACACTGGCTGGACTGGCTGATGTCTACGGCGGTGGCCGACACCCCCCCTGCCCCGCTGGACCTGGATGCCCTGGTTCCCCGGCGCGACCGGCTGGACGCCTACCTGGCATACGTCAGGGAATTGTTGATCCGCAAATCCGAGGAGCGAATCGAGGCCAGCACGCGACTGGACCAGCAGGTGGTGCCGCTGTTCCGCCCGATGGTGCTGGCCACGGCCTGGAAGGAAAGCTGCTGGCGCCATTACCTCACGCCGGACCAGCCGCCCAAGGTCATTCGCTCATCCATCGGTGCGGTTGGCATGATGCAGATCAACGGACGGGTGTGGCGGGGCGTTTACGACGTGGGGCTGCTGGAGCGGGACATTGATTACAACATGGCGGCGGGTATCGAGATCCTGGAACACTACCTGGTGCATTACGCCCTGCGCCGGGGTGAACACGAGGAGCCCGGAGGACTGGATAACCTGCCCCGGGCGACGTACGCCGCCTATAACGGTGGGCCCCGTCACCTGTCGCGCTACCGGAAACCTGACACCTCGACCCGGCTGAAGGCAATCGATCGCAGCTTCTGGCGGCATTTCGAGCAGGTCCGGACCACAGGGCAGCCTGAAATTGGTACCTGTTACGCGGGGCGTTAGTTTGGGAGTGACGATGGCCAGGCTCCGAACTGAGTCAGGCCGGGGCTGCCCCGTCTGAATATCGTCGACATACAAGGAAAATAGTGACCGCGGCCGCCAGCAGTGGATAAATTACCGTTTGTTCCAGGGTCAGCCCAACCTGGATGCCAATTCGAATCAGCGCCATTACGGCAAAAGTAAAGGCCAGGATCATGCGGATGAGGTGGCGGCGGACCCAGTAGTTGCCGGACCGGTCGGCGCTGTTTCTCAGCATGCCGAAATCCTGGTACAGCAGGAAGCCGAACATCAAGGCCAGCACACCCGGGCCAATGAACAAGGTATCGCCAACGAGGTTCAATCGGACCAGCTGCACCAGCGTGAACAGGCACAGCAGGCCGGCCAGAACGGCGAGGGCCCAGCTCACAGCCCGAAACCCGGCCCAGTCCCGGTGAAACGCCAGGATGGCGCTGGGAATCAGGTAAGCCTCGGCAAGGCACATGATGATGGCCAGAGGCAGGAACTCAAAGGTCATTTGTACCGCTGTGGTGAGCACCACCAGCAGCATCATCCACGCGAACAGTTTCCCGCCGCGAACGTGGAGAGAAGATCCCTTGGATGACCCCAGTGCCAGTGCGCTGCCCGCCAGCGCCAGCGATCCCACGGCCACGTGAGAATAATTGACGACCTCGTGAATGCCAATTGCCATAGATATGATTTCCTCCCTGCTTAGCGAAACATAAACGCTTAGCAGGTATTACGGAAATCCCCGGCCGGGTGCGCCAGCTTTGGCGAAGAGTTTCGTATCTCTCAAATCGATACCGGCTAATTGCTGGCAATCACCAGTAGTGGTCCATCCGACACCACAACCCCGCCGGGTTGTTCAAGGGTGAGGGCGAATGCCCGGGGGGCCTGCACCGGCAGGGTTGCCCGGATGGGGATCAGGTTGTCGCCCGGCAGGACGTTAAATACACCACCGTCCACGGGGTTTTCATCGCGCTCGGGGTCCACGATCCACAGCTGGTACTGAGCAGTGTCCGGCAGGTTGACCGGCAGACCGGTCAGGCGCATGACGCCGGATTGTTCGGCATCGTCCCAGCGTACGTAACCGGTCACCCTGGCGTAGGCCGGGTCGCCCATGCCTTTGAACGGAATTTCCACCGCCGTGGCCGATACGGCCAGTTGCTGGTCAAGCTGCTGAGCGCTCGGCAGCCCCTGGGGCGCGCGCGCCCACTGGGCCAGGGCCAGTGTCAGACAAACCGCCGCCACGCTCCACGCGGTGAGCGGGCGCGCCCACCAGGTCGTGGGCCTGGATTGAGCCTGGTAGTGGCGACGGACAAAGTCTTCGCCGTCTCTGATGATGGCCCGCTCCAGGCCTGGCGGCATGGCTTCCCCGTGGGCCGGGGGCGACATGGCCCGGTCTATTGCGGCCGCGGCATATTCGTCCTGTTGAGATGAGAATTGGCTCACGGCGTCACCTCCTCCGCGATGTTCAGTACCTGCCGGACGCGATCCAAACCGCGCCGAAGGTGGGTCTTGACCGTGCCCAGCGGTATTTCCAGCCGATCTGCGATGGCCGAGTGGGAATACCCGCCGTACACCGACATGGCGATGATTTCCCGCTGGGGACTGTCAAACTGCGCCAGCAGATCGGTGATGGCCTGGACTTCCGCAGAATCCTCCGCGCTGGATCCCAGTTGTCCCGGGTGCCAGTCCTCGGGTATGGGATCAGACGCTTCAGGTTGAGCTGACGCGCGGCGCATCCGGTCAATCAGTCGCCGTCGCGCCACCATGGTAATGAATGTGGCTTCCTCTGCCTTGCTCGAATCAAATTTTCCGGCCGATCTCCATATGGCCATGAATACCTCCTGCACCGCATCCTCAGCATCCTGGGGGGTGCGGCTGAACCTGCGGGCCAGGGACCAGATCCGCGGACCGTATTGCCGGACACACCGGGCAACGGCGTTGCTGTCACCCTCGGCAATGCGCTGCAAGAGGTCCTGGTCCATTATTCCCTGTTCCAAGCGGCAGCCCGCCGGACGGCGGGCTGCACTGAATCAACGCTGATACGGATCAATTGGCGGTCAGCATCATGGGCATGCTGCCATCATAAACAGCGTCCAGCGCGTCACGCATGATCCAGGCGCTGCGACTGGCGCTGTGGGTGTCGTTGGCCCGGGCGATGGCGCGCTGCAGCACCCGACGCTGGTCACGGTTGAGTGAATCATCCATGGTCAGCAGGCTGGTTGCAGCCACCTCGTAGATGTCGGCACAGGCCTGGGCGTTGCCGTGGTTGTACATGGGCGCGCCCTTGGCGATGGCCAGGTCGATGACCTTACGTGTCTTGCTGCTGGCGCTCATTTTTGTGGGCGGAAGCAGTACCTTGTCGATGACGTGGATGATGCCGTTGCTGGCGGCAATGTCCACGCTGACGATGTTGGCGCCGTCGATACGCACTTCACTGCCGTCCACGGTGATCTCCGGCGATTGGCCGTTCAGGGTTTCGATGCTGGAGCGGGCAACGACATCGCTGGCTTTCAGCTTTGCCGGTGCCACGTGGTAGGTCAGGATGGCCACCAGCTGCTCCTTGTTCTCGGGTCTGAGCAGGTTTTCCACCGTGCCGGCGGGCAGCGCGGCGAAGGCTTCGTCGGTGGGGGCAAACACAGTGAGAGGGCCGTCACCGGCCAGTGCCCCGGCCAGGCCAGCGGCCTTGGCGGCTGCGATCAGGGTGTTGAACTGCCCGGCAGAGGCGGCAACGTCCACAATCGTGTTGCTGTTCTTGAGACTGTTGCTGTTCTTGTGACCGCCGGCCGCGGCAGGACTGCCCACCAGCGCCACGGACACCAGGGCAAGGGCAAAAATGTTCGTCAGTTTGTTCATGCTGTATGACTCCTATCAGTCGATTTGTCCCTGCGCTCGGTTGATTATTCGCAGTGAGGCGGATTTTGGATTCAAACCGGTCAAAAAAATGTTTTCACGGCAGCTGAACTTGGATTGGCGTAACCTGACCCGATGAATATGCCGCACTCAATGAAAGCCGCCGTTTTCCTGCTCTGTCTGGGGCACCTGCCAGCGGCCCTGGCCGATCTGCGGTTCCATTGGGAAGACCATTTCAGCCGGGAGGACAAAAGCAAGCTGATGAGCTGGGTCAGCGAGGTTCATGCCGGCGTCGAGGCGCTGGTGGGAGAACTGCCTTTTGATGTCCAGATCTACTTCCACCGTACCCGCGCCGGCGAACCGGTGCCCTGGGCCAACACCGAGCGCCGCTCCTACCGCCAGGGTGTCCACTTCCATGTGGATCCCCGATTCTCCCTCAAGGACCTGCGCGAGGACTGGACCGCGGCCCATGAACTCAGTCACCTTGTTTTTCCCTACCTCGGACGCAGTCATTCCTGGTTTGCCGAAGGGTTTGCCAGCTTCATGCAGTATCAGGTCATGCACGACATGGGGATCATTTCCCGGCAGGAGATGCTGCAGCGCTACGGCCAGAAACTGGACCGGGCCCGGCGTAGCTACAGCCACCAGGACCGGCCCTTCGCTGAAGCGGCTCCACGGCTGCGGGCCGAGCGCAAGTATCCCACCATGTACTGGGGCGGTGCCGCCTACTTTCTGCAGGTCAACCAGGCCCTGCAGCGACAGAACAAAACCCATATGGTCGACGTGCTGAGACAGTACGTCGCCTGCTGTAGACGCGGCGGTGGTGACCTGGAACAGCTGATCCGGGATCTGGACCGGGTGGCTCGGACCACGGTGTTCTCCCGGCACCTGGAGCGGTTTCGCACCGAAGCGGGGTTTCCAAGATACCAGGACACCCTGGCTGCGGCGCCCAGGAAGCGCTGACGCGGGACCTGTTACCCTGTGCGCTGACCTGACGCTGCGGGAACATCCTTGAACATCAGAACAGGAGACCGGGTCGCCGCCGCCCGGCAATCCGGACGCCCCATCATTGCCCTGGAAACCACGGTAATCACCCACGGGCTTGAGCCTCCGGACAACCTGGAGGTGGCACTGGCCATGGAGCAGACCATCCTCGACCAGGGCTGCTGTCCCGCCACCCTGGGCATTCTGGACGGTGAACTGGTAGTGGGCATGTCCCGATCCGAACTCGAGCTTTTTTCGGCCAATGCTCAGTCGGTTTCCAAATGCAGTCGTCGTGATCTGCCAGTCGTTGTTGGGCATTCAGGCCACGGTTCGCTGACCGTTGCCGGCACCATGTGGGCCGCTCACCGCGCGAACATCGACGTCATGGCTACCGGCGGCATCGGTGGTGTTCACCGGGGACACCCCTTCGACGTATCAGCGGACCTCACCGAGCTGGGACGCACGCCGGTCGCCGTGGTCTGCGCCGGTGCCAAGTCCATCCTGGATCTTCCACTGACCATGGAGGTGCTGGAAACCCAGGGGGTGCCGGTGATTGGCCTGGGCACGGATACCCTGCCGGCGTTTTTCCACGGCGACAGCGGCATTGCGCTGGCCGCTTCAGCGGACCTGGACGGCGCTGCCGCCACCCTTGCTGCATGGCGCAAGCTGCCGCCGGAGCAGGGCCTGCTGTTCACCGTGCCGGTGCCCCCGGGGCATGCTCTGGAGACGGAGGAGGCAGAGCGGGCTATCGGTCAGGCCACTGCTGAGGCCGATGAACAGGGAATTACCGGAAGCCGCGTAACGCCGTTCGTGTTGAAGCGGGTAGCTGAGTTGACCGATGGTCGATCGGTGGCAGCCAACAAAGCCCTCTTGATCAACAACGCCCGTGTGGCCGCCAGGCTGGCGCTGGGCAGTGTGGAGCACTGACCCAGCAGTTCCCACCGTTTACTGGCACCCGCTCTCTCCGATGACCGACAGCTGGGAGAAATCAAGGCTGCCGGGCGCCTCCGGCTGTCCCTGGGGCGTCCAGCGTGCGGTGAAGGTCCGCTCGCCGGTAAACTCGAACTCTACTGAGCCCCAGGACTCAACCGTCGCCTCAGCCTGGGTGAACTTCGGCGGAAATTCGCCCTGAAGACCCACAAACGCCTCGGATATCACCCGGTTGCCGTCGAAGTTGCCGGAACCGACCAGCCACAGCTGCTCACCGTCCCGGTAGTTGAACCAGGACCAGGCGAAACCGGGCTCGCCGTTGAGCAGGACGGTCTCTCCCACGATGCCATGGCCGTCCTCGGCGGGATTCCAGTAAACCCCGGTTGAACACAGGCCCATGGGTGCCTCCGGCACGTTGATATCCACGGCGCGGCTGAGGCGTGTCAGACCGAGGGTGCCGACCTGCCCCGACCGGTAGCCGGACTGCCAGCGGAAGGACAGCTGCTGGTCATCTTCAAACACCAGCTCCAGGTTGCCCCAGTCGTCGCGGACCACCGACACAGGATCAAAATTCTCGCCAAAGCCCGTGCCCCGGGTAATAGTCATGGGCACCACCGCCCGGTCGCGATTCACCGCGCCGCTGCCGATCAGCCACATGGGTTTGCCGTCCTCGTAGACATACCAGGTGACCAGCAGTTGGGGGGTGCCCTGCACATCCAGCAGTTGCACCTGGATGCCGTGTCCAGGCTGGTTTGCGTCAAACCAGAATCCGTTGACCGCTGGTGAGATCCGGTAGCCCGGCTCGCCGTCCACCAGGCCCAGAGGCACCCGCCATACGCCGCGGCCGTAGGTAAAGGCAAACAGCCAGGAGTTGCCGAATGCGGTCTCGGGCTGGTTGATCACCACACGCTCCACAATGGCGCCGCCAAAGCCGGTTTCCTCGACCTGCCAGCTCAGGCCGCCGTCCTCGGTAAAAAACACGCCCAGGTCGGTGCCCACGTAGAGATGGTCCGGGTCGAAGGGGCTGACCGCCAGTGAGTGCACCGGCAGGTTGGGCAGCCGCCCTGCTCCCTCTCCGTCTATGGGGAAAAAGGACTCGCCGCCGTCTTCTGATTTCCACACGTGGTTGCCGCCAAAGCTGGAGTAGGTGGCGTAGGCGATCGAGTCGTTGTTCGGATCAAATATCAGCGACGATACCCAGCCGCCGCGCGGGCGCGTGGACAGGGGCTGATCAGATCCGCTGGCGGTGCTGGCGCTGACGATCTTGTAGATGCGATTGCCGGTACCCACCAGCACCCAGTCCTGGTTGGGCGCCACGGCCACGGCGTTGGCCTTGTCGTGGAAGGTACTGCCGAACGCCGTCGAGGCCCGGGACCAGAAGTCACCGTTGCTGGTGCCGCGCAGGAGCCGTTTGCCGCCCAGGTAGATGCGGGAGCGGTTCTTGGTATCCAGTTCAAACGGGGTGATGAACATGAACTCGTCGTTGCTGCCGGCCTGGGCATAGAGGTTGTCCCGCAGGTCGGTGAACTGGAAGTCTGCGTCCATGCGGAACAGCACGGCGTTCTGGGCTGAGAAATAGAAAAACGGTCCGGCCGGATCATAGGCTGAGTAGCTGCCGTCGCCACCAAACGAATCCACCCAGGCGCCCGGCGCAAAACCCGGCAGGTTTCGGACCTCGGTCCCGTTGTCCTGCATGCCGCCGATGACAATCTCGCCGTCCGGTGACACGGTGCCGTGGTAGAACTGGGTGGTGGTGAAGTTGCTGACAAAAGGACGGAAGCTGACGCCGCTGGTCAACAGGGTCCGGTAACCGTCGTTCTCACGGTCCGCGGGTGCCGTGATGTTGCTGGCCCGCCAGACGCCGCCGTCATTGCCGATCCACAGGCGGCCGAAGTTGTCGAACACCAGGTCATGGATGTCGGGATGCATTTCAGGGCCAAAAGTGGCGGGCCGGTCCGGGTCGGAATAGTAGTTGGAGGTCAGCCCAAAGGTCTGGCCGCCATCGTCGGAGCGATACAGCTGCATTCCGCCCACCCAGACCACGTCGGGGCTGGACGGGTCCGCCACGATGGCCTGGTTGTACCAGCCGGCGCCGTAGGGCGTGTTGCCGTCGGTCCGTGCCTGCCAGGCAAAGGCCAGCATCCAGGTGCTGACCGGGTCGTTGCTGGTGTTGCGCAGGGTAGCGTTCCAGGTTTCGCCACCGTCGTTACTTCGAAACACCGCGTGAAGACCGTTGTCATAGTCTCCTACCCCATCGCCGGTCTTGTCGGGACCTGGGACCGTGCTGGCGGACAGCGCGTAAACAACATTCTGGTCACCGGGAAACGCGCTCATGGACGTGCGTCCCATGCCGGGCTCGGTCAGCACCACGTCCCAGCGGTCCGAACCGCCGCCGTTGCGGTTCAGGTAGATTCGGCCGTCACAAGGCAGACCGCAGGCACCCAGGGGCAGATCCGGCAGGTAATAGCGATCGTCGGTAGACCGGGATGCGCAGGTGGCCAGTACCCAGTCGGTGCCCAGATCATCGCGAATCAGCAGATCCGTGCAGCCCTCGTACAGCTGCCCGTTGCCCTCGTTGGTGGATAGCGTCTGGACGAAGCTGGCGCCGCCATCGTCGGAGCGCCAGATGCCGGTGTTGGTGGCGGCATAGATCCGGCTGGAGTCGTTGGGCGATATCACGATGTCGCTGACGTACAGGAAGTTGTCGTTCAGAGTGGGTTCCAGCTGTACCCAGTCCTGTCCGGCATTGGTGGTCTTGAACATGCCCGACCCGGTCATGCTGGAGTATGGACGGGAGGTGCGGCGATACAGTTCACCGGTGCCGGCAAAAAACACCTGGTCGTTGCTGGGATCGATGGCCAGGGCACCCACGTTGACGTTGCTCAGCCGGTCACCCAGGGGCTGCCAGCCGGTGATGTTGTCGAGCCGCCAGACGCCCCCGGACACACCCGAGGCGTAGAGGGTGCCGGTGCTGTCAAAAACCAGCCGACGGGTACGCCCGCCGGTTTCCGTCGGCCCCAGGAGTTCCCAGTTCGCCGCGGCCTTGAGCGCAGGATTTTGCCGGGCGAATCGTTCGCCCGCATTGGAGCGTGGCAATGCCGCGGCGGCCAGCCGGGCCGGCTCCAGGGCGTTCATGGGCAGCCGTTCCTGCCCTTCAGCCAGGCGCTTGCGGACATGCCACTGGGCTCTTTCCCAGGCGTGGGCCTTGGGCGGTTTTACCGGTGGATTGGGCAGTTGCCGGTTCGGACGATCAGGTTGAAGCGGGTAGAAAACGGCCAGCAGCACCAGTGCCAGCCCAGCGACGGGGATCAGGCGAGTTAATGCGTTCATGCTAATACGTTATTACAGCGTATGGATTCTGTACAGCCGGTCGGGCCCAAGTCGCTGATTCAGCAATAAAAGTCACCTCGGAATCGGTCGATATCCGCAACCATTGTGCGGCGCCCGGTGCTGTGACTTCCCGGCGAATTCCAGCACATCCACGATGCCGACACGAAACCGTGGTTACAATGCCTGCTGGACTAGTCCGAGGGACGGCGCAAATGGATCTCAAGAATCTCCTTCCTGCCAGTGTCATTCTGCTGGTCGCCTGTGCGGCACCGGTCAAGGAGCAGGAGCAGACCGGGTTTATCAGCGACTACTCCCGCCTGCAGAAAGGCGATGACCAGCGCTACTACTACATCAGCGACAGGCTGGCGGGCTACCAGAGCTTTCTCATCGACCCCGTGACCATGCTGTACCAGCCGGATCCGGAGAACCGGAAATTCACCGACGAGGAATTGGAAGAGATGAAACAGTTTTTCGTCGATGAGTTGACCGAGGCCCTGACCAGCGGCGAGAACCCCTACGAGGTCGTCGAAGAACCCGGCCCGGGCGTGGCCCGCTTCCGACTGGGAATCACCGCCCTGGACCCCACGGTGGGCGCCCTGAACATCAACATCGCCACCAAGCTCACCGGCGCCGGACTGGGCGGCGTGGCGGTGGAAATGGAGACCGTGGATGCCGAGACCGGTGAACAGCTGGCCGCCCTGGTCCGTTGGGGCAGCGGCAGCCGGGTGATGCCCGGCGGTATCACCAAGACCGGGCACGCCAAGACCCTGATCAGACGCTGGGTCAAGAACCTGCGCAAGGACCTGGACGAACTCAACGGCCGGGTCTGAGCCTCCAGATCACCCGCGTGCCGGCAGGATATTGCTGTTGCGCAGCACCGCCGCTGATACCAGTGAAATCAGCAGCCCCACCGGGAAGATTTCCAGGAAAGTGATCCCCAGCCGGAACAGTGGATTGGCGTACTTCAGTTGGAACGCTTCCATCTCCGAGCGCATGGCTGCCAGTGCCTCTTCGCTGGCACCCGCCGCCTGCTCGGCGCGCAATACGCCCTCAGCGTACTGGTTCATGAACTCATAGCCGCTGATGGCCAGGTACCCTTCCCAGGCCACCACGTAAACCAGGGACGCCACCAGGGCGATCCCCAGGCCAAGGCCAAGGGCCGTCCCGAAGCGGATGACGCCGCCCAGTTCCTGGTCCCGGTAGCGCTTGATTCCCATGAAAATGATGCTGAGCGCAATCAGCATCACCAGGTACCCCAGGTACTCTGCCACGGTCCAGTCCGTTTCACTGGACGACAACGCCACACTGGCAATGGCCAGGCTGATGACGATGGCACCTGACAGGCCGCCGTAGATGAACATGATTTTTTTCATGGGATGCCTCCAGTCATCTGTTCGGATCCGCTCCGAAGTTAGTGTTTTTTGGCCACCACGCCATCATCCAAACGGGTGATTCTGAAAAATTTCAGGTTTTTCAAGGGATTAAACGAAGCGCCTTGGCCCGGTGAATGGCCTGGGTCCGGCGGGACACCTCGAGCTTTTCGTACAGGCGAGCCAGGTGGGTCTTCACCGTGTTGGCGGAAATGAACAGCCGGTTGCCGATTTCCCTGTTGGTGCAGCCCTCGGCCAGCAGTTCGAGCACCTGGTACTCGCGCTCGCTGATACCCAGGGACTGCAGGGCCCTGGTGTTTTTTTCGAATGCTTCTTTCCCCCGGGCACCGGTCAGCCTGTGGCCCACCCAGATACCCATGGCCGTGAACAGCACCGCCAGCACCAGGATGTACGCTTCCGTTGAGAACAGGCGCACCGCGTGCTGATACTCGAGCCACGTCAGCACGAATGCTCCAAGGGCCATGACAAACCCGTAGCCGATCATCCACCGTTTCATCGCCTGCCGATCATATCAGCCTCCTGCCTCGCGTCATTTGCGATGAACAGCCCTCACGGTATGCTGCCGGTGTACTTCAACAAGGGGACATTCCAGTGACTGTAAAGGTACCGCGTTTGCCGCTGACTTTTGTGCTGGCTGTGCTGGGCGGACTGCTGCCGGTACACGCCGAGGTAAGCCGTATTCCCGACGACCGCCTGGAGGGGCTGCAGTGGCGCGAAGTAGGTCCTTACCGTGGCGGTCGGTCCGCGGCGGTGGCTGGCATTCCCCAGGACCGCCAGACCTACTACTTCGGTTCCACCGGCGGTGGCGTCTGGAAATCCCGGGACGCCGGCCTGAGCTGGGAAAACGTGTCTGACGGTTTTTTTGGCGGCTCTATCGGTTCGGTCGCGGTTTCGGCCTGGGATCCCAACGTGATCTACGTGGGCACCGGCGAGAAAACCGTCCGAGGCAATGTGTCCCACGGCAACGGCGTCTGGAAGTCCACGGATGCCGGCCGGACCTGGGTACGCTCCGGCCTGGAAGACAGCCGGCATATTCCCCGCATGGTAATCCACCCGCGCAACCCTGACCTGGTTTACGCGGCGGCGCTGGGCCACCTGTTCGGGCCCAATGATGAGCGAGGCGTGTTCCGCAGCAGTGATGGTGGCCGCAGCTGGGACAAGGTCCTGTTTGTCAACGACGAGGTCGGCGCGGTGGACCTGACCATGGATCCAACCAATCCACGCATCCTGTATGCATCGACCTGGCGGGTGCTGCGCACGCCCTACAGCCTGGAAAGCGGAGGCGCCGGGTCGGGACTGTGGAAGTCGGTGGACGGTGGCGACAGCTGGACCGAGTTGAGCGATGCTGACGGAATGCCCGGGAAACCGCTGGGTATCATCGGCATCTCCGTGTCGGCCAGCAATCCTGACAACCTGTATGCCATTGTGGAGGCCGGGGAAGGCGGCGTGTTTCGCTCCCGGGATGCCGGTGAAACGTGGACGCGGGTCAACAAGCAGCGCAAGCTGCGGCAGCGGGCCTGGTACTACACGCGCATAACCGCCGATCCGATCAACGAAGATACCGTCTACGTCCTCAACGTCCGCTTTCACCGTTCCCGGGACGGCGGCAATTCGTTCGTGGAGATTCCCACGCCCCATGGCGACAACCACGATCTCTGGATCGACCCGGCGGACCACCAGCGCATGATTCAAGCCAATGACGGCGGCGCCAACGTCAGCTTCGACGGCGGAATCAACTGGAGCCGCCAGGACAATCAGCCTACCTCGCAGATGTACCGGGTGTCGGTGGACAACGCGTTCCCCTACCGGCTGCTGGGCGGGCAGCAGGACAACAGCGCCCTCCGAATCCGCTCCCAGTCGGCCTTCGGGTCAGCCATCGGCCTGCGTGACTGGGAACCTACCGCCGGCGGTGAAAGCGGGCACATCGTGGCCAAACCGGATCAGCCGGATATCGTCTACGGCGGGTCTTACGGGGGATTTCTCATCCGCCTGGACCATCGCACCGGCGACCGCCGGGCGGTCAACGTCTGGCCGGACAATCCCATGGGTTGGGGTGCGGCGGAGTTGAAATACCGGTTCAACTGGAATTTTCCGCTGCAGTTTTCTCCCCATGACCCCGACCGGCTGTACGCGGCGGCTAATGTGCTGTTTGTCTCCGAGGACGAAGGCTATTCCTGGCAGGCCCTGAGCCGGGACCTGACCCGCAACATCAAGGCACGCCAGGGGCCTTCCGGCGGACCGATAACCAAAGACAACACCTCGGTGGAGTACTACGGCACGATTTTCGCCATTGCTGAATCCCTGCAGGATCCCGGGGTTCTGTGGACGGGATCCGATGACGGCCTGGTTCACGTCAGCCGGGACGCCGGCGGGACCTGGGACGAGGTCACGCCGTCGGGTATGCCGGAGGAAATCCAGATCAACAGCCTGGAGCCCCACCCCACCCTGCCCGGCGGTCTGTACCTGGCGGCCACCGCCTACAAGAGCGACGATTTCCGGCCCTACCTGTTCTATACCGAGAACTATGGCCGCAAGTGGCGCAAGATCACCGACGGCATCGCCCGGGACCACTTCACCCGGGTAATCCGGGCCGATGCCGATCAGCCTGGCCTGCTGTTCGCCGGCACCGAGTCGGGACTGTACGTGTCCTTCAACAACGGGGAGGAATGGTTCTCGTTCCAGCGCAATCTGCCCATTTCGCCCATTACCGACCTGGCTATCAAGGACGGCGACCTGATCGCGGCCACCCAGGGGCGGGGATACTGGATCCTGGACGATATTTCTCTGGTCAGAAACCTGGACGACGAGGTGTTTGAAAAAGCGGCCCACCTGTTTCCGCCGCGGGATGGCTGGCGGCTGCGCAACGGCAGCGCCGAAAAGCCGCGGAACATGGGTCAGAATCCGCCGGATGGCGTGGTGTTTCACTACCTGCTGGCTGAAGACCCCGGCGACGACGTGCCGGTATTCCTGGACATCGAAACGGCAGGTGGAGAACTGATTCGCCGGTTTGAGCGGCTGCCGGCGGATGACGAGGCGGCCGAAAAAGACAAGCCCAAGAACCGCTTTGACGATGACCGGCTGCTGAAAACCGAATCCGGCCTGAATCGATTCGTCTGGGACCTGCGCTATCCCGGGGCGGAAACCTTCGAAAAAATGGTGCTGTGGAACCGCCAGCTGCGAGGCCCCCGGGCGGTGCCGGGGCAGTACCGGGCAACACTGACCGTGGGTGACCAGCAGGAGACCGTAGCCTTCTCGATACGGCCGGATCCCAGGTCGGCATCCACTGCCGCTGACTACCGTGCGCAGTTCGAGTTTGTCCTGGGCCTGCGCGACCGGATCAGCGAGGTTCACGGGGCCGTCCGGGAGATCCGTGACCTGCGGGGCCAGGTCAACAGCGTCAATCAGCGAATCGGAGACGACCCGCGATTCGACAAACTGCTGGAATCCGGTAAGTCGCTGGTGGAGCAACTGACAGCCATTGAAAAATCGCTGTATGAAACCCGCATGGAAAGCCGCCAGGACCCCCTTAACTTCCCCATACGCCTGAATGACAAGCTGGCCGGTGTGATGCGGCTGGCCGACATGGGTGACCATCCGCCCACCGCCTCCATGGTGGCCGTGCGCGATGAGCTGTGGGACCAGGCCAGTGAGGAACTGGAAAAGCTGTCGGATCTGCTGGACGACGAACTGGCCCGGTACAACACCCTGGCGCGGCGATCCGGGCTGATGGCGGTGAATTGAATGGATCTGCAAGATCCGCCAGGTTTGTGTATCTGGGAGATCCGCCTTCCATGGCGGCCTCCCAGCCGTTCCGCGAAAACGCGGTTTTCGCTCCACTCTCGCACTTCGCGCGTCGGCACATCGATTGTCCATCCGAGAGATTGACCATCCATGGTCAACTCTCGGGCGGGAACCGAAAACGCGGTTTCCGGATCCCTTACGGCCTCCGGCCGTTGGCACCTCCCTGTGCCAAAGAGGCAGCGTTCTACCTGAGAGATCGGCGATTATTCCCCCGTGGGCGCTAGTGGTTTGAAATCCAAGGCGATGAACTGTGTCGCTGACTTAGGACCCCCCTTGGCACAGGGATGTGCCAACGGCCGGAGGCCGTAAGCGGAGCAAAACCACGTTTTGCGCAGCGCCTGCAAGTCCGCGTAAGCAACTATCGGCAAGGCATTGAGGGAGCCCTGCAACCCTGCTATCGCCCACTTCGGACGGCGGATCTCGCAGCCATAAAAAAAGCGGGGCCGAGGCCCCGCTAAAATCAGCACTTGGACTGGGAAAGTGAGGGAGGTAGAGGAGTCCCAGTCCGGTCAGGTTCGCCTTGTCAAACCATGGTGACAGATTACGCCCTGTCGGCGCCGCTGACCGGCACGGCATCACGCAAACCGTTTCTGTAACACTCGTTGACAAATAGGCTGTTGCAACTCCGATTTGTCCCCTTTTACCAGGTTTTGCCGCCAATCCAGGTTCCCACCACCGGTTTCAGAGCGAAGACTTCGTAGGATTCCCAGATGCCGTTGTTGAAGTACGGATCCTGTTGGAACAGTGCTTCAGCCTGTTTCTGGCTGTCTGCGTGGTACGCCAGGATGCTGGCCTGGGCTGCCTTCGCGTCGTCTGTGCCCGGCGGCAGACACGGGCCGGCCACGGCGACCTGGTCCATGACGGTTTCGATAAAGGCCAGGTGCTGGTCGCGGTAGAGTGCCCGGAGTTCCCGGCTGTTGGCAGCGTCGCGGCAGACAAAGACATAAATCATGGTCTCACTCCAGGTTCGATCCGGCCTGCTCCTGGGCGATCCGGAAGATGTTCTCTACATGGCTGTCGGGGCAGCCCATCCGGCGCAACGCCCTGGCCAGTCTCTCCAGGTAGTCCAGGTTACTGCCGCTTGGGCCCTGGCTTGCCAGGATATGGCTGGCGATCCGGTGGTCGGGTGCTGCGCCGAGAAACGCTTCGTTGTCGGCGCCGGCATAGTAGGTGGTGCCTTCCACCACGGGGCCGTGCTGCAGTGATATGGCCACCTGCAGCCGACGGTAACCGTTTTTCTCGCGGTGATCCAGGTGATCGAACACCTCGTCGGGCACCCGGTAGGCCAGGCCATGGCAGACCGCGTCGGGGGTCGGAATCAGCGTTACCACCCGTCCGGGCGCGTCCGGTGTGCCGCGATGATCGTGGGATCCCTGCCAGAATCGCCGCTGCCACCCGGTGATGCTGGCCGGACAGGCCTCAGCGAAGGGAAAATCGGCCTTGAAGATGAGCGAGCCGTAGCCGAAAACCCAGTGGCTGCAGTGTCCCGGATCCATGCTCAGGCGGGGACGGCCCTGCCCCAGTAGTTGAAGCTGGCGAACCTGGGAGACCCGGGCAGGTACATGGTGTCCACGTCGCTTACCCGAAAGCCGCCCTGCTCCAGAAGCCCGGGAATCGGACGGTTCAGATGGCAGCCTCCGGCTATGGATTTCCACACAGGGTTGATGCGCTGCTGCCATCGCTGAACCGCTGGATCAGGCGCCTGGCCGTGTTCACAGAACAGCAGTGCCCCGCCGGGTTTGATCACCCGTCGCATTTGCCCAAGGGCGGTTTGCCAGTCGGGTATGGTGCACAGGGTGTAGGTCACCACAACGGTGTCCACGGTGTGATCTTCCAGCGGTATCTCCTCGCCGGGGAAATCCAGCCAGCGGACTTCGATCTCGGCTGCCTGCAGATGACTTCTGGCCTTCCGGCGCATCTCCGGGGAGGGCTCCAGGCCCCACACCCACTCCACCCGGGATGGCTGGTAGAACGGAATGTTCAGGCCGGACCCCATGCCGATCTCCAGCACCCTGCCGTGGGCGCGCGGCACGATTTTGCGGCGCTGGTGCTGGATCGTACGGCTCTTGCAGGCGAGATGTACCAGGTGAGGTAGAACGTATCGGTCGTAGAAGCTCATGGCGTTCCCGGGCGAGCACCGGGTCCCTGCGGAAGACTCTCCCGGCATCCTGCCACCGAGCAGGCCCGAACGCCACAGGTTTGATCCGGCCGACCGGAGTCAGGTCTGCGGCACGCCCTCAGCGGATGTCGACAGTTTCCAGCTCATCAGATCGCGCTGCTGCATGGGCCGGGCGACGCTGTAACCCTGGGCAAAGTCGCATCCCATGCGACGCAGTTCTTCAACCTGTGCGTCTGACTCCGTGCCTTCTGCAACCACCGTCATCCCCAGCTGGTGGCTCAGGTCAATTACCTGCTGCACCAGCAGGTGATCAGTGGCTGACGTCAGCATGTTCTGGGTAAAGCTGCGATCGATCTTGACCTCATCCGCCGGCATCAGGCGGAGGTACTCCAGGGTGGAGTGTCCGGTGCCAAAATCGTCGATGGAAACGCCCACGCCGAGACCACGGAGCTGGCCCAGGGAATCCAGCGTACTGGATCGATGTTCCCAGGCGCTGCCCTCGGTCACTTCCAGCATGAGCTGACTGGGGTCCAGGTTTTCCTGCTGAATCAGTTCCGTGACCAGCGTCACGAACAGCGGGTCCAGCAGCGCACGGGGTGAAACGTTGATGGCCAGCACGCGGTCAGGGTCCTGCTCGAGCCATTCGGACAGCTCCACGGCGGACTGATTGAGCACCCACAGGGTCAGCTCCACGATCACCCCGGAGTTTTCCAGCAGAGGCATGAACTCATCCGGCGATACCAGGGCACCCCTGGGATCTTTCCATCGAATCAGCGCCTCGACGCCGGTGCAGGAATCCCGTTTCAGATCCAGCCGCGGCTGGTAGTGCAGCACGAACTCCCGCCGGTCCAGAGCCCCGGCCAGGTCCCGCCGCAGCTCCCATTTCCGGGTCAAGCCATCCGCCATTTCGGGTTGGTAAAGGGCAAATCCGGCAAATGGCCGCTGGTTGGTCTTCAGCGCCAGGTAGGCGCAGTGCACCCACTCCTGGGGACGAGCAATTCCCTGCCAGCCCGTGACTATTCCGATCCGTGGAGTGAGCTGAAGCCCTGAATGCCGACACAGGCTCATACCGCGCAGGCCGTTCAGCAGGCCCCGGGCTACGGCTTCGCACTCCGATCGCGGCAGCGCCCGAGTCCAGAGGATCCCGAACTCTCCGGCGTCGATGCCAAATACGCTGGCGCGGCCGTCCACCTGGGCATCCAGCAGTTGCCAGAGTTCGTTTTCAACTCTGGCCAGAAATCCCTCATCCAGCACAATGGCCAGCTCTGAGTAGCGCTCGATCTCAATCACCAGGAATGTCCCCGGCAGGCTGCTCATATTGACAATGCAGTCCACCAGACCCGTTATCCCACCAAAATAGAGCCGGTCATGGGATGGATCAGCCTGGAGCGTTCTGTCGTTGCCTGCGATGTCCGGGGTTGGGCTCATGAAAGACGGCGGAGTTGGGGCCACTAAGTCTATCGGCCGGTGGCTGCCCGTGCTTGAGGGCAGCCGGGCGGCACATTGACGTCCGCTAGTCCAGGAAGCTGGCGATTCCCCCGGCAAACTCAGATCCGAGATCAACCTCGGCGGCCGGGTTCTCTACCGTGTTGCTGGTGACCAGGCGGTGGGCGCCAGCGGACTTGAGGTCGTCCAGGGCGCCACTGGCCAGGACGCCGTGGACTCCCAGGCATACCGGCGCCTTGAGTCCGGCCGCCACCAGCTGCTGGACCGTTTCGGCCATGGTCCGCCCGGTGGAGACAATGTCATCCACCAGCACCGGCGTGTAATCGCGGTACTCGCCCAGCTCCGGAACCGATATGGCCACGTTACGGTCCCCTGAGCGGACCTTGGTCAGTATCAGGTGAGGCGCCCGCAGTCGCCCTGCAACGTCGCCGGCCCACTGTTCACTTTCCTGGTCGGGTCCGATCAGCAGGGGCTGCTCCACATGGGCCTTTATCCACTCGGCAAACCGGCCCGCCGATCGCACCACCCGGGTTGGGATGCTGTAGATCTCGGCCAGGTCGTGGATGCGGTGCAGGTGGGGGTCGATGGTTACCAGCCAGTCGAAATGCGAAGACAGCCATTCAGCAAAATATCGGGCGGTGGCGGATTCGCCGGCCTCAAAGATCTTGTCCTGGCGCATGTAGGCCAGGTAAGGGGCGGCCAGGCCAACCCGCCTGGCTCCCATGGATCTCAGCGTTCGGGCCGCGAACAGCAGCGCGGGTATGCGCGGGTCCGGATCCTGCATCGAGGCCACGATGACGCAGTCCCGACCTGTGCAGGGTGAATGAACCCGAATGTAGGATTCACCGTCTGGAAACCGGCGGTACTGCAGGCTGCCCTGCTCGATGCCGCCCAGCCCCTGCAGGGTGGTAGTCCACAGGTGAGCTGGTGCCTCCAGCGAAAAAATCATGGCCTGACTCATGCTGCCCCGGCCCTGCTTCTGCCCTGCTGCAGCAGCCGGTCACCCACCGCCGGCAGTTTGCTCACGTCCATGCCATGATCCTATGGTTCGTTCTCATCCAATAGACTGGTGGATTCTACGTCACTTTGGAGACCCACTCCTGGGATTTTGCGTTGGCATGTAACGAATCAGTTTGGACAGCGTCATCAACAGGAAAGCAACGGATTACACCCCCATGCAGGCGGTCAGCGACGAACAGCTCATTCAATGGATAGCGGCAGGCGATCAATCGTGCCTGGGCACGCTGTTCGAACGTCATCACCGGGCTCTGTTCAACTACTGCCTGCAGATGACCCGTAATCCAGCCCTGAGTGAGGACATGGTGCAGGAAACGTTTTTGAAGATGCTGCGGTCTGCGGCCAGCTTTCGAGGAGAGGGGTCGTTTCGCGGCTGGATGTTCCAGATCGCCAGAAACCTGGTGTATGACCATCTGCGGCGGGCCCGCCACACCGAGCCGCTGAGCGATGAAAACCAGCAGACCCAGGAGTCTCCCGTGGTGGGGCCGGAGGGCGAGTTCGATTCCCAGGTCAGGGGCCGGACCCTGGAACGCGCCCTGGCGGCGCTGCCGGTGCCGGCGCGCGAAGTGATCTGGCTTGGCCGATTCCAGCTGGACAGCTTCGAGGAACTGGGTCGCACCCTGGACTGCTCCGCCGCCACCGCGCGGGTGCGCATGCACCGCGCCGTGAAGCAGCTGAAGGAGCTGGTCGGACAACTGGAACAGGAGGCAAGTCGTGCCTGAACGCGACCATGAAATTCACGGGCTGACGCCCGATACCACGGACCCCGAGGAACTGCAGCTGTGGCGGGACCTGGGACAGATCCGGCAACAGGAGCCGACAGACACCCTGCGGCGGGACTTTTACCGGGCCCTGAGTCAGAACCGGCAAAACGCCAGCCGGAACCCGGTCTGGTGGCGGCGCATCTTCATGCAGCCACTGGTGCCCGCCGCAGCCGCCCTGTTCGTGGGCGTGATGATGGGTCTCCAACTGGCCAGCAACGACATCCAGGATCGCCAGATCGATCAGCTGAGTGCCCAGGTCTCGGCCCTCACCGCCACCGTGGCACTGAACATGCTGGACGCCGATTCGCCGGGCCTTCGACTGGAGGGCATCCAGTCGCTGGCCGGGGCGGCCGCCGATGACCGCTTTACCGGGGCCCTGCTGCTGCGGGCCAGGCAGGACACCAACGGTGCGGTGCGGCGGGCAGCCATCGAAGCGCTGGGACCATTGCTGTCCGATCCGGAGGTGGCGCGACAACTGACGCCCCTGCTGCAGCGTGATGGCCACGTGCTGGACCAGCTGGAGCTGGCGGACCAGGCCATGGCGTGGGGCAGCGACGGCTTCAAGCGACAACTGCTTGAGATGGCCCGTCAAGGCGAGCTCAACGCCCAGGTATCCGAACATCTGCTGAGCCGGGTCAAGGCCCAGGTTTCCATATGAGGATTCTCCATGTGAACCGTCGTCTCGCATTGTTGGCCTGCCTTGTGCTGGCGCCCGCAGCCGCCCTGGCGGTTACCGAGCAGCGAAACTGGCAGCGCGAATTCAGCGTCACCCAGCCCCAGCCGCGACTGCTGGTGCGCAACATCTGGGGTCCTGTCTCGGTGGTGACCGGATCCGCCGACGTCATCGTGGTGCGTGCCAAAGAGATTCGGAGTGCCGGCAGTGCCGGTGATCTGGAGCGATCCCGGCAGATCCTGACGCTGCAGGTCGACCAGGATGACCGGGGGGTGTCCCTGGTACTGCCGAAAGGCGAGGACCGCTGGTGGTCGCCGCTGGAGGGCTGTGATGAGTGCCGCCTCTACCTGGCGCTGGAAATCCAGGTGCCCGCGGCGGCAGACATTGACGTGGCGACGGTGATGGATGGCTCGATCAGTGTTGCCGGCGTAACCGGCGCGGTCCAGCTGGACAACGTCAACGGCGACATCGACGCCGCAGAGCTGGTGCAGTGCAGCCGCCTGCAGACGGTGAATGGTGATGTGACAGTGCGCTTTGCCAGACAGCCGCGATCCGACTGCAGCCTCGAGACGGTCAACGG
This sequence comes from Lysobacterales bacterium, assembly GCA_030065125.1. Lineage (GTDB taxonomy): Bacteria > Pseudomonadota > Gammaproteobacteria > Xanthomonadales > SZUA-38 > JASJDM01. Next base: position 45,544 of record JASJDM010000014.1, on the reverse strand, counting down.
AGACATGCAGGTGGGGCTGCCCGGCTCACCGGACCTGACTCTGGCCATCGTCACCGGCAACGGCCGCATCCGCAGTGACTTCGACGCGCGCCCCGTGGCGCTGGAAATGACCGTGGATAAGCAGCGGATAGGAGATACCAATCGATACCGGGTTGAACAGCCGGCCGGACTGCAGATCGGCAGTGGCGGCCCCCGGTTTCAATTCAAGTCAATCAATGGAGACGTGGAGATTTTCCGCCATGAATAAAAAACTGATCACAGCCGCAGTATTTGCCGGATTGTTCGCCTCGCCTGTCAGCCAGGCGGAAAACACCCAGACTTACAACATCCCGCTGAGCAGGCCCGGGGACCCCATTCACCTGGACGCAGATCTCAGCTCCGGCTCGATCCGGGTTATCGGTGAGGACCGGGATGACGTTGAGATCGAGGTGGCTGGTTCCGGGGGCGAACGCCGCATCATTACCCCCAGCGGCGCCAAACCGATTCCGGTATCCAGTTACGCCCTCGATATCGAGGAGGAGGACAACCAGATCGAGATCGATACCGAGTGGGGTTCTGGCACGGTGGATCTGACCGTCCGGGTGCCGCGCCGAGCCAACCTGGAGCTGAAAACGGTCAACGACGGCGACATCTCCGTCACCGACGTTACCGGATCCCTGGACCTGGACAACGTCAACGGTTCCATCACCGCCACCGGCATTCGGGGAACGGTGATCGCCGAGACGGTGAACGAAGACATCATTGTGGAGCTGCTGGAGGTCACCAGCGACGAGCCCATGGCACTGGAGAACGGCAACGGCAACATCACCGTGAGCCTGCCGCCGGACTTCGGCGCCGAGTTGTGGATGACGTCGCGCCAGCAGGAAATCTACTCGGATTTCGAAGTGGAGCTGCGTCCCAACGAACCGGTATTCAAGCGCGACCAGCAGGGCAATCGCATCGAGTTCGAACTGGAACAGAAGATCATCGCCCTGATCAACGGCGGTGGCACCCGGGTCACCCTGGAAACCCGCCAGGGCGAAATTCATATCCGCAAAGTGATGAACTGAGCCTGTCCCCGGTCCGTCCAGGTCCGTCCACCGGTCGGTTTCAGGTCTGGCGAATGGGTTTGCCTGCGGCCTCCCAGCCCAGGAATCCCCCCTCCAGCGACTCCACGTTGCTGAATCCCATCTGCTGCAGTGAGTCGGCGGCCAGCGCGGAGCGGCCGCCGGTGCGGCAGTACAGCACCAGATTGGCGTCTTGAACCGTGAGCTCCGGCGCCACCCTGGAGGCCACGTCGGAATGGGCCGCTACTTCGAACTCCAGCACACCCCGGGGGATATTCACCGCCCCGAACACGTGCCCCTGTTGAAACTCGGCCGGCTCCCGGACGTCAACAATCACCGGAGCCTGGCCCAGCTTGGCTTCCAGTTGATCGGCGTTGATTTCCTTGATCCGGGCTCTGGCCTCGGCGACCAGGTCCATTGCAGTTTTGGCCATTTCTGAAACATCCTTGAATATTAGAAAAATATAATATTATATGTGACGGCGCCGGCCAAGCCCTTTGGGTTACCATTTGCGCACCCCCAGGACCGGAATTACCCATGAGCCAGCCCAGCAACGATCGCGTTCGCGAATCTGTCAGTGAACAGGAATGGAACCTTCGGGTGGACCTGGCGGCCGCCTACCGCCTGGTCGCGAAGCACGGCTGGGACGACCTGGTATTCACCCATATATCAGCCCGCGTACCAGGTCCCGATCACCACTTTCTGATCAATCCCTACGGCATGATGTTCGATGAAATCACCGCCAGCAGCCTGGTCAAAGTGGACCTGGAGGCCAATAAGGTGATGAACAGCCCCTACCCGGTCAACCCCGCCGGTTTTGTCATTCACAGCGCAGTGCATGCGGCCCGTCCGGACGTCCAGTGCGTAATGCATACCCATACCGTCAATGGCGTCGCGGTGTCGGCCCAGGCCGAGGGCGTGCTGCCCATCAGCCAGCAGTCAATCTTCGCCCTGGCCAGCATTGGCTATCATGACTACGAAGGCGTCGCGCTGAACGAGGACGAGAAGCCGCGCCTGGTGGCGGATCTGGGCAGCAACAACTTCTTTGTTTTGCGCAACCATGGCCTGTTGACCTGCGGCCCTACGGTGGCCGATGCGTTCCTTGGCATGTACGTCCTGGAATCGGCCTGCGCCATCCAGATCAGCGCCCAGGCGGGCGGCGGCGACCTGGTGCATATTCCAGATCCGATCCTTGCGGGCGCCCGGGCCCAGGCCGAGCAGGTGACCATGAACCTGGGTGGACAGCTGGTGTGGCCGGGCCTGCTGCGGCAGCTGGATCGCCTGGACAGTTCCTACCGCGACTGACGTATTGTCGACACGTCTGGCTGCGATCAGCAGCCGGGGGAGCAATAAATGTCGTGCAGGGTTTCGATGACGCGCAAGGCGTCGGTGGGGGCCAGGGAGTAATAAATCGTCTGAGACTCCCGCCGGGTCTGTACCAGGCCCTCCCGCCGCAATATGGCCAGGTGTTGGGACAGCGCTGACTGGCTGAGCTTTATGCTCTGATTCAAGCCACCCACCGACCTTTCTCCGTTCGCCAGGGTGCACAGGATCAGCAGCCGGGTCTCGTTGGCAATACTCTTCAGCAGGTTGGCTGCGGCGCCAGCGTTGCTGCGCATTTGATCGAGGTCCATTTCCGGCATGGCCAGAGCGGGTTGAGCGGCGTTCACGGTCGTCTCGCTGTTTTTTGAACCTGGCTAGAATATCGAAACTGCTGGATGGCGACAATGCACCCATACCGGGCCCACTTGCCTTACTTCAACCTTGACCGGGACGCAGCGAATGCCAGAGCCGGGTGGCTGCGCGAAAGGTCTGCGGCGACACCGCGTCGCTCAGAATTGACACCAGCGGGCGACCAGCCTGGCAGGCCGACCACTTGAGACAGACAAAAAGAGTGTACGGCGTATCGGCCTCGCAGAATCCCGAAAGGTCGCAGTAAGCCAGCTCAGCCGCCAGCAGCATGATCTGGGCATTCCGATGCCCCATCTCGCTGAATCTTCCACACGGACTGGTGCCGAGATACGCCACGGCGGATCGCACCTCAAACGGATCATGGGACTCTCCTGCGACTATGGCGGCCAGCTGTCGGGCCTCCTCACATCCCAGTTGCTGCTCAGACTCCTCCAGGGCCCTCGACATCAGCGCCATGGTGCCCTTGCCGGCTGAACTGGGTTGACCGCTGGTGACTGCAGCTGAAGCATGCCGGGAACCCAGGGCCCGACAGTAGGATTTGAGTAAGGCCAGGGCCCGCTGCCCGTCCCGGCTGTGGGCTGTCGATCGCTTCCGAGCGTAGTCGCACTGCTCCTGCAACTGCTGCGCCAGGTCGTATCCAACCGGGTCTTTGCTCGCCATGGCCAGTACCGCCAGCCGCTGTGCCCGGGAAGCGTCGGGGGCTGCTGCAAACTGCTGGTGAATCGGCCCCCTCCGAGACGGTATGCCGTCATGGGACGTGCTGGATTGAACGGAGAACACCAGCGTGCTGCTGGTCCAGATGAGTCCTGGCAGTGCGGTGAGTCCAATAAGCGTCAAGGTCTTCATGCCACGCCTGATTTCTGTCAATTTGCGATTTGCGCAAATCAAAAGTAGGCTAGTTCGCGAGGGCATCGCAACGCAATTGTTCCAAATCAAACAACGTTAGCCGATATGAAAAACTCCAGGCGCCGTCGCCAAGGGGCCGACCCGGTCCGTCGGATATTCCCACTGCTGGAATCCCTGGCCGAAACCAGCATTGACCTGAATCTGCCGCGTGATGCGCTGGTGGAGCTGCTGAAGACCACCCTGCTGCAGATTGCCCTTCGAAAACTGGCTGACCGGGGTGACTGCCCCACAGCGCCGGCCATTGCACTGGTGTCGGGCATGAAAGACCCGCGCGAGGTGCACTCGCTGCTGAATAAAAAGATCTCGGAAGAGGCCTTTCTGCCGTTTGACCAGCGAATCCGCCATCGCTGGTCCACGGACCCCAGGTTCAGAGACCCGTCGGGCAATCCCCTGCCGCTGCCCCGGCGGGGCAGCGGAACCACCTTCGAGAACCTGGTGAGGACCACCATCGGGCCGCGCATGAGTTATGGCCCAGTGCTGAAAAAACTGATCAGGGATGGGTATGCCAGCACGGACGCCAGGGGACGGGTAACCCTGTCCCGGGGAGTCTCAGCATGAACGAGCAAGACAACATCACCAGGATTTTTGCCGGCCCCAAGAGGGACACGGCGTCCCTGGTTGGTGACCTGGAACTTTTCCTGAGACCGCTGGTGCGGATCCTGCTGTTGTTCAGGGTGTCCCTGCCCGCGCTGATAGCTCTGGTCAAAAAGCTGTACCTGGAAGAGGCTACCGCCCGGCTCAAGCGCAGCGGAACGCCACTCAACGTCCCCAACCTGGCATTCGAAGCGGGCTGTACGGATATTGCCCTGGTGGCTGACTTCCTCAAGGGCCGAAGAACCACGCTGTCTGAAATTGGAAGTCTGGCTGAGAGCCGGTTGGGCGACTCCGAGTCGGCGCCCTGCATCTCCCTTGAGGCTGCCGTGTGTGAACGCTGGCGCTCTGACCCCCTCTACCAGGACAACAACGGCGACCCGGTCGCCCTGCCCGTTCGCGGCCGCCAGGGCCGCAGTTTCGACGGACTGGTGAGGCGCTGCGTCAGTGGCCGGATGAGTTACGGGCCCATCCTGAACGTTCTGAAGCAATGCGGCCTGGTCATTCACAATGCCGAGGACGACACGGTGCTTCTGCAGGCCGTGCAATCCGGACCGGATTCACCACAGAGCCTGGGTATCGGCGTGCTGCCGTCACCCTCGGAACCGTTGACCGGAGAGATCGACGGCAAGACCATTCAGCTCAATCGCATCTCCTCGGTTTCCCCTACCGCGGCGCTTGCCGCTGTCTGCCGAAGCATTTCTCACCTGGTCACCACCTGCGCCAACAACCTGGAGTTGAGGATGGGTGGAGACTACGCGGCCACGCCGTTTGGAAAGATGCAGTCCGAGTACTACTCAACCTGCCTGCCCCCGGATAAATACTGGGAGTTCAAGTCCTTCACCACCAGAAAACTGAACCAGGCTATCGCCGAATGGGTCGCCAGGACCGAACAGGACTATGAAGACATCGCCTGCGCCAATCCGATTTCAGCCGGGTTCGGCGTGTATTTCTTCGATCTGTTGGACGACCGTGGCCTGCCGGGCACGCCGGTGGTGTCCTGATTGCGAATCAAACGCGGCCCGCGAACTGCGCTGTGTTAGAAATCGTCGACCCCACGTCCCTCGTAGTGATCGATGCTAACCGGACCAGCCACCTGTTGGGGGAGGTGCGGCCCAGGATGGCCAGGATTTGGCGGCTGGAAACCGGCGCAGTCCGCGAACCGGTTTGAAATCGAAAGCTTGCTGCCTCCCCTCGTGAAACCGGAACAGCCGGCCTCACGCTCATGAGTGTAGCACGCGGCCGGTCAATGTCACGGCGCGGACCCTGCCTCAGTTGACTAATAGCCTGAGGAAAGTAACTTATCTAATTGAAATTATTCGATTTAAACCCGGAAAATAGCCGGTCGAGCCGTCCGATAATTTCCTCCGAGGGCAAGGCGTAGTGCACGCCGGTGGCGGCGGAGCCTGACTGCATGCCCCGAATAAACAGGTAATACACTCCGCCAAAGTGGCTGTCGTAGCGATACCCGTCGACGGTATTGCTCAGGTGACGGTGCAGGGCCAGTGTGTACAGCAGATACTGCAACTCGTAGTCGTGGCTGCGAATCGCCAGCTTGAGTTGCTCAGGGGTGTAGGCCGATGGGTCGTTCCCCAAAAGGTTTGTTTTGTAATCAACGATATAAAATCTGTTGTCCAGGCGGAATATCAGGTCGATGAAACCCCTGAGGAAACCATCCAGTCGACCCTGATCGGTAGTGTCCCTGTCCAGCAGCCGCCACAGATCCGGCCGGGCCGCGCCACGCAGGGACAGATGAAATTCCATTTCCGCGACCCAATCCGACCGCGGCACGTGGTCCAGCCGGATTCCGGGGTCGCTGCCGTCCAGTGGCGCCGTCAGGCAGATTCTGATCTGGGCCGCCAGGGCGGGCGCGTGGGACAGCGGCATCTGGAATCGGGTCAGGGCCTGCTCTACCAGGAGCATCAGCTCCGAATCCTCCGGGTCGAAGCTCGACAGCCGCTCGAAGATCCCATGCACCATAAGCCCGGTCCGGGACCCCGCCGGCAGCTTGAAAATGGCCCTGTCCGTCTCGGCATCACTGGCGTCGTCTTCGCCAAAAAGCCGGTCGACGTCACGGATGGAGTCATCACCGCCCACGACGTTCTGCTCGGCCAGGCTGGAGTAGCTGTGAATCGACCAGGCCGGGGGATTGACACCCGGAGGGGCCTGGAACTCGCCAAACTGACGCTGTTCACTCCGAGGTTCTCCCGCCCGGGGTCGGGTCATCGAGCACAGACCGGACTGGACCAGCTGCTCAGCGGTTTTGTCCAGGGCCGCATCGAGGCTTTTCTTCGACCTGAACGGGTCCAGCCCGCCTTGCCAGTCTCTGCCGGCATTGTCCAGCAGCATTCGCAGGGCGGCGTAACCGGTGCCCCGGGTAACCGTCCATGCCAGATAGGCACGATTGCGAGTCCGGGTCAATGCGACGTAAAGCAGACGCAGGTTTTCTGAGACCGATTCCTGCAGGTGCGCGGCCAAATCAGACTCGCTGCCGTTGAATACGATGGACAGGCCGTCGTGGGCATGGTGCTCCAGGTAGCTCCCGGGCGACTCGAACTTCGGATTAGCGTCCCAAAGGTAGGGGCAAAACACCACGGGGAACTCCAGGCCCTTACTCTTGTGGATGGTCAGGATCCTGACCAGGTCCTCTTCGCTTTCCAGGCGCAGCAGGGATTCTTCGCCCTGGTACTCGGTAACCTGGCGGCGGCTGTGCAGCCAGTCCAGCTGTTCGCCCAGGGGGCGACCCGGCTCGAACTGCTGTTCCATCAGGTCCAGCAAGTGGTAGATATTGGTCAGTCGGCGGCGGCCATCGACCCGTCGAAGTAAGCGGGACGCAATGCCGAAATCCAGAACCAGCCGGTTGATCAGCGCGGCGATGCCCTGCTGTTCCCAGGTGCCACGCAGCTGTCGGAACTGCTCGGTGCGATGGTCCGCCTCGTCAGTATCCGTCGCCAGCCGTTCAGCCAGTTCCGCTGTCCCACCCAGCAGCGCGGTCGCCAGCGCGCCGGCCATGCGCCCGCTGCGTTCCGGGTAGCACACGCCGTGCAGCACCCGTTCCAGGTCAGCCGCCTCGCTGCTGCGAAACACGTCCTCGGTTCCCGGCTGCACACAGGAGATCCCCAACTGGTTCAACGCCCTGGCGACCAGTGCGGCCTCGGTGTGTTTCCGCACCAGCACGACGATATCCCCGGCTACCAGCGGGCGCACGCTGCCATCGGCACCGGTCAGCCGGGCCCGGCCCCGGCTGCCGCTGTCGATCAGGCGCTGAATCTGGGCTGCGGTGGATTCGGCGGCGGAAATCCTGGACGGGTGAGCAGGCTGGACCGGCAGGGTCCAGAACAGCAGGGGACCATCGGGTTCACCGTCCACCAACAGCTGCTCCTGGGGGCGTTCCGAGGGTTCCGACGGGCGAAAATCAATGGCCTCCAGGGCAAACGGGCAATCCGCTCCGATGAACAACCGGTTGATGCCCGCCAGCACCCCGGGGTGGGCTCGCCAGTCGGTGTTCAGGGCATAACACCTGTCCACATCCTGCCGTGCCTGCAGGTAGGCAAAAACGTCGGCGCCGCGGAAGCCGTACAGGGCCTGCTTCGGATCGCCCACCAGGAAAACCGGCTGGTTTCGAAACAGACGCCTGAAGATTGAAAACTGCAGCGGGTCGGTATCCTGAAACTCGTCGATCAGTGCCGCGCGGAAGCGCTGTTCCACGCCCTGGGCCATGCGCTCGCCCATGGGACCCTCGAGGCTGGCCTGCAGCCGTTCCACCAGGTCACGGTAGAGCATTCGACTTTCCCGCTGCTTCCACCGATCCAGCGCTTCCGCGACCCGGTCGCGCAGGAGCATCGGCAGTCGGCGTTCCTGGGTAGCATAGGCTTCCCGGAGACTTCGGCTGGCGACGACAAATGCTTCGATGACGTCCATCAATCTGTGGTCCGGTGGCGCGAAGCCCTGGTTCGTGCCCTGTTCCAGGGCGCTGCGTCCCAGCCGGGCGGCATCCTCCATCAGGTCGGATTTGATCCAGGGGTCGATCACCAGCCGGTCCACGCGAGAGGCCTGGCGCCGGAGTTGGGCGGGCTTATAACGCTGTTGGCTGAGCCCGTCGTGGGTCAGCAGCCCGCCCAGGAATTCGGCGCCTTGCCGGGGCCACTGGTGACAAAGTTGCTGCCAGGCGCTCCTGAACTGCCCCTCCAATCCGGGCAGATCGGCCGTGTCGCCCCGGTCAATCAAGGTTGCATAGGGCTTTTCCAGCATGGACCGGACATCACGTGCATAGCCGCCCAGGCGCTCCCGACCGCCCGCCTGCAGGAACGCCGCAAACTCCGTCGACTGGGACTCCATCAGCAGCTGCCACTGCTCTCCGGCCAGGGCCGACAGCACGACGCTGTCGTCTTCAATCAGCTCAGCGTCCAGGTCGAAGCCGGTCACCCCGGCAAACTCGGTCAGCAGCTGCTGACAGAAGCCGTGGATGGTGTAGACGGCAACCTGGTCGAAAGTCCGCAGCGCCCGATTGATCCGCTCCCGGGCCGTCGCGTCATCCACGTAATCCGCGCACAGCTGGTTGATGGTCCGGTCGTCACCGGGCTGCCCGGCCAGGGCGGCGGCGGCCAGCCGGAGCACTTTCAGCACCCGGGTCTTCAGCTCGGCTGTGGCGGCTCGGGTAAAGGTCACCAGCAGAACCTCCTCCGCGTGGTGGCCCTGTTCCAGCATCAGCCGCAGCAGCAGGCGGGTCATGCAGTAGGTCTTGCCGGTGCCCGCGTTGGCCTCGATCAGGTTCCAGCCGTCCAGCGGCGCCTGTGACAGGTCAAACGGTTTCACTGCTCAGGTGCTCTTCAATGGGTAGCCAGATTTCCCTTGCCAGCCGGGCGAATTCTGCCTGTTGCCAGCTGCCGTCCGGAAATACCAGCTGCAGATAGGGGTCGTTGGCGTCCGCCATTGCCTGCCGGCCCTGGCCGGTATAGGTCTGGTCGGCCTGGGCCAGTCCGCTGCGCCAGTCGCCCCAGTCCCAGTCGCGGTGATCAGTGGCGCGGGCATAGCGGCGCGAGGTTTCCGGGAATACCGGCAGCGGACGCCGCTGGCCCTCGGCGAAAAGGTTCAGCCAGAATGCCAGGTGAGAGGCCGCGTCCTGGACTCCGGCCAGGGTCAGCTGGGAATCCCGGGCAATCAGCACACTGGTGCAGTCCCCGCCCCGAACCTGGCAAAACGCCAGGTGCCGGATCCACAGTTCGATGATTCGCTTGGCGTTGGCTTTGCCGGCGTGCAGCACTACCCGCCGGTCACCGAAGCAGGCGTCAAGCCGTCCGGTCAGAGCCATTGGCTTGATCGGCAGGTTCAGGTCCAGCAGCCGCGCTTCGCCGTCGCCCAGCAGCTCGGTCCTGCGCTGCACCAGTCCGGCCACATCCGCCGCCACGCGACTGGCGTCGGCAACCCCCAGCTGACCTTCCGGCAGGCTGACCAGTTGCTGCAGGCGCTGGTCCAGGCCGTCCCGCCCGGACTGGCGCAGCCCGTAGGCCACCGCCAGGTAACGGGACAGGGAGTCCAGCTGCAGCGGTGGCTGGGAATCCAGCAGGTCTTCAGGAATGTCCAGCCAGACGCCAAGCCGATGACGCAGGTACCAGGGCGTCGGCGCCTTGGCGAACGCCACCAGCTGTTCCAGGTCGACGTGCAGGGGGAGATCCGGGGCCTCCAGGGGGCGCAGCTGGAAAGGGCGATCATCCACCGTAGCGGAAACGTTGAACTGGTGAGCGTAACTGGTCAATGCATCGCCGTAGCGCGATGAAAACCCCTGGATGGGAAAGCGCGTCAGCAACCGTGGCCGGCAAACGCGATGCTGGCGCTCCGCGTATTGCAGCAGCTCTTCGACCACGGCAGACAGGGCCAGGTCGGTGCCGTCCCTGACGTCGGTGCCCACACAGCTCAACACCAGCTCGTCTTCGGCGCTGCCCAGCCACTCCAGCATCAGCATCCGGTCTTCGCGCTGGCGACTGCGGTCACCACGGCGGGGATGGCGCGACATCAGATCCAGGTCAGAGCGTTCCAGCGGTGCCGGGAACTGGCCGTCATTGAGGCCAAGCACGTAGATCAGCCGGGCCGGGGTCAGCCGGCCCGCGCCAAAGGACGCAAAAGTGACGCCGCCCGGAGTCCCTGTGGAACCACGCTCGGTGGACAGGCGGCTCAGCATCAGATCGCGGAATGCCGCAAAGTCGAGCACCGGGTCGATCTGCGGCAGGTCGCGTCGGACACCCAGGGCAGCGTCTCCGATCAGAGCCATGTCCGCCTCGTCATTCGGGCCAGGCCGAATACAGGATTCCACCACCCCACCCAGCCAGTCCAGCCATTGGGTGAGCGGACGATCCCGGGCGCCGGACCGGCGGAAGTCGGTGAGCCGGTCCAGGAACTGGTACAGCCGGCCCAGCTTCTCCAGCTCCGCCGGGTGGACAGATTCTTCGGACGGCCAGCCGGCGGCGTCCTCGCCGGCCAGCATGGCCGTGGTCAGCCGGGACATGCCGCGGTCGAAACCGAATTTGTCACCATCGTCGTGGTAAACGCCTCCCTCCCGGATCCAGCGCTGGACATCGGGCAAATCAGCCGCCTTGATGTCAAAGCTGCGGCGCAGCGAGGGCAGCGCCAGGAGGTCCAGAACACCGCGGTCCAGGCGGGGACGTGACAGTTCCTCCAGCAGGGCCACCAGTGCCTCCAGCGCACCGCCCTGTGCCGCCCGCTGTGCGCCCACGGCCCGCCAGCGGATGGCGCCGGGCTGCTCCTCGGGAAAAACGCCGTGGACGTGGGGGAGATAGCTGTCCAGGTCCCGGCACAGCACCAGCACGTCCGAGGGAAAAAGGGTCGGGTCGGCCGCCAGCCTGGAAAGCAGGTGGTCGCGGCAGACCTCGATTTCGCGACGTCGCGAGGCGCACACCTGGACTGACAGGCCGGTCTGTGTCGTGTCGGAACTGCCACCGCCAGGCTGGTCGAGAAGCAGGTCTTTGCGTATGTGCTGGATCAGGCTGGTCGCCTCCGGTTCGGTGTACAGCTCCTGGTCGGCCAGGTCCAGCTCCAGCATCCAGTGGATGACGTCACGAATCACCAGCCCCCAGGACGAAAGCAAAGGGCAACTCGGCTCATGGGGCGGCCGATTGCGGGCCCTGGGGCTGGGCACATCGCCCCAGTACTGGCGGGAAGGCCGCCACTGGTACAGGGTGATATCCATGGACTGCCCTGCCCTGCGCAGGCAGTCCAGGTAGCTGGGAGACAACTCTGCCACGCCAATCACCGAAAGCTGCCCGATGGGTTGCGCGTTGGTGACCGGGACTGACGATTCCTGCTCACCCAGCCGGTCCCAGCAGCGCGCCCAGTGCCAGTCTTCAGGTTGCACCAGGGCACGCCAAAGCTCGGCCTGCCAGTGGCTCTCCTGGCCCGCTTCCCACTGGATGATCCAGTCCGGCCTGAAGACCAGGTACTGGTCGTACAGCCTGGCCTGCCGCCGGGCAAAGCGAAGCCGGCCGCGGGTGTCCCGATCCGCCAGCATCCGATCAAGTTCCGGGTGCACGTCGCCCTGCTGGGCCAGGATCCTCAGGGTCAGGGCTTCGGGCGTAAAGCGATTGTCAGCAGGAATATCCGGCAACATGTCCCGCATCAGGCGCCATATGGCTGCGCCGGGCAGTTCGAACTGCAGGTTGGCGCAGATGCCGTCCCGACTGGCCTTGAGACGGGCCAGCCACTGGCCCATTTCGACGTGGCCAACCACCACCCGTCGCGGCTCCAGCGGGTTGGCGACGGTGCTGTCCAACCGCTCCATCAGCTGCTCAGCCAGCGCTTCGATACGGTTGCCGTGGACCACTGTCAACATGGGTTGGGTGTGTTCCCTGTGATATTATTCGACGCAAATTCCAGCGCCTGTGACACATCGAATCGGGCGCCAGTACGGGCGCCCTGACCGGCCCCAGGAAGAGAGGATTCTTAAGGCATGAGCATTCTAGAGCAACTCGAAGAACTGCGCTCATACGGCGGCCCCGCCGTAACCACCGGTCTCAGTGACGAAACCCTGGTGAAGTTCGCCGCAACCCACCCGGAGCTGCCGGCAGCGGTGACCGATGCGCTGGAGCAGCACCGGGCCCTGCGCTCGGAATTCGACCATGTGCTGCGGATGGATGAAACCCATCAGATCGAACAGGTACAGGAGGGGCTGATCAACTTCTACGCCTCTGACGCGGTGAATCCCTACGTGGCTTTGGCGGCCAGAGGACCCTGGATCGTCACCACCAAGGGTGCCGTTATTCACGATTCCGGCGGCTACGGCATGCTGGGCTTTGGCCACGCACCCGAGCCCATGCTGGAGGTCATGTGCCAGAACCACGTCATGGCCAACGTCATGACCGCGAGCTTCAGCCAGATGCGTCTGATCGACGCGCTCAAGAGCGAAATCGGACACCGCCGGGGAGACCAGCCCTTCACCCAGTTTCTGTTTCTCAACAGCGGCTCCGAATCGGTGACCGTGGCGGCCCGCCTGTCGGACGTCAACGCGAAGATCCGCACGGATCCGGGGGGAACCCATGAGGGCCGCGAAATCCGGGTCATGTCATTGCGCGGCGGGTTTCACGGCCGCACCGATCGACCGGCCCAGTTTTCGGATTCATCCCTGCGGGGGTATGCCAAGCACCTGGCCAGCTTCCGTGACCGGGACAACCTGATCACGGTAGAGCCCAATAACATCGAAGCTCTGGAGCAGGCCTTCGCCGATGCCCGCGACAACGGCCAGTTCATCGAGAGCTTCTTCATGGAGCCCGTCATGGGAGAAGGCAATCCCGGCCAGGCCATCACGCCGGAGTTCTACCAGGCGGCGCGCCGGCTCACCCGGGAACATGGTGGTCTGCTGATGGTGGACTCCATCCAGGCCGGCCTGCGGGCCCACGGCTGCCTGTCCGTGGTGGATTATCCCGGCTTTGAAAAACTGGACCCGCCGGACATGGAAACCTTCTCCAAGGCGCTGAACGCCGGGCAATACCCGCTGTCGGTGCTGGCTATGACCGACGAAACGGCCCAGCTTTACCGGGCCGGTATCTACGGCAACACTATGACCTCCAACCCCAGGGCCATGGACGTGGCCATGGAGGTGCTGGAGTCGGTGACCGATGAGGTGCGCCAGAATATTCGCGACCGGGGCGTGGAATTCCTGCAAAAGCTGGGTGCGCTGGCGGATGAGCTCGACGGCGAAATCACCAAGGTCCAGGGCACCGGCCTGCTGTTCAGCTGCGAGCTGGCAGACTGTTTCAAGGCTTACGGCCGCGGCAGCCTGGAGGAATACATGCGGCTGCGCGGCGTCGGAGTCATTCACGGGGGCGAGAACTCGCTGCGTTATACCCCCCATTTCCGCATCACCACCGAGGAGGTCGATCTGATTATCCGGGCGACCCGCGAAGCGGTGCTGCACGGCCCCCGCCGGGAGGAGCCCCTGGCCAAGGCCGGCTGATCGGTGGCGGTACGGTCCGGGCCCGTACCGCCGGCATACACAGGATCATCGCAAAGGGTTTATGGCCAGCCTTCGTCGCCGCATGGCGGAATACGGATTCGAGTCAAACGATGACTACGAATACCAGCTGCGCTGCTTTTTCCAGCAGCCCACCAGCGGCCTGCGCTGTCTGAACATCGAAGGCCGTTCTGCCCGGCGCCAGACTGCCCTGGCCAACGCCCTGGCCCATGCCCTGCAGTACGATCACGTCCTGTCCCATGATTTCTCCGACGCGGGTGCGGCGGAGCCCGTGGTCCGGCCGGTCAAAGCCGACGACGACGAATCCGAGATTCCGATATCGCAGTTCGACCGTTCGGTCAGCGAGGCCTGTGCCTTCAGCGAGGCGGAAAAGACCATCCTGATTGTGGACCAGCTTCAGGCCGCCGACTTTAGGCACCACATCCGCCTGAATGAGTTTGTCCGTACCCACGAGTGGAGCTACACCCTGGCAACGCTCACCGCAAACCCGAAGAACTTCCTGCTCATCCTGGTTTCCGAGGAGCCCCTGTATCACTCGCTGCAGAACGTGTGCTACCGCCTGTGGGCCGATTCGTCCAACACCCACCTTCAGTTCAAGCCCAAGGATTTCGACCTGCCGGAAACGGCGGCGCCCATGCTGACGTCCATGGGAGAGCTGTTTGTGGCCCTGGGAGTTACCCCTACATTCAGTGAGTTCGAGAAGATTATTTTTGATATTCAGAACAGCGTGCGTACCGACGATTACCTGCGCCACAGCATTTATGGCTGGACCGAGGGCGTGGATCGGGACGCGCTGTTCAGCCGTGAACTGGAACCTCGTATTGCCGGCGCCATGCAGGCGATTCAGCAATACGTGGGTATCGATGAAATAGAAATCAGCATCGACTGAGCCAGTGAACGCACCTCTGATCCAAAAGCGGAAGGAAACCACGATCCGGCGCAGCCTGTTGAACAACATGCTGTTCCTGGTGACGGTGTTTGGACTGGTCCTGCTGACCGCTACGTTCCTGGGTGCGGAACACATCATTGGCAACCTGTCCCGGGTGCTGATCGGACAGACCATCAGCCGCACCGAGGCGGAGGTCCGCCATTTCATCGAACCCGTGGAGAGTTCCCTGCGGATCATCGAGGGCTGGGTCGGCAGCGATCAGCTCGACCCTACCGAGGGCAGCGGCGGCCCCGAACTGCTGTTGCCGCTGATGAAGGCCCATTCCCAGCTGTACGGCGTGCTGGTGGTGGATCCGGACCTGCGGGTGCTGCAGATCAACCGGCTGGAAGACGACTGGCGCATGATCCTGCTGGACGGCGCCGGCGCAATTCCCACCCGGGCCATGTTCCCGGACCGCGCCGAGCTGGGCTGGACCCAGCTGGATTACCAGCTCAACCCGGCGGAACGCCCCTGGTACCAGGGTGCACTGGAAACCCCTGACGCCGAGTTATTCTGGTCTAACGCCTACCGTTTTTTTTCCTCGGAACTGCCGGGCATCACCGCCGCCAGTCGGGTGACGGGTCCGGATGGACGCAGCTGGGTCGTGGCCCTGGACGTGCTGCTGGAAGACATCTCCGATTTCACCATGCACTTCGACGTGGGCTACAGCGGACTGGTGCTGGTGACGGACGGCGTCGGCCAGATTGTGGGTCTGCCCAATCTGCCCGCCTTCGCGGTGCAGGCCGAGCGGGAACGCGCCTACCTCAAGCACCCCACGGAGCTGGGTTTTGGCCTGGCTAACGATGCGTCGGCAGCCTTCCAGACATCCAGGACGGGCACAGTCGCGCTGGAGCCGGTGCGGTTCACATCCGACGGTCGGGCCTGGTGGGGCCAGGGCAAGTGGATCCCGGTCAGCAGTTCCCGTGAGCTTTTCGCCGGGGTGCTGGTGCCGGAAAGCGAGCTGCTGGGAAACATCCGGCAGATCCGCATCCTGATGGTCAGCATCATCCTGCTGGTTTCCGGATTTGCAGTGTACCGGGCCATTTCCATGGCCCGGCGCTACAGCCGTCCAATTCGCAGCCTGGCCAACCAGAGCATCAGGATCAGCCAGGGAGACCTGGAACAGCACCAGCCCATCGAATCCACCCTGGAGGAGGTGAATCACCTGGCCCAGGCCCACTCCCGCATGCGCGATGGGCTGGCCAATCTGCTGAAACTGGAAGACGACCTGCAGCTGGCCCGGCAGATCCAGCAGAAGACCTTTCCACGGAGCTTTCCTGCCAGCGATCACTTTGAGATTGCCGCAGGCAGCCTGCCGGCTGAAGAGACCGGCGGTGACACCTTCGACGTGCTGGGTATCCGCCGCGACGGCCAGATTCGTATTGATGAAGCCAAACCGGAAGAAGTTTATTTTGTGCTGGCCGACGTGACCGGCCACGGCATGGGCCCTGCCCTGACCGCATCCCAGGTCCGGGCCATGTTTCGCATGGGCGCCCGGCTGGGACGTCCCGTCAACGAGATTGCAGCCCAGCTCAACGACCAGCTGACCCTGGACGCCCACGGCGGCCGCTTCGTCACCGCCTGGATGGGCAACCTGTACGTGGAAACGGACACCCTGCACATGCTCAGTGCCGGCCAGGCACCGATCCTGCTGTACCGGGGCGCCAAGGATGAGTTCGACGTGCTGGGAGCCGATGCACCCCCTATGGGAATCATGCCCACCTCGGAAGCCAAGGAAACGCGTATCGTGCGCCTGCATTCCGGGGATATCCTGGCGGTCCTGTCTGACGGTGTGCTGGAAGCCAAAGCATTCGATGGAGAACGTTTTGGCCAGACCCGGGTGGAAGCCCTGATTCGCGCCCATCGGAAGGATTCGGCGGAAAAGATCCTGTTCACCATCCGTGACGAGCTGGAACGGTTCCTGGCCGGCAGCATGCCCGATGACGACCAGACCGGGATCATCGTGAAACGCCGCTGAGCACTGTGGACCTGTCCATTGTGCTGGTGAACTACCGCTGCTGGGACGACCTGGAGCGCTGTCTGGAATCACTGGCTTACCTGCACGCAACCGGTCAGCCGGAGACGGAGGTCATCGTGGTGGACAATGATTCCGCCGACGGTCGGCTGGACCGATTCGCCAGTAGGTTTCCCGACGTTCAATGGATTCGCAACGCCGGCAACTTCGGCTTTGCCAACGGCTGCAACCGGGGGGCTGACGCCGCCACTGGAGAGCAACTGCTGTTTCTCAATCCGGACTGTACCGACCCCGACCAGGTGCTGGGCCGCTTCTGGCAGGAGTGCGGCGACCAGCCCGGCATCTGGACTCTGCGACAGGTCGACCAGGACGGCCGCCCAACCCGGGTGTTCGACGCGTTTCCCACAGCGTGGAACCTTCTGGGACCGGTACGGGCAGTGCTGCGGCTGCTGTTCCCAGCTCGCTATCCCGACGCCCGCAGGCCGGATGACGGCGTGCGCGAGGTCGACTGGGTCTCAGGGTCCGCACTGATGATTTCGCGCCGCGATTTCCAGCACCTGGGCGGTTGGAGTGATGATTTCTGGATGTATTCCGAGGACGTTGACCTGTGCCGCCGGGCTCGCCGCGCCGCACTGCCGGTGCGCTATTGGCCCGGGCTGACCATTACCCACCGCCACGGCGGCTCATCCCGCAGCAGTCCGGAGGTCACCGCGCTGACCAAAACCGAGGTGGTGATTTCCAAGCACCTGTACGCCCACCGAAACCTGGGATTCGCAGCGGCCGGGGCGTTTCACGGCCTGCTGTTTGTCTCGCGTTTTCTGCCCCGGGCCCTGACCGCTGCGGTGGCGTGGCTGCTGCCGTCCGGGAGGCTGCGAATCGCGGCGGACATTGGGTACCGGCTCGCCCGCTACTACGGGCAGGTTATTCGGCATCGCAGTTGGATCAGCCCAAGATCGGTGCGTCACCCGGGCAGGGAATCAGAAAATCCAGAAGCCTGAATCCAGGTCGTCTTCACAGCGCCGCAGCTGGGCACCCCACTCCTTGGCGGTGTAATCCACCTTGCGTGCCACCCCCAGCAGCCAGCTTTTCCCTGAGTAGGTTTTGCGCTCAAAGCCGCCGTGGCCTTCGTGGTAGGCCAGGTACTGGCTGTAAGGATCCCACTTGGAAATCCCCAGCCGGCGGCGGGATTCATCGGTGTACCACCCGACAAAGTCGATGGCGTCCTTGAAGTCGTCCCGGTCAGCCCGGCGATTGCCCGTCTTGTCCCGGTACCAGTCCCAGGTGCCGTCCTTGGCCTGGGCATAACCGTAGGCGGACGACTTTCGTTTCCAGGGTATAAACCCCAGCGCCTTGCCGCGAGGTGGTTTGGCGTCAGCGTCAAAATTGGATTCCTGGCGGATGATGGCCATCTGCACGTGGATGGGCGTGCCCCAGCGATCTGCGGATTTACGGGCCGCCTTGTACCACTTCGGCTTGTCTTCGAAGATCCGGCAGATGTTGTCGGTGGTGGCCGGCGGCCGGGATGCGCAGCCGGCGATGACCAGCATGGAGAGGAAGGCAACGGTCCCGGCCGAAAGTCCCAACCGGATTGCCGCCAGCCGATTGTGCCATTGCTGTGTTTTGAACCATTCCACGGGACCGCATTATCCCATAGTTAATCTAAAATGGCACCCAATCGTCATAATCCATTGAATAAAATGGATATTGTATATCCCACCTGATGGCGTCCCAGCTGTTTCTCTTCAGTTCCCGTCGGCATGGCCAGGATCGAATGCGCCTTATGTAGCTTTGAGGTGCCCCGATGAAGTAGGCACCGACAAGCACCATGTCACGATACCAGTCGGCGGGACGCAGATCGTACTGAATCCAGTGCCTGCGGGCCAGGTAGGTCACGCAGCTCAGATCTCCTCCCGGCGTGCCGACCCGAATCGGGCGACGCCGGTACCCCGGACCTTCAATCCGGTCCAGCGCCCGGAACTGGTCGGGGCTTAGCTCAAACACCGCGCCGTAGGCGCTGCGGTCACTGCGGACCAGGTGGCATTTGCCGCTGCCGTCCATACCGTATTTGGAAAAGGTGAGATGAAATCCCGGGGCAACGCCCGTGCCGACCTCGGCTACTGGGCCGATACGGTTTGACAGACGGTGTGGACAGAGGTTGGAGCCGTAGGCGAAATACAGCACGGTTCAGAACACGAACCAGTTGCTCTCCCACCACTCCAGGAATTCGTCGAAATCGATTTCGCCGCTGTCGTCTTCATCGATGGCGGCAAATCCGGCGTCCGCCTCGGCGCGCTTGGACTCCGGCGCCAGTACCTTGAACAGTTTGCGGAACTCTTCCAGCTCAAGCTTGCCGCTGCCGTCTTCGTCAAAGTACTCAAACTCGCGGCGGACTTTCTCAATTTTTTCCGGTGACAGCGGTTTCATCAGACTCCCTTGACCGGGCCGTCCTTCGGCCCAGATGCGTGGCGAACTATATGACGAAATGCTGGTGGATGCCACACCTGTATACTGGCGCAATTCGTACTGCCGAGGCTGGCCATGAAGCTTGCCCAATTGACCACCCTGCTGCTGATTTCAGTACCGGCCCCGTTACCCGCGGCGACCGGCGTCGGGGATTGTCAGCCCGGGGCCGTGCTTGAATCGTACTTCGACGCCTTCAACGCGCACTCCGTGGATGGGATCATGTCCCTGATCCACGACGAGTTCCAGTGGATCTTCCTGACCGGGGACCAGGCAGCCGTGGAGATTTCCGGGCCTGAACAACTGCGCTCGTGGCTGGAGCAATACTTCCTGTCGACACCCGGAGCCCGATCTACGCTGGAGCATGTGATCAGTGACGGCTGCCTGGCCAGCACGCGGGAGCGAGCCTACTGGTCATCGGGCGACTCTGAAAAGTCCCAGACTGCCCTCGCCAGTTACCAGATCCGAAACGGCAAAATCCTGCGCATCTGGTACCTCAACGACAGCGACTGACATCAGCAAGCACCCGGTCCAGCGCATCAACGTCAGAATCCTGCAGCAGGCCCGCAGCTGCAGCCAGCTTCACCGTCTCACGGCCCAGTGAGCGATAGACGTCACGGGCCTCCGGCGGCAGCAGTTCCAGCTGCTGGCGGACCACCCCGGCATCACCCCGACTGATGGGTCCGGTCAGCGCGCCAACAGGCCCGGCATCCAGGGTGTTGTTCAAGGTCTCTTGCATCAGGGGACCGAGGATCTGCAGCGCCTTCCGCGAGTTGATGCCGGCTCGCCGGTAGAGATCGACCCCCATGCCCGTCAGGGTAACCAGATAGTTGCAGAGCATGACGTTGGCCGTCTGGTAGACCGCCTTGGCGTCGGCATCCAGCGTCAGGATCTGCGCCTGCAGGGCCCGGCAGGCCGGGACCAGGGACTCTACCGCCGGGGGATCCCCCTCCAGGGTAATACAGGGAGTCCCGAAGCTGGCATAGGCAACGGCCGCGTCGGGCACGGTTTTCAGCAGGTGCAGGCTGGCTCTGTTCGCACCGTCCCATTGGCCCAGCACGTCGGCCGCCAGGGCGCCGCTGAGATGAAACACCGTGTCCCCCGATCGAACCTGGCCGCAGGCTCGGAGCGCGTCCGCGGCGCTGATGACGCTGTCGTCGGGGGTGCCAATCATCCAGAATTCTGCGGGTCCCAGGGAATCCAGTGACGTGGCGGGCCGGCCCGATCCGATGAATCTGCCTGCGGCGCGGGCTGACTCGGGGCGCCGCGTCACCAGGGCGCGAACCTCGAATACCTCCGCCTCATGCCAGCACCGGGCCAGCAGCCGGGCCACACGTCCGGCACCAATCACGTTCAGCCCGGGCCGGTCAGTACTGGACATCCACGATCACGTAACAGGTCTGGCCCCTGGGCAGTTCCACCATGACCTCATCATCGACGCGTTTCTTCAGCAGGGCCCGGGCCAGAGGTGAATCCACGCTGATGCTGCCCTGGGCGGGGTTGCTCTCGTCAGACCCCACAATGCGATAGCGACGGGTGTCGCCCACCGCGTCCTCCAGGGTCACCCGGGCCCCGAAAAACACGGCGTCCTGGTCCCGGGGTTTTTCCCGCACGACCTTCAGCACGTCCAGGCGCTTGCCCAGGTAGCGAACCCGGCGGTCGATCTCCCGCAGCTGCTTCTTGCGGTAGATGTATTCCGCATTCTCCGACCGGTCCCCTTCGGCCGCGGCAGCGGTCACCGCCCGGGTCACCTCGGGCCGCAATTCGCGCCACAGGTAATCCAACTCCTGCTTCAGGTTCTGATACCCCTCCGGGGTGATGTAAGGTGCCGATCTGGTCATTTCACTGGGTCATTTTATTGCGTCATTTCAATGCCCTGGCAGCGCGGTTAAACTGCGCTTTCCCGTAGGAACCGTATTATCCATTAATTGGCGTCAGAATCGCCCGCACGCTTGTGCGGCCACCAGCAACCGTGAATGCCCCCTGGATCATCAAGATTGGCAGCGCCCTGACCCGGTCTGAGTGTGGTGAACTGGACCGGGATTCCCTGGATGACCTGGTTGAACAGGCCGTGGCGCTGCAGCAGTCCGAACATCCACTGGTTGTGGTGTCATCGGGTGCGGTGGCGGCGGGCCATGGTGTTCTCGGAGACGGCATCACCTCTCTGCGGGACGACGTCATTCGGCGCCAGCTCTATGCTGCCGTTGGCCAGACCCAGCTGATGCGGACCTTCGGTGAGTTGTTTGGGAGCCGCGGATACCAGGTGGCCCAGATCCTGGCCACACGTCAGGATTTTTCCACCCGGCGTCACTACCTGAACATGCGCAGTTGCCTGGTGGCGGCACTGCAGCAGCAGGTGGTGCCCATCATCAACGAAAACGACGTGGTGTCGGTGACTGAACTCATGTTCACCGACAACGACGAACTGGCTGCGCTGGTAGCCGGCATGCTGGGGGCGGAAAAGCTGGTTATCCTCAGCGACGTGGATGGCGTATACGACGGCCCGCCCGAGGACCCGGCAAGCCGGGTCATCGGCGAGTGGGACAACCATACCCTGCGCGCCAGTCCCAACCCCCGGTCGGAATTCGGACGGGGCGGCATTCACACCAAAGTGCGCAATGCCACCCGGCTGTCCCAGCTGGGCACCGAAGTCTGGATTGTCAACGGCCGATCGCCTGATGTGCTGCGCCGGGTTGCCGACGGCGAGTCGGTGGGAACCCGCTTTGCCGCCCACAGCAGGCCCAGCCAGGCCAAGCGCTGGGTCGCCGCGGCGCCCAATCAGGAGGCCGAGGTGATTATCAACGAGGGCGCCGAACAGGTGCTGCGTTCGCCCGATCGCCTGGCCAGCCTGCTGCCCGTGGGCATCGAAAAGGTGGAAGGTGATTTCAAGCGCGGCGACGTCATCCGGGTGCTGGGCCCTGGTGGCAACGTGGTGGGCTACGGCCGGGCGGAATATTCGTCCCTGGTGGCCAATCGCCTGATCGGCCAGCAGCGCCAGAAGCCGCTGATCCACTACGACTATCTCTACGTCTTTCCCAGCGAGAACTGACAGGACTACAAACCCATGAGCACCCCACAGGACTATTCACCGGAATCCCTGGGACTGCCCGGAGTACGCACCGCCAGCCGCGCCCTGGCCCTTGCCTCGGAGCAGACGCTGGGCGCCTGCCTGCATACCCTGGGAGACATCCTTCTGCGTGAGACGGACGCCATCCTGGAGGCCAACGCCCTGGACCTGGCCCGCATGCCCAGCGAGGACCCCAAGTACGACCGCCTGCTGCTCAATCCCGAGCGGATCCAGGGCATCGTCGGGGACCTGCGCAAGGTCGCCGATCTCACCAGCCCGGTGGGGGAGATACTGGAACAGCGCACTCTGGACAACGGGCTGGAGTTGACCAAGGTCCGGGTCCCCCTGGGCATTGTTGCGGTGATCTATGAATCCCGGCCCAACGTCACCATCGACGTGACGGCACTGTGCCTGAAGAGCGGCAATGCCGCCGTGCTCAAAGGCAGCCGTGACGCCGCGGACAGCAACCGTGCCCTGGTCCAGCTCATTCACCAGGCCCTGGAACAGCACGGCCTTCCCCGGGAGGCCATCCTGCTGGCCCCGGCGGAGCGGGAGGCCCTGGGACCCATTCTCAATGCCGTGGGCCATATCGATGTCGCCATCCCCAGAGGCAGCCAGGGGCTGATCGATTTTGTAAGGGAAAATGCGCGGATCCCGGTGATCGAAACCGGGGCCGGTATCGTCCACACCTACGTCGACCAGTCCGCGGATCTGGACAAGGCCCGGGCCATCGTCACCAATGCCAAGTCCAGGCGGGTCAGCGTCTGCAACGCCCTGGATACCCTGCTGCTGCACCGGGACCTGTTGCCTGCACTGCCGGGCCTGATGCAGGAACTGGGATCTCGGCATCGCGCCGAGGTTTTCGCTGATCCCGACGCCTATGCGGCGCTGGAGGGGCACTATGCCGGCCCCCTGAACCAGGCTCGGGAAGAAGACTTCGGCCAGGAATTCCTGTCCATGAAAATGTCCATCAAGGTGGTGGACAGCCTGGACCAGGCCCTGGACCACATCGACCGCTACAGTTCACGCCACTCTGAAGCCATCGTGGCAGAGGATGCGGAAACCGTGGAGCGGTTCCTGAAGGCAGTGGACGCGGCGGCGGTCTACGCCAACACCTCCACGGCCTACACCGACGGCGCCCAGTTCGGCATGGGGGCGGAAATCGGTATCAGCACCCAGAAACTGCACGCCCGGGGACCCATGGCCCTGCCGGAGTTGACCAGCTACAAGTGGGTGGTGCGGGGCCAGGGGCAGATACGTGATGCCAGCTGAGCCGACCCGCTGATTGAAACCCGCTGATCAGGGGGAAATCCCCGTATGAGACGCTCCGGGCTGCTCGAAGGGTAAACAACTTGCGCAGCGAGCCACACCCAAGCGTGCAAAGCACGTGCTCTTCAGGCTGCGCAAGCAGCCGCCCAGGAGAACGCGCAGCGTTCGTTCACCAGCTCGCGCAGCAAGCGTTCACCCTCAAAAAGAAAAGCGCTGATGATCGGCATCACCAAAGCCCATCGCCACAAGGCGAATCGAAGATAACGCTATAGCGTCTCCAACGCCGGCACGTAGTCGTAGTCCAGGGCCTCAGCCACCTCCTCGCAGGTGATCTTGCCCTTGTTGACGTTGAGTCCGTTGAGCAGGTGGCCGTCTTCCTTCATGGCCGCAACTGCGCCCTTGTCGGCCAGGGCCAGGGTAAATGGAAGCGTGGCATTGTTCAGAGCAAAGGTGGAGGTGCGTGGCACCGCGCCGGGCATGTTGGCCACACAGTAATGAACGATGCCGTCGACGATATAGATGGGGTCGGCGTGAGTCGTGGGCTTGGAGGTTTCAAAGCAGCCACCCTGGTCGATGGCAACGTCAACGACCACGGAACCGGGCTGCATGTGCCTCAGCATCTCCCTTGTCACCAGTTTTGGCGCGGCGGCACCCGCGACCAGAACACCGCCGATCACCGCGTCAGCGGTCTGCAGGTTGCGATCAATGGAATCCGCGGTGGAATACATGGTGTGAATGCGGCTGTCGAAATGCAGGTCCAGCCTGCGCAGCACGTCCAGGTCGCGGTCCAGCACGGTAACCTGGGCACCCAGGCCCACGGCCATTTGCGCCGCGTTGAGACCCACGACACCACCACCGATGATCATCACATGGCCGGGCCTGACCCCGGGAACCCCACCCAGCAGCACGCCGGAGCCACCCTTGGATTTTTCCAGGCTGTGGGCGGCCGCCTGGATGGACAGGCGTCCCGCCACCTCGGACATGGGGGCCAGCAACGGCAGGTGGCCGCGGTCGTCGGTGACCGTTTCATAGGCGATGCAGCAGGCGCCGCTGTCCACCAGTTCGCGGGTCTGGTCCGGATCCGGCGCCAGGTGCAGATAGGTGAACAGCACGTGGTGCTCCTTCAGCATGGCGCGCTCCACCGCCTGGGGCTCCTTGACCTTGACGATCATCTCGGCCTGATCAAACACGGACTGGGCATCCGGCAGGACCGTGGCGCCCACGGCTTCATAATCGGCGTCACTCATACCGATACCGAGACCGGCGGAGTGTTGCACCACGACTTCGTGACCGTGGGCTACCAGCTCCCGGACGGAGGCAGGCACCAGGCCGACGCGGTATTCGTGATTTTTGATCTCTTTGGGAACCCCGATTCTCATGACAAACCCCCAATGATTGGTTGATTGTTCTATTTTATTACTAAACCTGTAGAATTTTACTCTGTATTAGTACCTTTAAGCCGAATAAATGCCGAAACAAAGACAATCCAGACAGCTGGACAAGACGGATCTTCGGATTCTTGCCACGCTGCAGCAGGAGGGGCGCCTGTCCAACGTGGCCCTGGCGCGCTCGGTCAATCTCAGTCCAACCCCGTGTCTGGAACGGGTCAGGCGACTCGAACGGGAGGGCTTCATCAAGCACTACTCGGCCGTGCTCAACCCCGCCCTGCTCGGGGCCGGCCTGCTGGTGTTCGTGGAGATCACTCTGCAGCGGACCAACCGCGAAGTGTTCCGGGAGTTCCGAAAATCAGTGACCCAGTTTCCGGAGGTCCTGGATTGCCACCTGGTATCGGGCAACTTCGACTACCTGATCAAGGCCCGGGTGCCGGACATGAAGGCCTATCGCAACCTGCTGGGCGAACGATTACTGTCGTTGCCGGGGGTCAGTGGTTCCCGCTCTTACGTGGTGATGGAGGAACTCAAGGAAACCCTGGCCCTCCCCATCGATGTTTGAACGGCCCCAGGCCTCAGTCCGACTTCGGTGTGTATCCCATGACGGCCTTCACCTCAAGGAATTCCTCCAGCCCGTGTGCCCCCCACTCGCGACCGTTGCCTGATTGCTTGTACCCGCCAAAGGGTGCACGGACGTCATTGGGTGCACCGTTGATGTGCACCATTCCGGTGCGCAGCCTGGCGGCCACCTGGCGGGCGTGCTCGATTTCACCGGAGACGTAACCGGACAGGCCATAGGGCGTATCGTTGGCTATGGCAATGGCGTCCTCGTCATCCTGGTACGGCAGGATGGACACCACCGGCCCGAAGATTTCCTCGCGGGCAATGGTCATGTCATTGCTGACGCCGGCAAACACCGTCGGTTTCACGAAATAGCCGGTTTCCAGCCCCTCGGGTTTTCCTGTACCACCGCAAACCAGGGTGGCGCCCTGATCAATACCCGCCTGAATCAGTTGCTGGATCTTGTCGAACTGAGCCTGGCTGACCACGGGACCCATGGTGGTGCCCTCCTCCCGGGGACTGCCTGGAACCACTCTGGCCGCGGCTGACCTGGCGATTTCCATGGCCTCCTCCTGTCGGTTGGCCGGCACCAGCATGCGGGTGGGCGCGTTGCAGGACTGGCCGGTATTTTCCATGACGCCAAACACGCCCCTGGTCACCGCCCTTTTCAGGTCGGCGTCGTCCAGAATGATGTTGGCCGATTTGCCACCCAGCTCCTGGGAAACCCGCTTGACGTTGTCCGCTGCTGCCCGGGCCACCTGGATGCCGGCCCGGGTAGAACCGGTGAACGACACCATGTCCAGACCCGGGTGGGCCGAGATGGCAGCACCCACGGTGGGACCGTCACCGTCCACCAGGTTGAATACACCGGCGGGCACGCCCGCTTCGTGCATGATTTCAGCCCAGACGTGGGCGCTCAGCGGCGCAATCTCGCTGGGTTTCAGCACCATGGTGCAACCCGCGGCCAGGGCCGGCGCCACCTTGCAGGCAATCTGGTTGACCGGCCAGTTCCACGGCGTGATGAATCCGCAGACGCCAACCGGTTCGTGGCGCAAGCGGGTGGTGCCCATGTCGCTTTCGAACGGGTACTCGCGCAGCACGGTCATCGCCGTGGCGACATGGCCATAGCCGGACCCGGCCTGGGCCTTCTGGGCAAACTCCAGCGGCGCACCCATTTCGTCGGAAATGGCCTGACCCATGTCCTGCCAGCGGGCCTTGTAGGCCACCTTGACGGCACCCAGCAGTTCGATCCGCTGTTCACGGGTGGTTCGAGAAAAACTGTCGAAAGCGTTTCTTGCCGCTGCCACTGCACGATCCACGTCGGCGGCGTTGCCCAGGGAGATGTGGCCGATCACCTGTTCAGTGGCCGGATTGATGACCTCAAGCTCCTGGCCGTCGGCGGGGGCCACCCACTCACCGTTGATATAAAAGTTTCGACAGTCGTACATCTTTGGTCTCCACCGCGCCAGGCAGGGCTGGCTCAACAAGGGATGCAAAGCATAGCGCCACGCCGGCCGGGACACGAGTCCGGCCGGCAGAAAATCAGCGGAGCTTACTCCAGGGGTTCCAGGGTCAGCGGATCCTTCAGGGGCAGCCGGGTCAGCTGCTGCCCGGTGATTTCCTGAACCGTTCCGTGGGTGCCGTCCCCTGCCTGGGCTTCTTCCAGCTTGCCGACCAGCAGGATGCGCAGGTCTTCGGGCTTCAGGTGGGTCCGGGCCGCGCGCAGCACGTCATCACGCGTCACCTTGCGCACGTTGGCCTCGTACTGGCGCCAGAAATCCGGGTCCTCTTCGTTGAGATGATCCGAGGCAAAACGCCCGGCCTTGGCCGCGGCGCTGCTGTACAGCTCAGCCAGGTACGCCACCCGCCCCTCAATGGCCACGCGTAGTTCCTGCTCGGTGACCGGCTCGGTCCGGATGCGCTCGATTTCTTCCATCACAATGGCCAGGGCCTGGGACACCGATTCGTTCTTGGACTGGTAAAACACGCGGAACTGACCGGGATAATGGCGTCCCAGAGAGAAGCGACTGCCGGCTGAGTATGCCAGGCCCTCGTCACTGCGAACCCGGGAAGTAATGCGGCTGGTGAAGCCTCCGCCACCGAGAACTTCGTTCATCACCGAGATGGCAAACTCATCGGGATGGCGGATGCGCGGCCCGGGATGGCCAACGCTGACCCGGGTCTGGGTCACGTCGTCCTTGTCGACGCCGTAGACCCCCGGCGCCGAGGGCCGGGTGGATTCAGGCACGGGCGGCAGTGCCTCCCCCCGAGCCAGCCGTGAGAGCTGCTGATTGAGCGCCGCTACGGCCACCTCGGTATCAATGTCCCCGCTGAGCGCAAACACCAGACCACCCGATGAGAACACCCGCTGACCGAACGCGCGCATGGCGTCAGTATCAATGGCTTCGACCTGGGCCTTGGTAGGTCGGCGGTTGGCGAAAAACCCCTCGCCCAGCATCAGGTCCGACCACACCCGGGGCTCGATCCCGCGGGTGTCATCGTTGCGGCGGCGCATGGCCTCGACGCTGCGTTCCACGTTGATCTGCAGGCGCTCGGCATCCAGCCGCGGCTCGGTGATCATGTCGAACATCAGGCCCAGGCTTTCATCGAAGTTGCTGCTGAGAGTGTTGATGGAGGCGCTGGACCGGGTCTGGCCAATGGAGAAGCTGATGCCGGTGGCCAGGAACGCCAGGCGTTCGTCCAGGTCATCCGGCGTCAGATCCCGGGTACCGCCGTCGCGCAACATGGTGGCCGTCATGCTGCCCAGGCCGGTCTGTTCCGGCCCCAGCAGGTAGCTGCCGGCCCGGGTGCTCATGGACAGCTGGATCAGCGGCAGGCTGCGGTCTTCCACGATGTAGGCGATGTTGCCGCCCGCCAGTTCATGGCGGTAGTCCGCTGCGTCCGGAAAGGATATGGTGCGTTCGCCAAAGGTCAGCTCGGACGGGTGCTGGGGCAGATCATCGCCGCCAGGACGTGTTCCCGTGCTGGCGCAGGCGGCCAGCAGCATCGTGGTCAGTAGCAGGAGTGTTTTTTGCACCATGACTCAGCCCTCCTCCTGCCGGATTTTCTGCAGCACGTAATCCATGGCCGCCTGCAGCGGCTCCGGCACCTGGGAGCGGTTCGCCTCGATCTGGCTGATGGCCTGGGCCCGCTGATCCGCCGGCAGCGCGCGCAGCTGCTGCAGCATCTGTTTCACCTGGGCCTGGACCTGGGGATCAAAGGCTGCCAGCACAGGGTCTTCGGGCTCGGCCGAGGCCTTGCGCGAATACAGCTTGCTGGCGCGGTTGTCCGCCACCAGGTAACTGGCGGCCACGGCCTGGACTTCTTCAGCAGTGACCTGGCCAATTCGATCAAAGTAGGTATCCATGGTGCGCCAGTCACGCAGGGCGTCGAAGAACACCAGCTGCACCATCAGGAAGAAGGGATCCTGCAGCCGGCGGAAGCGGCTGGCGGCCAGCTGGTTCTTGACCTTCTGCAGTTCGTAGTCGGTGATGCCGTCGGCGATCAGCTTTTCGACCTCCTCCAGCAGCACCTCGCGCAGCCGGTCTGGCTCGATGCCCTGTTTACCCGCGGCCGAGACCGAAAAACTGCCGTCGTACTTGGAAGACCCGGCGCCGGCGTTGACGCCGGTGGCAATCTGCTCCTCGAGCACCAGTCGCTTATACAACCTGCCGGTCTTTCCGGAGAGCACGCTCTCCAGCACCTGCAGTGCCGGGTCGTCCACCCCGGCAAAGGCAGTGGTCCGCCACACCACCTCGGCTGAAGGTGGTGCGTCCACTTCAGCCCGGTAAACCAGGTCGCCGGCCATGGGCATGGCCAGGGTCACCACGTCAGGCGGCTCCGCCCGCCCCGCAGGGATACGGCCGAAGTAGGACTCGGCCCAGGCCAGAGCCTGGTCTTCGTCAAAATCTCCCACCAGGGTCAGGGTGATGTTGCCGGGGGCGTAGTAGAGATCGTAATAGGCCTCGGCCTGCTCCCGGGTGATGGCGGAGATGTCGCTGGGCCAGCCCACCACGGGCCATCCGTAAGGGTGGCCACGCCAGAACAGGGAATTGAAAACTTCATCCTGTGTGCCCGTGGGCGTGGACTCGGTGCGCAGGCGGCGTTCCTCGTAAACGACGTCACGCTCGGAATAGAACTCGCGGAATACGGGTTGCAGCAGGCGCTCGGATTCCATCCAGAACCAAAGCTCAAGCTTGTTCTTCGGAACCCGGATGAAATACACCGTCATATCGCGATTGGTGAAGGCGTTCATGCCGGTGGCGCCCGCCTCGGTGTAGATCTTGTCGAATTCGTCCTTGATCATGTTGTCGCGCTGTTGCTTGATCAGCACGTCAAAGCGTTCCTTCAGGGCCTGCATATCCGGGCCCTGCAGCTCTGCAGCATTGATGGAGTCTGCGACGCCCAGGCGGACCTGCTCCCGGTAATCCCGCTCCAGAGCAAACATCTCTTCCCGGATCTCGTCCAGCTGGCGCCGCAGGTCCGCGTCCACGGCATTATCCTTAGTGCCGATTCGCGGTGATCCCTTGAACATCATGTGTTCAAACAGGTGGGAAATCCCGGTGATGCCCGGTTGTTCGTTGGCCGAGCCCACCTTGGCCACCCAGCCCGCTGCGATGTTGGGCTGGCCCGGCTTCTGCACCATCAGAATCTTCATGCCGTTGCTCAGAAACACTTCCCGGGTGGTGTCGGCCAGCCGGGTGGACTGGGCCGAAGCCGCCGCGCTGAACAGCAGGAGCAGGACCGGGATAAGCAAAGGACCGCGAGTCAGTTTCATTTTGTTACCTCGAATCGATTCGGCCGGGTTTCCGGCGTCAGCCGCCCGATGCCACACGCATCAGCTGGCCGCAAAGCCACGCACCATAGGTGCCCAGGGCGTAACCCAAAACTGCCAAAAGTACCCCCACCGGCGCCAAGGAAGGGTGAAATGCCGACGCCACCACCGGCGCCGATGCCGCGCCGCCCACGTTGGCCTGGCTGCCCACAGCCATGAAAAACACCGGCGCCTTGATCAGGTACGCCACCGTCAGCAGCAGGCCTGCGTGAATGCCGATCCAGATCAGGCCGACCAGGAACAGTATGGGCACTTCCAGAACCGCCGAGATGTCCATATGCATGCCAATGGATGCCACCAGGATATACACGAAGGCGCCGCCAACCTTGGACGCGCCGGCTCCTTCAACGGCCTTGAGACGGGTGAAGGACATAATCAGGCCCAGGGTGGTGGCAATCACCACGATCCAGAAGAAGGTCGAGGTCAGGCTGAACCGTGACAGGAAAGGCGCCGCTTCTGCCAGGGTGGGCGCCAGCCATCCGGCGGCGGCGTGGGCCAGCCCGGTGCCGCCAAAGCCAATGGCGACGATGAACATGAAGTCCGGCACCTTGGGTATGCGCGAGTGCTGAGCTTCGTACTCTTCGATGCGGCGTTTCAGATCCTCGATGCTGCTGGTGTCGGCGCCGGTCCAGGCGTCAATACGGTCAGCCCGGGCGGCCATGATCAGCAGCACCGCCATCCAGATATTGGCCACGATGACGTCAACCGCCACCATCTGGGCAAACACCGAATCCCCCACCAGGAAAACCTCTTTCATGGCGGCCTGGTTGGCGCCGCCGCCGATCCAGCTCCCCGCCACCGTGGTCATACCCTTCCACACGGCATCGGGGGTGTCGGCCTGCAGCAGGTCCGGAACGAAATTGCCCACGGTCAGCAATGCGATGGGCCCGCCGATCAGGATGCCGGCGGTACCGGTGAAGAACATGATCAGCGCCTTGGGCCCAAGCCGCATGATGGCCTGCAGGTCGATGCTGAGGGTCAGCAGGATCAGCGCCGCCGGCAGCAGGTACCGGGAGGAGACGAAATACAGGTTCGAATCCTCGCCGTTGATCACCCCCAGGGTATTGAACACCGCCGGGATGAAGTAGCACAGCAGCAGCGCCGGCACCACGCCGTAGAACTTGCGCCAGAAGGGATGGCTGCTTTGGCTGGTGTAAAAAATAGCCCCCAGGATGACGGCCAGCAGGCCGAGAACGACCGCGTCGTTGGTGATCAGGGGGGTGCTGTGATCCATTCAGGATTCTCCAAGGGAATTGCGAGGCGCGCGAATTGTAGCGCGAATTCCGCGCAAGCGGTCGGCGCAGCCCCCCTCAGCGCCAGGCGCCGGGACCCAGCTCCAGCATCACGGCATAAACGCTGGCACTGAAATCCTCCGGGATGGAGGCCAGGTAAACATCTGTCGAGAACCCGTTGCTGACAAGCGGTTGAGTCAGCCCCAGGTAATGAAAATCCCGGGTGCGCTCGGTTTCGTAGCGATACAGCAGGCGCAACGCAACTCCTGGCCGGAGCGGCCAGCGAACATTGGCTTCCAGCAGGTGATTCTGAAACCCGAGATCCGGAAACCCCAAGCCGGCGTCCGCGCTGGTGTATCCCGGGGCCCGGCTCAGTGCACCGATTGACTGGAACGCGTAGCCAATGGCGGTATTGCTGTGAATCACGCTGTACTGCAGATTGAACTCGGCCCGGTCGAAGGATCGGGATAAGCCGACACCCAACACGTGGTTGTTCTCGTCAATGGACTCGGACCATGCGTTGTCCAGCGGGTAATTGTCACCCCCGGCGAATGGATCGGGCCCGGCGGCAAACACGTTGCCGGTATCCGACCGGATGTTGGCCACTTTGCGCCGGTGGTTCTGGTAATTGTAGAACGCAAACAGGCGGGTGTTCGCCGGGGCGTGATAGTTCCAGTCCAGGCCCAGCTGAGTCCGCCGGGTGTCCCGCAGCCCGAATTGGGCGGCGTAATCGGCCGCATCCCATTTCACGTGCACGCTCAGGTCCATGGCAGCATCCGGGGCCCAGATATAGCGAGCTTCGAACTGGTGGCGCTGCTGGTCTGCCAGGTCATACTTGCGCAGGTTGGCCAGGGTGTGGGGACGCGTGCCACCGGGAAACTCCGGCTGAAATCCGGGCAGGGATGACGAGTAAAACGACTCGTAAGGATCGTAGTCATAGACGTCGCCATGACGATCCAGGAATTCGTAGGACAGCCGGAGATTGCCCTGGCCCCGGGCGTTGAGCCGCAGCCTCAGCCGGTCGTCATTTACGGTATTTCGCTCACGATGCCGGTAGCTTTTTCGGTCCCTGGACAGAGTCATCCCCAGGCGCAGCTTACGCGACAGCCGGTAGTCCGCCGTCAACTCCTGGCGCAGCAGGTCTTTCTCAAAGGGAATCGAGGCGATGCGCACGCGGCTGCCTGGCACCGATGGAATGAACACCCCGCCACGCCCAGAGGCCGGAAACAGGCCACCATCGAGGCCGATGTACCCATACAGCCCATTGACAGGATTGAACGCCTGGTAGCGGGTCTTGTTTTCGTCATCCAGCTTGCGGATCAATCCGCTCAGGCGAAGCTTGCGACTGGGTTGCACGGAAAGCTTGAGGCGCCCCATCAATTGGGTTCGCTCGGCATCAGCGGTCTGCCGCGACAGGGCTTCGGAAGTGTTCCACTGGCTCAGGTCAATTCCAGACTGCGACCCGCTGGCGATGGTGGGCGGCAGCAGCTCGTCGTCCTGGGTCATGCTGGAGGCCGATACGGTGGCCGTCAGCCGCCCGCGCCACCACGGAATCCGCCGGGCATAGTCCAGCTTGGCATTGTGATATTCGTTGTCCGGCGCCAGGGCCAGGCGCCCCGTAGTTTGCGGAACCGGAAAATCAAAGCCGCCGGCATTGTCCCAGGTCAGCGACGCCATGTCGTTGCGAAAGAAGGAACCCGCGTAGCTGGCGTTGAACTGTGCTTGCGCACCGGCGGTCTGATACCCCAGTGCGATCTGGGTGGTTTGGTAATCTATCGGTTCCACCGTTTCCATGAACTGACCAAATCCCGGGTAATCGAACGTTCCGCCCATAGCCCGGGCGCCGTCCCGGTTTTCCGTGGACGCCCGCAGAGTCCAGCGGCTATGGGGGTCCGGCGTGAAATGCACACCCAGTCCCAGCTTTTCCCGCTCAACCGCCAACCGGGAGTTGCCGATCCCGGAGAACGCCTGGCGAAGGGCCTGCTCCGACGTATTGCCAGGCTCCAGCGAGGAAGGCAGTGTCAGCCGGTCCGTCCCGGCCCCGTCCCATAGCACTCGGGCCGTGGTGGAGAACACATGGGGCACCGCATCGAAGTAGGCCCGAACGCCATAGCGACCGTAGCGCCCGGATCGAAGCTGATAGTACTGATCATCCCGTCCGACCGACCCGCCTTCGAAGTCGACATACCGGTTGGATTCCGGCTGATAGAAGCCGCCAGCGAAGCGGCTCAGCACCAGGCCGTCATCCCAATCGGAATATTCGATGAATCCCGCAGCCCCGTCAGATCCGGAGGTACCGATCGCCCCAGCCTCCAACCACAAGTCGCCGACCCACTGACCAAACCGGTAAGGCGTGAGTGGCGTGACCCGGGGATACAGCAGACCGCTGGGCGAACGGGTGTTGGGGTGCAGCGGGTTGATCGGCTGAGCCGGTTGCCCGGCGCCCAATCCAGGCGCAGTCCGGTTGAGCGCGTTGCCGGAAACGCCGT
This sequence comes from Lysobacterales bacterium, assembly GCA_030065125.1. Lineage (GTDB taxonomy): Bacteria > Pseudomonadota > Gammaproteobacteria > Xanthomonadales > SZUA-38 > JASJDM01. The sequence continues at coordinate 11,622 of JASJDM010000014.1, read as the reverse complement.
CGCTGTCGTCAGCCTGTCCCGCGATGGTGAACGCAATCAGAGTGAACCCGATGGCTGGAAGTACCTTCATCGCTGCAGTCTCGCACCCGACGGGTGGTTGGAGCCGTGCACCTGTACGTGGCAGTTGGAGCAGCTGCGGCCAATGCCGCGTGGGTCGCGGCCAGGACCGCTGGCCAGGTTGCCCCGGGTGATCAGTTCGTTGACATGGCCGATGGCCGAGTGGCACTGCTGACACAGGACCGGCCGCGCAGTGACCAGCAGCTTTTCGTGGTTTGAGCCGTGGGGCAGGTGGCACAGCGCACAGTCTTCCTGCACCGGGGCATGTTCCCAAAGGAACGGGCCGCGCTTCTCGGCGTGGCACTGGTAACAGGTTTCATTCAGGGTGTCGGTTTTCAGCAGCGGGTCCGTGGCGCTGCCGTGGGGATTGTGACAGTCAAGGCAGCTCAGTTTGCCCTCCAGCAGAGGCATGTGGGACCGACGCCGAAACTCCCCGCGCTGGGACTGGTGGCAGGAAAAACAGGTCTCGTTGATGGATTCCCGGCTCAACAGCCCCTGGGAAGAAAACTCCGCCATGGGATTGTGACAGTCGCTGCAGGCTACCCCTGACGACTCGTGCATGGATCCATCCCAGTGCAGGCGGTCACCGCCCGCGTGACATCCCGCACACACCTGGTTCTGGTCAGCCACCGGCGTCTGGCTGCGCTGGGCAAAGCCGATGATTGAGCCGGACCTGGTGGGCTCCAGCAGGTGATCCGCGCCCGGTCCGTGACAGGCCTGGCAGCCTCTGGCTTCAAGTTCGTTGCGTGGACCGGCGGAAAAAATTCGGGCGTGAACAGTGTGAGACCAGTGTTCCGACGTTGAGCGGTGGCAGCCTTCGCACAACGCCTGGTCGATGTAGTCCCCTTCCTCGCCGAAGGCCGACAGCGACAAAAACAGCACCGACAAAGGCAAGTACTTCAACATTGCAAGCGGGACCCTCCTTCCCCGGGAGTCTAGCAAAGTCGGGGCGGACTCGCGTCACAGAATCAGTAGACTTTCGGGTCCAGGTAAGCATCGCTCAGCGCCTCGATGTCGACGGTTCGAAGCCAGCTGCTGTTGGCCACTCCGGGATAGCTGACGGCGGATTCCAGCGCTGCATTGCGCAGGGAGGAAAAATTCAGATCGACGCTGCCCCCATCGGCAGAGCCGGTCTGGACCAGGTCACAGTCCGGGCAAAACCCGCTGAAGCTGAGCATGTCCATGCCGCCGCTAACGCTGTTGTCGCTCTGACCCAGCACCCAGCGCGGCTCGTTGTCGGAATCGTAAAAATACATCACGCCAACCCGGACGTTGCCCTGGGTGTACAGGGTCAGGCCCCAGCCGGGTTCATCGGGGTCGTACCAGGTGCCGGTGTAGTTGCGCAGGGTGATGTCATCGGAGGCCACCAGCAGTTCGAAGGGCTCGCTGCCCGGGCGATCACCGATCTGCCAGGAAAAAACCGCGTGGCTGGCGTCACTGAAGCTCAGCGTTGCGGTACCCACGGTTTCGATATCCACGAACCCGGTGTCCGGGTTCCATCGGAAGCGATTGAGGTCAGCAGAAAATTCCGGTGGGCCGAAGGGTGCCGCGGCCTGGTACCAGGTCGGGCTGCCGTCATCGTTGTAGGTGTACCAGGTAATGAACAGGAAATCGCCCTGGCGCTGCAGGTCAAAGCCGTGGCCGCTGCGCGACGGGTTGAACCACAGTCCCGGCGTTGGCGTCAGGGTATTGCTGTCGGGATCTGCCGGGTTGGAGCCCTGTTTCAGCTCCAGGCGGTCACCGACGCCGTCGCCGTCGCGGTCGTTGCCCAGTCGCTGCCCCAGGCCTGCCGGCACCACGGTAAAGGTCACTTCGAATTCTCCAGCCAGCAACTGCTGCAAGGAGACCGGCTCGCCACCGCCCGACGCCTGGAACTGACCGTTGCTGTAGCGCCAGCTGTCATTCCCGCCCGATGCGGTCAGATCCACCACGCCGGCACTGGCCAGGGCCACCATCTGGTTGAGCTTTTCCGAACTGCCGCCGGAGCTTGCCTGGGCGCCCACCGCGGCGTGGCTGTCCTTGCTCAAGGGGCGTTCCCCGTCCAACAGCGTGGGATCGGGGCCGAAATCGGAACCGGAAAAGGCCAGCATCAGGGCCACCAGGTCGGCCACCTGCTGGTCGTTGTCCAGTTCGAAGGCCGGTTCCGTGATGAATCTCGCCAGTGAATCCACCGAGCCGTCGTGCAGGAATCCGAAGCCGGCCCGGTTGCTCTGCTGGGTGGCCTCGAAGCCCACCTTTTCGTACATATTGCGCAGGTGGGGCACTTTGATGGCCTTCTGGGTGGAGCCGTCCACCGAGACCACGCCCAGGTGGTTTTCGCCCATCAGGCCGTGGGGGAGAACGGACCCCCCGGCGGTGGCGCCGATGTTGCCCAGGAACAGGGCCCCATTGGTGGCCATGCCGGTGGGCAGGGTGTGGCAGTTGGAACAATGAAACGGCTCGTCCAGCAGGCCCCGGGTGTAAAGCTCCAGGCCACGAACGGCATTGCCGGTGCCCAGAGGTTGCCCGGCGGGGGCGAACCGCCCCGTGGTGAAGTGGCCCGTGAGATCCACCGCTTCGGGCAGGGAGTTATCGAGATTCCGGAATGGATTGGGTGGAAAGGTGATGGTGGCGACAAAGTCTTCGAAGGCTTGCATTTCCTGGACGGTCAGCTCCACGTCATCTCCCAGCAGGTGGGTGAAGGCGCCGTTGAATTCTTCCAGGCCGGTGCGGTCGCCGCGCCAGTGAAACGGCTCGTGGCCGATGATGTCCTGGAAGGTCTGGGTCATCATGGGGCCCTTCATCGGATGAAAGTCGGTGCACACGTTATCCAGGATGTCGGAGACGCAATTCTGGTTGAAGGCTTTGACCTCGCCCGACGGATCGCCCAGGTCCCAGGCCAGCCGGTCCATGCGGCCGTCCACGTGGCAGGCGGCGCAGGAGACCTGGCCCAGGCCGGAGGTTTCGTGGGTACCGTACAGGAACTTGCGCCCGTCCCGGATAGTCTGGGGCAGCGGGTTGAATACCGGCGTACGTTCAATTTCCTCCAGGGAGTCCAGGCTGACGGTGGACAGGCTCAGATCAAAGTGATTCCAGACGTACAGCCTGCGGTGGGTTTCATCCAGGCCGAGAGCCACGGGTCCCTCCCCCACTTCGATGTTGCCAGCGGCCCGGCCGCCGTCGCTGTTGATCACGATGACGTTATTGGATCCCAGCCCCGCCACGAAGCCGCGCTGCCCATCGGACTGCCACACGATGGACCGGGGATCCCCCAGCGACAGGTCACGACCGGACTGGCTCACCGTTGCCGCCTGGTAGTCCAGGTGCGGATTGAGGTCGACGATAGATTTGTCATTCGGGGATCCCAGCTTGACCCGGGCAAGTTTGACCTGAACGAAGCGACCGTTGAGCACCGGCTCAAAGCGGATTTCGTTGCTGGCGTCGGTGCCCACCAGGGTGGCTTCCCCGGTGGCCGGATTGATGCCCAGGCCCATTCCGATGTTCATCAGGCCGCTGGCGTAGCTGACGCTCAGGTCTGCCACGTCAATGACGGCGATGTCCCGGTCCGGCAGGTCCCACCCCTGCACCCGGCCCGACTGGGATGCGGCAGACCCGCTGACCAGGCTGGTCCAGTCTTCGCCGTTGTCGTCCCGCCAGCGGCCCTGGCCGTCCTTGCGCACGATGAGCCCGACTTCGGGGGGGCGTGGCAAACCGGGCGTCATGGGCGGTTCAAAGGCGGTACCGCTGTTGGGCGGCGGGTTCTGACCGCCGTAGGGGGTATTGATCTGCCGGGTGACGTTGGGCGGATAGGCGATGGTGTCGTCGGCATCACCGCCGCCGCCCAGGATGGTGGTGGCGTTCCCGGATTCAAATACGGCGGCCAGCACCTGGCTGCCGTCGGGGCTGACGGCCAGCGAGCGCGGGTCTTCAGCGTCGATATCCACCCGCGCAGGCGCGGCGTCCAGGTTGCCCAGTTGGTAGACCAGGACATGATTCTCCTGGGAACAGCTGACAAAAGCCCTGCCCCCGGCAAACACCACGTCAGCCGGTTCGTCGCCGGTCTGCAGGGTGCGGCTGATGGCCATCTGATCCAGGTCGACGATGCTCACGCTGTCCGAAATGTGGTTGACCACCCACAGTTCGCTGCTGCTCCTGAAGCGCACGGAAACCGGGTCCAGCCCGACGCGGACGTGTCCCGCGGGCACTGCCCTGCCCTCACTGATGTCAAACAGCTGAACCCGATGATCGGCGGTATGGGCCACCGCCAGCAGGCGGCCGTCGGGGCTGATGTCCAAACCGTTCACCGGGTGGTTTTCCCAGTTGACGTGGGCCAGTTCCGCCCGCGAGCTTTCCCAGCTCAGCAACACCAGCGCCAGCAAGGCGCCTGTCATCATCCTGCCCATGGTGTGTGACCTCCTTTCCAGCCCGGCCGTCTGCCGGCCGGGATCCCCATGCTGGCGCGTACAGCAGCCCGCGACCAGTGCCAGATTGCAGTGACAATTTTAATGACGGCAATCTGAACAATTGCTGTATGGGTGCCAGGCCGCTAAAATACCGCGCCTTTCCCGCTCCCCCCGCGGGAAACGATCGATCGAAACGAGTCGGAGCGTAGCGCAGCCTGGTAGCGCACCACAATGGGGTTGTGGGGGTCGGGAGTTCGAATCTCCCCGCTCCGACCATTTTTTCTGCGGAGGTCCCGGGGATGGGTACACGACTGAGTTCTCTGGATCTCGCCTTCCTCGGCCTGGAAAGCCAGCGAACTCCCGTCAACGTCGCCGCACTGCAGATTTTCGAGATTCCCAAGGGCTACAAGGGCAACTTCGTGCGCGATCTGATTGCCCGCATGATGGAACTGGAAGCCGGCCCGCCGTTCAACGTCAAGCTCAGTTCCACCAGCACACTGACCCTGCCCAGCTGGGTTCACGACGACGAGTTCGACCTGGGTTACCACGTGCGTCACTCGGCGGTGCCCAAGCCCGGCGCCATGAAAGATCTGCTGGAGGTGGTGTCGCGGCTGCACAGCCGCATCATGGACCGTGAACGCCCGCTGTGGGAGTTCCACGTCATCGAGGGCCTGCAGAACCGGCGCTTTGCCGTGTATTTCAAGATGCACCATTCAGCCGTGGACGGCATGGGTGGCGTGGCCATCCTTGAGGGCTGCATGACCCAGGAGCCTACCGAAGACCTGAGGGCGCCCTGGCAGGAACTGCCCAAGAGAAAGAAAGCCGGATTCGATTGGAACCCGGTCCGCGCCATGAGCTCGGTGGTGGATGGCGCTCTGCATCAGCTCAACATGGGCCGCGACGTGGGCAAACTGCTGCTGGGTCACGGTTCCAAGTTGATTGGCCTGCAGCCGGCCGATTCCCCCGTTCCATTCACCGCGCCCAAGTCCATATTCAACGTTCGCATTTCCGGTGCCCGTCGGTTCCTGACCACGGAGATGTCGCTGTCGGAAACCAAGCTGCTGGCCAAGCAGTCCGGCGCCTCGCTGAACGATGTGATCCTGGCCATCTGTGGCGGTGCCCTGCGCCGTTATCTGCTGGACAAGCAAGCCCTGCCGGAGCAAACCCTGGTGGCCACGGTGCCGGTGTCGATCCGCCACATCAACCGCGCGGGCAACGCCATTACCTACGTGGGCGCCAAATTGGGCACTGAGGTGGAAGACCCCATGCAGCGGCTGCTGGAAATCCGCCGCTCCACCCACCAGGCCAAGGCCGAAGTGTCCGAGGTGGAACCCGATGCGGCCATCACCTTCGCCGTGATGGCCCAGGGAATCGTGGGGGTCATGAACAAGCTGGGGCTGCACGATCTGCTGCCGCCCCCGGCCAACGTGGTGGTATCCAACGTGCCGGGTCCGCGCCACGAGCTTTACTTCGGAGAGGCCAAGCTGCTGGCCAACTATCCCATGTCCGTGCTGGTGGACGGCCAGGCCCTGAACATCACTGTGATGAGCTACTGCGACACCATAGATTTCGGCGTCATGGCCTGCCGCCACACCCTGCCGGACGTGGACGTGCTGGGCGACTACCTGCAGCAGGCCAAGGCCGACCTGGAAAAAGCCGTGGCCCGCACCGGCGGCGCCGCCCGGGCACGCCGCAAGAAGGCCAAGAAGCTGCGCCGCCTCAGCACGGTGAAAAAGAAAAAAGCCGGCTGAGGCCCCAGCTCACCTGCTAGCCCAGCATCCCCTCCCGCTGGTACAGCCGGATCGCCACCAGACTGCAGATCAAACCGATCACCAGGGTGGAGATCACCGAGACGCCAATCAGCTCCGGCGCGATGGACTCTCCCTTGATGATCTCGTTGATGATCAGGGCCTGGCTGAAGCTGGGAATCGCCATGTTGCTCATCTGCGGCTGCGGCGCCAGGAACGCCACGATCAGCAGCGGCATGGTCGGCACCAGGATGACAAAGGTCAGGTAGGTCTGGGCCTCCTTGAAGCTCTTGGTGAACGAGGCAATGATCATCATGAACGATGCCGCCAGCAGGACCAGTGGCAGCACGCCCAGAAACAGGGTGCCCACCTTGTCCAGCCCGAATTCCACCGACATGCCGATCTGCTCCAGCGGCACGAATTCAATGGCATAAGAAAACGCCACCAGCACCAGCACAAGGGTTGCCGCGGAAAAAACGGCAGTGGCCAGCAGTTTGCCCAGGGCCAGAGTTGCCCGGGCCACGGGTTGTGCCAGCAGCGGCTCCAGCGAGCCCTGTTCCCGCTCCCCCGCGGTGGTGTCGATGGCCAGGTAAAACCCGCCCATGAACACCGAGAAGATGACGAAATAAGGAATCACGCCCAGCAGGCTGACCGCCCGGGCCGAGGGTGAGGCCACGTTGGTGGAGTCGACCTGGATCGGTCGGGTAATGGCCGGGTTGATGCCTCGGACCTGCAGGCGCAGATTGCCCACCTGCTGGCTGTAACCCCGGATCAGCCCGCGCACCCTGCGATAATCCTTCTCCGAGTCCTTGGCCCTGGAGCTGTCGTAGACCAGTCGCAGTGTCGCCGGTGTGCCGCTTTCGAAGCGTTCACCATACTCGTCGGGAATGATCAGCACCACGTCGTGGTCCCGGTCCTTGACCGCCTGTTCCGGATCCTCCGGGCCCTCGCCTGGCGAAACGTTGTTACTTTCCAGGAAAGCCATCAGGTTGGGCGCGTTATCGGCCCCCACCACCGCCAGATCTACCGATTCCTCCAGGTCGCTGATGGCCTGCTCCAGCACAAACGACATCAGCCACATGAACAATACCGGTGACAGCAGGGCCATGCCCAGAGATGACAGCACCGTACGCCGGTCGCGCAGGTTGTCCTTGACCTCCTTGGAAAAAACCGTCCACAGGCCGCTCATTCCAGGCCCTCCTCTGAGCCGATGGCCGCCACGAAAGCGTCTTCCAGGTTGTCCTTGCCGGTCTGGCTGCGCAGCGCGTCCGGTGATCCCTGGGCCACCACCCGGCCGCGGGCGATGATGACGATGCGGTCACACAGGGCCGCCACCTCCTGCATCACGTGGCTGGAGAACAGCACACACTTGCCGTGGTCCCGCAGCTTGCGGATCAGGTCCCGCAGCGCCCGGGTGGCCATCACGTCCAGGCCGTTGGTGGGCTCGTCCAGGATCACGTTGCGCGGCTCGTGCACAATGGCACGGGCCAGGGCCACCTTGGTGCGCTGCCCCTGGGAAAAGCCCTTGGTGCGCCGGTCCATGAACTCCTCCATTTCCAGCATGTCGCTGAGCTGGTCAATGCGCTGCTCCAGGGATTTGCCCGACATGCCATTGAGCTTGCCGTAGTAGCGGATGTTTTCCCGGGCGGTGAGCCGTGGATAGATTCCGGACCCGTGGGGCAGCGGCCCGATGGCCCGGCGCGCTTGCAGCGGGCTGTTGACCACGTCATGGCCGTCGATGGTGGCGCTGCCGGTATCCGGTCGCAGCACGGTATACAGCATCCTCAGGGTGGTGGATTTGCCGGCGCCGTTGGGTCCCAGCAGGCCGGTGATGCGGCCGTCAGGCGCCTCGAAGGACACCCCCTGCACCGCTTTGACTTCGCCAAAAGACTTGTAGACGTCCTGTACCCGGATCATGGCTTGGGCCCCGAAAAGGTGACAAAAAACGGCGACGGCACCAGGCGATCGACGCAGCTGGTATCCAGTTCCTCAAACGAAGCGGCTTCCACGAACTGGTCCATCAGGAACGGCACGCAGCCCCGGACGGCAACACCGTGGCCATGGGCCGGCACCACCACTTCCAGCTTGTTGCTGAGGGTGGCGGCAGCCCGCTCGGCATTGCGCGGCGGCGTGACCGGATCGGTCTGGCCCGAAAGCAGCAGGACCGGACGATCGGATTCCACCGGCTGCTTGAAGTCCTCGTCCATGGGGCCCCGGGGCCACACCGTGCAGATGGCGCTCAGGGCCTTGACCTGGGTTTCGCCCATGTAGGTGTCCTCCAGCCCGTCCACCGTGGGCATAAACGGCACGTCCTCGGCGCAGATCACCGAATTGTGCATGCCCATGGCCAGCAGCTTGTCGATCTCCGCGGTGACCATCTGGGCCTGGGCGGCCATGGGCGCGTAATTGCCCTGGTGGGCCTGGTGGATCAACAGCGGCAGCAGCGAGGCGGTCTCGGTCTGGTAGGTGAACATCCGGGTGGCGCCCATGACGTACTGGTAGTTCATATCCAGGGTCGTGGCTTCGCCGGTGTTGGGATCCTGCAGGCTGACCTCTACCGGCGTCTCGGTGAGGCGCTGCTGGAGCTCGGCAAACTTCTGGCTGATATCCCCGAAGGCTTCGCTGCAGGCTGGATCATCGGAGCAGCGCTGAAAGATGCCATCCAGGGCTTCCTGTCCAAACAGGGCGATGTCCGGCCCCAACACCCAGTCGGCCGGCGCTACGCCATCGATGATGACCGTGCGGGCGGACTGCGGAAATCGACGCAGGTAATGCAGCGCGACCCGGGTGCCGTAGGACACGCCGTAAACGTTGATGGATTCATAACCCAGGGCCTGGCGGACCTTCTCCAGGTCCTGCACCGCCACGCTGGTGGTGTAGAAGCGTGGGTCTGCGTCCAGGTCATCCAGGCACTTCTGGGTGTATTCCACTGTGAGTTCCTCGGACATCTCGGTGATGTCCGTGGAATCAAATGTGCAGCGCAGGGGGTTGGACCGGCCGGTGCCGCGCTGGTCCACCAGGATGATGTCGCGCACCCGGCGGATGGGTTCGAAGGCGCCGGACAGGGTCACGTAGGCCTCAATCGATGAACCGCCGGGTCCACCCTGGATGACCGTGAAGGCATCCGGCCGGGACGTGGGGGCGAGAGACTTGACCCGGGCCACGAACAGGTCGATCTGGCGACCATCAGGATCATCGGGGTTCTCGGCCACAGTCAGGGTCCCGCATTCCGCGTCTACGCCCCGGATCCCCGCTGTGTCTTTGATGCGGCAGGGTTCAAGTTTTATGGATGGCCCTGTAATGGATTCGGTTGATGGTTCGGGGGTTTGGGCGATGGATTCGCCCCAGGCCATTCCCCACAGCACCGCGGCCGGCGCGCAAAGTCGCAGCAGATTGATCAGCACCAGATGACTCCCAATGATGGCCGGGAGATTCTCTCAGTTTGAGGGGGCGGCAATCAATGGACGATTGTCACAGTCACGTTGGCGGCGTGGCGGGCTCCTGAGGGCGGCTGCCTGAATCGATCAGTACCAGGGTCATGGCTGACGTCCTCGCCAGGGTGCGCTGGCGGCCGTTGACCAGGGTGACACGGCCGGGCGTCGATTGGGTCACCCGCAGGGCCGGCTGGTCCGCCGCCCAGGCCGGCAGCGGTTCCGACCCAGGCAGTTTCAGCACGGCCGTTAGCCCCAGCATCACAGCCAGGCCAGTGGCGGCCTGAATACCGGCAACCCGATGTCGTCGCTGGTCGATCCGCTGACGCAATTGCTCCAGTCCGCCAGCATCAGGTTCCAGCTGTCTCAATCCCAGTCGGTCTGTCACGTCACACGTTCCTCGATTCGGTCGGCCTCTCCCACGTTTTCGCGCAGTTCCACGCGCAGCCGGGCCAGAGCCGCGTTGCGGCGAGACGCCACGGTCCCGGGCGGCAGCTTCAGGATCTCGGCGATTTCACGCTGTTTCAGGTCGGTGTATTCGCACATCAGCAGCACCGTGCGCTGCGCCTCCGGCAGGTCGCGGATGGCATCACGCACCTGCTCGCCATCGAAATGCTGATCCGGAGTGGCCGGGCCCTCGGCGGCGCCCGGCAGCAGGGAGCGGACGCGATGCCAGGTGTCCCTGCGCCGGGCAAACTTCTGGGCCAGATTGATCAGCGTGCGGTAGACATAAGACTTCGCGGTGTCCGTACGCAGTCGTCGCCGCCTGGCCCAGACCCGCATAAAGGCCTCCTGCACCAGCTCCTGGGCCTCGGCCTCGTTCCAGGTCCAGCGGGCGGCGATATTGAACAGTGAGCGCTCCAGGCTCACGAACAGCCGCTCCAGTTCCGCCTGGTCGATCAATGGCCGGCGACTCCCCGAAAACCCGACCGCCCCTCAAAAGACCTCAGCACGTATGACAAACAGGAGCAGATCGCTTTCCTGCTCGCGATTGCTGATCTGGGCCAGCAGCACGGTCTCGTCGTCCGTCAGGTCCACCGAAGCCCTCACATGACCACCCCGGGGCGCGGTCAACTCGACGTCCAGGGCCACGCGATCCCCCAGTACCGCTACCTCGGTCTCGCCATTGAGATTTGCTCCACCGACAATGCCGCGGGTGCCGCTGCGCAGGGTTTGCTGCACATAGTCCACCCGGGTGAAACTCATTGGACCGGCCGACCTGGCCGCATCATCCAGTGCCTCTCGTACTGCATCCAGGTTGTCGGCGACGTACACCGAGTCTGCGGGCGTCGCATTGACCAGCCAGTAATGCATGCGCACCCGCCTGGCCTCGCTCTCGGAGCTTTTTTCCAGTTGGTCGATCACCTGCTGGACGCCAGCCTGAACCGCAGGAAATGCACTGACAACCACCACGTCCGAAGACAGCGCCCGGGCGCTGCCACCAGAGTCATTCAGCAGCCCGCTGAGGACATCGGAAACACGAGCCGCGTTGCCGTCAGGCACTTCGTAGGTCACGATCACCGGCATCACATCCTGGCCGGCGGACTGGGACCGGGAGTCACAGGCTGTCAGCAGCAGCGACAGGCAGATAAGCAGAATCGGTCTGAGTTTTTGCATGATGGGTTCCTCCAGCGTGAGTGTCTCATGGAGTAATACCCGCCAGCCCCGATTTTCTTCACTGCCATGGGCGGCAGTGAGAAAGATGCTTGTTTTTCTCAAGTTACGGCACATTCTTGAAAGAGAATCCGGATAAGTTCTCAATAACAACAAACGCCCAAGCCTCCGCTCAAGGCCCAATGTGTTGATTTTGTTGGCATAAAATGCGTGGAAAGCGCAGAATTTCGGTTATATAGCGAATTTAGTCTCACTGTTACTAGTTATTCGCACTCTGAGCCAGGCATGAAAAAAAAAGGCTTCGATTTAGAACAGACAGCAACCGAAGGCCTGTTGGCGTTGGAGACGTCGTTTGTGTATGTGCAGTTCCCGACCTATCGGGTATGTCCG
>JASJDM010000002.1 GCA_030065125.1 Lysobacterales bacterium | reverse complement strand
TGACCTGCTGGCAGGCCTCGTCCAGACCCGCTCCAAGGCGGAAGGAGACCCTCAGCATGGCCTGCAGCTGGGTGGCGGAAAGGGCCGGTCCAAAGCCGTGGCCCGTGGCGTCCCCCAGCAGGACAAACAGGCGACCCTCCAGGACCACCAGGTCATACAGATCTCCCCCCGTGTGGTCGGTGGGCAGAAACAGGCCGTGGACGTCGTAGCCCGGCACCTGGGGCATCTGGCGGGGGAGGGTGCTCATCTGGATCTCACGCGCCACGGCGACTTCCTGGCGCAGGACGGCATTGGCCAGCAGTTCGTCGGTCATGTAGGAGTGCTGGATGGCGACTGCCGCCTGGGCGGCCAGGGCCGGCCCGATCCACTCGTCGTGCTCGTCAAACTGTCCTACGCTGGTGCCCAGCCACTGCATGACGCCCAACAGGGATTCATCCTGGCCCAGCACGGGCACGTTCAGCACCGATTGGACGTCCAGGCCTGGAACCTCAACCGGCAGCTCTGCCCACAACGGGTCGGTCCGGCATTCCCGGATGTTGGTGATTTCACGGCTGCTGGCGCAGCGGCCCGGCCATCCCTGGTCCAGCCGGATTCGCATGGGCGGATCCATCGCCGGCGTCACCATGACCAGGTCGTCGGCGACCCGGTCACGCAGCCACAGTACGCCCGCCTCGGCGACGATGGCAACCTTGCCGACTTCAACGATTTCACGCAGCAGTTCCGGCATGGCTTCGGGAGCCGCCAGGCGCCGCATGATCTCGAGAATCCGCACCAGGGAATCCCTGGTGATCTCACCATGGCTGTGCAACGGATGCATCAGTCTTCCTCCTTCGCAGCAATGCTACCAGAGGCGTTGCAGGAATTGCGGTTGCGCCGAGGCCTTCGGGAAATTTCCCCGAGTGCCAGGTTCAGGCCGATACGGGCTCCAGCCCGGCGAGCTTTGCGGCAGCCCGCTCCAGGGTGGCGTCATCTTTGGCAAAACAAAAACGTAGGATCCGCTGGTCCGGTGGGTGCTGGTAAAATACCGAGACGGGAATCGCCGCCACGCCAAGCTCACGGGTAAGCCGCCTGGCGAAGCCGGTGTCCTCTTCGTCGGAGACGCCGCGGTAATCCACGCACTGAAAATAGGTGCCGCGGGCCGGCAGCAGCTGCAGTGGCGTCCGGGACATCAGGCGTCGGAACAGGTCCCGCTTCTGCTGGTAGAAATCCGGCAGACCCAGGTAATGGCCGGGGTCCGACTGCAGGAAGTCGGCCAACGCATTCTGGATGGGGCTCACCACGCAGAACTGACAGAACTGGTGGACCTTGCGAAACTCAGCGGTCAGGGCCGGCGGCGCCACCATGTACCCGACCTTCCAGCCGGTGGCGTGAAACGTCTTGCCAAAGGAAGAGACCACCAGTGACCTCAGCGAAAGCTCGTCGTGCCGCAGCATGCTCTGGTGCGTTCTGCCATCAAAGACTATGTGTTCATAGACCTCGTCGCTCAGAATTTTGATGGGCGTGTCCCGCAGCAGCAGGGCCAGGGTGTCCAGGTCTTCGGCTGACAGCACCGCCCCGGTGGGATTGTGCGGCGAGTTCAGGATGATCAGGGCAGTGCGGTCGTTGATGGCGTGGGCCACACGGTCCCAGTCCACCGCAAAATCCGGCGCCAGCAGGGGGATGCGGACCGCTTCGCCGCCGGCCAGCCGGATTGACGGCTCATAGGAATCGTAGGCGGGGTCGAAGATGATGGCCTGCTGGCCAGGACCGACAAAAGCCTGGACCGCCGCGAACAGGGCTTCGGTTGCTCCGGAGGTGACGGTAATCTCCTCCGCCGGGTCAACCTCGCGGCCGTAAAGCGCCTGGGTTTTGCCGGCGATGGCCCGGCAAAGGGCCGGGGTGCCTGCCATGGGAGCATACTGGTTGCCGCCTCTGCGCAGGTGGAATTCCACCCGGTCCAGGAGTCCGGGCGGAGGATCGAAATCCGGGTACCCCTGGGACAGGTTGATGGCGCCGCACTCCTGGGCAAGCTGGGACATCACGGTGAAGATCGTGGTGCCAACGCCGGGCAATTTGCTGTGCAGACTGGTCATGTCGGTTCCTGGTCCAGAATGGCCCGCCTGGCTTTCCTGGTCAGCCTGGCGAATACCAGTTCGTAGGATCGCCGCACCAGGGGTTTGAGCTCAGCGTACGGTAACGGACACTCGGCCGGCTCGACCCGCACCCATCGGGCCCGAGCCAGGTAGGGTGCCGGGTCGATTCCTGGCAGGTCGGTCAATTCCAGAAACCGGTCATCGTCTGCCTTGAAGGAAAACCCGCTGTTCGGCTCGGTGCCCATGCACAGGAACATCTTGCCGGCCACCTTGAATACCCGATCGTTTCCCCACTGGATATTCTCCGTGGCACCGGGAAAAGACAGGCTTAGCCGTCTGACTTTATTCAGCATGACAGGATTCCGTCGCAGGTGGGGATATTGTGTTCAGCACCGCTGCCGCTGTCCAGCCGTTGCGGTCCCGCGGGCGCCGCCGGAGCTGGATCAGAGGTCCTTGAAGTTGACCCCGGTGGCGCCTTGAGAGCCGGCCTCATCGGCGGGAGGTTTCAGTTCTCCCTCCCGGCGGCTGGCGTCTCCATCACCCTCTGTGCCGAAGTCTCTGAGATTACCCAGGTCCCGGGTGATGTCAGGGGTCGGTTCTGCCCTGGGCGGCCCGAAATCCCGCAGCAGGAAAAACTGGCGACGCAACAGCTGCCCGATTTCGTCGGCGCTGGCCGGGGCACCTATCAGGAAACCCTGCATCAGGTCGCAGTTGTTGCGCCTGAGGAAATCGCGCTGGGCCTCGGTCTCGACGCCCTCGGCGATAACCGTGAGGTTCAGCCGGTGACCCATGGCGATGATGGCTGAGACGATGGCCGCATCGTCGGGATTGGTCGTCACATCACGAACAAACGTGCGGTCAATCTTCAGCGTGTCCAGCGGAAACCGCTTGAGGTAGCTCAGCGACGAATAGCCCATGCCGAAATCGTCCACGGACAGGCTGAAGCCCATGGCCTTGAGTTCCATCAGGGTGTCGATGGTCTCGTCAGCGTTGGGCATGATCACGCCCTCGGTCAACTCCAGTTCCACGTTGTCCGGGCGCAGACCGGTGGCGGTCACGATTTCGGCCAGGTTCTGGGCCATGCCACGGTATTGAAACTGCACGCTGCTCAGGTTAACCGCCACCCGTATCGCATGGGCGTCATTGCTCTGCCAGGCCAGGGCATCGCGGCAGGCCCGGCGCATGACCCACTCACCGATATCCATGATCAGACCGGACTCTTCGGCCAGTGGGATGAAGTCGGCCGGACCGACCTTGCCCAGCTTTTCGTTTTCCCATCGCAGCAGCGCTTCCACCGACACGATCCGTCCGGAGCGAATGGCAAACTGGGGCTGGTACACCAGCGACAGTTCGTCCCGCTCGATGGCCCGGCGCAGCTGGCTCTCCTGGCTCAAGCGCCGGATGGCCCGGGAATTCATGGATTCGGAGTAGAACTGGTAGTTGTTCTTTCCCTTGGACTTGGCGTGGTACATGGCTGTGTCGGCATTCTTCAGCAGCGTGTCGGTTTCTTTGCCGTCCTGGGGATAAACGGCTACACCAACGCTTGTGGTCACCACGACCTCGTGTCCACCCAGCATCATCGGCTCCGCCAGGGAATCCAGGATTCGCCGGGCGACGATGGCGGCGTCTTCGGGTTTCTTGATTTCCGACAGCAGGACCGTGAACTCGTCCCCACCCAGGCGCGCGACGCAGCGGGACACGCTGTCATCGTTACGGATATTGGCGGCGAGGCGGAAGGCCACTTTCTTCAGCAGCAGGTCGCCGGTGTTATGGCCCAGGGTGTCGTTGATGCGCTTGAAGTTATCCAGGTCCAGGAACAGTACGGCCAGGGTGCGGTCCATCTCCTTGGCCGCATGCAGTGCCTCGGTCAGGCGCTCATGGAAGGACTGGCGGTTGGGCAGCTCGGTGACGCTGTCCGTGTAGGCCATGTGGCGGATCTTTTTCTCGAACTGCTTGCGCTCGGTCACGTCCTGGACCGTGCCGGTCAGCGCCACCACCCTGGCGTTGGCTTCAGTGACCGGTTCACCCCGTGTTTCGATTTCCTTGTAGGAGCCATCCCGCTGCAGCACCCGGCCGTGCAGGGAAAAGCGCGCACCCTCCTTGATGGCGGCCGTGGCGGCCTGCTCCAGCATCTCGGCGTCTTCGGGGTTGAGCCGGTCCATGTAATCCTGTGGGTCGACGCTGGGGGCTTCATCCATGCAGAAGATGCGATGGACTTCGTCGGAGGCATGGATGACCTCACTCTGGATATCCCACTCCCAGTTGCCGATGTGGGTCAGCCGCTGGGCCTTGGCCAGGCGGGATTCGCTTTCCTTCAGCCGGATGACCATGTCACTGGATCTCAGCATGTAGCGAACCCGGTGCCCCAGCAGCCCCCAGTTGATGGGTTTGGTGGCGAAGTCTGTGGCGCCGGCATTGTAGGCTCGCTCGATGGACAGCACGTCGTCGCGACCCGTCACCATGAGGATTGGAATATCGGCACCGTGCTCGGTATCGCGCATCCAGCGGCAGGCCTCAAAGCCGTCCATTACGGGCATTTCAACGTCCAGCAGGACAATGTCGGGCCGGTATTTTTCCAGGGCCGTGATGGCTTCCTCACCATTGGTGGCTTCGATCACGCCAAACCCATCGTCGCGCAGGTAGCGGCGCATCAACGCCCGGGCGGTATCGTCGTCGTCGACCACCAGGGTCAGCGGCCGCTCCAGCTCCGAACCGTCCGGTTCGCTGGGCTCGACCCGGACCCCATGGTCGCCCTCGTAGAACACACAGAGGGCTTCCCGGACCCGGGAGTACTCATGCTGCAATCGGGAAACCAGTTCCAGAACGCCGTACTCTTCCTTGGTCCTGGCCTTGTTTTCCAAGGTCCGACAGCAGTTGTACAAACGCATGGCGCCCATGTTGCCGCTGCTGGATTTGAGCTTGTGGGCAGCCCGACCCAGCGCAGGCAGATCCAGCGGATCGGCCGCTTCCATGATGGCCTTGACGGTGGCTTCGGCGTCCCGTGAGAAGGTATCGGCCAGCCCTGAGAGGAACCCTGGCGAGCCGTCGGCCAGATCCCGCAGGCGGGCCAGCGCGTCCTCATCCAGTACCGCTTCGTTGGCCGGCGCCTCGGGGTGCTCGATGATGTGTGGGGCCGCGGCGTAGCCCGAACCGTGGTCGGCCTCGTCAGGATTCATTGACGGACCTGTCGGACCGGTCACATCGTTGACGGCCATGACTTGATTGGCCGGCTCGCCTGGCAGCCTGCTGGATCCGTCGGTTCGAGGCAGCCATCGATCCAGCACCTCGGCCAGCTGATTCTGCTCGAAGGGTTTGCCCAGGTAATCGTCCATGCCGGCAATCAGGCAGTTGGCCTTGTCGCCGGCAAGCACGTTGGCCGTCAGGGCGACGATGGGAATGTGAACGCCGCCGGGCCGCTCCAGGTCTCGAATCTGTCGGGTCGCTTCGAAACCGTCCATCACCGGCATCTGGCAGTCCATCAGGATCATGTCGAAAGTGCCGTCGGAGAAGGTGCGCACAGCCTCCTTGCCATTGTCCGCCATGGCCACCGTGACGCCCATCCGGTTGAGCATTTCGACGGCCACCAGCTGGTTCACGGGGTTGTCTTCCACCACCAGCACCCGGCCCTGGAACTGGGTTTCGTCGGTGGGCGGTGCCGCCCCTTCGCCATATTCGGAGTCGTCGCCGGCTGACGCATCGCCGACCACGATTTCCAGCAGCGTATTGAACAATTCGGCGCGGCGCACCGGCTTGGTCAGATGGGACCTGATGCCGGCTTCGCGACGCTGCTTCTCGCTGATGTCGTGCACCGAGCTCAACATCACAAGGTCAATGTCCGCGATTGCCTCGTCTTCGTGAATGGTCTTCGCCAGCTCCAGTCCGTCCAGGCCCGGCATGCGCATATCGATGATGGCAATGTCGTAGGGCTGGCTGGCGACAGCGTGGTCCCGCAGCTGGTGCAGGGCATCTTCCGCGGACGACACGCGACTGTTGAGCATTCCCCAGTTGGCCACCTGTTCGTGGATGATTTCGCGATTGGTCTCGCTGTCGTCCACGATCAGCACCCGCTTGCCCTGGAGTTCAACCACGCGGCTGGTGGTGTCTTCGTCGGCCTGCACCCTGGAGGATTCAAGCCAGGTAGTGAACCAGAAGGTCGAACCGAAGCCGACCTCGCTCTGAACGCCGATTTCGCCGCCCATGAGCGTCACCAGACGTTTGCAGATCGCCAGTCCAAGACCGGTGCCGCCGAAACGCCGGGTGGTGGAGCTGTCAGCCTGGGAGAAGGAGTCAAAGATATGGGCGCGGTTCTCTTCCGGGATGCCGATGCCGGTGTCCTTGACCTCGAACTGCAGGATCGTGCCGTTGCGCGCCTTTTCAATGGGGCGAACGTTGACCACGATTTCGCCTTCTTCGGTGAAGCGAATGGCGTTGCCCAGCAGGTTTACCAGCACCTGGCGCAACCGGCCCGGGTCGCCGCGCAGGAATTTGGGAATCCCTTCGGGAACCCGACAGGCAATTTCCAGACCCTTGGCGTGGGCCCGTTCGGCCACCATTTCCACGCAGTCTTCGACGTTGTCCCGGAGATCGAAATCGATGCACTCCAGGCTCAGTTTGCCGGCTTCAACCTTGGAGAAGTCCAGGATGTCGTTGATGATGGTGAGCAGAGACTGCCCGGAGCGGTTGATGGTCTCGACAAAACGGCGCTGCTTGTCCGACAGCGGCGTGCTCAGCAGGACCTCGGCCATGCCCAGGACACCGTTCATGGGAGTCCGAATCTCATGACTCATGTTGGCCACGAATTCCGACTTGATGCGGCTCGCCGTTTCGGCTTCCACTCTGGCTTGCTCCAGCTGCCGGTCGCGCTGCTGGATCTGGTCCAGCATGGCATTGAAGCCGTCCATCAGGGTGCCCAGCTCGTCGCTGGAGTCCCGCTCGACCCGCAGGGTGTAATCTCCTTCCTCGGCCACCGATTCGACGGCGTCCGCCAGGGTCGATACCGGTTTTGAGATCACCTGCTGCAGCCGCAGTGCAAGCAGGTAAGCTACCGCGCCGCCCGCCAGCAGCACCCCCATGAACAGGGCAATCTGGGTGACCAGCCCTGACTTCAGCGCTGACAGCCCCACCGCCACTCGGATGGTGCCTACCTGGCGTTCCTCCAGGAAAATGGGTTGGGTGACGTCCAGGTGGTTGGGTTGAAACCGGTAGGACGCTTCCGTGTCCAGGGGAGCGTCCTCGCTGACCTCACCGTAAAGCGGTTCCAGCTCCAGCAGGAGTTCGCCGTGGGTTTCCCGTTCGCTGCGATACTCCGAAAACAGGGCGCCTTCGGCGTCCAGCAGTTGCCCCAGGAGCACCTCGGGATCTGATTCAAGCGCGGCCAGGATCTCATTGCCGGTGACCGGGTCCCGGAACGCCAGGGCGGCGGTGCTGTTGTTGCCGATAACCCGGGTCAATGCAACCGCGGACTCGGCCATGGAGTTGCGTTTGCTGGTCCAGTCGTTGATCAGCAGAAAAACCGTGGCCAGCAGCAGGGACAGGACCGCCGTCACTACCGAGATAGTGATGATCTTGGCCCGAATGGACATCTTGCTCAGGAAAGACAATTGACTCCTCATGTCTTCAGCCATCACACGGTTGGGCGATGCTCATCAGCTTGGAATTGATCTGCAAGCCAGCTGCGATTACCGCCGCCACATTGATTATCGGCCGCACCCGCGGTCCAGTTGAGCCCAGGGCGATCATGGCCCCCTCACACTGCAAATCCTCTGAATCTGTCACGGTGAGGGCGGTCAGGCCATTTGTGGTGTTGTCCGCCCCCAGGAATCGCTCTTGATCCGCCTCGGACCAGAACACCACGTGGCAGGAGTTCAGGTCTTCCGGGCCGCTGACCGGAACCAGCTGCAGGGGATGTCCGCCGGATGATTCGCCTTCAATCACTTCCGCCAGCGCGTCTGCCACGGTCTGGGACTCCACCACGCAGTAGCGGAACGGGCTGGATGGCGCCTCAAAGCGGCTGTCCGGCCAGGTAATGAAATGGGAGAAATTGAACAGGAATACCGCGACCACTTCATGTTGCTCAAACTGGGCGCTGGCGGCACCCGCGCCGGCAGGCGCGACGCCGAGCATCAGCGTCATCAGCGCGACCCGCAGGGTTTTTGAGCAGACGGATTTCATGTCGTGTGCGCTTTCATTCAATCAGAACCGCCACTCCAGCTGTGCGTAGTAGCTGGATTTGAGCTTGATCGGTTCACCGCCGACAAACTCCGATTCGAATTCCGTATGACTGCCCAGCAGATCCCGCGCAGCCAGTGACAGGGATATTTCCGGGCTGGCCTGCCAGGCCAGGCGCACATCCATGGCGGTGTAGCTGGGGATGCGGACAGCAGCGCCCGACGCCTGGGTGGGACTGATGGTGGGCAGTTCGTCCACGTACCGCAGCCAGGCATCCAGTGACCAGGAACCGTTGAAGTTGATCGACGAGCGCAGGGACAGCTGGTGTTCGGGCACCTGTCCTTCGGGCAGTTCCCGGGTAACGTCGGTGCTGGTGGGGTCGGGCTCGATATCGAGACGGGTGTAGGTGTAGGCGGAGCGCAGCCGCCACCAGTGGGCGATCTGCCAGTCGGCGGCGACTTCCACGCCATGGGACTGGGCGGCCAGACGGTTTTCCGGGGACGAAGGAACATCCACAAACGGGTTTTGCCCGGAAATGTTGATGATGGGGTCACGCAGTTCGACCGTGCGCAGATCCTCGTATTCCGTGTAAAACGCCGCGAGGTCCAGGGACACCGCATCATGAATAACGGTGCGGAAACCCATTTCCATGGATTCCGCCGATTCGCTGTCAAAGGCGGGGTCCCCTTCGAAGGACAGGAACACCGGGAATGGCAGGGGATTGCTGCTGGAGAAAGGGGGCAGCAGGGTTGGCACGACCGAGATGTCCTGTTCCAGCCGGGTCGGCGCCCGAACCGCCCGGGACACTGCGGCCCACAGGCTGCTGTCATCATTCAATCGCCAGTGCCCACGCAGGCTGGGCTGAAACTCAACACCCGAATACGGGTTTCGCTCCAGCTTGGCGCCTGCCGTCAGGGTCAGGCGTTCGTCCAGCAGGCGCCACTCGTCCTGGACAAAGGCGCTGAACTGGTGGTTGCTCCGTTCGCCGTCCCGGGCAAAATCCGCGTAGGTTTGAATCCACCGGTAGCCCAGGCCCCACACCAGCTGCTGATTGTCGTAGCGCCGGGTCTGCTGCCAGTCCAGGTCAAAGGTGGTTTCTTCGAAAAAGTCATCGTCACTGTCCAGCGCGCCGTTGCTGATCTCGTCTCTTTCGTGGTGGTCGTAATACACCTGCAGGGTGTTTCCGGTGACGGCCCCATCGCCATAGTTCCAGCGAAGCAGCAGGTTTTCTCCGTCAAACGGAAGGATGCCCGGTTCGCTGCGCTGGTAGGGTGGGGCCAGGGTGTAGGAAAACTCATAGCTGTTGATGCGGCTGCGGTATATGTCACCCTGCAGCGTCACGCCGCGGTCTCCGCCCCAGTCGGCCCTGAATCCGGCCTGGCGCCGCAGGTAGTCCTGGTCGGAATCGAATGGTTTGCCGTCCTCAAAGGGTGAATCCTGGTGGGCGTACTTGACATAGGCGCGGTAGGCGCCGCCATTGGCCAGTTTCGCGCCGTGGCGGTAGACCACCCGACGGGCGCGATTGTCCCCGGCGTCGGCCGCCAGCAGGCTGCCCACGGTTTCACTGGCGTCCCGGGTAATGATGTTGATGATGCCGTTGACCGCATTGGCGCCCCAAAGCGTGGCACCCGGTCCGCGAATGACCTCGATCCGGTCCACGTCCTGCAGCACCACGTCCTGACCGTCCCAGTACACTCCGCTGAACTGCGGCGTGTAGATGGAGCGGCCGTCGATCTGTACCAGGAGCTTGTTGGAGAAGCGGCCGTTGAAGCCGCGAATGCCGACCGCCCAGTTGCGGTTGTCGATGCGACCGACCTGCAAACCCGGCACCATGCGCAGGGCTTCGGGAATGCTGGTGGCGCCTGAGCGAACCAGGTCTTCATTGGTGATAACAAAAACCGCTGCGGCAACATCGGTCAGCCTCCGCGGCGATTTGTTTGCGATGGAGACTTCGACATTGATCAGATCTTCCAGACTGAGCTGTTTCAGCACGTCAAGCCGGCCCGTCTGGGAGGCCTCGCCGGTTCCCGCCGCCAGGACGGTTGCGCACATGAACGCGGCCAGACTGAATCTGACCCGTCTTGCCGGCGCGCTGGTACCCGCTTGCTGCTTCGACGCCCAATCATGTGTGTATGAATTCATGACGCCCTCGACTCGAGTTCTCCTCATATCCCGGCGCCCGCATTACAAAACTGACACGGCGTCGCGCCACCCCATTCGATACGGGATCGGTAATTCGCCTGCGCAGGCGGCTGATGAAACTGATAAGCCCCAGTCATGCTGCAACTACCTGCGAGGCATGATTCAGGTTTGCACACGTGTCGCCCCGGTTGTCAGGTCTACCCCTGTAGAACGGCAGAAAGTGATGTTTTCTTTAGGAAAAAAAGCCAGAAATATGGCTGAAGCGAGGTGTATTCAGGAATGCCGTGACCGGGGCTCACGGAATCCGTTAGGGCCCGGATCAAAACTGCCAGGCCAGGCGCACAAAGGCCGAAGAATCCAGGCGTTCGGGCGTGGAGCCAAAGAACTCGGAGGAAAACTCAGCGTGGGATCCAAGCAGGTTGTTGACGCCCAGGGAGACCTCGGCACTGGGCCTTGGCCGCCACGCCAGCCTCAGGTCCAGGGTGGAGTAGCTGGGGATGCCGATGCCCTGGTTGACCACCGAGGTGCTGAGGTTCGGAAGTTCATCCACCAAGCGATACCAGGCTTCAAGATTCAGGGTTTCCGTCAGAGACACTGACGACCGCAGCGACAGCTGGTGTCGTGGGCTTTGTCCTTCAGCCTGCTCCGGCGCGATGTCGGTGGTAGCGGGATCAGGCTTCAGGTCCAGGTCCAGAAAGCTGTAGGCTCCGCGTAATTGCCAGGTCGGCGTCACCTGCCAGTTCGCCGACAGCTCAATTCCCCTGGAAGATCCCTCCAACAGATTAGCCGGGAAAGAGGGAATCGAGACGAAAGGCTCGGAGCCAAACAGGTTGAATTCGGGCTCCCCGGATTCTACCGTCCTGAGATCCTGGTAATTGGTGTGAAACAGGGCCAGGTCGATGGACAGGTTTTCGCCCTGCATGGTCCGAAACCCGGCTTCCCAGGTCACCGCCTTCTCGCTGTCAAACTCCGGATTACCCTGAAATGGTAGGAATATGGGCACCGGCGTGGGATTCAGCGAACTGCCCGGAGGCAGCACGCCGGACATCAGAGCGATGTTGTGTTCGCCACGCGACGGCCTCCTAACCGCCCTGGATACCGCACCCCACACTCGCGCCTTTGGACTCAGGTACCACAATCCGCGAAGGCTGGGCTGCACTTCGAATCCCGAGTAGTCGTTGTGCTCGAACTTGGTGCCGGCCGTAACCGACAGACGGCTGTCGAAAAACCCGCGCTCTACCTGGACGAAGGCACTGTAGAGCTGGTCGATGCGGTCTGGCGGGTCCACGATATTGATGCGGGTATCCGTTCTGCGATAGGCCGTGCCCCACACCAGACGACCGGACTCACTCAGGTCTGTTGACCGCTGGAAGTCGAGATCCAGGACGTTTTCCTCCGAAGTCCCGGTCTGTCCTGCCAGGTTTGAAATCGTGACTTCCCGGCGGTCCTGGTGATCAATGTAGGCCTGGAAGGTTGTCCTGCTGCCGGACCTGCCGTCCCGCGCCCACCGAAACTGCAGATTGCCACCCTTAAACGTGGTCTGTGCAGGGGACCGCGCCAGGTATGGTGGGGTCAGGAAGTAGTTTTGCGCCAACTGGTCGATGCTGTTGTCATAGATATCGCCCAACAGCATGAGCTGATTCTGGTCGGACCCCCGCCAGTCCATCCGAAACCCGGCCTGTCGGCGCTGATAGTTATGGTTGTCCTGGGGGTTTGGGTCCGCGAAGGGTGAGTCCTGTCTGGCCGCCTTGATGTAGGCACGATAGCTGCCGGACTGCCCCAGGGCGCCTCCGTGCCTGAAAGTCGCGGCCGCGGCGCCGTGTTCTCCGGTGTCAACCACCAACAGGTTGCCGCGGGTTGAGTCAGCAGAGCGGGTAATGATGTTGATCACGCCGTTGACCGCGTTGGACCCCCACAACGTGGCACCGGGTCCGCGAATCACCTCAATCCGGTCCACGTCCTCCATCACCAGATCCTGCAGGTCCCAGTAGACACCCGCGTACAGCGTTGTGTACTGGGTGCGGCCATCGATCTGCAGCAGCAGCTTGTTGGAAAACCGGGCATTGAACCCGCGGATGCTGACCGCCCAGATTCGCGTATCGATGCGCGCCACCTGGATGCCCGGAACCATCCGCAGCACCTCGGGAATCGAGGTGGCGCCGGTGCGGCGGATATCGTCACTGGTGATCACGAACACGGCCGAAGCCACATCCGCCACCCGCGTTGGCGCCTTGTTGGCGATGGTGACCTCAACATTGACCAGTTCTTCCAGGCTGAGGGCTTTCAGGTTCGCCAGGGCGTCAGAGGTATTGGCCGAAACCGGCGCCCCGGCCAGGAAAACCACGGCCGCGCACAGCAATGCAGCCAGCCGCGCCCGGGAGGCGCGGCTGGGAGGACCGGTCTGCTGGTCTTGCTTCCAGTTCAATCGATGTCACCCGTCAGTGGGCCAAATTTGGCTTCCAGTGGATTACATCGGCGAAACCTCCGGCAGGTTTAGCGCACGGGACGCAGCCACCGGGTGGGTGGTTTCAATAGCTGGGCCCGGACTCGTAGCGGATACCCTTCTCCAGGGCCTGGGTTTGCACGGCCTCAAACAGCTTTCGGTCCAGGCTGCCGGCGTCACCGCCGGTGGCCGCCAGCCTCGATGCCAGGTAGGCATCCCGCTGCTGGGACAGCTGGGCCAGCTGCCGCTTCAGCTGCGCACGATGGCTGGACAGGGCGGACAGCTTCTGTTGCCGCTGGGCCTCGGTCAGCTGCCGCAACGCCGGGGGCAGGCCGGCTTCGGGTATGTCGTCCAGGCGGACGGCGCCGGAGTCCAGGTCCCGAAGCAGGTCGCCGTCGCCAAGCCAGTTGGTTTCGGTGCCGGGCTTTGCCATGAAGGCCGCCCGTCGTGCCCGGGACGAGAGGCTGGCGGACTGGTGGAAACGGGCACTGTCCACCGCACGCGCTTCTGCCGATTCAGAGTACCCCAGCCAGGTCTCATCCATGGACCTGGAAAGCTCGGCCATGGGCCGATCGTAGGGTGTGCCAATGGCTACCGGGTTGCCGCTGTGATCGACCCGCAGGAATGTCCCCTGGCCCGCCGCGGCGATGGACTGCCACTGGTTCCGGGTGGCCGGGTGCTGGCCCGCCTGGATGGTGTTGACCACGATGTCCTTGTGCAATGCCGCCTGCACTATGTCCCGGTAGCTTGCCAGCGCGGCATGGCGTGTGTGGCCGGGGGCGTCGCCCACCAGGAAAATGCTGCGATAGCTGGCGGGAGAATCACTCCAGGAAATATGGTGCACCGCCTCGTACAGCGCCTGGTGAACGCTTTCGGGACGGTCGCCACCACCGGCGGCCTGCAGATCCATGAGCGCGGCGTAAACCTGGTCCAGGTTCCGGGACAGGTCGATGACCCGGGTCACGTATTCGTCGCCGCGGTCACGATAGGCCACCAGTCCCAGCCGAATTTCGGGGGTTGGCCGGGCCGATGCCAGGGTGGTCGCAATGGACCAGATCTTTTGCCGGGCGGCATCCAGCAGGCCGCCCATGCTGCCAGTGGTATCCAGCACGAAGACCATTTCGACCCGCGGCCTGTCGCCGCCCGGAGCGGGTGCGTGGGGCTGGGGATAAAACCCGGTGATGGCCAGGGTCACCAGATAAACAGCCCAGATGCCGAGCCGGTTGATCACGGTCTTTGCCACTCACTGCTGAGTTTCCTGAGCGCCTGGTCGGCAGCGTGTGCTGCCTGGTCAAAGCTGAAATCCGCCGCAGGTCCGGGTGCTGAGGGGCCGATCCTGATGCGGGCAAACGGTGCCTGGACCAGGAAAAAACACCAGAAAGTGAGAAACAGGCTGTGGCTCTGGGCTGCAGCCCAGGCGGCCGTGGCAGTGCCGGCGAGCCATAACGCCAGGTCCAGTGCTGCTGTGATGAGCCCGGACTGGAAAAAGGCGGACCGCAGCAGCCACAGGGTCAGCAGGTGACCCGCCAGAAACAGTCCGTCTGCGGGCCGGATCAGCCACAACACCGTGATGCTGAGCGCCACCGCACAGGCCGCAACCCAGCGCCCCGCCGGGTTACTGCTGCGCACCAGCAGGTAGATCGCGTAGGCACCGGTCAGCAGGGTGATGAGTACCCGTACCGCGAGAGCCTCAGTCCACAGCATGCCCAGTGACCAGTGAATAACGCTGGCCGCAGTCGCCATGACCAGGGCCAGTCCAACGCCTTCCCACATGCCCGGACGTTTCATCCCTCGGCCCTCCGCGCCTGTTCCTGCAGCAGAGCGACTTCCACCTGCTCGTCGCTGACACCCGGCCACTCGGGTTCCCGGGTCTGTTCCGACGGCAGCAGGGCGTCTGCTTTCTGGCGCAGGTGATCCAGCTTCGCCTGCTGCTCAACAAGCAGCGACTCCCGGCCGGCGATGCGCTCGCCCAATGCCTGCAGTTGGGTCTTCAGCTGATCCAGGCGCTGGCTGGTTTCCAGTTTGCGCCGGACCAGTGCCCTGGCCAGGTCGGGCTTGTCGGACGCAAAACACAGGTCGAGCTGCTGATCGAATTCAGCCAGCTGGCTCTCCAGCGCCTCCTGCTCCTGCTGGCCCCGGCCGACATCCAGCGTCAGACTGCGGAGTTCCCGGGTGGACTGCTCCAGGTGTAACTCCATTTCCCGGATCGACTGACGAACCAGAATCTCCGGTTCTTCCACCCGGTCGAGCAGGGCGTTGATGTCTGCCTGAAAAAGCCGGGATAGTCGCGTGATGATGGCCATGATGCTGCTCCTGATCTGTTGTCTTCAAAGGTGCTTTAAATGCTAGAAGCGCATGGTCTGGTGGAACAGGCCGCTTTTGGTAAAACCCCCGGGCGCGGGTTTACAAAAGATTTACCCGGTGCTCGCTGCGGCGCTGGTAGTCTTTAGGGGTGAAAAAGAAGTTCAATCTGCTGATCGTGGAGGACGAAGACGCCATCCGCTGCGGGCTGGAGGACGTCTTTGTCTTCCACGGCTACCAGGTGACCAGCACCGGTGACGGGCATGAGGGCCTGCGGCTGGGCCTGTCCGGCAGGCATGACCTGATCCTGCTGGACGTCATGCTGCCCGGCGTGGACGGCTTTGAAATCTGCAATCGGATTCGTGAGCGGGACCGTGACCAGGCCATCATCATGCTGACCGCCAAGACGGCCGAGGAAGACATCATCACCGGGCTTTCGCTGGGTGCCGATGATTACGTGGCCAAACCATTTTCCGTGGCCCAGCTGGTGCTGCGGGTAGAAGCGGTGCTGCGTCGCACCCGTGGCGGGCTGGAGCAGGAGAATACCCTGGACCTGGGTGGCGTGACGGTCGATGTGCTCAACCTGACCGCCACCCGCGACGACCAGGTGCTGGCTCTGACCCGACGGGAGCTGGAGCTGGTTCAGTATCTGTGGGTCAACCGGGAGCGGCCGGTGTCCCGGGAAGAGCTGTTGAACAAGGTGTGGGGATACTCCCGGGAGGCGCAGATCGAAACCCGCACCGTGGACATTCACGTGGCCAAGCTGCGGCGCAAGATTGAACCCGATCCGGCCCATCCGGTGACGCTGATTACCGTGCGTGGCGCCGGCTACAGGCTGCTGGCCGATGGCTGAGCTGCGGGAAGCCGCGGCGGGCGAACGCCGGCTGGGACGGGTCCTGCTGGTTTTCTTTCTGGCCCTGGCTATTCCCACGGTCATCCTGGTCCGCCAGGCCTACAGTCAGATCAAATGGGAGGTATTCCACCAGTCCCGGCTGCTGGCCGAGGAGCTGTCACTGCGGATCAACGACGGTGCCCAGGAATTCCTGCGACAGCAGAATGAGCGGGCTGCCGATGATTTTGCCTTTGCTGTTACCACCGACAATGACAGCGGCAGCCTGATCCAGCGCTCGCCGCTGTCCGGCTTTCCCGTGGACGGCGGTGGTGCGGGCCTGCTGGGGTACTTCCAGATTGACGCCGGCGGCACATTCAGCACGCCGCTGCTGCCCGTTGCGCAATCGCCGGCACAGGTGGGCATCGCAGGGGAAGAGGTCCAGCGCCGCCAGCAGCTGCAGTCGCGCCTGCTGGCGACCCTGCAGCAGAACCGTCTGGCCAGCGGCAGCGGTATGCGCGAGGCAGCGCTGGAGGAAGAGCAGCAGGTGGCCGCCGAGGCGGCGCCGGTAGAACGCCGGCGCGGGATTATGGTCGGCAGCGTGGCGTCTTCCGAGCCGGCGGCGGCAGCGCCTCTCGCGACGACGACGTCGCTGGACGATGCTGCGGAATCGGTCTATTCCGTATCTTCCCGGGAGCAAGAGCGGGGCCGCGTGGACCAGGCCGGATTTGATCTTCTGCGGCAGAAGAACCAGGCCCTGGAGTCTGCGGCGGACCGGCCCGCGCCGCTGGAGAAGAAGGTGTCTTCCCAGCGCCTGATCGAGCCGCCGTCGCCTGCCAGCCAAAAGGAAGACGATGCCGCTGATTTCGAGTCTATGCCGGTGATGGAGGACGTGCTGGCGGACGCCGTGAGATCCGAGGGCGTGTCGACCAGCCGGGCGGTGTCGACGTTTGACAGTGACGTGGAACCCTACGACTTCAGCCTGCTGGGCAGCGGGCACTTCGTGCTGTTCCGCAACGTCTGGCGAAACGGTGAGCGGCTGGTGCAGGGTCTGCTGCTGGATCGGGACCGATTCCTGGAAGGCGTTTTCGGCTCGGCCTTCAGCGGAACCGTAGTGTCAGAACGCGCCGACCTGATCGTCAGCTATGAGGGTGTGGGATTGCGTCGGTTCTCGGGTGACCCGGGGAGCGGGTACCCGGCGAATGACGCCCAGCTTGCCGGGGAGGCCCTGTTCAATGCCCGGCTGTCACCGCCATTCGGCGGGCTTGAAGTGAGCTATCGAATCACGCGGCTGCCCTCGGGCCCGGGGGCCAGCCTGGTGACCTGGGCGGCGGCGGTGCTGGCGGCGGTGCTGTGCCTGGGTTCTTTCTTCATCTACCGTCTCGGCCGTCGCCAGATTGAACTGGCGCGGCAGCAGCAGGATTTTGTGTCCGCCGTCAGTCACGAGTTGAAGACCCCCCTGACCTCGATCCGGATGTACGGCGAAATGCTGCGGGAAGGATGGGCGCCGGAGGAGAAGAAGAAGGCCTACTACGACTACATTTTTGCCGAAAGCGAACGGCTGTCTCGGCTCATCGCCAACGTGCTGCAGCTGGCGCGCCTGACCCGGCGGGAGCTGGAGCTGGACCTGCAGGCCAGATCCGTGACTGAGGTGGTGAGCCTGATTGAGTCCAAGATTGACAGCCAGCTGGAGTCTTCGGGGTTTGAGTTTGCGCTGGAACTGAAGGATCAGGCGGGCCGGCAATTTGTCCGGGTCGACGACGACGCGGTGGTCCAGGTATTCATCAACCTGGTGGACAACGCGGTGAAGTTCTCCGCCCGGGCGGAACAGCAGCGAGTCGAGCTGACCGTGCAGCAAGCCAGGGACTCCCAGGTCGAATTCCGGGTTCGGGATTACGGTCCTGGCGTGCCCCGCGACCAGATGCGCCGAATTTTCAGCCTGTTCTATCGGTCAGAAACGGAATTGACCCGTGAAACCGTGGGAACGGGAATTGGACTGGCCCTGGTGCGTGAACTGGTGAGCGGCATGGCCGGATCCATCGAGGTGCGCAACCGCGACCCGGGTGCGGAGTTTGCCATTCGCCTGCCGG
Organism: Lysobacterales bacterium; assembly: GCA_030065125.1. Lineage (GTDB taxonomy): Bacteria > Pseudomonadota > Gammaproteobacteria > Xanthomonadales > SZUA-38 > JASJDM01. The sequence continues at coordinate 245,513 of JASJDM010000002.1, read as the reverse complement.
TGGTGAGCGGGCCCAACTAATGGCACAAAACCATTGGCACAGGCAGGGGAGACTGGCGGCGGGTATGCTGGTCTTGTGCCTGATTGAGGAGGAAGGCCATGTCAACCGTCAAACTTCGACTCGGCCAGGAAGGGACCCTGCAACTGCCCGCGGATCTGCTGCTTGAAATGGGCGTCGGACCCGGGGATGAACTGCTGGTGGTCGGTGCCGAAAGCAAGCTGCTGCTGGGCCAGTGCGATACGGCCAACACCCCCTGGCGGCGCATCTCTCACGAGCTCATCGAGCAGGAGAAAAACTCCGCTGCCTGATCCGGGCGCGAGGCTCGCCTGTTGTCACGGGCTGTCGACCAGACGGCCAAACTCGCTGATCCAGCGTGCCACGTCTCCCCGCCGGGTATGGTGGGGAAGGTGGCCGGCTCCAGCCACTGTCAGGTAGCGTGCATCCGGCAGGATCTTGACCAGCCGGTCCGCGTGGTTCCATGCCGGCACGATGTCGTCTTTGTCACCATGAATCAGCAGCACCGGTTGGTGGATCTCCCCATACCGCAGGCTTTGGCCGGCAAGATACGGACTGAGCAGGCGGATATCCCTGGCGGTGGCGGCAAATTGGCCGGGGCGCAGGTACAGGTCGATGCCGGTGGTCTGGCGGTATTCCGGGGTTGGCGGTTCCGGATCGAATGCCGACTGCAGGCCGCGATCAAACATCAGGCTGCCCAGCGGCGCCACCAGCGAATGGGAAAAGATCGGGCCCAGCAACGGAATCCCGGGCAGGTGATCCATCAGGTCCACGCCCCCCGGCCAATCGTAGGCAGCTCCGGCCAGCATCACCCCGGCGCTGACCTGGTCCGGGTGATGCAGCAGCCCCGCCATGACCACCGACCCGGCCAGGGAGTGTCCGACCCAGATTGACCGGTCCACGCCCTGCTGTCGCGCCAGCTCCGCCACCAGCCCTGCCTGACCGGCAGGATCGATCCACTGATCGTCATCCTGGGTGCTGTAGCCCGATCCGGGCCGGTCGACGGCCATGACCCGGTATCCGGCCTGCAGCAGGTCCGACTTCAACAGCGAGAAGTCCCTCAGGTTGGTGCTGGCCCCGTGCAGCAGGATCAGCGCGGGGCCCTGGCCCTGGTCGGTGAAATGGAGCTCGACCGACCCGATCCTGCGGACTTCCCCGACAGGTGGGTACAGGGCTTCAACCCGGCCGGTACGCTGCCACGTTACAAGCCAGCCGGCCAGCAGCACCAGCAGCAGGACTCCTCCAAGGATTGCGGCCAACTTGTACATGCTTGGGTGTTTACAAGAACCCGTGGCTCGAATCAAACTGTGGCCATGAGCGATTCACCACTGCTGATCAGCCAGCTCACCGGCGTATTTCCCCGGGCGGGCCGGGTAGAATGGATCGGCCTCCGGGCCGGGCGCAGACAGGCACTCGAGCCGGTCGAGTCGGTTGCCGCGTCCTGTGAGTCCGGCCTGGAAGGCGACCATTACTCGGGCAGGTCAGGCAAGCGCCAGGTCACCCTGATCGATGGTGCCCACCTGGCAGCGGCCGCCGCATACCTGGGGCTGGACGCACCCGTTGCACCGGAGCTGGTCCGCCGTAACCTGGTGGTGTCCGGCCTCAACCTCCTGGCGCTGAAGGAACAGCGGTTCCGCGTCGGTGGCGTGGTGCTGGAGTACACCGTTCCCTGCCATCCCTGTTCGCGCATGGAACAGAATCTCGGGCCGGGAGGATATAACGCCATGCGCGGCCACGGCGGCATTTGTGCCCGGGTGATCGAGCCGGGTGTGATCGCCCTGGGAGACGAGGTCCGGGTCCTGTAGACCGGCGCGCAGCGCCCTCCTTTACCGGTTACGGTACTGGTTGTGGCACTCAGCGCAGGTGGTCAGCAGGTTGCCGTAAAGCCGGGCGCGAGATTCCTGCCGGGCCGTCTCCCGGGCTTCCCGACCCAGGCGATGCACCCGGTCGGCCAGGAAATCTGCGGTGGTGGAAGGTTCACCCAGCACCTGGGTGGCCGTCAGCGGTACTTCGGCCAGGATTTCTGCGCCCCGCAGCCAGGCACTGTCGGAACCGCCGATGAGACCCTCCCACAGGCGGTCCGCCGCCCACTGGTGACGCGCCATGCGGTCGGCTATGTCGTTGCCCTGGGGTGGCATGCTGGTGGACTCCAGCCAGGTATTGACCTGGAACTTCTGGTGGCAGCGGCCGCAGGCCAGCGCCAGGTCCGCGGTGGCCCCGGCAGCCACGACCAGGCCACGGGCTGCGCTGATTTCTGCCGCCAGGCCGCGCAGGTCCTCAACAAAGGGTTGCCAGCCGTCCGGCAGGCCCTGGGGTGACCCGTGGTCCGCCAGCCAGGCGGCCTGTTCGCGGGCCCGCTCCAGGTCGGCTTCGATGATGGCGGTCTGCAGCAGCGTGGCGCGGGCGAAGTGTTCGCGCATGTGGGATTCAACGGCTGGCGGGTCAGCCTGCTGTGCCAAAGCGCTGATACCCAGCGTGACAGCCAGGGTAGTGGACAGGGTGAGTACCAGGATGCCAAGCGAGCGCCGTATCTGTTTCATGAAAGGGCCTGTGCCGGTTATGCTGCTTGGAGTCTGGTCGTGCGTGCCCCGGGTAACCATTCGTAAAGATACGGATGGTCCGGCGTTGCAGCCACGATGAAACCCGCGGCCTGGGGTCATAGCCGACAACAGGCCGCATCAATGCTTCATTGGCTCCAGGGAACCGGAAATGATGTCCAGCTACGCGAACCGAGGTTTTTGGCTGTGGGTAATTCTCTGCTGGAGTACCCTGACCAGCGCTAATCCGGTGCTGGAGGTCCAGCACCTGGGCAACGAGGGGGTGTTGCTGCACTCGGGCGAAACCACGGTTCTGATCGACGCGTTTATTCCCGAGGAAACCTATGGCCGCTATGCAGGGCTGGCGCCGGAGACCTGGCAGTCCATGCTGGACCGGCGTGGCGCGTTCAGCAGCGTGCGCCTTGCCCTGGCCAGCCACGTCCACGTCGATCACTTTCAACCCGACGCCGCCGTGGCTTTTCTGCGGGCGCACCCGGAAACGGAGTTCGTCAGCACGGCCCAGGTAGTAGAGGCCCTTGCCAGCGTGGAAGGGGCGGCGGCTGTGGCCGGGCGGGTCGAGGCCGTCGAAACCGGCGGCATTGATTTTTCCATTTCGGCCCACGCGGGAATCCGCGTTGAATTCCTGCGGCTGGACCATGGCGGCGAATTCGAGGACATCCAGAATCTCGGTCACCTGGTTCATGTGAACGGTTTCAAGGTTCTGCATATCGGCGACGCTGAGATGTCCCGGGAAAATTTTCAGCGCTTCGGGCTGGCGCAGCGGGACCTGGACGTGGCGTTTGTGCCCTACTGGTATTTTCTGAACCCCTCGGGTGTGGAGGTCTATCGCCAGTTCCTGCAGGCCGATTCCGTGTGGGCCGTGCATATTCCCCCGGCCCAGGTCGACCAGGTCCGTGCCCGGCTCGCCGAGTCGTTTCCGGAAGTCCTGGTGGGCAACGGCAATCGCCGTGGTTTGATCAAGTAGCGTTTCGAACTGGCGCCACAGGCCTTATCGTCCGGCCCTTTCGGCGCACTGGATGCACAGGGTTGCCGCCGGATCCACCTGCAGCCGGCCCGCGGCGATTTCTTCGTCGCAGGCCAGGCACCAGCCGTACTCGCCTGATTCGATCCGTGCCAGGGCCTGGGTAATGGCCCGGAGTTCAGCATCCCGCCGCCCCCGGGCTGCCTGGGCCATGGCCTGCTGCTGCATGGCGTCCATGCGGGACAGGCGCCCCACCCGGGCCTGGTCCAGTTCCACTACGGCGGCGGCCTGCTCACCGCTGTCGCCGATGGCCAACAGCTCGGCCTGGCGGGACTCCAGCAGCCTCTTGAAATGGGTCGTGTCCATCAGCCCATCATGCGCTGTTGGGCCTGAAGTGAAAACCCGCAACGCCGCCATTCCGCTGCCATGGCCAGAAAATGCAGCGACATGAACAGGGCAAAATTCCATTCGATGATGTTGTCGATCCGGTTGTTGTCGGGAAGGAGGTTTTCCGCCGCCGACAGAAACGCCATGAACAGAGAGGCCAGCAGCAACGCTGTAACCTGCCGGCATACCGGTGATCCGGACCGGTTCCGGCGCAGCCACAGGGCCATGGTGATCTGACACACCACGTTGAAAAAGAAATAGGCGTTAATGCCCAGCCGCCTCAGCGACCGTCCGTAGTCGCTCTCGATCCCCAGGAACACGGCGTACAGCACCATGAAGATCCCGGCGGAAACCCCACAGTAGCGCAGGACCCCGGTGGCCACGGCGAAGCTGCCCTGCATACCCATCCAGCGTGCGGCCAGCAGCCAGTAGCCCGCCAGCACGGCGCCCATGGGCGTCATCACAGCATCGAACAGGTGGTTGCCGGGGGCGTAGCGGCCGGCCGCGCTAATGGATACACAGCCCTGCAGATAGGACACGCAGCCGGGCAGGTGACCGGCCTGGGTATTCAGCCAGTGGCACAGCGGCATGACGAGGAGCGGCACCAGCGCCAGTGCTGCCGGCACCCAGTAGAGTCTGACCGGTGAATTGCCCATGTCGGGATGACTTTAGCCGGTTGTGGCGGCCGGGGGAATATCGCACCATGGGCCTGTCCCGAGCCCCAGGCATCCAACATGCTTTCACTGCTGAACCAGGGTCATATCGGCCTGTTCCTCATCATCCTGTTCGCCATCGTTTTTTCGCTGACTTTTCATGAGTTCGGGCATGCGTTTACCGCCAAGAAGCTGGGTGACGACACGGCGGAGCAGATGGGCAGACTGACACTCAACCCGGTGCGGCATATCGATCCCATGGGGCTGCTGCTGGTGGTGATGGTGGGGTTCGGCTATGCCAGACCGGTGCCGGTCAATCCGCGCAATCTGCGCTACCCCTGGGCCGACGCCGCGGTAGCCGCGGCCGGCCCGGCCATGAATCTGCTGATTGCCATCGTGGCGGCAAACCTGGCGGCGGCCGGCGTCCGCTACGGAATCCCGGCGCTGCAGGGTGAGGCCCAGAGCACCCTGTTGATCTACCTGGCTCAGATCAACGTGCTGCTGATGCTGTTTAACCTGATTCCGCTGGGGCCGCTGGACGGCCACTACGTCATGGAATGGCTGTTGCCGCGCAACCTCAGCCAACGCTACCACGAGCTCAACAGCCAGTACGGCAGCTACCTGTTTCTGGTGCTGATCGCCCTGAGCATCATGGGTGTGCCCATTTTCCGAGCCCTGATCGATATGACCCGTTGGGTTCTGCCCTGGATCGTTTTCGTTTGATCCGACTGATGGGACTCATCGCCCTGGTGGCCTGCGGCTGCTCGGCGGTGCCCGAGCCGAAAACCGTGGCGGAGGCCTGTGCCGTCTACTGCCTGGAGGAACGCCAGGACTGCTACGGCGCCCTGGCCAGGATCTTCAGGGAGTGCACCGCGCGGACGCCCAACTCTCAGCTGGACGCTCAGCGCTGTTTCCAACGTCGTTCCGTGGAAGCCCTGGGTCAGATGGGGGACCAGCTGGAGGTCCCGCACCCCGGCCCGCCGGCCGCCGGTTGCGAAAAACGTTTCGAACAGTGCCAGCAGGACTGCGCCTGAAGACGCCCCGGCTACGCCGGCTGTTCCCGGGTGGGGCTGAAAACCTGCTGCTGATTCCAGTCCACCAGGAAGGCCTGGTAGTCGGCCAGCTTGAGGGGTCGGCTGATCAGGAATCCCTGTGCGGCGTCACAATCGTTGAGGCGCAGGAACTCCAGCTGCTCGGCGGTTTCCACACCCTCGACGATGGAGCGCTTGCCCAGGACCCGTGAGAGATGGATGACGGACCTGACCAGTACCTCGTCTTCGGCAATAACACCAATGCCCTTGGTAAACCCCTTGTCCACCTTAATGGACTCAATGGGCAGCTGCTGCAGGTAGCGCAGTGAGGAATAGCCGGTGCCAAAATCGTCCAACGCCAGGCTCACACCGGCCTTGCCGAGGTCTCTGATGGCCCGGCGCGCGTCCTGGAGGTCATCCAGCAGAACGCTTTCGGTGATTTCAATATCCAGCTGTCTGGGGCTGATGCCGTGGCGTCGCAGGGTATCCAGGACACGGTCGGAGTAGTCCAGGGTCTTCAGCTGCCTGGCGGATACATTGATGGAAATCCGCTGGGGCCGGATGGAGGGCGGGATCGAGGCAAATTCCGCGCACGCTGTGTCCAGCGCCCACTGGCCGATCTCGTTGATCAGGCCGGAATCCTCCGCCACGGGAATGAAGTCATTGGGGCCATAATCGGAATCCGGCCAGCGGATCAACGCCTCAACGCCGGTCAGCGTGCCCTCGCGCAGGCACAGCTGGGGCTGGTAAACCATGGCGAATTGCTGGTCAGCCAGCGCGTCCCGCAGCTTCGATTCGATATCCAGACGCTTGCGAACCGCCACGTTGAGTTCTTCCGTGAAGAAGGATTTCTGGGCCCGGCCTTTCTCCTTGGACCGGTACATGGCCGTGTCGGCATTGGTGAGCAACTCGTCCGGCGAATTTCCATCCCCCGGGAACACCGAGATGCCGATGCTGGCGTTGACGTATACCGAGCTACCGTCCAGATTGACCGGTGCGTTCAGCGATCCCAGGACCCGGTCGGCCATTTCGCCGATATGCTCTTCGTTGTCGGCGTCCGGCAGCAAAATGACGTACTCGTCGCCGCCCAGCCGCGCGACGGTGTCGGTGTCCCGAAACAGTTTTTTCAGGCGGCGCGCGACCTCCTTGAGCAGGATATCGCCCTGGGCATGGCCGAGGGAGTCGTTCACATTCTTGAATCGATCCAGGTCGATGAACAGCACGCCCATCAGCGACAGGTTGCGCTGGGCCCGGCTGAACTCCTGGTGCAGGCGGTCCATCAACAGAAACCGGTTGGGCAGTCCGGTCAGCGCGTCGTAGTGCGCCTGTACAAAAAGCGATTCGTCCTTCTCGGCGGACGACAGCGCCACCGCCAGCCGGTCCCTGACGTCTTTCAGAGCGTCACTCACTTCATGGGGACTCGGCGGAATGCCGTTGTAGCCGCTGGCCAGGAAACCCAGCAGTTCTCCCTGGCGCGAGATGCTCATCATCAGGGCGTGCTGGGCGCCCAGCTGGGCCAGCGGTGCGAGCAGACCGGGTTCGTTGGCATTCAGCTGGACAGGAAGCAGGCTGGTGGCATCCTGCAGCTGCTGGCGCTCCTGCTCGGAAAATTCGTGCCGCAGTACCGGCAGGATTCTCTCGTCCAGGGATTTCGAAGCCCACACACCCATGGCCTTGGGGTTGTTGAAGTCCACCACGCCAACACAGAAGCTGTCACAGCTGGTAAAGACCTCAACCGACTCCAGGAAACGCTCAATCACGGGATCCACTGACGGTGCGGTCAGGATCAGCTGGTCAAGCTCCGCCTCGGTGGAGAGGCGGGTGAACTGGAGTTTCAGGCGGCGTGCCATTTCCTTGAAGGAGTCCGCCAGGCTTTGGAATTCATCACCGGTGGAGATTTCCAGTTCCACGTCAAAATCCTGCAGTGCCATGCTGCGGGTGGCCTTGGTCAATGCCTCCAGCGGCGTAAGGCGACGGCGCAGGTGAACCAGGCTGAACAGCACGGCCGTCGCCATGGCCAGCACGATCAGCGCGGCCACCAGCCGGCCGAACTGAAAAGGGCCAATGGTGTCTTGTTCGCTCTGGAAGGCCACGATTTTCCAGGAATCGGATCGAAATCCCGAAGCCAGGAACAGCTCCCAGGAGGCAATCTGGTAGGCCTGATCGCCGATGTCGGTACTCAGGTTTCCGAAGGTTTGCGCGTCCACCTCGCGCTTCACGTTTGCGGCCAGCTCATGGTCCTGGGTTGAGCAGAACAGCATGGCGCCGGCGGAAGAGAAAACGCAGATATTGATCTGATAGGGCAGCGTGGCCAGGTTCGCCCACAGGTATTCCGGCGACAACCACGCGATTGCGCCGCCTGGTGAACGCAGGCCCACCCGGGAGTGGCCCTCGGCGTCGGCAAGCTCGATGGTATGTGGGCCCTTGTGGTCGCCGGTCGTGGAGTCCTGGTCGAAAACCGTTGCCACCAGGGAATTGACCGCCAGCAGGTCCTGGGCGCGGTACAGGTTCTCCAGCAACAGGTGCCCCTGGGTGCGGACGGCGCTGGCCAGGTTGGATTCGTGCTGAAGTCGGAGTACCTGGGTGAAATGTCCCAGTGTGTAGGTTCCGATGGCTACCACCGGGACAGCGGCAACAATGAGGAACGCGGTCAGCAGGCGGCGGCCGACCCGGGTGCCGATGCCGGTCGGACTGCTCACGACCCCCCACCCCTCGGAAAGTGTTGGAAAATGTTAGTAATCCTCGGCGACACCGACAAATTTCCCATCAGCCGCCCGGACAATGTCATCCCGGCTGGGTTTGGCGTTGAGCTGGGGCTTGGACACCCCGTCCTTGCCAACGCTGTACAGGTCATAGTCAGAGTTGATGGGTTTGAGGTTTCGGTCGCGGCGCATGTTTTCCTTGTCTTTTCCCTTGCCGGTGAAACCTTTTTTCCTTTCTTTTTCGGTGGTCCCCTGGATGTTCAGGTACCGGTAGGTATTGCCCCAGGGATCCTCCCGGGTGTGCATGCCGATGTCTTCCAGGGATTCGGGGAAGCCCGATCGGCGAACGTAGAACCGTTCAATGGCCAGGCTGATATCCTGGATGTCCGCCTTGGCGATATCGATGTTGGCGCGGTCGACGTAGCTGGAGTAGCTGGGAATAGCGATGCTGGCGAGCACGGCCGCAATCACCAGAACCACCATGAGTTCCAGCAGGGTTACCCCGCACTGCCGCAGTTGTGTTTTTGTTGAGCCGGCTGTTCTCATCATTTTTCCCCGCGGTTGGACACGCAATGCCTGCTGCCCAACCGCTGCTGCCAGTCAGTATAGGGTCCAGGGGCTTCCCGGTTTAAGTCTTTGAATTGAAATGAAACATTGTTTTGCGTTTGGTCTCAGCCGGGCCCAGGGGTGGTTTGCCCCGACTGGAGCCCGGCAAAACAGGTGGGGGGCGAGCCGGCCGCCGGCCGACTCAGGCTAGCCGCGTCGAGTGTAAGGCGGTTGGTACAGCGCTGCGCTCAAAATCGACCACAGGTGAATGATCCAGCCCAGCAGGAACACCCACAGCACGGCGGCCAGCACGAACTGCACCAGCGCCAGCAGGAAGCGGCCCTGCAGCAGCTGCCCCAGGCCGGGAATAAAAAAACTGGCCAGCGCGGCGATGACATTGCCCGCAGTGCCTTGACCCATGTTCTTGCTCATTCTCTTCTCCTTTGCACGAAACGAAGCAATTCTCGTGCCAGGGTCATCAAATTCAATGGTTTAGCCTGGTTTGCGTGGCCTGCAGCCATCTCCAGGCTGGTCAAATCCGCTAACGATTGGCCAGATACTGCTCACCCAGCTGCATCAGCCGGGCAAAACCTTCGCGATCATCCCGCTGGATCAACTCGTGGATCCGCCCCAGGGCATCCTGCAGCGAATGCAGCGGTGCCTGGCGGTAGTCGTTCAGGCTCTGGATCTCGAAGTACATGTAGGGATTGTCCCGGGAAACGGCCCGGGCCACCGCCAGCTGGGCGTCGAAGGTGGTACTGGACAGTTCAGCCAGGTGACCGGCGGCCTCGCCCGATTCACGCAGGGCGGTAAAAAAGGCGATATTGAGGGCGTGGGACAGCCCCAGCACGTAAGCCACCATGCGATCATGGTCTTCCAGCCCCATCTCCACCTGCTCCGCCATGGTGCCGTCGAACAGGGCCTTGGCGGCGGCCATGGCGGCGGGGTTGTCCACGTCGCAGAAGATCACGTGACGTCCCGACAGCAGCTGGGTGTCGGGGCCGAACATCGGGTGGATGGAGGTGACCCGGCAGCCCGCATCACTCAGAGCCCGCAGAGACTGCCGCAGCGGGCTCTTGATGGAGGCAATGTCGAAAATCAGCCCGCGCGGCTTGAGCCGCACCATTTCGCCCAGGATGCTGGCCGACGCGGTGATCGGCGCGCACACCGCCAGCAGGTCGAACTCGTCCACGCGGGATTGCCAGTCATCACAGCGTACGAAGGGGGAAGGCTGGTCTGATAGGTCGACGATCTCGACGGCAAAACCCTGGGACGCCAGGAAATCGCTGAGCCAGACGCCCATCTTGCCGGCGCCACCGAATACCAGCGCTTTCTGATCGGTCCCCAGGGTGCTCCGGGCGATGCGGTCCTGCTCCTGGCGCTGCAGCGATACCTCGATCAGGCGGTGCATGATGTCCTCGGCCATGGCCAGGGGCAGCCCCAGTTTTTCCGCATGGGCCCGGGCGTTGTCGATGACCCGTTTTTCCCGCGCAAAGTCCCGGGTCGGAATGCCTGCGCTCTGTTTGGTGGCGCCGATTTCCTGCACCAGGGACTGGCGCTGGGCAATCAGTTCCAGGATCTGCTGATCGACTTTGGAGAGTCGCGCCCTCAATTCTTCGAGCATTTTGTCGATGTTCTCCTACAATGCCTCTGGCCAGCCGCTGACACCCAGAACTGGATGGTTCACAGCGGCGGGGCTAGAATGATTGAGCAAATTTTGGCCGGACTTGGGGGAGTCGCGGGCCGATTTCTGACAGCTTGCCAGAATTCGGCCAACGGACCCAACACAGATCCGGAACGGCAAGACGCGAAGCGGCAGGGAATTCTTGTACGCAATTGAAAATGGGCGAGAACGAGGGTGATGTTATGAAGCGGGTATTGTTATTGGTAGTGATGTCGATGTTCCTGGCCGGAGCGGCCTGGGCCAAGGGCGAGAAGCCGGTGGTCGGCGTTGCTGAGTTCAAGAATGAGACGTATGCGAGCTGGTGGCGCGCCGGTGTCGGCTGGGAACTGTCGGGCATGCTGGCCAATGAGCTGGCAGCCACCAAGGCGTTCCGCGTGGTTGAGCGCTCCAAGCTGCAGTCGGTCATGGAAGAGCAGAATCTGGCGGCTTCCGGACGGGTTGCCTCGGGTACGGGCGCCAAGATTGGCAAACTGACCGGAGCGCAATACCTCGTGCTGGGAACGGTCACGGCTTACGAGGAAAACACGGCGGATTCCGGTGGCGGCCTGAGCTTCAAAGGCATATCCGTGGGTGGCAACAAGTCGGAAGCGTATATCGCCGTGGACCTGCGGGTGGTCAACTCCACCACCGGTGAAATTGACTTTGTACGCACCGTTGAAGGCCGCAGCAAGGGCGGTGGTTTCCGCATCAGCGCCTATCGGGGCGGTTTTGGCGGCAACCTGGCCGACCAGAAGAAAACCCCGGCCGGTAAAGCCATTCGTGGTGCACTGGTGGAGATTTCCGACTACCTGGAATGCGCCATGGTCAAACAGACCAGCCGCTGCATGAAGAAGTTCGACGACCGTGAAGAGCGTCGGCGCGAGAGCAATCGTTCGGCCCTGGACCTGGACGGCTGACGGCGTTGACATTGACTGACGTGAAAGGCCGGCAATCGCCGGCCTTTTTTCTGAGTGAACGCTTGCTTCGTAAGCTGGTGAATGCGCCCTGCGGGCGCTGGTGCAGGCTCGCTTCTCTCAACGCGCCCCTTGGGCGCTGGTGAACGCTCGCTGCGCGAGCTGGTGAACGGCCGCTACCGCGGCCTGGTAAACGCGCTTCGCGCCAGTGGCGGTTCGCTGGCTTTGCCAGCGAGAAAAGACAATTATTCGCGTAGCGCGCATTCACGAGGCGGCGTCGGCCGCCGTTCACCAGCCCGTCAGCGCGTTCACCAGGGCGCAGAGCGCCCGTTCACCAGCAAGCGGAGCTTGCGTTCACTGATCACCCTCCAATCCCGGAAGGACGCAGTGACGATCATTCTGGTGACGTCGCGTCCAGCTGCAGCATGTCCCGCAGCTGGCTCAGCGGAATTCCCTGGGTGTAAACGTACTTCTTCTGGGGCGGCGCAAAGGGGTCCCGATCTTCCACCGGCCTGGCCAGGTAGACCTGTTCCAGTTCCCGTATCTGGGCCCGGGTGAAATCTCCCGCGTCCACGTAAGCCGCCGGGTCGGCGTATTCCACGTCGATGACGCGATCCGGGTCCAGCGTCAGGCCAGGCAAGGGCGCGCGAATGGCGTAGCTGTTGTCCTGGGTCACCAGTACCGGGATCCGGCAGCCCGGTGCGTTGCCTCGGTAGGTGTCTTTGTCTCCGGCCCGTAGAAACACCAGAAACCGATCCCCCTCAAACTGCCATACACCGAGCTCCGGATAGTAGCAGGCACTGTCACGCAGACCCTTTTCCGTGACTTCGAGAATGTCATCCCGGGCCACCCCTTTATAAGGTATCAGTACTTTGAGCAGGGCCCAGCCGCTGGAAGGGAATGACCGGATTTTCTCGTAATCGGTTTCCATCACCCGGACCAGCGCGATCACGTCTGCCCGGGCGGCCAGCTGGGCCAGGGTGGCGTCGGCCGCCGCAGCACCGGGCCCTGAGGCGGTCAGCAGGCAAAAGGCCGCGATGATGACGGGGGTGATGGCCAGCTTGAGTTTGTACAAAACGCTATCCTATCGAACAGGAGCCGCCCCCCAACACGCAGAAGCGCGCACAGTGGGGATGATTCAAAGATACAGACACCCTGGCCTCGGCCAGAGTTTCCCCCAGTTCAAACTCATTTTCATAGGGCAGCAGTGTGCACGCCACCACGGCCGGCTTTCGGGCACCCTTGCGCTTTACCACCATCCGGGAGCTGGCGCACATGACCTGGTCCGGGGATTTTCCCAGGATCTGCCAGCAATCCGTGGTGATTTCCGGCACCTCCGCGTGAGGGTCCATTTCCGGGAACAGCACCAGCCGGGCGGGGTCGTCCGTGTCGAGACGGATGTTCAGCGAACGGAACAGTTCGGCATAGCCTGCCCGCAGCGACGACTCATCCTCTCCCTCCCAGTAGGTGCGTCCGGCGACGGTGAGATTGAATCCATGCCCGGCGAGCCACTTCAGTCCGGTAATTGTGGGGTCCCAGCTTTTAGCTCCGCGCTCGAATTCGTGGCCGGCGGCGGAAAAGTGATCCAGGGAAACCCGAACCTCGAGCCGGGATCCATGCTGATGATGCAGGGCCAGCAGTTCGCGCTGCCGCTTCATCATCGGTCGCATGGCGTTGGTCAGCACGATGGCTTCCCAGCCCCGGGAGAGCGATTCAGCCAGCATGGCTGGCAGGTCGGGGTTCATGAATGGCTCGCCGCCGGTGAAGCCGATCAGGCGGCAGCGGGGTTCACTGGCCGACAGCTCGTCCAGGTAGCCCTCGACCTCGGCCAGGGTCAGGTACACCAGTCGATCGTTGCTGGGGCTGGACTCGATGTAGCAGTTGGCGCAGGTCAGGTTGCAAAGGGTGCCGGTGTTGAACCACAGGGTGTCGAGGCCGACCGGGTCTACCCAGGCGCGCTGGGTGCCGTCGGCGGTGAACTCCGGGTGAGAAAATTTGGCTCGCTGGTCCATAGTATTTCAACTGAGCTGATTCAGCTGGATGCCTCTCCTTCTGCAGGCCCGGGCGCGTCTCCATTGGCCTCTGATTCCGGGGTTGGACCGGCCGGAGCCTCGCGGGTTCGATCGGGGCTATCAACGAGCCGGCGGCCCAGGGTCTGACCCATCCGCACTGCTGTGCCGGACTGCAGTGCCTCGTCCCAGCTCACCGCGTCGGGACCGAACAGCAGGATCACCGTTGATCCCATGTTGAAGCGCCCCATTTCCTCGCCGCGGTCCAGGGTTACGCCGGACTCCTGCTGGCGGCGCACCTTACGCCCGGGCCGGACCGTTCCGCACCACACACAGTCCATGGAAGACACCATGACCGCTCCGACCAGGATGACCGCCATGGGGCCGGCCGGTGAGTCGAAGCGGGATACGAAGCGCTCGTTTCGGGCAAACAGCCCGGGGATGGCGTCAACAGTAACCGGCGCGACGCTGTACAGCCGGCCGGGTACATAGGTGGTCTGACGCAGTTCCCCGGACAGCGGCATGTGCACCCGATGATAGTCCCGGGGCGACAGGTATACGGTGGCGTAGCTGCCCCCCGCAAATTCTGCGCTGACCGCGTCGTCGGCCAGCAGTTGTGCCAGGGTGAAATGATGCCCCTTGGCCTGGAGGATCTGGTCACCGTCAATGGCGCCGATCTGGCTGATCACGCCATCGGCCGGACACAGGATGCAGTCCGGGTCCTCCGCCATGGGCCGGGCGCCGGGTTTCAGCGGGCGGGTAAAGAATTCGTTGAACGATCGGTAGCAGGTGGTGTCGGGAGGATCAGCCTGGGAAAGATCAATGCGGAAGACACGGACGGCCAGCCGAATCAGCAGCTGTTTCCAAGGCCTCCAGGTCCAGCGGGTGGCGTGATACACCAGCCAGGACAGCAGGTGATGGGGCAGCAGGTATTGCAGCGCCACGTAGCACCGCTGGGCCAGGCTCATGAACGCTGGTCGATCAGCTGGATGAGATCGGCGGCGATGGCCACGGGATCATGGGGCGCCGGAAACTGGCCGGCCAGGCGGCCCGCAGGGTCGATGACCAGGATAGAGGCGCTGTGATCGACCTGGTAACTCATGTCTCCGGGCTCGTGTTCTTCAATGTCATAGAGCACGCCCATCTGGTAGGTCAGTGCCCGCAGCTGGGCCTCGGGGCCGGTGGCGGCCTGGAACCCCGGGTCGAAGTAGTTGACGTAGGTGGCCAGGTGCCGGGGGCTGTCTCGTTCCGGATCCACGGAGATGAAGGTGACATTGACCCGGGGCGCTGACTCAGACTCCTGGAGCAGCTGCTGGACGGCCTTCAGCTCATTCATGGTGTTGGGACAGATGTCGGGGCAGTGGGTGAAGCCAAAAAACACCAGGTCCCACTGTTCGGTGAAGCGCTGCAGATCAAAGTTTGCGCCCTCGGCATCCTGCAGGGCAAAGTCGGCCAGCACGCGCGGTTCGGGATACAGCAGCGCGGCCTGCAGAGCCGGGGCGTCTGCTTCAGGTTTTTTCAGCAACCACGCGCCGGCGGCAGCTCCGGCAGCGGCAAATGCCGCCGCGAAAACGATGGTCACGGGATTGATGAAAACCCTTTTCTGATCCGACGAACTCATCCGCGCATTATACCGATCCGAAGGTCGGGATCTTGGGGCGGAATGATGCCTTATCAACGACGCCACGGTGACCCGTGTAACCTGACCTCAGGCCCGCTATACTTGCGCGCTTTTTGCGGAGCCCTGAATCCTCAACGCCGTGAGCGAGTCTTTAGAAACTGTAGCCGATTACCTGGCCTGGGGAGAGCGCCGCCTGGATCAGGCCGGGCTGCATTATGGACATGGCACTGACAATCCCCGGGACGAAGCCGTCTGGCTGGTGTGTCATGCCCTGGGCTGGCCGCCCATGCTGGATCATGGACACCTGGCCCACCGGGTCACCGAAGCCGAGGCCCAGGCCATCGGGCACCTGATTGAACAGCGAATCGGGTGCCGCCAGCCGGCAGCCTACCTGACCCGGACCGCCTGGTTTGCCGGTCTCTGTTTCGAGGCGGGTCCCCAGGCCCTGGTGCCGCGCTCGCCCATTGCGGAGTTAATTGTGTCCGGCTGGGTCGCGGAGCGCCTGCCGCCGCAACCGCGGATCCTGGATCTGTGCACCGGTGGCGGATCGATTGGCATCGCCGCCGCCGTGTATTGCGATGACGCCCGGGTGGTGGCTTCCGACCTCAGTGCGGATGCTCTGGCACTGGCCCGGCGAAACGTGGCGCAGCACCAGGTGGCCGACCGGGTCACCCTGGTCGAGAGTGACCTGTTCGACCGCATCCAGGGAACCTTCGACCTGATCCTGACCAATCCGCCTTACGTGGGCCGGGTCGAGATGGATCAGCTGCCGGCTGAATATCGCCATGAGCCGGCCGCCGGGTTGGCATCGGGTGCCGACGGGTTGGATATTCCATTGCGGATTCTGGCCAGCGCCGTAGACTACCTCAATGAGAATGGCAGGCTCGTATTGGAAGTCGGCAACTCGGCCCGGGCGCTGGAGCATCTGTTTCCATCCATATCGTTTTTGTGGCTCTCGTTCGAACACGGGGGGCACGGGGTATTGGAAATGGAATACAGCGACCTGGTTTGCTGGACGCCGGAGTTTCGTCGCGAGTCCGCCAAGAGGCTAAAGGATGTCCAGTAATTCATTCGGCAAGGTGTTTACGCTCACCACCTTCGGTGAGAGCCACGGTCCGGCCATCGGCTGCGTGGTGGATGGCTGTCCGCCCGGGCTCGAATTGTCACCGGAGGATCTGACGCCCGACCTGCAGCGGCGGGCCACCGGCAAAAGTCGTCACACCTCCCAGCGCCGGGAGCCGGATGACGTGCAGATTCTCTCCGGGGTTTTCGAGGGGCGCACCACCGGCACACCCATTGCCCTGCTGATCGAAAACCAGGATGCCCGCTCCCGGGATTATTCCGCGATCAAGGATCTGATGCGGCCGGGCCATGCCGACTACACCTATTTAATGAAGTACGGTCTGCGTGACTATCGCGGGGGAGGGCGCTCGTCGGCCCGGGAGACCACCATGCGGGTGGCTGCCGCCGGTATCGCCCGCAAGTACCTGCGGCAGCACCTGGGCATCGAAGTGCGCGGGTACGTGGCGCAGCTGGGGCCGCTGACGCCGAAGCGGTTCGAGTGGGACCAGGTGAATCAAAATCCTTTCTTCTGTCCCGATCCGGACCTGGTGCCGGAGTTGGAAAACTACATGGACGCCCTGCGCAAGTCCGGCGACTCCGTGGGAGCCCGCGTCAACGTCGTGGCCACCGGCGTGCCGGCGGGCTGGGGTGAGCCCATGTATGGCAAGCTGGACGCCGACCTGGCTCACGCCATGATGAGCATCAACGCCGTCAAGGGTGTGGAGATCGGCGCCGGCTTCGAGGCGGTGACCCAGCGCGGGACGGAGCACCGTGACGAAATGACCCCCCAGGGATTCCTGTCCAACCATGCAGGTGGCATCCTTGGTGGCATCTCCAGCGGCCAGGATGTCCTCGCCAGCATCGTGCTCAAGCCGACCTCCAGCCTTAGAATCCCCGGCCGCAGCGTGGACAGCAGCGGTCAGCCCGCCGAGGTCGTGACCAAGGGACGGCATGACCCCTGCGTGGGCATTCGTGCCACGCCCATCGCGGAGGCCATGATGCTGCTGGTGCTGATGGACCACTACCTGCGGCATCGCGCACAGAATGCTGACGTAACTCCACCCATGGAGCCACTTCCTGCTACTCCAGACCAGGACACGCAATGACAGAGCAAAAGCAATATCGCGTCGCGGTGGTCGGCGCCACCGGCGCCGTTGGCGAGGCCATGATGTCCATACTCGAGGAAAGGGCTTTCCCGGTCAGCGAGCTGATCCCCCTGGCGGGGGAACGGTCGGCCGGCAGCAGCGTGACTTTCCGCAAGAAGGAGCTCACCGTTGGCCTGCTGCAGGACTTCGACTTCAGCGGGGTCGATATCGGGCTGTTTTCGGCCGGCGGATCGGTGTCCCGTGAGTTTGCCCCCAAGGCGGCCGCCGCTGGCTGCGTCGTAGTGGACAACACTTCTGAGTTCCGTTACCAGGACGACATCCCGCTGGTGGTGAGCGAGGTCAATCCCCACGCTCTGGCGGACTACGGCAACCACAATATTGTGGCCAACCCGAACTGTTCCACCATGCAGCTGATGGTGGCACTGGCGCCCATTCACCGGGCGGCGGGAATTGAACGCATTAACATCGCGACCTACCAGAGCGTATCGGGTGCCGGGCGCAAGGGCATGGAAGAGCTGGCCCACCAGACCACACAGTTGCTCAATTTCAAAACGGCAAAGCCGGAGGTGTTCCAGGATCAGATTGCGTTCAACGCGATCCCGCATATCGATGTGTTCCTGGACAACGGCTACACCAAGGAGGAGATGAAACTGGTGTGGGAAACCCGGAAAATCCTGGAAGATCCCGAAATCGGGGTAAACGCCACGGCCGTGCGGGTGCCGGTATTCTACGGGCATGCCGAGGCGGTGCACCTGGAAACCCGGGACCCCATCGAGCCCGATGCGGTGCGCGAACTGCTGCGCCAGGCGGAGGGTGTTGAGGTGGTTGATGCCATGGAAAACGGCGGTTATCCCACACAAGTGAGACATGCTGCCGGAAATGACCCCGTTTTCGTGGGTAGAATCCGCCGGGATATCAGCCATCCCCGCGGGCTGGACCTGTGGGTGGTGTCTGACAACCTACGCAAGGGCGCTGCGCTGAATACCGTTCAGATTGCGGAACTCTTGGTAAAATTTCATTTATAATCTATAGTTGACCGCGGCTCATAAGGTTTAATATGACATTTTAGCCGTAAGGTCTTAAAAGTTGAGCGTTATTTGATGCAGGATATGTTTTTGGGGGACGCGGTGATGAACAGGCTCAAAATAGCCGCAGCGGCATTGTTGATGACTCTGCCCGGCGCGGTATTGGCTTTGGGGCTGGGCGAAATCCAGGTCAATTCCAAGTTGAATGAACCCTTGGACGCCGAGATCGAGCTGCTGTACGACGACGCCTCGGAGCCCGAGGCCACGGAAGTGAAGCTGGCGTCACCCGAGGATTTTGCCCGGGTTGGCCTGGACGTAGGGTCCCTGTCGGTGTCCCTGCGCTTCGCAGTGGAAACCAACGATGCCGGACGCTACGTGGTTCGGGTCCGTTCGACTCAGCCGGTGGGTGATCCGTTTGTCGATTTTCTGATCGAGGTCAACTGGCCCAACGGACGCCTGCTGCGTGAATACGTGGTTCTGCTGGATCCGCCGGTGACGGCCCCCAGTGGCGGGCCCACCGTGACGGCTGCCCCGGACCAGCCGACCAGCACCGCGCGGCGGCCCAGCCCGGCGCCGTCGACCAGTGGGCAGACCCTTGCCGCCGGTGGCGGGGATTACACAGTTTCCCGGGGCGATACCCTTTGGGGAATCGCCCGGGATTTCCGTCCGGGGGATGACATCACCATCAACCAGATGATGATGGAAATGTACCGGATGAATCCGGATGCGTTTTATCAGGACAACATCAACGCGCTGAAGGCCGGCGCCATTCTGCGCCTGCCCGACCTGGATGACCTTCGTGGTGTATCGATTCAGGATTCCATCAGCCAGGTGCGTACCCAGAACGAAGCCTGGGAAGGCTATCGCCGCCGGGTGTCGGACGCAGCCCCCACGGTGTCCGAGACGACTTCGGACGCCGACTACGTCAGCACCGCGCCGTCAACCACCGACACCCGCGACTCGCGCCTGGAGATCGTGCCCCCGGCCGGGGACACCGATACCGGCATGGACCGCGGCACCGGTGAAGACCAGGCGCGACTGACCGAGCTTCGCGGCGAGCTGACACGGGCCCGGGAAGAGCTGGTGAGCGCGGACCAGGAGAATGACGAGCTCCAGTCCCGCGTCGAAGAACTGGAAAGCCTGGTTGGAAATCTCGAGCGGGCCATCACTCTGAAAGACGCTGACCTGGCCGATCTGCAGAATCAGCTGGAGCTGACCGACGACGTCCAGCCCATGGATGACCCGCTCATGGGACAGACCGAGCCCACCGATGCCGAGCTGGAAGCCGCACTGGGTGACGAACTTGCCCAACTGGACGCGACTCCGGCCGCCGATCCCCTGGCCGAGCCAACGGGCGATCCCCTGGCCGAACCCTCCGGTGGAGACATGCTGGAGTCAGGTATGGAAGACGACGCGGCCGTGGTGGAAGACGTCCTTGACGAGTCCACGGACGCAACCGATGCGGCGGCGGCCACCACGACCGCCAACACGACAACCACCACGCCCACTGCCCCGGACGACGGCATCATGGCGAAGATCATGGACGCGGTGAAGAACCCGTTTGTCCTGGGCGGCACCGGGCTGATCGTTCTGCTTGGCATTGCCGCGGCAGTCCTGTCCCGGCGTGGACGGGAGGCCGACACCGGGGAATCCCTGGTCGACCGCATGATGCAGGAGTCCACTGAGCCCGTAACCGACGAACTGCCCGTGGCCGACGCCTTCGCTGACGAACTGGAAGAGGAGACCCTGCCGGAGCCTGACCTGGCCGGCCTGGCCGCTGAAGTAGCGGCAGATCCGTCCAACGCTCAGAACCACCTGGCGCTGCTCCGGGCCCATTACGCGGCGGAAAACCGGGACGAGTTCGTGGCGGCGGCCGAGGAAATGCAGCAGGCCATCGGCGGTGACACCCATCCTGCCTGGATGGAAGTCAAGGCCATGGGCAGCAACCTGGCTGGTGACCATCCGTTGTTTGGCGGTGTCGGTGAGCCCGCGATAGACGAGTTTGCCGGCAGCGAAGACGAAGCCGGTTCCGATGACGACTTCGATTTTGATATCGAGGGCGCTGATGTCAGCGATGACGCCGGTGGTTCTGCCGAAGAGGAACTGCTCGATCTGTCCGGAATGGACGACGCTTCGGCGGCTTCGGACGACGACGACCTGTCGCTGGATTTTGATCTGGAGGGCGCCGCGACTGACGAAGCCGGTGACGAGGGTCTGTCGCTGGACCTCGATGCCGCCGGCCCCGCACCCGATGCCGGCGACGAAGACCTGTCCCTGGACTTCGATGAAGCACCCTCCGGGGCCGCCGATGATGAACTGGACCTGGATCTGGCCGACCTGGACCTGCCGGGCGATGCCGCTCCGGAAGCAGCTGCCGAGGACGATACGGAATTCGATCTCCAGGCCATTGAGCCCGAAGCCGCAGACGACGAGCGGACCACCGAGATGGAGCTGGACCTCGGTGGCCTGGTAGAAGAGGGTGATGCATTCGACCCGGATGCGCCTGAATCTGACGAGGCCGCGGCTGAGCCTGCACTCGACCTGGCCGAGGCCGAAGCACCGGCCGAACCGGCCGAGGCCGACGAAGACGCTGCAGCCGAAGCAGAGACCCTGGCTGAGCTGGAGTCCGCAGATGACGAGCTGGACCTGGGGCTGGACGAGCTTGACCTCGAAGACGCTGACCTGTTCGGCGACGAGGACGCCGTAGGCACCAAGCTGGATCTGGCCAAGGCCTACATCGACATGGGCGACCCCGACGGTGCCAAAGGCATGCTGGAGGAGGTGCTGGCCGAAGGCAGCCAGGAACAGAAGGACGAGGCCCAGGGATTGCTGGACGGCCTTGGTTCCTGATACCTCGGAACAAACGATATACCGGGGCTGCCAAACTGGCAGCCCCTTTTCGTTGTGCCTTTGGCAGAACTGATTTCCGCCATGCGCATCGCCATGGGCATCGAGTATGACGGCACGGCGTTTCTGGGCTGGCAGACCCAGGCCCAGGAACCAACGGTCCAGGCCACCCTTGAAGCGGCCCTGGCGAAAGTCGCTGATCAACCCGTGCGGGTTCATGGTTCCGGGCGGACCGACACCGGTGTCCATGCCCGCCAGCAGGTGCTGCATTTCGACACCCGGGCTGAGCGCCCCATGCGCTCGTGGATCCTGGGCACCAATTCAAATCTCCCGGAAGCGGCCTGCATCCTGTGGGCGAAGATTGTGCCGCTGGATTTCCACGCCCGTTTTTCCGCCACGGGCCGAACCTATCGGTACCGCATCTGCAATCGCCCGGTTCGGCCGGCCCTGGGCCGCAATG
The DNA here is from genome assembly GCA_030065125.1 of Lysobacterales bacterium. Lineage (GTDB taxonomy): Bacteria > Pseudomonadota > Gammaproteobacteria > Xanthomonadales > SZUA-38 > JASJDM01. The sequence continues at coordinate 223,953 of JASJDM010000002.1, read as the reverse complement.
AACTGACCTGGATTCGCCAGGCCCTGGATCACCGCGTGATGCACCGCGCAGGCCAGGCCCTGGTTGGAGAACACGACTTCAGCGCCTTCCGTGCGGTGTCCTGCCAGGCTCGTCATCCGGTGAGACGGCTGACGCGACTGGCGGTGGAGCGTTACCATGACCAGGTCGACATCCTGGTCGAGGGCAATGCCTTCCTGCATCACATGGTCAGAAACATCGTGGGGTCCCTGATCGAAGTGGGGCAGGGCCGCCAGCCCGAGGGGTGGATCCAGCAGCTGCTGCAGGGCCGGGACCGGAATGCTGCCGGCGCCACCGCCCCGGCCCATGGCCTTTGCCTGGAACGGGTGAGCTATCCCAAAGCCTTCGAGCTCGCCGAGCCGGGGAGCGGACAGTGAAACGCAGCAGGATCAAGATCTGCGGAATCACCGATCCGGATCATGCCCGTCAGGCAGCCGATCTCGGCGTGGACGCCATCGGGCTGGTGTTCGTGGAAAAGAGCCCGCGCTTCGTCACCATGGCCCAGGCGGCCGCGCTTGCCCAGGTGCCGGCGGGGTTGATGCTGCGGGTCGGTTTATTCATGAATGCGCCACGCGAGCAGGTTGAGCAGATCCTGGCGGCCGTTGATCTGGACATGCTCCAGTTCCACGGTGACGAAACCGAGTCCTATTGCGAGTCATTTGCTTACCCCTATATCAAGGCGGTCAGCGCGGAGTTGCCCTGGCGGCAGGTTTCCCGCAGTCATCCGCGGGCGCGGGCCCTGCTGTTGGACAGCCATGCCGCGGGTGCCGCGGGCGGCACCGGCCAGGCGTTTGACTGGAGTCGATTTCCGGTGGATAGTGACCGGCCCGTCATCCTGGCCGGCGGTCTCGGTCCCGAGAATGTCGCCAGCGCTATCGAGCAGACCAGGCCTCACGGGGTAGACGTCAGCAGCGGCGTGGAGTGCCGCCCGGGCGAAAAAGACCCGGCAAAAATGGAACAGTTTGTGAAAGAGGTGCATCGTGCAAACGGCAGCTGAGGCAGTGCAGAAGAGAGCGGAACAGGTACCGGACGAGCGCGGCCATTTCGGGCCATACGGCGGCCTTTATGTGGCCGAAACCCTGATGGCGGCCCTGCAGGAGCTGGCGGAGCAGTACCAGCGGCTGAGCCGGGACGAGCAATTCCAGCGGACTTTTGCCGCTGACCTGGCGGAGTACGTGGGACGTCCGTCTCCCATTTATTTTGCCCGGCGGCTCACGGAAAAGGTGGGCGGCGCCCGGATCTTCTTCAAGCGCGAAGACCTCAATCACACCGGGGCGCACAAGATCAACAACACCGTGGGACAGGCCCTGCTGGCCCGCCACCTGGGCAAGCGCCGGGTGATCGCGGAAACCGGCGCGGGCCAGCACGGCGTGGCGTCGGCTACGGTGGCGGCCCGACTGGGAATGGAGTGCGTGGTGTACATGGGCTCTACCGACATTGCCCGGCAGGCTCCCAACGTTTACCGGATGAAGCTGCTGGGCGCTGAAGTCAGGCCCGTGGAATCTGGCTCCAGGACCCTGAAGGACGCCCTAAACGAGGCCCTGCGAGACTGGGTGACCAACGTCGACGATACCTTTTACATCATTGGCACGGTGGCGGGTCCGCACCCCTATCCGCTGCTGGTCAGAGACTTTAACGCGGTCGTCGGGCGCGAGGCGCGTCAGCAGATGCTGGACCGTGAGGGCAGGTTGCCCGATGCGCTGGTGGCCTGTGTGGGTGGAGGGTCCAATGCGCTGGGGCTGTTTCATCCGTTTATCGATGATGAAGGCGTGGCCCTTTACGGTGTCGAAGCGGCCGGCAAGGGTCTGGAAACCGGTGAACACGCGGCATCGCTTTGTGCCGGCCGCGTTGGCGTTCTGCACGGCAACAAGACCTACCTGTTGGACAACAACGCCGGCCAGATCACCGAAACCCATTCTGTCTCGGCTGGTCTGGACTACCCTGGCGTGGGCCCCGAGCATGCCTGGCTGAAGGATACGGGCCGAGCCAACTACGTGGCCATCCGCGACGATGAAGCACTGAGCGCATTTCACGATCTGTGTCGGGTAGAAGGGATCATACCCGCCCTGGAAAGCAGCCATGCGGTGGCCTACGCCATGAAACTGGCAGCGAAAATGAAGCCGGACCAGACCATACTGGTCAACCTGTCCGGTCGCGGCGATAAGGACGTGAACACCGTGGCCGCCATTGAAGGAATAGACCTTTGAATCGAATTGACGCGCGTTTCGAGGAGCTGAAACGTCAGGGCCGCGCGGCGCTGATTCCTTACGTTACCGCTGGCGACCCCACCCCGGACCATACCGTGGACATCCTCCACGCGCTGACCAGCGCCGGCGCTGACATGATCGAGCTGGGCATGCCGTTTTCCGACCCCATGGCGGACGGGCCGGTCATCCAGGCGGCCTGCGAACGGGCCCTCAGTCAGGGTGCGGACCTGGCAGGCGTTCTGGCGTCCGTGGACGGTTTCCGCCGGGAAGACGCCGACACCCCCATCATCCTGATGGGTTACATGAATCCCATCGAGCGCTTCGGCACCCAGGAGTTTCTGCGGGCCGCCGCCAGGGCAGGGGTCGACGGACTGTTGATTGTGGACCTGCCGCCGGAAGAGTCTGCTGAATTCAACCGGGATGCGGCCGGCCAGGGTATTCACCAGGTGTTCCTGGTGGCGCCCACCACCTCGGAAGCGCGACTGGACTCGGTGATGGCTCAGGCCAGGGGGTTTGTGTACTACGTGTCGTTCAAGGGCATCACCGGGGCGTCCCACCTGGCCACCGGAGAGGTATCGGAGGCCGTTGGGCGGATCCGAGGCCACACCGAGCTGCCCATCGGCGTGGGATTTGGCATCAAGAGCGCTGACGATGCGCGCCAGGTGGCTGGATTCGCCGACGCCGTGGTAATCGGCAGCGCCCTGGTGGATGCGGTCTTCCGGGCGGGGCCCGAGCACAGCGCTGAGGCCGCTCACAGGTTCCTGGCACCCATACACCAGGCGATGACGCCGGAGGAGGCGACCGCGTGAGCTGGCTCAAGAAATTGATGCCGTCGGGTATTCGCACCGAGGGCAAAAGCAAAAAAAACATGCCTGCCGGGGTGTGGCAGAAGTGCACCAGCTGCAAGTCGGCGTTGTGGGGACCCGAGCTGGAACGCTCGGTGATGGTATGCCCCAAGTGTGGGCACCATATGCCGATTCCGGCCCGGCAGCGACTGCAGCATTTCCTGGATGCCGACAGCGGCGAAGAACTGTTCGCGGACCTGGAGCCGGTGGACGTCCTGAAATTCAAGGACAGCAAAACCTATCGCAATCGGATCGCTGCCGCCCAGAAGGCCACCGGTGAGCGGGACGCCCTGGTGGTAATGGCCGGAACCCTGCTGGGGCGTCCGGTGGTCGCTTCCGCTTTTGACTTCCGCTTCATGGGCGGATCCATGGGGTCGGTGGTCGGAGAACGCTTCGCCCGCGCGGCCACGCGGGCCAGGGAGCAGCGGGAGCCCTTGATCAATTTTTCGGCCACGGGCGGAGCCAGGATGCAGGAGTCCCTGTTTTCGCTGATGCAGATGGCCAAGACCAGCGCCGCACTGGCGCGGCTGGCCGAGGCGGGAATCCCGTTTGTGTCGGTGCTGACTCATCCCACCACCGGCGGCGTGTCTGCCAGTCTTGGCATGCTCGGTGACATCAATATCGGGGAGCCCGGTGCGCTGATTGGATTCGCCGGTCCCCGGGTGATCGAGCAAACCGTGGGAGAAACCCTGCCCGAGGGGTTCCAGCGCAGCGAGTTCCTGCTGAGTCATGGCGCCCTGGACATGATCGTGGACCGGCGCGAGCATCGTGACCGGATCGGCGCCCTGCTGAGCCTGCTGTGCGACGGACCGGCCTGCCCGGTGCCTGATCAGCCCGAGGCAGAAGTCGGGGACGGTGAACCAGATGCCCAGCCCAGCGACGAAGAGGCGGTCCGGACCACGGAATGAGCCAGCGGCCGTTCGACGCCGGGACCCTGGGCGCGTGGCTGGACTACCTGGAAACCTGCCACCCGGCTGACATCGAACTCGGTCTGGACCGGGTTGGCCGGGTCGCCCGGCGGCTGTCGCTGGATCGACCGGCAGACCTGGTGATCACCGTGGCCGGCACCAACGGCAAGGGGTCCAGCGTGGCCATCCTGGAGCAGCTGCTGCAGGGTGGTCGGGTGGGCTGCTACACCTCTCCGCACATTCTCCAGTACAACGAGCGAATCCGCATCTGTGGTCGCCCGGCCAGTGACCGGGCAATTATTGACAGTTTCCGCCGCATCGAGCGGGCCCGTGGCGACACCCCTCTGACCTATTTTGAGTTTGGTACCCTGGCGGCGCTGGATCTTTTCGCTGGATCTGACCTGGACGTGGCTTTGCTGGAGGTGGGTCTGGGCGGTCGGCTGGATGCCGTCAATCTGGTGGACGCCGACGCCGCGCTGGTGACCAGCATCGGATATGACCACACGGAATGGCTGGGTGACACCCTGGAGGCCATCGCCCGGGAAAAGGCCGGTGTATTCAAGCCGGGGCGCGTCGCGGTCTGCGGTCACCCCGATCCGCCAGAGGCGCTGCCCACGGTGGCCAGGGAGATGGGCAGTCGTTATTACCAGGCCGGCGCTGACTATGGCTGGACGGTATCCGGGTCGGGCTGGGAGTGGGTCTGCGGTGACCTGCGCCTCAAGCTGGCGCGGCCTTCACTGCCCGGCAAACACCAGCTGCAAAACGCTGCGGGCTGCCTGATGCTGCTGCAGGCGCTGCGGCGTCTGCCCTCCAGTGCGGAAGAGATTTCGCGCGCGCTGAGCTCGGTGAACCTGCCGGGCCGGCTGCAGCGGCTGCCGTGGGATGCGCCCGGGGTCGAACTGCTGATCGACGTTGGGCACAACCCCCAGTCGGCCGACGCAGTGGCTGACTGGCTCGCTGGCAACCCGGTCCCCGGCAGGACCTGGGGGGTGGTGGGCATGCTGGCGCGCAAGAATCACTACGGATTTCTTCGTGCCCTGGAGCCGCATGTCTATGGATGGTGCCTGGCAGGCCTGGACAGTACTGCGGCGGCCAGCCCCGATATCCTGGGCGCAGCGCTATCGGGCAGTGACAAAACGGTTTTCGCCAGCGTCGGGGACGCGCTGACATGGGTGCGGGAACGGGCCCGCCGGGGAGATCGGGTGCTGGTTACGGGGTCGTTTCTCACCGTGGAAGCCGCCCTGAGGGTCCTGGACGGTGGCGGCAAACAACAGTGAACTTCACCACGGAGCGGCGGCTGGATTTCGGTATAATGCCCGCCTTTCCGCGGAGATATTCCGTTAGATCCTGAAATGGATGTAGCACTTAAACAAAGACTGGTTGGAGCCAGCGTCCTGGTTGCCCTTGGCGTCATTTTCATCCCCATGCTGCTGGACGGCTCGCCGGGAGGGACCCGGGAAACCACCATCGACATTCCCCAGCCACCGGACCGGCGCTTCGAAACCCGCCTGCTGCCGGTTGACACCCAGGCGGCCCGGGAAGCCGAACCTGCGTCGCAGCCCCAGGCCGAACCCGTCGAGAGCAGCACCCGGACCGCCAGCCCGGAGCGGCCGCCGTCGGTGGCGGTGTCGCGCACCCAACGGGAGACTCCGCCGGAGCCGCAGCCGACCACCCCGGATCCCGAGCCGCCGGCTGCTGCCAGCGCCACGGGTGGGGATCGCTGGGTATTGCAGCTTGGCAGTTTCGGCAATGCCGCCAACGCGGCACGGCTGGTGGACAATCTGAAGCAGGCCGGCTGGAATGCCTACCAGGAGCGGGTTTCCGTGGGCGAACAGACCCTGTACCGGGTCCGAGCGGGCAGCTGGGACAGCAAAGGCCAGGCGGCAGACGCCGGATCGAAGATCAGCGCGGCTTTTCCCGACCTCGACCTGTCGGTTCGCCGCATCGAAGCGGCCTCGGCCCCGGCAGCAGAGTCTCCGGTTGACGGCTGGATGGTCCAGGTGGGCAGCTTCGGCAGCCGAAAGAACGCCTACGATCTGCGCGACCGGCTGCGGGCCGCCGGCTACGCCTCCAATGTGGTGGAGATTCCTGGCGCCAGCGGCGGAACCTTTCGGGTTCGCGTGGGGCCGGAGGTCGACCGCAGCGCGGCCGAGCAGGTGCGGGACCGACTGCGCAGCGACATGAGTCTCAACGGCATTATCGTCCGCCATCCATGATATGGGTGGACTACGTCATCGTCGGAGTGATTGGGCTCTCGGTGGTGATCAGCTTTTTCAAGGGATTTTTGAAAGAGGTCATGGCGCTGGCGGTTTGGGTCGCGGCTTTCTGGCTGGCCTTCACCCTGGCACCCATGAGCGAAGGCATGCTGGCCGGTGCCATCGAAGTGCCATCGGCACGTTTGGCCGTCACCTACGGACTGATTTTTGTGGTGACCCTGCTGGCAGGGGGTATCATCACGTATTTTGTGGGCAAACTCGTGGCCCACACGGGCCTGTCCGGCTCGGATCGCATGCTGGGTCTCATCTTCGGCGCCGCCCGTGGAGTGGTGCTGGTGGTGGCGGTCACCATGGTTGCCGGACTGACGCCGGTGCCCAGGGATCCCTGGTGGCGGGAGTCGACGCTGCTGCCGTATTTCGAGGCACTGTCGTCCTGGACTATTGGATTTCTGCCGGACGAAATCCAGGACTATTTCAATTACGGCGGGCCGGTATTCCCGGTTGGCGAGCAAGTGGAGGACCCGGCCTGAGCCGGACGCAGGAACCATGTGCGGGATCATAGGAATTGTCGGACGCAGCCAGCAGGTTGCTCTGGAGATCTACGAAGGGCTGACGGTACTCCAGCACCGGGGGCAGGACGCAGCGGGCATGGCCACGGTCGATGGTGACAAGCTGCACATGCACCGACAAACCGGGCTGGTACGGGACGTGTTCGGTATGGAGGAGATGGCATCGCTCAAGGGCCAGGCGGGCATTGGTCACGTGCGCTACCCCACGGCAGGCAGTGACTCCCGGGAAGAAGCCCAGCCGCTTTACGTGAATTCTCCCTTTGGCATTGCACTGGCCCATAACGGCAACCTGACCAACGCCCAGCGGTTGCGGGAGGAGCTGTTCCAATCGGATCGCCGCCATCTCAACACCAATTCCGATTCCGAGGTTCTGCTCAACGTGCTGGCCCACGAGCTGCAGGTCCAGAAGGACATGCAGCTCAGCCCGGAGCAGCTGTTTCGCGCGGTGACCGAGATGCATCGTCGCTGCAGTGGCGGCTATTCCATCATCGCGCTGTTTCCGGGATACGGCATCCTGGTGGTTCGCGACCCCCACGGTATCCGGCCGCTGGTGTACGGGGCGCGAGAGGGCGGGTCCGGCACGGAATACGCCATGGCCTCGGAGAGTGTGGCCCTGGACGTGCTGGGTTACGATCTGGTCCGTGATGTGCGTCCCGGCGAGGCCATTTTCTTCACCCTCGACGGTGAGATTCACAGCAGCCTGTGTGTGCCGAAGGCCAGTTATGCGCCCTGTATCTTCGAGCTGGTCTATTTTGCCCGGCCGGACTCCATGATGGACGATATCTCGGTGTACAAGGCGCGCCTGCGCATGGGCGAGAAGCTGGCTCAGAAGATCAAGCGGCTGCGGCCCGATCACGACATTGACGTGGTCATTCCGGTGCCGGACACCAGCCGTACCGCGGCCATTCCCATGGCTCATCAGCTGGGAGCGAAGTACCGGGAAGGGTTTATCAAGAACCGCTACATCGGCCGGACCTTCATCATGCCCGGCCAGGCCGAACGCAGGAAGTCCGTGCGGCGCAAGCTCAACGTTGTTGACCTGGAGTTTCGCGGCAAGAATGTTCTGATCGTGGACGACTCCATCGTCCGGGGCACCACGTCTCAGCAGATTATCCAGATGGCCCGGGACGCCGGTGCCCGCAGGGTGTACTTCGCCTCGGCGGCTCCACCGGTGCGATATCCCAATGTCTACGGCATTGACATGCCGGCGGCGGACGAGCTGATTGCCCACGGCCGCAGCGAAGCAGAGATCGAAAAGATCCTGGGCGCAGACTGGCTGATCTACCAGGACCTGGACGACCTGGTGGCCGCCTGCGCCGAAGGCAACCCAGACATCAGCAACTTCGACACCTCGTGTTTTTCCAACGCCTACGTGACCGGCGTGTCGGAGGACTATTTCCGTCAGGTAGAGATCGAACGGTCCGACACGGCCAAGGCCGAAAGACAAACGATCAGTGCTGCCTGACTCATCAACTTCCAAAAAGAAGGAATCCCCATGGACTATCGAAACGTGAAATACCCGGAAAGCGGGGAAAAGATCCGCGTCGTAAACGACCAGCTGGTAGTGCCGGACAACCCGATCCTGGGCTACGTGGAAGGTGACGGCATCGGTCCGGACATCACCAGCGCCAGCCTGCGGGTCTGGGACGCGGCGGTGGAAAAGGCTTACGGATCCAGCAAGAAAGTCCACTGGGCGGAGCTCTACCTGGGTGAAAAGGCAGCGGGGCTGTATGACGGCGACTACTTTCCCCAGGAAACCCTGGACGCCATCCAGGACCTGGTAGTGGCCATCAAGGGGCCCCTGACCACGCCGGTAGGCGGCGGATTCCGTTCCCTCAACGTGTCCCTGCGGCAGTCCCTGGACCTGTACGCCTGCGTGCGCCCGGTTCGCTACTTCCCGGGGGTGCCGTCCCCCATGCGCAAGCCGGAGGAGGTCGACTGCGTGATCTTCCGGGAGAACACCGAAGACGTTTATTGCGGAATCGAGTTCCAGAGCGGCACGCCGGAGAACGAAAAACTCGCCCAGTTCCTGCGGGAGGAGATGGGAGTCAATTTTTTCGACGGGGCCGGACTCGGGGTCAAGCCCATCAGCGCCTTCGGCTCCAAGCGGCTGATCCGCAAAGCTGTGCAGTACGCCATCGACCGCGGACACGACAGTGTCACCCTGGTGCACAAGGGCAACATCATGAAATTCACCGAGGGCGCGTTCCGCAACTGGGGCTATGAGCTGGCCAAGGAAGAATTCCCCGACCAGGTCATTTCCGAAGACCAGCTGTGGGAAGAGTTCGACGGCCAGCGGCCGGAAGGCAAGATCGTCATGAAGGACCGGATCGCCGATATCATGTTTCAGCTGATGCAGCTGCGCCCGGCGGAGTTCAGCGTCATTGCCACCATGAACCTGAACGGCGACTACCTGTCCGACGCCCTGGCGGCGGAAGTGGGCGGCATTGGCATTGCCCCCGGCGCCAACATCGCCGATCACGTAGCGGTGTTTGAAGCCACCCACGGCACCGCGCCCAAGTACGCCGGTCAGGATAAGGTCAACCCCAGCTCCTTGATGCTGTCCGGAGTGATGATGTTCGAGCATATCGGCTGGAACGAGGTGGCAGACGTGATCAACCAGGCCTATCCCCGGGTGATCGAGAAGAAAAAGGTGACCTACGATTTTGCCCGGCAGATGGACGGCGCCACCGAGATGTCCACCAGCGGTTTTGCCGATGCGCTGATCGAGGAAATCAACGCGCTTTGATGGCCACCGCCGCGGACCGGCCCGCTGGTCTACAGACCCGCCTGCTGCAGGCGATCCTGACCCGGGACCCGGACGACAAATGCCGTCGGGTCGCCGCACTGCCCGGTCCCATTGGGCCCGAAGACCGTTGGGCTGATCCTCGCAGCCTGCCGGTTCCCGGCCGCCCGGAGCGGCCCCGGCTGGTGCCGCCGCGCCAGCTGGAACGGCGCGGCGTTGGCTCCCCGGAAGGCCGCGCCCGGCTGGTCCACGCCGTAGCGCACATCGAGTTCAACGCGGTCAACCTGGCCCTGGATGCCGCCTATCGCTTTGGCGGCATGCCGCTGGCGTTTTACCAGGACTGGATCAGCGTCGCGGTGGACGAGGCGCGGCACTTCGGCCTGATGCAGACCCGCCTGCAGCAGATGGGGTTCGCTTACGGTGATTTTCCCGCCCACGACGGACTCTGGCAGATGGCGGTCAGCACCGAGGACAGCTGCCTGGCGCGAATGGCGCTGGTGCCGCGGGTGCTGGAAGCCCGGGGGCTGGATGTGACGCCGGGTATGATCCGGCGGCTGCAGTCCGCCGGCGACAGCGACACGGTGGCGGCCCTGGAGATCATCCTGCGGGAAGAAGTCCGCCACGTGGAGATCGGCACCCGCTGGTTCCGCTATTGCTGCCGGCAGCAGCAGCTGGACGCTGATGAAACTTTCCAGCAGCTGGTCCAGCTCCATTTCAGCCGTGGTATCAAGAAACCCCTTAATCGCCCGGCACGACTGGCGGCGGGTTTTTCCGAAGTCGAACTGGCGAGGCTTGAGTCCCTGGGCTGAACGCCGTTCAGCGGCCGGCCAGCGAGCGGTAGATTCCGGCCATGGCCTCGGCGGTCTGGCGGATATGGAAATGCTGCTCGAACGAGGCCGGTCCGCGATGGGCCAGCTTTCGGCGCTGGTCTTCGTCCCGCCGCAGGCGATTGAGCTGGCCCGCCAGGGCGTTCTCGTCGCCGGGCGGGCAAAGCAGTCCATGGCCGCCGGTTTCCACCACCCAGGGGACGCCCGAACCCGGCAGGCGCGTGGCGACCACCGGCTTTCCCATGGCCATTGCCTCCAGCAGCACCAGGCCGAAGGCTTCACTGCGTTCCACCGAGGGAAGGCACACGCAATGGCATTCCTCCAGCAGCGTATTGCGCAGGGTGTCATCGACCTCGGTCAGAATGTTGACCCGGGACTCCAACCCAAGTTGCCTCACCAATGCCGCCAGCTCCTCCAGCAGGTCACCGCCGCCGGCAATAACCAGCTCGGCATCCTCAACCTGCTGCATGGCGCGTATCAGGCGGTCGTATCCCTTGTAGTGGGTCAGGCGCCCCACAGATAAAACCCGGAACGCGCTGCCGCGCCAGGCACCGGTTGTTTCAGCCTGACGGGCTTCCAGCCGGGCCGGATCCAGCCCCAGGCTCAATACCCGGCACCGACGGTGATGCTCCAGCAGGGCAGGGCTGGCATCCAGGTAGTTCTGGCTGGACACCACGATGGCCTGGCTGCGTCGCAGCAGTGCCTGCTCCCACGGCCGGTAAAGGGGATAGACAAAACGCAGCCTGCCTTCCAGCCTGGACGGCACGACGTCGGAGTGCCACTGGGCCAGCCAGGGAATGCCCCGGGCGCCGGCCAGGGTGAGCGCCCAGAATGCAGAGGGGTTGGGCAGGTGCAGGTGTAGAAGCTGCGGCCGGAACGAGCGGATTTCTTTGTTCAGTGCCCGTCGAAAGCCGGGCGCGATGGGGGTAAACAGCAGTTCCGTCATCACCGGGCACAGGGTGACTCCCGGATCCGCCGGGGCGTGCCCCTTGTCATGGGCCAGTACCCGGCTTTCCACCCCGTACCCGGGCAACCAGCGGTGGAGGTCGGCGCAAAAGGTCTCCACGCCTCCGTGCACCGGCGGGTAATACTTGCCAAGCTGCAGGATGCGCAGCGTGCCCATGGCGGGGCAGGGTCAGCCCGAGGAACGGATTTCGCGTTGCCCGGGGTCCTTGTCGGGCTGATCGGGCAGGGCCTGGTCCAGGTCCGACTGCAGCCGGGCATTTTCTTCGGCCAGGATCGCCAGCTTCTGACCCAGCCGCCGAATCCGCCGCTCGTGCCGCGAGCTTTCGATGTCGGCCTTGAGCATTTTGATCAGCATCAGGCCGATGACCAGGGAAAACAGCAGGGTGGGGGGATAGGCAATGCCAACCTTGGTCGCCACAAAATCGATGGCGGTGGGAAAAACGCCCAGGATGATGGTGATCAATGCCACCGCGAGCCACCACACGGCATAGGGTCCATGCAGGTGGTCGCGCCGAACCATGTACAGGATGGCGCCGCCGAGGATCAGCCCCAGCAGTGTTGTGGTGATCTGGTAGCTCATGTTGACGTCTCCGACACCGCGCCCGACAGCGGGCGGGGAACCCGGGAGTTGCCCCGCCCGACACGGGCCAGGCACAGGATTGTGGTTCGCAGCATGTAGCGCGCCACCACCGCCCAGGAGCTGAACACCCGGGAATGGCCGGCCTGCCGCGGCGACATGTCCACCGGGGTCTCTTCCACCCGCAGGCCCTGGCGGGCCACCAGCATCAGCACGCCGATGTCCTGGTAGTCCAGCAGGCTGGCATAGCGGGTACCCAGCAGTTCGATGGCCCGGCGGTTGTAGGCCCGCAGGCCCGAGGTGAAGTCGTGGATATCCAGCCGGGTCAGGGCCCTGAAATAGGCCCAAGCGATTCTTTTTGCCAGACTCAGGCGCTCTGGACAGGCCCCCACCACCACGTCGGCCTGATCGTCATTCAGGGCCTTGACCAGTTCGGGTACCGAACTGGCGTGGTGCTGCCCGTCGGCGTCCATGGTGACGGCGATCCGGTAGCCATGGCGCTTGGCGTAGCGCAGTCCCGCCTGGGTGGCGCACCAGGCCCCCATCTGGAACGGCAGCTGCAGCACCGTCGCACCGGCCTTGCGGGCCGCCTCAGAGGTGTCGTCGGTGCTGCCGTCATCCACCACCACCACGCAGCAGTGGAAGTGCTGGTGCACGTCGCGCACGACGTTTCCCACCGTGGCCGCCTCGTTGCGGGCCGGAATCACCACCAGGAATGGAGAGCGGCCACGCCGGGCCGCAAACATGGAGACCGTACTGGTCTCTGACATAGACACACCAACCTCCCTTGGAGAGCCGTCAATCGGCTGTAAAGTGCGATTTTATCACGCTTTTTTGGCGCAGTGTTCGGTTTGCAGGGGGCACTTTCAAAAGAATTTTCAGCCGGTGGCGCTTTTTCCGGGCGAAATGCGCTTTTTATAGTGAGTACCAGGCGTCCGCTGTAACGATGGCGCCTCGGGAATAACGCAAATTCTGTTACAGCAAGAGGTTCTATCATGAAAAAACTATTGACAGCTTTGATTGCGCTGGGCTTCCTCGTAGGAGGATCAGCAGCGTCAGCATGTGCACTCACGGCCTGGTCCAGTGACACCGGCCCGGCAGTGGGCGGCCCTGCAGAAACCAACGCTCTGTCGCGTTACTCCGGCCTTTGCTCCATGGCTCCCGGCGCAGTGGGCCAGTACGTGCAGGACAACAATCCGACCAATGAAGGCCGGATTATCGTCAGCTTTTACGTCTTTGCCGGTTCCGCCACTCAGCCTGTGACCGGTACTGGCAACATCTTCACCGCTTACGCTGAGGACGGCGCAACCACCGAAGTGTTCTCTATCGGCTTCGACGCCGGCGCGGGCACGGTTAACGCGACACCGGTCTCGGGCACCGCGGCCTCCGCGGCTATCGGAGCGGGCTGGAACCAGGTCGTCGTCGACTGGACCGGCGGCGGTGGCATCTCCCTGTGGGTGAACAGCGACGCTACCTCTGATCCGGCTGATGGCACGGGCACCGACACCGGTGCGGCCACCATTGGTGCGGTCCAGCTGGGCGCGCTCACCGGCTCCCTGGCCGGGGCGGTATTTGACCAGTACGAGTCCCGCAGAACCACGCTCATTCCGCCGGCACCGGCTGGCGACGCCAACGGCGACGGCACCATTGCCCTGGCTGACGCTATTCTGATCCTGCGTGAAGCGCTTGGCCTGGATTTCTCCACTGGCCAGCCCGATGCTGACCGTGACGGTTCAGTTGCCCTGGCCGACGCCATTCGCGCCCTGCGGATTTCACTGGGCCTGCCGGTCTAAGCCATCGAATCGAACGGAGTATAGTCATGAAAAAATTAGTCATTCTTATGTTTTCCCTCCTCGTTGCGGGCGCCAGCTTTGCCGAGACCAGGGGCGAACTGCTCGTTTCGGTGGCCCAGAAGGGCGGTGTTGCCGAAGTCACCTTTGAGCTGCTCAACGACGGCGGCGTGGTAGGCGTCGAGTTTCAGATGGACCTCGGTCCCAAGTTTGACGCCAACAAGGCCAAGATCGGCACCTGTGTGGCCGGCGCTGGCGGCATTTCCGGCTGCAACATCGTTGGCAACGAACTGCGGATGGCCGTTCTCAAGGGCGATCTGTCCGAACTCGAAACCGGTGAAATCGGTCGCGTGACGCTTCCCGCATCCGCTGTGAACCACCTCCAGGTACGGAACCTGAAGTTTGTGGATGCCAAGGGAATCGAGACTGCGGGTCAAGCTCTCATGGATGTACAGGGCGGAGCCGGCAACAATCGCTTCGAGAAGTGATTAAAAAATTGGCCTAATCATTTGAATTTATGTAGATAGGTCGTCTAAAATCGCGGGTGGGGAGCATCCCCACCCGTTTGCCTTGCATGAAAAGAATTTGGGAGTGACTGCGATGAAGATTGTTCGATCGACCGCCTGGCTCGCCGCCGGCCTGCTGGTCAGCGGAAGCCTGTGGGCAGGGGACGTCCCGCCTACCGCCACAATAAGTATGGAAACTGTAACCGTCGGTCCGGGCACCGGCACGTTTACTGTTACCTACAACGACACGGTGGGCACACCGCCGGACGCCGGGGGCTTTGCCTTCACCATCAACTACGATTCGGCGCAGTTTTCCGTCGACCCCACCACAGGCTGCAGCTTCACCGTCGGCACGGTGTGCGACACGATGACGGCAGGCACGGTGTCCTACGGTCTACTGGGATTCACCCCCGTCGCTGATGGAACGGTTCTCGCAACCATCACCTTCGACAAAACCGCAGCTGTAGCTGGCTCTTACCCGGTCACTTTTGCCGCTGGCGCCGTTTACAACAACACGGCAACCTTCGCTGATGAGCCGCTGACCACCGTTGACGGCAACATCACCGTCTCGACGGGACCCGGTCCCGGTATCCTGAACGTGCAGCCGCCCACGCTGGCACTGACTGCTGAGGTCAACGGCGCCGCCGCTACCGGCACCATCACCGTCTCCAACGACGAACTCGCCGGTGGTGCAAGTATCACTCCCAGCTGTTCGCTGGGCGCCGTTTCCGGCACCGGTACCATCACCGTCACCGGCACGCCTGGAACCCTCGCACCCGGGACCAGCTCTACGGTTACCGCGAACTGCTCCGGCACCGCTGTGGGTACGGCTACGGCCACCTACACCTGTACCGCTGCAGGCGCCGTGGTCACCAACGACAACACGGCAATCACCTGTGACGTAGCCACCGGCGTGCCGCTGGCCGATCCCGCGCCCGGCAGCACGGTTAACCTGACCGTGGGACCGATCATTCGTGGCGCCACCGGCACCGGTTCGCTGATTTTCCGCGAGTTGAACAACTCCGGCGGCAGCTACGACGTGAGCTGTAATGCGATTCCCGGTACAGACTTTGTCTACGTCGGCGCGACTTCCGCCACGGGCGTAACCGCCAGCACCCCGTTCACCCTGACCGTATCCGGTACCTCGACTGCGGCCGATCCGCAGCCCACCGCCACCACGACCTGTGATTACACGGGTGGTGTGACTGGAACCGTCACGGTTGTCCTGGGTATCGGCCTGGTGCCTGAAATCGTTCCGACGCTGAGCCAGTGGGGCCTGATCCTGATGATCCTGACCCTGGTTGGCTTTGGCGCCTGGCAGGTTCGGCGGGTTAATGGCTAAGCTGTAACTCGCAACCGCACTATGCGAAAAGGCCGGGGATTTCCCCGGCCTTTTTTTGTGCGCATCCCCGGGAAATTGCGAGGCGTTAACGGAATGATCAGGGTGTCTGAGAGTACCGATGCGGCAGAATCTGCCAGCTTTACTCTGTCAGCAATGCGGGGGCTGGTGTTCCAGCTGCTGTAGTGTGAGACGGTCGTGGTCGAATACCAGCACGCTGCCCTGCTCATACCAGTCGCCCAGCACCACCCGCTGGCAGCTGCGGCCGTCCACGTCCACATCATGCAAGCCGGGTCGGTGGGTGTGGCCGTGGATCAGCAGGTCCACGCCCTGCTCGCGCAACAGCCGAACAACTTCTGATGGCGTCACGTCCATGATCTCCGCCGCCTTGCCGGCGTTCTGCCGGGCCGACTCTTCGCGGGCGTAGCGGGCAAATTCGAGGCGCTGGGCCAGCGGCTGGGCCAGAAAGGCCTCGATCCACCCCGGTGCACGCACCTTGGCCCGAAACGCCTGATAGGCTTCATCGCCGGTGCACAAAGCGTCGCCGTGGCAGAGTACGGCGGACTGGTGTCCCAGGGTCACTGTGACCGGCTCCGCCAATGGCTCAAGACCGGCCCGGCCGCAATAGTCCGCACCCACCAGGAAATCCCGGTTGCCCGGCATGAAATACAGCCGGGTGCCGGAAGCTTTCAGGTCCGCCAGGCCGGCCGCGACCTGGTCTGCCAGCGGATTGGGATAGTCGTCACCAATCCAGAACTCGAACAGGTCGCCCAGGATAAACAGGCGCTCGGCGTCCCGGGCGGGCCCGGCCAGGTACCGCAGCAGCAGCTCGCAGATCTGCGGCCTGGAGTCATCCAGGTGAAGATCCGAGATGAACAGGTCCATGGGCAGGCGGTGTGATCAGCCGTCGACAGCTTCCTGTTCCGCTTCCGGGCTCGCTTCGCCAGTATCGCCAGTATCGCCCGATTCGCTGGGTTCCGTGGGCGGTACGGGCGGCGCGTCCAGCAGGCTGGCCTTGACGATGATCACCGGCTCCCGGGGGACGTCGGAGCGAAACGGGCCGGAAGGGCCGGTTTCCACCATGCGAATGGCGTCCACCACCTCCATGCCCTGAATGACCTGGCCGAATACGGCGTAGCCCCACGCGTTGGAGTGGGTTTTACCCGTGTGATTCAATGCGACGTTGTCCACCACGTTGATGAAGAACTGGGCGGTGGCGGAGTGGGGATTCATGGTGCGGGCCATGGCCAGGGTGCCGCGCGCGTTGGGCAGCATATTGTCGGCCTCGTTTTCGATGGGCTCGTGGGTGGGTTTGCGCAGCAGCTCAGGACCATAGCCGCCGCCCTGGATCATGAAATTGGCGATGACCCGGTGAAACACGGTGCCGTCATAAAAACCTTCCACCACGTAGCGTACGAAGTTGTTGACCGTCTTGGGGGCCTTGTCCGGATACAGTTCCAGCACAATGTTCCCCATGTTGGTTTCAAAACTGACAAATCGCTTGTCCGTTTCTTCCTGGGCCAGTGTGATTCCGTGCAGCGCCATCAGCAGGATGAGAAGGCATTTTTTCATGGTTTCCGTCCGGGTTTGCCGCTAATCAGAGCGCGAAGGATAATGCTTTGCCTGGAATAAGACCAGATGCCCAGCAGCCGGGAGAGCGGCCACTTGTCTACCCACACCGTTGACAGCATCCAGCCCATCATCTGGGATTCCCGCGGGTGCCTGCGCCTGCTGGACCAGCGGCGCCTGCCCGAGGAGGAAACCTACCTGGAGTTTACCGATCCGCGGGAGGTGGCCGCCGCCATTACCGACCTGGTGGTGCGGGGAGCGCCGGCTATCGGTATCACTGCGGCCTACGCCGTGGTGCTGTCTGCATTGCGCCATTCCGAACATCCACAGCCACTGGTACAGATCGAGCAGGACATGGAGGTGCTGCGGGCCGCCAGGCCAACGGCGGTCAATCTCGAATGGGCCCTGGCCCGTATGGACCAGCTGATTCACTCCTGTGATCCGTCCAGCATGGGCCGGCTGGCGGGTGATCTGCTGCAGGCGGCAATGGAGATTCACCAGCACGACATCGCCGCCAACCACGCCATGGGCGAGCTGGGCGCCAGCCTGATTGAACCGGGCAGCGCCGTGATGACTCACTGTAATGCCGGCGCCCTGGCAACTGGCGGCTATGGTACAGCGCTGGGGGTGATTCGTTCGGCCTTCGGCCAGGGACGGGTGCGCCAGGTTTACGCCGGAGAAACGCGTCCCTGGCTGCAGGGTTCACGCCTGACCGCCTGGGAGTTGTGCCGGGAACAGATACCGGTTTCACTGGTTACCGAGGGTGCGGTGGCCCCCCTGTTTCGCGAGGGCCTGGCCGAATGGCTGATCACCGGGGCGGACCGAATTGCCGCCAATGGCGACGTGGCCAACAAGATTGGCACTTACTCAGCCGCGCTGCATGCGCGACACCACGGCGCCCGGGTGATGGTGGTGGCACCCCTGTCCACCATCGATTTCAGCGCTGACAGCGGCGAGGACATCCCCATCGAGCAGCGCTCCCCGGACGAAATCCTGACCGCCGGGGGGCAGCCGGTGGCCGCGGCGGGAGCAGGTGCGTGGAATCCGGTTTTCGACGTCACACCGGCGGAACTGGTGGATGTGATTGTGTGCGAAACGGGCATCGCCCGGGCACCTTTCAGGGAGTCCCTGTCGGCCCTGGCGGGCCGGAATACCGCATCTGGCGGTTGACGCCTGATTTCCAACCCTGATTTTGGGCTTTTCGCCCTGTAGACCCGTTGGGAGTCGCTGACAGGCTTTTGTCAGAATGTCTTTAGGGGGTCGATTCTGGTAAAATCTTGCCTTTACGACCTTCTCACGGGCGCAGTGCAAAAAAACACAAAAAAGACGCTTGCCTGCAACTCTAAAATTCAAAGGCGAAGGACCCGGTCCTTCACGGGCTGCTGTGACATTTCTGGCAGTCCGCCTGGAGTGAACTCACGTGGCTGAACTGGCAAAAGAAATCCTACCGGTCAATCTCGAAGACGAGATGAAGCAGTCCTACCTGGACTATGCCATGAGCGTGATCGTGGGTCGGGCGCTGCCCGACGTTCGCGACGGCCTCAAGCCGGTGCACCGGCGGGTGCTGTACGCCATGTCGGAGCTGGGCAACGACTGGAACAAACCCTACAAGAAATCCGCCAGGGTGGTGGGTGACGTCATCGGTAAGTATCACCCCCACGGGGATACCGCGGTCTACGACACCATCGTCCGCATGGCCCAGCCGTTTGCCATGCGCTACCTGCTGGTGGACGGCCAGGGCAACTTCGGATCGGTAGACGGTGATGCCCCGGCGGCCATGCGTTACACCGAAGTGCGCATGTCCAAGCTGGCCCACGAGATTCTGCGGGACCTGGATCGTGAAACCGTCGATTTCGTGCCCAACTACGACGAGTCCGAGTCCGAGCCGGTGGTGCTGCCCACCCGGGTGCCCAATCTGCTGGTCAACGGTTCCGCCGGAATTGCCGTGGGCATGGCCACCAACATCCCGCCCCACAACCTGAGGGAAGTGATCGACGCGGTCATTGCCCTGATGAATGACCCGGAGCTGGACGTTGAGGCGCTGATGGAAATGCTGCCGGGTCCGGATTTCCCCACCGCCGGCATCATCAACGGTGCCGCGGGTATCCGGGATGCCTATCGCACCGGACGGGGCCGTATCTACGTGCGCGCCCGCCACCAGATCGAAACCGACGAATCCAACGGCAAACAATCCATTATCGTGACCGAGCTGCCTTACCAGGTGAACAAGGCCCGGCTGATGGAAAAGATCGCCGAGCTGGTCAAGGAAAAGAAGCTGGAGGGCATCACCGAGCTGCGCGATGAGTCGGACAAGGACGGCATGCGCATGGTGATTGAGCTGCGCCGGGGCGAAGTGGCCGAGGTGGTGCTGAACAACCTGTTTCAGCATACCCAGATGCAGAACGTGTTCGGCATCAACATGGTGGCCCTGGTGGACGGGCAGCCGCGGCTGTTGAACCTGAAAGAGGTGCTGGAGGCCTTCGTTGCCCACCGGCGCGAAGTCGTCACCCGTCGCACGCTGTATGACCTGCGTAAGGCGCGGGACCGCGCCCACGTCCTGGAAGGCCTCACCGTGGCATTGGCCAATATCGACGAGGTCATTGAGTTGATCAAACGATCGCCCTCGCCGAAGGATGCCCGGGAAGCACTGACCGCCAGGCTGTGGGAGCCGGGCGTCGTCAGCAGCCTGCTGGAGCGCACCGGTGCCGAGGCATCCCGGCCGGACGAACTGCCTGAAAATGTCGGACTGACCGACGGCGGATACCAACTGTCCGAGGGGCAGGCCCAGGCCATTCTCGAGCTGAGGCTGAATCGCCTGACCGGGCTGGAGCAGGACAAGCTGGTCAAGGAATACGAAGAGATCCTCGACAACATCGCGGAACTGCTGGCCATCCTGTCAGACCCCAACCGGCTGATGGAGGTGATCCGGGAAGAGCTGGAAGATCTGCGGGAAGAGTTTGGCGACGAGCGCCGCACCCAGATCAACCAATCCCACGCCGGCCTCAGCCTGGAGGACCTCATCAGCGAAGAGGATGTGGTGGTGACTCTGTCCCATTCGGGCTATGCCAAATCCCAGCCGCTGGATGCCTACCGGGCCCAACGGCGCGGGGGGCGGGGCCGTTCGGCCACCAGCATGAAGGAAGAGGACTTCGTCGACCAGCTGTGGGTCGCCAATACCCATGACACCCTGCTGTGCTTCAGCAGCCGGGGTAAGGTCTACTGGATCAAGGTCTATGAGTTACCCCAGGCCAGCCGGGCGGCGCGGGGCAAGCCCATTGTCAACCTGCTGCCCCTGGAAGAAGGCGAACGGGTCAACGCGGTACTACCGGTACGGGAGTTTCCCGAGGACACCTTTGTGTTCTTCGCGGCCCGGTCCGGCTACGTCAAGAAAACGCCCCTGGCGGCCTATTCACGACCCCGGGCCAACGGCATCATTGCCATCGACCTGCCGGAAGACGACGAACTGGTCGGCGTGGCGGTCACCGATGGCTCCCGGGATATCCTGCTGTTCTCCAGTGGCGGCAAGTGCATTCGATTCGACGAATCCGACGTGCGCTCCATGGGGCGCGGCGCCCGCGGCGTGATCGGCATCCGCCTGCCGGGGGGCTCGACACTGGTTTCCATGATAGTCGCCGATGAAGGCCAGGTGCTCACGGCCACCGAACGCGGCTTTGGCAAGCGCACCGACCTGGAGGAGTTCCCCCGGCACCGTCGCGGCGGCCAGGGTGTGATTTCCATTCAGACCTCGGAACGCAACGGCAGCTGCGTGGGGGCCGTCCAGGTGACCGAAGACCATGAAATCATGCTGATCAGCAACGGCGGCACTCTGGTCCGAACCCGGGTCGGTGAGGTGTCCACCCAGGGCCGCAACACCCAGGGTGTGACCCTGATCCGGCTGGATGACGGGGAGATGCTGGTTGGCATCGCGCCCATCGAATCCATGGACGACGAAAACGGGGACGACGAAAACGGGGAAGATCAGGAAGTCGCCGAGGAGTCCGGCGGAGAGAGTTGAGGGGCGGCCATCAGGCCACCCCCCGAATACAATTACAGGGTCGCCAGCACCGATTCGGCGCTGCTGACCCGGAACTCACCAGCGGCTTCCACGTGCAGGCCTGTAATCACGCCGTCATCTGCCACCAGGGCAAAACGCTGTGACCGCTCACCCATACCGAAACCCGTGGCGTCCATTTCCAGGCCCAGCGCCCGGGTGAAATCGCCATTGCCGTCGGCCAGCATCAGGACGCTGTCCCCGGTGCCCTGGCTGTCTCCCCAGGCACCCATGACGAACACGTCGTTGACGGACATGCAGGCAACGGTGTCAACACCTTTTGCCTTGAAATCCCCGGCGTGCTGGACAAAACCCGGCAGGTGCTGAGCCGAACAGGTTGGGGTAAACGCGCCGGGAACGGCAAACAGGACCACTTTCCTGCCGCCAAAAATGTCCTGGGTACTGAGCGCCTGGACGCCGTCGTCCATGGTGGTCAGGGTGGCTTCGGGTATACGATCACCGACTTGAACGGTCATGAAAACCTCCGGGTTTCAGGGAATGGAATGAGGCCGGGAGTAAATCAGCCCTGGGGTAAAAACTCCGTGACGGTATCCATCAGGATTTTTTCGGTTACCGGCTTGGTGATATAACCCTTGGCGCCCTGGCGAAGGCCCCAGACCCGGTCGGTCTCCTGGTCCTTGGTAGTAACCAGGATGATGGGGATGTGGGCGGTGGCGTCGTCGCGACTCAGGGTACGGGTGGCCTGGAAGCCGTTGAGGTTGGGCATGACGACGTCCATCAGGATCAGGTCCGGAGCTTCATCCCGGGCAACCTGGATACCCTCCTCGCCGTCCTCGGCGGTAATCGGGTCGTGTCCCACCTTTTCAACCAGTTTCTGCAGGCTGTAAAGCTGCGACGGTGAATCGTCAACGATCAGGATTTTGGCCATTTTTAAGTGCTTCCCACGCAAAATTTATTATCGTTTTTATTTATATAATCGCGCGCTACTGTACCCCAATCGCGCCCATAACCTGCGAGTTTACAACAGTTTGGGGCAATAAAGGGAACCGGCGTCTCAGCAAAGCGCCGTCAGGGTTGGCCAGCCTACCGGCTAACCGACTTTGACCACCGTTCGTCCGAAGGAGTCGCCGGCCATCATGAGCTCGAACACCTCGGGCAGCTGATCCATGGTGACCTCGCGGGTAATCAGCTGATCCAGCCTGGTCGGCTTCAGGTCGCTGGCCAGCCGCTGCCAGAGTTCCTGGCGCAGCGCGTAGGGGCAGTTGACCGAGTCGATGCCCAGCAGGCTGACCCCGCGGATGATGAACGGCATGACGGTGCTGTGCAGTTCGACGCCGCCAGCCAGGCCGCAGCTGGCGATGTTGCCCCAGGGGTGAATCACCCGGGTCAGGCCGGACAGCATCTCCCCGCCCACGCTGTCCACCGCGCCAGCCCACTTTGAGCTTTCCAGCGGCCGTTGGCCCCAGTGAAGGTCGCGGCGTGAAATACACTGGCTGGCGCCAAATTCCTGCAGGTCGTGGAAACGCTCGACCTTGCCGGACAGGGCGTGGGCCTCGTAGCCCAGCCCGGAAAACATCTGCAGCGCCAGGGTGCCGACACCTCCCGTCGCCCCGGTCACCAGGATCGGCCCCATGTCGGGCTGCTGGCCGTTCTGCTCCATTCGGTGCAGGCAGAGGGCAGCGGTGAACCCCGCGGTTCCCAGGCCCATGGCTTCCCTCAGATCCAACCCCTCGGGGACCTTCACCGTATTGGCCGCGGGTATGCGCAACTGTTCGCTGTAGCCTCCATCCCGGGTCTCTGACAGGCCACAGCCGGTGACCAGCACCGGGTCCCCTTCCTTGAACCGGTCGTCTTGGGAGGCGGTAACGTGACCGGCCACGTCGATGCCGCCGGCCATGGGAAATCGGCGCATGATCTTCGCTTTGCCACTGCCGGCCAGGGCGTCTTTGTAGTTGACGCTGGACCAGGCCACCTGAATGGTGATTTCGCCTTCGCTGAGGTCGTCCAGATCGATTTGATCAATACCGGCGCTGTGGCCGGCATCACCACCATGGACGCGGAATGCCTGGAACGCCATGGTCAGTTGACCCGGTGAATGGCGCGTTTGTCCACGGACAGGGCGGCTTCGTGAACCGCCTCGGACATGGTGGGATGCGCGTGGCAGATGGTGGCCAGGTCTTCCGCGCTGCCGTGGAACTCCATGGCGACCACAGCCTCGGCAATCATCTCCGATGCGTTGGCCCCGCAGATGTGCACACCCAGCAGACGGTCGGTTTCGGCATCGGCGATGACCTTCACCATGCCAGCCGGCTCACCCATGGCCAGGGCCCGCCCGGTGGCGGCAAAGGGAAAGCTGCCGGTACGGTAATCGACCCCTTCGGATTTGACTTCAGCCTCGGTTTTGCCAACCCAGGCCACTTCCGGTTCGCTGTAGATAACCCAGGGCACCAGCTCCAGGTTGACATGGGACGGGCGGCCGGCGATGCGCTCAGCCACCGCCACGCCTTCCTCGGTACCCTTGTGAGCCAGCATGGGTCCGCGCACCGCGTCACCAATACCCCAGACGCCCGCAACCGATGTCTGGCAATGCTCGTCAACCTCGATCTGCCCACGCTGGTTGACGGAGACGCCGCAGTCGTCGGCCAGCAGGCCGGCGGTGTTGGCGCAGCGGCCTACCGCGACCAGCAGGCGGTCGAAGGTCAGCTGGGACTGCTCGCCGTCCTGCTCGTAGGTCACTTCGACTTTTCCGTCCTTCACTTCCGCGGATTTCACCAGGGTGCCCAGACGGATATCCAGTTTCTGCCGCTTGAACTCGCGGTGGGCGGCCCGGGCGATGTCGGCGTCTGCCAGGGCCAGGAAATCCGGCAGCGCTTCCAGCAGGACCACGTCGGAACCCAGCCGGCGCCAGACGCTGCCCAGTTCCAGGCCGATCACCCCTGCACCAATCACACCCAGGGTCTCGGGCACCTCTTCCAGATCAAGGGCGCCGGCGTTATCGATAATGTGTTTGCCGTCAAATGACACGTTGGGGATCTCGATGGGAATCGAGCCGCTGGCAAGAATGACGTTCCTGGCCGACAGCACCTGAACCTCGCCTTCATCCATGGGTGTGACCTCAACCTGGCGGTCTTTCAGCAGCCTGCCGGTGCCGGCGTAGGCATCCACCTTGTTGGCCTTCAACAGCTGCGCCACGCCCCCGGTCAGCTGCCCGACGATCTTGTCCTTGCGCTGGATCATGGTGGGAACGTCAATGGACACGTCGCCGGTGCTGATGCCGTGACTGCCGTAGTGGTCGCGGGCGTGTTCAAAATGTTTGCTGGAGTCCAGCAGTGCCTTGGACGGTATACAGCCGACGTTGAGGCAGGTGCCTCCAAGGGCGGGTTTCCCGTTCTTGCCCCGGAAATTGTCGACAATGGCGGTCTTCAGACCCAGTTGGGACGCGCGTATCGCGGCAGGATAGCCGGCGGGGCCGGCGCCAATCACAATCACATCATAGCTGGACATGCTGTTTTCCTTTGTTCTGTATTTTGCGGGCAGGGCAGGCGCTGCTGCCCTGCCGTCTTACCCGCGCGCGGCGCGGTGTTTCACGGCGCCGGCTGCGTTAATGGGCGGTGATTCCAGGCCCCGGGCGTCGGCGTCAGATTCCGAGCACCATGCGGGCCGGATCTTCCAGCGCCTCCTTGACCGCCACCAGGAACAGCACGGCGTCTTTGCCGTCGATCAGGCGGTGGTCGTAGGTGAGCGCGAGATACATCATGGGGCGAATTACCACCTCGCCGTTTTCCGCCACCGGCCGTTCCTTGATGGCATGCATGCCCAGGATGGCACTCTGGGGCATATTGAGAATAGGCGTCGAGACCAGGGAACCGAACACGCCGCCGTTGGTGATGGTGAATGTGCCGCCCTGCAGATCCTCCAGGCGGATCGAGCCATCCCGGGCCTGCTCGGCGTAGCCGGCGATGGCCTGTTCAACCTCGGCAAAACTCATCTGGCCGGCGTCGCGAAGTATCGGCACCATCAGACCACGCTCGGTGGACACGGCGATGCCGATGTCCTGAAAGCCGTGGTAAACGATATCGCCACCGTCGATGCTGGCATTGACCACCGGGTACTTGCGCAGGGCATCGGCACAGGCTTTGACGAAAAAGGACATGAATCCCAGTTTCACGCCGTGGCGCTGGGCAAAAGCCTCTTTGTAGGTCTTGCGCAGGTCCATCACCGCCTGCAGGTTGACCTCGTTGAACGAGGTGAGCATGGCCGCGGAATTGTTGGCGTCCACCATGCGCTCGGCCACGCGTTGACGCAGGCGGGACATGGGCACCCGTTCTTCGCTGCGTTCTCCCGGCGTGGCGGCGGGCTGGGGCGGGGCGGCTTTCCGGGGCGCCGGAGCCGGCGCTTTGCCCTTCATGTGGTTCAAGACGTCTTCCTTGGTCAGCCGCCCATCACGGCCGGTGCCGCTGATCCGGGTCGGATCCAGCTGGTTTTCCTCCACCAGGCGCCGCACTGCGGGACTGAGTTCGTCCATTCCGCCGGCAACGGCGGCGGCTTCCGCGGCCGGTGCCTCAGCCGGTGTTTGGGCCGGTGTCTCGGCCGGTGTCTGGGCTGGCTCCTCGGCCACGGCGCCTTCCTCGATGGTGGCGAGGATTTCGTCGTTGGTGACTACGGCGCCGGATTCCTGCCGGATGTCGGTCAGCGTGCCATCGCAGGGACTGGGCACTTCCAGCACCACCTTGTCGGTTTCCAGGTCCACCAGGTTTTCGTCTCGCCGTACCGTGTCGCCCGGCTTTTTGTGCCAGGTTCCCACGGTGGCGTCGGCCACGGACTCCGGCAGTACCGGAACCTTCAGTTCCACGCTCATGAGATTTGGATTACTCCTCTGCTAATTCGATGCCGGCCCCGGGCGTCAACGCGTCCGACACCAGCTTGTTCTGTTCTTCCACGTGCCACTTGTACAGGCCCGCTGCGGGAGACGGAGACGCCGGTCGCCCGGTGTACAGCAGGTGGCATTCCGACTTCAGGATGGCCTGGAAGTGGTGCTTGATCTGGTACCAGGCACCCTGGTTCATGGGCTCTTCCTGGCACCACGCAATTTCCCGGACGTTGGGGTACTGGTCCAGGTACTTCGTCAGCACCTTGCGCGGGAACGGGTAAAGCTGCTCGACCCGGAGAATCGGAATGTTGGCGTCACGATTCTTGCGTTCATT
The DNA here is from genome assembly GCA_030065125.1 of Lysobacterales bacterium. Classification (GTDB taxonomy): domain Bacteria; phylum Pseudomonadota; class Gammaproteobacteria; order Xanthomonadales; family SZUA-38; genus JASJDM01. The sequence continues at coordinate 197,654 of JASJDM010000002.1, read as the reverse complement.
GAACAGGTCGTAGAAGACCTTGCCGTAGCAGATCACCACGCGCTCCACTGCCTCCCTGTCCTTGACCACGCGGTCCGGAATCACCACCTGGAAGCGACCGTCGGTCAGGCGGTCCAGGGCGGAGGTGGAATCCTTGTTGCGGAGCAGGCTCTTGGGGGTCATGACAATCAGCGGCTTGCGGGTGGCCCGCAGCATCTGCCGCCGCAGCATGTGGAACATCTGGGCCGGAGTAGTGGGTACACACACCTGGATGTTGTTGTGGGCACACAGCTGGAGGAAACGCTCCAGCCGGGCCGAGGAGTGCTCGGGTCCCTGGCCCTCGTAGCCGTGGGGCAGGAACATGGTGAGACCACACAGCCGCTCCCACTTGGCCTCGCCAGAGCTGATGAACTGATCGATGACCACCTGGGCGCCGTTGACGAAGTCGCCGAACTGGGCTTCCCAGACGATCAGGGTCTTGGGGTCTGAACTGGCAAAACCATACTCGAACGCCAGCACGGCCTCCTCGGACAGCAGGGAGTCGATGATGGTGGCCACCTGGTTCGGTTCGCCCGGCTGGTCCGGTCTGCGGGCCAGCGTTTCCAGGGGTGTGAAAGTGGAGGCGTCAGTCTGGTTGTGCAGCACCGCGTGACGGTGAAAGAACGTGCCCCGGCCGCTGTCCTGGCCCACCAGCCTCAGACCGAAGCCTTCGTCCAGCAGGCTGGCGTAGGCCATGGTCTCGGCAAACCCCCAGTCCATGCGCATGTCGCCCGAGGCCATTCGCGCCCGGTCGTTGATGATCTTCTGCACCCGGGAATGCAGCTCAAAGCCTTCCGGCAGGGTCAGCAGCTTCTGGGCCAGCTCAGCGACGCGCTGCGGCGTAATGGTGGTGTCGACTTCCTCGTCCAGGGTGCCCGCGATATGGGGAGTCCAGTCAATGGTAAAGGGATTGGTGAACGGTCCCTCGATGACCTCAGCCACCGGGTGGCCCTCGTCCAGGGCATCCCGATACATATGGATCAGGTTCCTGACGCCTTCGTCATCGATGACCCCCTCGGACTTGAGACGGTCGGTGTAAATGGACACCGTTGTCGGCAGCTTGCGGATGGTCTGGTACATGACCGGCTGGGTAGCGGATGGCTCGTCGGCTTCGTTGTGGCCGTGGCGGCGGTAACACACCAGGTCGATCACCACGTCCTTCTGGAATTCCATGCGGAAATCCGACGCGATCTCCATGCAGGCCATGACAGCGTCGGGGTCGTCACCGTTAACGTGCAGGATCGGGGCCTGAACCATCTTGGCCACCTCGGTGCAGTACAGCGTGGAGCGGGTGTCCAGCGGGTGGCTGGTGGTAAAGCCGATCTGGTTGTTGACAATGATGTGCAGGGTGCCGCCCACCTGGAAGCCGCGGGCCTGGGACATGTTGAACAGCTCCATCACCACGCCCTGGCCGGCAAAAGCGGCATCGCCATGGATCAGGATGGGCATCACTTCGTGGTGGCCGAAGTCGCCGCGCCGGGTCTGGCGGGCCCGTGACGAACCCACTACCACCGGGTCGACAATCTCCAGGTGTGAGGGATTGAAGCCCAGGGTGACGTGAACCCGGCCTCCCGGGGTCTCCATTTCTGAACTGAATCCCAGGTGATACTTGACGTCACCGGAGTGGAACGGGCTTTCTGCCTCCTTCTTGCCCTCGAACTCGTCAAACAGCATTTGCGGGGATTTGCCCAGGATATTGACCAGCACGTTGAGCCGGCCGCGGTGTGCCATGCCCATGACCACCTCGTTGACGCCCTGGCCGCCCACCCGCTGGATCACACCGTGCAGCAGCGGGATCAGGACTTCACCACCTTCCAGGGAGAATCGCTTCTGCCCCACGTACTTGGTGTGCAGGTATTTCTCCAGGCCTTCGGCAGCGATCAGGTGATCCAGGGTGTTGCGTTTCTGGGCGGGAGTGAAGCCGAATTTTCCTGCCGGACCCTCCAGCCGCTGCTGCAGCCAGGCGCGTTGGTCCGAGTCCATGATGTGCATGTACTCGGCGCCGATGCTGGAGCAGTACACGGTCTTGAGCAGGGACACCAGGTCCCGCAGCTTCATCTCGTGGGGGCCGACTACGCTGCCGGTATTGAACACCGAGTCCAGGTCGGCCTCGGTCAGTCCGTGGTTGGCCAGATTCAGGTCCGGTACCTTGGGCCGGTGGCTGAGGCCCAGTGGGTCCAGGTGCGCACGCTGGTGACCCCGGACCCGGTAGGCGTTGATCAGGCGCAGCACCTGGGCCTGTTTTTCAGCCTCAATGGAGTCGATGCGGTGGAGGTGTCCGGCCAGGGCGTGACCGTTGCCTCGACCCATTTCTTCGAAGCGCTCGATCACGTCGCGATGACTGACGTCACGCCGGTCCAGGTTGGCCTCGAACCAGCCTCGCCAGTGGTCCGAAACGCTGGCCGGGTCGGCCAGGAAGTCTTCATACAGGCCTTCCACGTAGGCGGCGTTGCCGCCCGACAGATGGGAAGATGCCCTCAGTTCCTCCAGGAAGTTACTCACGATGTTGGTCCTGCTGTACGTGGTGCCGGTTTCTGGCCCGAAAACGGACCCGGAATTATACCCGAATCAATGGGGGTGGTAAGCGGGATTACAACTTATGGCTAATGGCTGATGGAAACGCAGTTTTTCGACGGACTGTGAGCCTGCTACAGGTCCAGGCGGCGCAGATTCGGGTCGGGCTCCGACTCTTCCCACACCCGGGTGAAGTACTCCATCAGGCGTTTGGCCTCCAGTCGGTGATTAACCTGCAGGTAACCCTCAAAGCGGTCCCCCATGGGCCGGAACAGGACGTGGCTGACGTCGCTGATGGCGAAGGCTGATACGTAGTCCATATGGACCTTCGGCGGCTTGCGAAAATGGATGACGCTGGGCAGGCGGTGCGCCAGGTTGATGAGTCGGTGGCCGGATTCAACCGCGGCGGTGGAATCCTGCACCAGGATGCGGATGTCCGGCCGTGGCGCCGCTGTCGCCAGCTCGCGGATCGCATCGTAGACCGGTGAGGCGTCCAGGACGCGGCGGTCCAGGTCGCGGCTGTAGATCACCAGCATGTTGCTGCAGTAATCAATCACCTGGCGCATGCGTGCGGTGAGTTCATTGAGGCCGTCGAAGTCTATGAACGACTTTTCCAGTGGCGATCCCGACTCCCGTCGTACGCGGCTGTCTTCGCGTTCCTCCGAGGGGCCAAGGTGCATGCGCATCCAGCGGTGGGAGATCCCGGCTTCCTCAAATACTTTGCCATAAGGCGCAAATCCATGGCGGCTGTAAAATTCCACTGCCTGGGTCTGGGCAGCCAGGCGCAGCTCTACGAACTGGTGGGATTTGCCGGTCTCAATCACCGTGCGCAGCAATGCGTCGCCCACACCACGGCCACGCCAGCCCGGCAGCACGGCCAGGCGTCCCACCCGCCCGTCCCGGGTCAGCCTGGCGGTTCCTATCCCGGCGCCGTCGCTGGTTCGTGCCAGGAAATGCACCGCCAGCGGGTCGTCTTCGTCCCATTCCTCGTCGGCGCTGACACCCTGTTCCTGGATGAACACCTCGGTGCGGATGGACTCCAGTTCCGGGCGGTCGAAATCCCAGGTGGCGGGCTCCACGTAGAAGGAAATGTCGGGATCAGCAGTCATTCATTGATAGGCGTCAGCGGACCAGTATCCGAGTTCAAGCATGTCCTGGACCAACTCCGGGTCGGAGGCGTCGATTTGCGCGAGCTGGTCCAGCTCCAGGCTCGCATGATCAGCCAACATTCTGGCAGCATCGGGGCTTGCTGGGAACTCCTCGCCATTGGCATACAGCCAGCATCCGGTCTTGTCCTGGAACCAGGCAAAGCGAATCCAGGGGTTTCGATGCAGGGTGGTGTTCCTGGTATCCGCGACCTTTCCGGCCGCCGTTTCCTCTGACTGGGGGGTGAGCCCGCGGGTAATGAACCGGCCAAACCATCGGCCCAGGGACGCATGGTCGGGACTGGCATGGCGGGTGATGATCTGCGCCAGCGACTGCAGCGTCTGCCCATCGATGACGCCCACCGATGTGGGGACAGGTCTGCCAGGATCAGCCAGTCGGTGCTCCTCGGGCAGGGCCGCGGCCGCCTGTTCAAAATAGTCGGCCAGGATTTCCCCAGCGCTGGGTGCCCGCATGCCTACGGAAAATGTCATGCACTCGCCCAGGGCCACGCCATGGTGAGGCACCCCCGGTGGCAGGTAGAGTACGTCACCCGTCTCCAGGTCCCACTGCTGGTCGGGCGTGAAGCGACGTAAGATTTTCAGTTCCTGGTCCGGCCGATAGTCGCGGGCGGGGTGCCTGGACTGATCGATCATCCAGCGGCGACGGCCTGCGCCCTGGATCAGGAATACGTCGTAATGGTCCCAATGGGGACCCACGCTGCCGCCATCGCCGGCCAGGCTGACCATGATGTCCTCGATGCGCCAGGCCGGCAGGAAGCGAAAATGGTCCAGCACCTGGCCGACGCTGCGGCTGGCCTTGTCCACGTCCTGGACCAGCAGCGTCCAGGGCATTCCCGCGGCCGGCGGCAGCTCATCGCGCTGGAACGGCCCGTAGCGTACCTGGTAGACGTCATTCTCCGGGCCCGTGACCAGTCGCGATTCGCAGGTCGACTCCCGGGCGATCTGCATCAGCTCGCCGGGGCTCAGCCAGCTGGCGGCGTGGGGTGCGCCCTGTCGGATCAGGAGGGGTTGGCGCTGCCAGTATTCCCGCAGGAATTGTTCCGGCGCCATCCCCAGCATCAGATCTCCCGGGCCAGCGCGCTGGCCAGGCCGGTGTAGCCGGCCGGCGTCAGCGCCAGCAGGGCCTCGCGGTCCGCGTCCGGGATATCCAGTGACGCCACGAACTGCTGGATGTCTGCCTTGCTGATGGCCTGGCCCCGGGTCAGGCTTTTCAATTTTTCGTAGGGGTTTTCGATGCCGTGACGGCGCATCACGGTTTGAACCGGCTCGGCCAGCACCTCCCAGGCCTGGTCCAGGTCGGACTGCAGGCGGCCGCTATCGACCTCCAGTTTCCCCTGGCCTTTGAGCACGGCGCGGTAGGCAATCAGGCAGTGTCCAAGGGCGGTACCCAGGGTCCGCAGCACCGTGGAGTCCGTCAGGTCACGCTGGAAGCGCGAAATGGGCAGCTTTTCCGCCAGGTGCCCCAGCAGGGCATTGGCCACGCCCAGATTGCCCTCAGCGTTCTCGAAATCGATGGGGTTGACCTTGTGCGGCATGGTGGAGGAGCCGACCTCGGCGCCCACCGTCCGCTGGCGGAAATATCCCCAGGAGATGTAGCCCCAGAAGTCCCGGCAAAGGTCCAGCAGAATGGTGTTGATCCGGCGCAGTACGTCAGCCAGTTCGGCGATGTAGTCGTGGGGTTCAATCTGGGTGGTGAAAGGGTTGAACACCAGCCCCAGGGACTCGATGAAAGTTTGGGACAACTGCGGCCAGTTGACCTCCGGGTAGGCGGCGATGTGGGCGTTGAAGTTGCCCACGGCGCCGTTGAATTTGCCCAGGATCTCTACCCCGGCCAGTTGCTCCCGCTGGCGCTTCAGACGGTAAACCACGTTGGCGATTTCCTTGCCCACGGTGGTGGGGGAGGCCGTCTGGCCGTGGGTCCGGGACAGCATGGGAATGTCGGCGGTCTGCTGTACCATCTGCTGGAACACCTGCAGGATCTCATCCACCGCCGGCAGCAATACCTGCTCGCGCGCGTCGGACAGCATCAAGCCGTAAGACAGGTTGTTGATGTCCTCCGAAGTGCAGGCGAAGTGGACAAACTCGCTGATGTTTTCCAGCTCGGGCAGTCCCTCGCAGCACTGCTTCACGTAGTACTCGACAGACTTGACGTCGTGATTGGTGGTGGCCTCGATGGATTTCACCCGCCCGGCCTGCTCGGCATCAAATCCGCTGACGATGGCGTCCAGGCGGTCGCTGGCTTCGCTGCTCAGCGTCGGCACCTCGGGAATGTCGGGGCAGGCCGCCAGGGTCTGCAGCCAGCGCACTTCCACCTGCACCCTGCGGCTGATCAGGCCGGCTTCGCTGAAAACGGGCCGCAGGTCCGAGACCTTGGTGGCGTAACGGCCGTCCACCGGGGACAGGGCGTTGAGGGTGTTCATTTCCATGACTTGTCGATCCAAAGCGGGCAGGCGCGAAATCATACTACGGTGACGGGCGGAATTTTGAACGAGTTTGTACCGCGACTTGCCCCGGTCGCACGGAATCCACATGATGATGCTTTCTCCCAGGTGTACACCCGATGAGCAATCCCGGCCAATCACAGTTCCTGGTGGACCTGCTGGGTCTGCAGCGGCTGACCACCATCGTCGACGTTGGCGCCAACCCGGTGGACGGCGATCCGCCTTACAAGACCCTGCTGGATCTGGGCCTGGCGGCGGTGGTGGGGTTTGAACCCCAGGCCGAAGCCCTGGCCTCGCTGAACCAGCGTAAGGGTTCCAATGAAACCTACCTGCCTTACGCCGTGGGCCGCGGGGGCAGCGAACTGCTGCGGGTTTGCCGGGCGTCGGGCATGTCCAGCCTGCTGGATCCAGACCCGGACATGCTATCCAGCCTGAACGATTTCGAGATGCTTGGGGAAGTACTGGACACCCGGGAAGTTGAAACCCGAAGGCTGGATGACATTGATGAGATTCAGCACATGGACTTTCTGAAGATCGACATTCAGGGCTCCGAGCTGGCGGTGTTCGAGTCCGGCCATGGCAAGCTGGCGGACTGTGCGGTGGTGCAGACCGAGCTGTCGTTTCTGCCGCTGTACCGCGACCAGCCTCTGTTCTGGGAAATTGACCGTGAACTGCGGCAGCAGGGCTTCCTGCCCCACGCCTTCGCCGCCATCAAGCGCTGGCCGCTGGCGCCCTACGTACACGACAATAATCGGCGCCAGCCCTTGAACCAGCTGCTGGAGGCCGACCTGATCTACGTCCGGGATTTCCTCCATCCGTCCCCGGACCAGGTGGAGCAGTTTCGCCACCTGGCGCTCATCGCCCACTTCTGCTTTGGATCCCTGGACCTGGCGGCCCGCTGTCTGGCCATCCTGGAGCAGGCTGGAGCCGTTGCCCAGGGCAGTCGGGAGCGTTACCTGGACTGGATCGGCAACGGGCGGGAGAAGCCCAAACCAACGGTGAATACCACCATATCCTTCGATATGGATTTTGACGTGTATTAGTTCTTGTCCGAAACCGGCCATCCCTGGCCGGTTCGGACCCGGGATTTGAAAATGCGATTTTCAAATCCCTCACATTTTCGGCAGCCTGCGGCGGCCGAAAATGCCGGCACATCCTTGTGCCGGACTGGTGCGTTCCCGGCCAGTGATCGTCCGCTGTTATCCGAAAACGGGGATTGTTCTTTTCCGAAACCGGCCGTCCCCGGCCTGTTCGGACCTGGGATTTGCAGATGTGATTTCCAACTCCCTCGCATCCCGGTGCCGGGCTGGAGTTGCCGCGGCGCTGATCAGGGCTGCGGCCGGGCCGACTGGTCCAGGTCTCTGAGGATCAGCAATCCGGCCCACATGATGCAGGCCGGTACAAACTGCAGGGCCAGGCGGTTGGAGGCGGTCATGCTTTCGGCCCAGATGCCGGCCTGGGTCATGAAGAACAGGAAGAACAGGAAGGCCAGGGAAACAACCGCGAAACCGGCCAGCCCCCGACCCATGGCACTGAAGCGCGAACGATAGACTGCCCACGCGATGGCCGGAATCAGCAGGTACCAGGTGAGGTGCCAGTTGGGCAGCGACAGGAAACTCCGAACAAAGGCACCCAGCTGGTTGCTGAAGGTGAAAACGTAGCGACCCAGGTAGGGGATCGCGATTTCACTGGGCGTGACGACAAACGCCATGCCGGCCAGCTGAAAAGAAAACCCGCCGGCCAGCCACCAGGCGATCACTGCAACCGGCGTTGCCACCAGAAGCACCCGCAAAACGGTACGCTGTTGACTGGCGACCAGGATCACCGGCAGGCAGATCACTGCCCACACCAGCCCTTCCAGCTTGGTGGCGGCGGCAATGGCGAGAAAGGTGAGGGCCGCAACGATCCAGCGTTGTCGGGACTGCTGCAGCCACAGAAGAACACAGGCGCAGAACACCAGCAGCAGCGCAGCAATCCACAGGTCCACCAGTCCGGCCAGTGCAACCTGCACGTTGAGGATGGGGATTGCGGCGATGAGAAACGTCACGCACATGGCGCCCAGGGGGTCCACCTGCAGCAGCCTCAGCAGGTGATACACCGCCAGCATCATGGCCGCCGCGGCAAACAGCCAGGGCGTCAGCGCCAGCTGATCATCCCAGGATCCCACCCACTGGATGACCCACAATTGATAGCGGGGAATTACCTCCGGGTAGGACCAGGCCTCGTTCGTGAACTGGGTGGGGTCTGAACTGGCCAGCCACTGGTTGAACGAAACAAAGTCCACGTTCTGGCCCAGCTCGATCCAGACCTTGGCCTTGACCGACCAGGCTGACCAGGCATCCCACGGATACATGGGACGGGTCAAGGCCTCGCCGGCCAACAGGAATCCGTTCAGCAGCATCGCAACCAGCAGAACCCACCACAGGATTCCTGCCGTGACGCCCGCGTTCGCCGGCCGCTGCTCGTCTGGAGCGGCATCCGGCGCGATCCTCAGCAGTGTGAAGCCTGCTGCCCAGGTGACCAACAACAGCAGCAGGGCCGCGGGCAACGGCGAATCCGGCCACGCCGTCCACTGGCTCAGCCAGTTGGCCAGGGCGGTGAGACCGACGCCGAGAAAGAAACCCGAGCCCAGGGCGAATCCCCAGCGGTTCACGCTGAATGGACGACCCAGCAGACACATCATGACCAGCGCACCGGCCAGGCTCGGCATCAGGTTGGCGACGATGGCGTTGACCAGGGACACGCTCAGTCACCCGGCCGCACAAACCGCAGTAGACCCCCATCGCCCCGGTCCAGCAGCAGGTCGACGCTGGCCAGGAGCCGGCCGGCCCGTAACCGGCCTTCCCGGGCCTGTTCCATCAGGTCCTGGCGGCGGTACAGGAACAGGTAATCACCGGGTCTGACCTGGTCGACGCCACCGATGTCCTCACCCGGTAGAAAGGTCATGACATTATGCGGCCGCAGGTGCCAGCCGGCGCGCAGGCGGAAGAAGCGGGCGTCAGCGCCAATGAAGACCCGAGCCTGGGGCGGGGGCGGCAACACATCCCGCGCCGCGAGGGTCAGCTCGACCAGGTCGGCGTCGTACAGCTTCAGTGCCGCTTGAGGGTCATCCAGTCCTGCGTACAGCGCATTGGATGCGGCCCGCTGATCCGCCAGGCCGGCCATCCAGCGCAACTGCATGGCCAGTACCGTGACAATCAGCAGTACGCCCCCCAGGCGAATCCACTGGGTCGCCCTGGCCAGGTTCAGGGTCTGGCCAGCCACCACCAGGGTGGCCAGGAACAGGGCAAAAACCATGGGCGTAAACCGGATGCCTTCATCGATGTCCGGGTAGATGCCCAGGCTGCTGGGGGACATCATTTCCCAGGGGTCAGCAGCAAACCAGGAGGTCAGCAGTGCCCGCCCACGGGCTGGCCAGCTGTCCGGGCCCAGGCTGACACTGCGTATGGTGATGGGGTGATCCAGTGCCAGCGGCGGACTGGTCTGGGGCTGCGGGTGCAGGTACAGCGCGACCTCTCCGACCCGCCCGGTCCAATCGTCCAGGCGGCTCAACAGGTAGGTCTGGCGTCCTCCGCGGGGTACCTGCAGCCGGGAAAAGTGGTCTTCGCCGTCGATGCGGGTTTTCCAGGCCAGCATGAGTACGTAGTTGAGCGGGAAGTTTTCAACTGACAGGTTCAGTACCGGCCAATCCCCTGCATCGATGGAGTCAAGCTCCCAGATCAGAAACGCCTCGCCGCTGTCGTTGAATCCGGCTACGGTCAATTCGCCATCCTGTTCGGCAATCTCGCCCATGACCGCCCGCCAGTCACTGGTGGCAGGAGATAAGGGCGCAGTCTTCGCCTGGGGGATGCCGGGCGCGTGGAAATAGGCCGCCGTGTACAGCAGCAGCACCCAGACCAGCAACAGTAAACCCGCTGCGCCTGCCAACTGGGAAGCGGGCACAGACAGGGATTCTTTCCCGAATGACATGCCGCCATTGTTCATGACGGGCGTGGCCCGTCAAGCGGCGGCCAGCAAGTGGGATGCTGAAAAAACCATCCATAGTTTTTGCAGCCACGCCAACTGGAAAACGCGAATTTCAGTTGGCTCACATTTTCAATGACTTACAGTCATCGAAAATGCCGCTTCATCCCCGTACTGGACGCAGGCTGTCGAAGAACTGAATTTTTAAACAGCCTGCCAATGGGCTGGAACGACCATTTCGATGGCGTCGATACAGTCCGCTAACTCTCGTCGCGATAGCGCCGGATGTAGATGGCGAGGGCAATGAACACCACGCCAAACAGGATGCCCCACCACATATCCGGCCAGGTGAATCTTTCCAGCAGTGTGCCCCAGGTGATCGGCAGTTCGGTCACGTCATCGTCGGTGAATCGCATGGAGCCTATCTGGACATTGTCACCCTCGATATTGAACTGGATGGGAACCACCCCGCCCAGGATGCGGTTCCCGATCATGGTCCACACGCTGAAGTCGATCCGCAGGTACTGGGTTGCGTTGATCCAGGTATATGCCACGGCCAGCAGCACCGGCGGTGCCACCGCCCAGAGGAACGGCTTGGAGCGGGCAAAGGATGAGGCCAGCAGAGCCCAGCCCCAAACCGGCAGCATCCAGAACGCCTGCACCGCGTAAGACGCCAGCAGCAGCAGCCAGGTTTCCAGGGGATCGGCCGGCCCCCACAGGTAGTCATAGACAGGGATGTCGCTCAGCCAGAACACGATGGTGGTGATCAGCAGCAGGGTGGTCTGGGTAATCGCGATGGCCGCGACCCAGAGCGCTGGCGCCAGCAGGCTGCCGGCCACGAGCTTGGACAACACGGTATTGGCGTCAGAGATGGGCAGGGACTTCCAGAAAAGGATACTGCGGTCCCGACGGTCGTCGTACAGGGAGCCCAGCAGATAGAAAAACACCACGAACAGCAGCACCATGTGGAATATCGCCGAGGTGCCCAGCAGGTTCAGGTTCCACACCACGTCCAGTGTGGCCGGGTCCACTTTCTTGATTTCCGCCACCGCCTTGGTGAGCATGAACCGCTCGCCGTCGATTTCTTCGATAAAGGTGGCGGCCGCGGTCAGTGCCGCAACGGCGATGAAGACAAAAAACCCGCCGATTCCCAGGGGCAGGGTGAAGAAAGCGCCGCGATTTTCCCAGAACTCCCGGCGCAGCAGGAAGCTGAAACTCTTCATGCGCCGTTCTCCTTCATGGTCGCCACAAACAGGTCGGCCACGCTGGGATTGTGCAGTTCACCCAGCTCCGCCAGCTCCATCTGGTCGGCGCCGTCGAACAGGAAGACAAACTTGCCGAAAATCTCGCGCTCGTGAAGCGGCTTCATCTGGCGTGCTTCATCCGCCAGGTCCGGCGCCACCATGACCTCGGTGAATCGTTCTGAAACGTCCTCCATGGTGGTGTCCAGGATGATCTTTCCGTCCTTGATAAACAGAAGGTCGGTCAGGATGTGCTCGATTTCTTCCACCTGGTGGGTGGTGATGATGATGGTTCGCTCTTCGTCGAAGTAGTCGTTGAGCAGGCTGTTGTAGAACTCCTTGCGAAACAGGATATCCAGGCCCAGGGTCGGCTCGTCCAGCACCAGCAGCTTGGCGTCGATGGCCATCACCAGGGCCAGGTGCAGCTGGGCAATCATCCCCTTGGATAATTCCTTGACCCTGCTGTTTGGCTTGATCTTGGTGCGATCCAGGAAGCGCTGGGCCTTTTCCCGGGAAAACCTGGGGTGCACGCCTTCCACGAAGTTCACCGCCTGGTGCACCCGCAACCAGCGGGGAAGCACCGCGACGTCCGCAATGAAACAGACGTCGTTCATCAGCCTGGACCGCTCTTTCATGGGGTCCAGGCCAATGACCTCCAGTTCTCCGCCGAAACTCGTCAGGCCCAGAATGGCTTTCAGCGCGGTGGTCTTGCCGGCGCCATTGGGTCCGATCAAGCCAACAATGCGGCCCGGATGGACGTCAAAATCGACGTCGTCCAGGGCGACAGTGTTCTTGTAACGCTTGCGCAGCCCCCTGGCTTTGATGATGTCAGACATCAGGTTCCCCTTGCTCCTGTCCGTTTTTCGGTCCGGTTCCCAACTTTGCCACCAGATCCTCTGGGTGCAATCCCAATCGCTCAATTTTTTTGAGCAGCAGCGGCCACTCGCGATTCAGGAATTTCTTTCTTTCCGCTTCCAGCAGTGCTTTCTTGGCGCCGGTCCTGACAAACATTCCCAGACCGCGGCGGCGCTCGACCAGTTCATCGTCCACCAGGGTCTGGTAGGCCTTGGACACGGTGATGGGGTTGAGGCGGAAATCGGCGGCGACTTTACGGACCGACGGCAATGGATCGCCGTCGTCCAGGACCCCGTCCAGGATCATGGCAACGGCGTGATCGCGCAGTTGCACATAGATCGGCTGACTATCGTTCCACTTGGGCTGCATTGTGGCTGGCGAAACGCCCGATCAGCGGCCGATGGAATCCAGGGACAGGTCGAGTGAAATAGTGGACACGGCGCCTGCCGCTGGAGATTCCGCTGGGGCCGTTTCGGTTTTAACAACCCGGTCCGGCTCGGTCGAAAATTCGTACATGGCCGCCGCCGCCAGCATCATCACGGCCAGGGCGAGGGCCTGGTAGCCCAGGATTGCGGCAATCCAGCGAACTTTTCTGGTGACACGGGTCTTATTCATGGCGGCGTTCATATGCAGCGATCTAGTGTTGTAGTGAACTATAACACCAATGCTCGCACGGGTGCAACGTGACCAATGGCACGGCGGGGCGTCGGGCAGTGCCACAGCTACGACCCGGGGCCTGATCAGACCCTGCTGAATCAGGGTTTGATCTCCCCGTGTCACCGGGCAACAATAGGCGCCTTTTTTTGCAACACTTCTGGAGAATTTCATGCCCCTAAGCAACAGCATCCGCTGGATGCCCCTGCTCGCGGTGATCGCGGTCGGCAGCATTTCCGCCCAGGAAATAACCGGCGAGGTCGAGGAACTCAGCTACAAGATGGGTTACGACATCGGTCAGAGAATGCGGGATCTGGGTATTCAGGATTTTGATTCCAACGCCTTCCGCCTGGGCGCCGAAGACGCCATGGCCGAGGGAGAGTCCCGCTTGACCGAGGAGCAGGTGCAGAATGCGCTGGCGACGCTGAAGCGGATTCAGGATGAAGAGATGACGCGCAAGCGCGAAGAGCTTGCCCAGGCCGCGTCGAACAATATGAAGATCGGCCAGGATTATCTGGAAGACAACAAGGCCCGCGACGGGGTAACGGTTACCGAATCGGGACTGCAGTATGAAGTGGTCGAAATGGCCGAGGGCCCGCGGCCTGTGGCCACCGACACCGTGAAAGTCCACTATCGCGGAACCCTCATCGACGGCACCGAGTTCGACAGCTCCTACTCCCGTGGTCAGCCCGCGGTGTTTCCGCTGAACCGGGTCATCTCGGGCTGGACCGAAGGGCTTCAGCTGATGCCGGTGGGCAGCAAGTTCCGCTTTGTCATTCCGTCCGACCTGGCATACGGTGGCCGCAACCAGGGAAACATCGGTCCCAATTCAACCCTGGTCTTCGACGTTGAGCTGCTCAGCATCGAACAGCAGTAGTCCTGCCTCCTTCAGATCTGCAAACAACACCTTGAGGTCGGCCGCGAGATCGTCTCTCGCGGCCGCATAGGTGTCCTGCATGCGGTTCAGCGCTGTTTCGACATCCTGGGTCTCCAGCACGAACTGCAGCAGGTCTGCCCCGGAATCGTTCAGCTCGTAGTACTGGCCGGTCCGGGCCTGCAGCAGGACCGCCCCACTGCCAACCCTTTGCAGTAAAACGTCCGGGCCCAGGGCAAAGGTCATGCGAACCCCTGCCGACTAAGGCCGGCCCGACTGTCGTGGGCGCCCAGGCGTGCTCCGGGGATTTCCACCCAGGCATGGGCGCTGAAATCGTCCCCGCCGCTGGCGCCCAGCACCAGCCACGCCGGAATTCCACGGCGGCGCAGGCTTCGGCACAGGACCACCGACCGGGACAGGCAGGTCGAGCAGGTCAGCCGGTTGCTGGCCAGCAGCACGTCATGGAGTCTGCGGGCACGGTCCAGATCCGCCGCCTCAAGTGGATGGCCCATGGCCCGCTCGGTCGGCCCCTCGGTGGGACGCTGCAGCAGCGCGCCGCATACCCGGTGGAAACCCCGAAATCTCAGCTCCGTCGCAGCCAGCACGACCTGCAGGCAGCCCGCGGCCTTACGCCACATGGTGTTTGAGTTCCTCTACCATGAGCGGCAGGTTGCGCATTTCCTGGCGGTAGTGCAAGGCGTAGACCGGGGTCGCTGCGGCCAGGGCTGCCGCGAACTCCAGCTGAGTTTGCCTGAGGTCCGGCCCAAACAGGCGACCGGCAATGGTGTGCCGAATCACCGTCAGGGTTGCGGGCGCAGCGGCAACAGGCCGGGTCTCCGGCGGGTCGCTACCGTCGTTGACCAGTTCCACCAGGGCCGTCAGCGGCAGGCCTGCGCCGCCGACACCAGCGCCCCAGTCGGGCCATTTTGGCTGGGGAAAAGGCCCCGCCAGCAACGGCTGTTCCGGGCCGGCAGCCAGGGCAAGGGCATCATCGGCCAATGGGTCGGAAGGGCCTTCGGCAAATGCCGCCGCCAGGGTGGATTTGCCCGCTCCGCTGGCGCCGCAGAAAGCAATGGATCCGGTGGCCGTGGTCACCGCGGACGCGTGCAGCAAAAAACAATCCCGGTTGGCGAGTGCCAGGGGCAGCAGTGGCCCGCACAGAAGCTGGGCCAGGTCATTGGAAGGCAGTACCGCGCCGAGCTGCAGCAGGTGGCTGGTGGAATCAAACAGGAACTGGCCAACGCCGTTGATACTGAGCTCGTAAACCCCGGCATTACCGAGGCATCGCAGACGACGCTGTCTCCCCAGTACGTAGGCCGTCCCGTCAAACAGCGTGTCGGCACCGGCGGCCACGGTTTGGGGGGGTGGATACTGGGGTGTCGGGTCCACGGGGGGCAGCTGGAATCCGGCAAGCCGGGGGACCTCCCGGTCGATCAGGACATGGGTGCCGGCGATCCGATAGTGGAAGTATTGGCTGGGCGCGCCGGATACTCCGACGACTGCGACAGGAGGCAGCTCAGGCGCCTCGGGGGCGCCAGGCGTGTTCACGACTCAGGGGCGAAAGTTGGTGGGGTTGCCACTCTCGCCGACACCGGGTGTGGGACCCATGGTCACGTCCCGCACGTCCCCCCGGTGGGTCAGCTGCGGCCTTTCATAGGGCTTTCGCTGCCGTTCACCGGAACTTCCGTTGGCGGCCGGTGGCGTCCCTGAATTCTGCGGTTTGGCGCCGTCCATGTCTGTCTTTTAGCCAATCGCAATGGGGCTGTCAATTGAGGGAAACAACGGATTTGCCATAGTTTGCGTTCCACAGGGCGAAGGTCAGGCAGTTCCATAAAACGTTCAGGGAAGTGGGATCCCACTGTCCTGAATCCAGCCGTTGCAGCAGCCATTGCCGCCTGACAAACCGGCTCCAGGTCTCCGATTCCCGCAGCAGCTCCCGGGTGGTCTGGCGGTGACGGTGCAGGACCGCGTCCCGAAAGATGGGTTCCAGGGATGTCTTGTCCCGGCGGTCGAGGATCTGAGCGGGCAGCTGGTCCGCCATGGCCAGTCGCAGGATCCACTTCGACCGACCGGGCTGATACAGGTAATGGGCCGGCAGGCGCAGCATGAATTCCACCAGCTGCCGGTGCCGCAGTGGGTATCGCAACTCTACCCCCCAGTCCAGGGCCTGCAGATAGCCCAGGCTGGCGGCCCTGGCGTTGAACGCATTGAGGCAGGGTTCCACCCGGTCCGCCTGGGCCAGCTCGCCCAGGTAGGGATGGTGTCTCGATTGGGGCGGCAGCAGGTCGGCGGCCCTTTCGGTCAGCCACGGCCGGGGGACTGGTTTCCACCCGCGGGTGAATCCGGCCAGAGGCAGCAGCCGGCGCAGTTCCGGCTGTCGCCAGGGCAGCATGACGCCCGAGGACCGCCACAGACGCGTTGCCTCCAGCATGCCGCGATGCCAGCGCCTGGAGTAGAGCAGGTCCCGCAGCCAGTATCGGAACCCACCAAACAGCTGGTCGCCGAAATCACCGGTCAGCAGCAGGCGGTGGCCGCCGGCCTTGCCGGCTTCGGCCAGCTGCCGACGAAACGCCCGGTAGGCATCAGCACCGGGATCCTGGACCAGCGGCGCCTGGGCCAGGAAATCCTCCGACAGCGGCCCGCAGGCGCCGCAGTCGACCAGAGTCAATGGATGACCCAGGGTCGTGGCCACGGCTTTGGCCAGGTTTGATTCATCACACCCCGGGTAACCGGGTGTGCGGTAAGTCAACAGCTGAGCCGGTCCGCTGATACAGGCCGCAACGCTGGTGGAGTCCATGCCGCCGCTGACGGCGACGGCCGGGCTCGTGCCGTCGCAGCTCTGACGCACGGCCAGCCGCAGCAGGCGCTGCAGCTCCTCCGCGGCTTCGGAAGCCGGGACGTTCAGCCTGGACGTCCTGCGCGGCAGCCGATAGTAAGGGGTGACCCGGGGCACAGGGTCGGGGCCCACGGTCAGTGAGTGTCCCGGCGGGACTTCACCGATGTCGGCAAAAAAAGTCGAATCGGCCGCCGGGTAGTCGATGGCGAAAAACTGGGCCAGCCGCCGGCTGTTGACGGGCTCGGCCGGCTCCATCAGTGCCTGTTCGTGGCTGGACAGCCACCAGACCCCGTCCACGTTGCGGTAATACGCGCTGCGGTCACCCAGGTGATCCCGGATGATGGTCAGCCGGTCGGGACCCGATTCCGCGTGGACCAGGATAAACGCGCCGACCAGACGGTCCAGGGAGTGGGTGGCCGTGGCGGGCAAGCGGTCCGGCTCAACATTCGGCGCGGTTCGTCCAACCAGAACCGTGGCCTGAGCGTCGCCGCAGTAGACCCGGGACGCCCAATCGCGTCCCAGGGCCGGCAGCGGGTGTTGCAGCACGCCAACCAGGGAAGACCCGACTCGAATCAGACGGGATTCCTGGTCGGGTGCGGTGCACAGCAGCCGGAGCCGCGCGCGCAGCTTGTCTTCCAGCTCCTGTCCGGGTTCCTGGCCCCGCTGTACCGCGCCAGAGCCGGCGCAGGCAACGAAGGCGCTGATCAATGCCGTCGGTCCGGTTGCCGGGTGAATCCGTTCCAGAGGCGTCGGAGGTACAGCAGCAGCAGCGGCGAGTCGCCAGGGTATCGCTGGCGCATGTAGCTGGCGTCAGGGAACGCAACCTGGCGCAGGTATCGCGCGCGGCTGGACCAGTTCGGCAGGGTCGACAATTCCTGTATGGCCGGGTGCCGGTCACGCAGAAAAATCCCGGTGGATTCGCCGGCGGCGGCCTCGCGCAATGCCGATCGCAGTCGGGGGCCGAGGGACGTATCAAAGGTCTGCTCACTATGCTCCAGTGCGTCCATCAGCAGTCCGGCAATTCCCTTGTCCATGGCCAGTTGAACCACACGCTCCCGCCGGGCGTGATCCAGAGACTGCCACATCAGGTGGATGTCCAGCAGCCATACCATTCGTTCATAGTCCCGGTGGTGGCCGGTGCGGTGAATGCAGGCATGCAGCAGCGCGTGTTCCGGTCCCAGCCGCCGGCCTGGCAGGTCGCCAGCCGGCACCGCCGAATCGAGCAGTTCCCGCCAGCTGAACAGACCACCCAGGAGGTTGCGGTTGGACAGGGCCCAGTGCAGATCCACGGTGGACAGGAGTCCGGGTGACAGGGGCCGCCGCAGCTGGTGCTGGGAGAACACCAGGCTGCCGGGCAGGGCGGGGGACTGGCTGTAGCCCGCGTCCAGCAGGACCGACCGGGCCGGTGCCGCCTGGTCGGGGTGCACCAGCAGATCCAGGTCGCCCAGCATTCGCAGATGCCACTGGGGATAGACGGTGCCGGCCAGCGCCGCGCCTTTCAGCAGGATGACCTCGATTTTGCGGTCCACCATGGTGCGCAGCATGTCCTGCCACTCCAGGCGCCAGGCCAGGGCCTGGGCGGCATAGTCCCGGGCCGCGGCGGCGACGTGGTCGCGCAGCGTTCCGTCTGGCATCGCCCCCAGGCATTCATCCGCCCGGGCGTGAGCCAGCCAGTGGTCCACCAGGCAGGTCATGCCGTGATGGTTCAAGCGGTTCAGCAGTGACGCTGACGGCCCGCTTTTCGCCAGCCTGTAAAACCCCCTCGATACGGCCTCGGGCAGGATGTCATGGCCGGCAGTCATGGGTCTAACTTGGCACAGTCCGCGAGGTGGTGACAAGGGTTTGGGGGCGCCGGTTTACTTCGCGGGGGCTGTCGTTAGAATGCCCTCAGCGCACGCAACTCCATATCAGGGACAGGCAAATGAACGTGACAATTTTCGGGTCTGGCTACGTAGGGCTGGTTACTGGCGCCTGCATGGCGGATGCCGGCAACAAGGTCCTCTGCATGGACGTGGACCAGGGCAAGATCGACCGGCTGAACCAGGGTGAAATTCCAATTTATGAGCCGGGACTGCAACCCCTTATTGCCAGCAACGCCGAGGCAGGCAGGCTTCGGTTCACCTACGATGCCGCGGCTGCCGTGAACCACGGCGAATTCCAGTTCATTGCCGTAGGAACGCCGCCTGATGAGGATGGCAGCGCCGATTTGAGCCATGTCCTGGCGGTAGCCAGCACCATCGGCCAACACATGACCGAGCCAAAGATCATCGTCAACAAGTCAACCGTTCCCGTGGGCACGGCGGAGAAGGTTCGCGTGGCAGTGGAACAACAGCTGGCTGCCCGGGGCGTGGAGCTGGAATTCCGGGTGGTCTCCAACCCGGAGTTCCTGAAGGAAGGCGCCGCCATCGAGGACTGTATGAAGCCTGACCGAATCGTGGTGGGGACCGACTGCGATGAAGCCCTGGACAGGATGAAAGAGCTTTACTCGCCGTTTAACCGCAACCATGAAAAAGTCATTGCCATGGATGTTCGGTCTGCCGAGCTGACCAAGTATGCCGCCAATGCCATGTTGGCGACCAAGATCAGTTTCATGAACGAAATGGCCAACCTGGCGGAACAGGTGGGCGCAGACGTTGAGCACGTCCGCCTGGGCATCGGGTCGGATCCGCGTATCGGGTTCTCCTTCATCTATCCCGGCTGCGGCTACGGTGGCTCATGTTTTCCGAAAGACGTGCAGGCGCTGGCCCGCACCTCCGACGAGCACGGCTACCACGCGCGCATCCTGGAATCGGTGGAAGCGGTCAACGCGGATCAGAAGACCATTCTGTTCAGCAAGATCCTGCAGCACTACGGGGGCGACATCAGCGGCAAGACCTTTGCATTGTGGGGACTGGCCTTCAAACCCAATACCGACGACATGCGCGAAGCGCCGAGCCGCAACCTGATGGAAGCACTGTGGCAGGCGGGTGCCCGGGTGCGTGCCTTTGATCCCCAGGCGGCGGAAGAGACGCGGCGGATCTACGGAGACCGGCCGGACCTGGATCTTTGTCAATCGGCGGAGGAGGCGGTGCAGGGCGCTGATGGGCTTATACTGGTCACGGAGTGGAAGAGTTTCTGGAGCCCGGATTTTGATCTGCTGCAGCGGGAACTCAGCCAGCCGGTGATTTTTGACGGCCGCAATATCTACGATCCAGCGGCGCTGGCCCGCCGCGGTTTTCATTATTACGGCATTGGGCGCGGGCTCAGCGTGGAGGGCAACACTGACTGATGCGGGATCGATACCACAGCCGCATGCGCAGCATGGTAACCGGGGGCGCCGGTTTTCTGGGCTCCCACCTGTGCGATCGGCTGCTGGAGAATGGTGACGAGGTCATCTGCGTCGATAACTTCTTTACCGGGACCAGGGACAACATAGTCCACCTGCTGCCCAACCCACGATTTGAGCTGATGCGCCACGACGTGACTTTTCCCCTCTACGTGGAGGTCGATCGCATATTCAACCTGGCCTGCCCGGCTTCACCGATTCACTACCAGCACGACCCGGTACAAACCACCAAAACCAGTGTCCACGGCGCCATCAACATGCTGGGACTGGCCAAGCGCCTGGGATGCCCGATCCTGCAGGCCTCCACCAGCGAGGTTTACGGCGACCCCAAGGTCCACCCCCAGTCGGAAAGCTACTGGGGTCATGTCAACCCCATAGGGCCCCGGGCCTGTTACGACGAAGGCAAGCGCTGCGCCGAGACCCTGTTCTTCGACTATCACCGGCAGCACGGTCTTGGCATCAAGGTGGCCCGCATCTTCAACACCTACGGTCCGCGCATGCATCCCGCCGACGGGCGCGTCATCTCCAACTTCATCGTCCAGGCACTGAACGACGAACCCATCACAGTGTTTGGAGACGGTTCCCAGAGCCGGTCTTTCTGCTACGTGGACGAACTGGTGGATGCCCTGCTGCGGTTGATGGATACCGGGCCCGAAGTCACGGGGCCGGTCAACCTGGGAAACCCGGATGAATTCACCATCAGGCAGCTGGCTGAAACCGTGATCCGGCTGACCGGATCCAGGTCGAAGATCGTGGAGAAACCACTGCCTGCCGATGATCCGGTCCAGCGCCAGCCCGACATCGCCGTGGCGGCAGGGCTGCTGGACTGGCAGCCCGAGGTCAGGCTGGAATCCGGGCTGGAACGCACCATCGCCTACTTTCGAAACCTGCTGGACCAGAAGGCTCATCACAATGCCGGGTAACGTCATGGTCACCGGTGGGGCAGGCTACGTGGGCTCCCACGCCTGCAAGGCACTCAAGGGTGCCGGCTACCAGCCTGTGGTGGTGGACAACCTGAGCCGTGGCCATCGCTGGGCGGTGAAATGGGGTCCGTTGCACGAGGTGGATATCTCCGATCCGGTGGCCCTGGGCCGCATCATGCTGGAAAACGATATTGACGCCGTCATGCATTTTGCTGCCCAGGCCTACGTGGCGGAATCGGTGCGGGATCCCCGCCGCTATTACCACAACAACGTGGTTGGCAGCCTGGCCCTGCTTGACGCCATGCGCCAGAACGGCATTGATAAGATCGTCTTCTCCAGCAGCTGCGCGACCTATGGCGTTCCCAGGCTGGTTCCCATTCCTGAAGCCCACCCGCAGTTTCCCATCAATCCCTACGGCCGCACCAAGCTGCTGGTGGAGCAGGCGCTGCGGGACTATGGCCAGGCCTACGGATTGAGGTCGGTGTCCCTGCGCTATTTCAACGCCGCGGGAGCCGATCCGATGTGTGAAATCGGCGAGCTACACGACCCGGAAACGCACCTGATTCCTCTGGCCCTGGAGGCCGCCGCCGGCCTTCGGGAGAACATTACCGTTCATGGCCGTGACTACGACACGCTGGATGGGACCTGCGTCAGGGACTTCATCCATGTCACTGATCTGGCCCGGGCCCATGTCATGGCATTGCAGGTTCTGGAGACCGGGTCCGGTGCCCACACCTACAACCTGGGCACCGGCCGGGGACATTCCGTTCAGCAGGTGATTGACGCGGTGGCTGACGTTACCGGCCGCGACCTGGCGGTGATTGACGGCTCGCCCAGGCCCGGGGACCCACCGACCCTGGTGGCCGACGCCACCCGTGCATTCAATCGGCTGCAGTGGACCCCGGAGTACACCGAGCTGGATGCCATCATTGATTCGGCCTGGAAGTGGCTCAAGCACCGAATCGCGCACCCGCAAAGCTACGGCTGATCCCAGCCGCAGATTGCTTCGCAAACCTTCATTAATCTCACCGACCTGCCGATGAATGTCCTGTGTTCAACCATTGAACACGATATTATTTCGCCTTAAGATTGCGTCGTAACTGATTGTTTTTAATTTAGTTGATGAGCATTAGCCTGCATAACTCACCAGTTCCGCTTTGGGAATGCTTTTGTCCCAAAAATTCAGAGATTTAGAAAAGAAACGGTTTTGATGACAAAAGTACAGGTTATTCCGCTGCCGGTTGGTCGCCTGATGTCGCGGCACATCTTGCCCGATCCCGCTTTCGCCATAGCTGGGCTATGGCTCAATCGCGATCAGACAAGCTGCACTCGCGATATCAACCGACCAATCCGGCAACTGGTGAAATATGCAGGCTAGCCTGGATAATCCCTGGTTTGTGGTACACACCAGGCCGCGGCAGGAATCCACCGCTGAGCGCCACCTGGAGCGCCAGGGGTTCCGCTGCTATCTGCCCCGTGCCAGCAATCCCGACCGCCGTATGGGCGGAAACGGGCGGGTGTGTCCGGTTTTTCCCCGCTACCTGTTTCTTCAGGCGGATGCCGGGCGGCAAAGCCTGGCGCCCGTCAACAGCACCCGGGGTGTGGCCAGGCTGGTTCGTTTCGGCGAGCGGCTGGCCCGGGCACCGGACGGTGTCATTGACAGCCTGAGATCCGCCACCGACGCCGCCACTGGTCTGGTGCGGTTGGAACCGGCTGCCTTTGCGCCCGGCGACCCGGTGCAGGTCTTCCAGGGTCCCCTGGCGGGGCTGAAAGCCATTTTTCGCGCGGCTGACGGCGAGTCCCGCGCGCTGCTGCTGGTGAGCCTGCTCGGCCGGCAGAGTGAAATGACGGTGCCTGCCGCCTGCCTGCGGGCGGCGCGGTAGTCAGCCGTCGGACAGTCCACCCCGTCAAAACAGGACCGGCTGGACTGATGCTTTGCGGAAACCCTGGCGGGGGCCCGTAGGGCGGTAGCGTGCCTGCACATGCCAGACCACACGGAACCCATGATCCCCGATGAGACCAGCTATCGGCTGCTCAAGCAGCTGGAGGCCAATCCGAATATCTCTCAGCGCGAGCTGTCCCGAACCCTGGGTATGAGCCTCGGCAAGGTCAACTATTGCCTGAAGGCCCTGATCAGGCAGGGGCTGGTCAAATCGACAACCCTCGATTCCGGCCGGGCCAGGCGCGTTTGCGCCTATCCCCTCACGCCTGCTGGACTGCGCTCCAAGGGCGAGATCGCCCTGGCATTTCTTCGCCGCAAGCAGGGCGAGTACGAACAGCTCGGACGTGAAATCGAGGAGCTCAGCCGTGAGGTTCGGGGGCAGGAAGGCAAACTGGACTGATGTGCGGCATCAACGGCATCTTTTCCTATCACTACGCGTCTCGTCCCGTGGACGTCGATGAGCTGCGACGGACCCGGGACGCCATGTATTCCCGCGGGCCGGATGGAGCGGGGGAGTGGCATTCCCGGGACCACCGCGTGTCTTTGGCTCACCGCCGGCTGAAGATCATCGATCTGAGTGACGCCGCCAAACAGCCTATGCAAAGCGGATGTGGTCGTTTTGTCGTCTCCTTGAGTGGTGAAATTTTCAATTACGCCGTGCTTCGCCGTGAACTCGAGGGCAGGGGATACCCGTTTCGAACGGAATCTGACACCGAGGTCCTGCTCGCCATGTTTGCCGAGTTCGGAACCCGGATGTTCGGGCGACTCAGAGGCATGTATGCATTTGCCATCTGGGACAGGCAGGAGCGAAGACTGTTGCTTGCCCGTGATCCTTTCGGCATCAAGCCGCTGTACCTCGCCAATGACGGCTGGACCCTGCGTTTCGCATCCCAGGTGCAGGCACTGCGCGCCGGGGGAGCGGTCTCGGACCAGTCGGAACCCGCGGCTGCAGCCGGCTTCTTCCTGTTTGGTTTTGTTCCGGAGCCGTTTACCCAATGGCAGGAGATTCGCTCACTGTCCCCGGGATGCTACACCTGGGTGGACGCGCTCGGCCCGGGCCCCGAGACCAGTCACTTCGACTGGCCGGCGATGGCTCAGATTGCGTCGGGGACGCGAGCGCCCGGCGAAATCGCCGAGGCGGTGCGCGATTCGGTCACGGCTCACAGCGTCGGCGACGTGCCCGTTGGCCTGCTGTATTCGGGAGGCATCGATTCCTCGGCCCTGAGTCAACTCGGTGGACAGGCGGCGCAACGGATCCACGTCCATTTCCAGGGGCTGCCAAGACCCGCTTTCGACAATGCCGATGTGCATGTGAGGACCGTGACCGTGGAGGAATTCGAGGCCGACCTGCCGCTGATCATCAGCGCCATGGATGTTCCTTCGATCGATGGCGTCAACTGCTGGTTCGCCGCCAAGGCGTGCAGGGAAATGGGTCTCAAATCAGCCATCATCGGGGTTGGGGGTGACGAGTTGTGGGCGGGCTATCCGGCATTTCGGGATGTCCCAGGGTGGCACCGGCGGCTGGGCTGGATGCGCTGGCTGCCCGGAATGGGCCGGCTTGCCGGCTGGGGCCTGGCGGGGTTGTCGCGAGTGCTGGGCCTGCATTCCAAGCTGGAGGGGGTGCCCAGGCTTTGTGGCACACAATCCGGCAGCTACGTGCTGCGGCGCGCTCTGCACCTGCCCTGGCGACTGGGCTCAATCATCGAGCGGGACTGGGCAGCCCTGGGGATGGAGCGCCTGGACCTGGGCCGGCGCCTGCAGCAAATGGTTCCGGCCAGCTGGCGTGGAAAGCCGGCAGCGGTATTTGCTCTGGAATCCAGGGTCTATTTGAGCGGTCAGCTGTTGCGCACCGCGGACTGGGCCGGTTTTGCTCATGGCGTGGAATTCAGGATGCCCTACCTGGACCCGGCGTTGTGGCGACAATGCCTGGGACACGCCATGGCAGTTCAGCATCGCCACCACGGTGCAAAATCCGACCTGGCCCGGGCGGCCGGGCTGGCCTGGCAGGACGGCTACCGCAAACAGGGGTTTGTCACACCGTTTCCCGCAATGCCGGGCCGCTCCTACCTTGAACGGATGCGTGCATGGTCCCTGGACATCTGGAATCGGGCGGGCAACGGGGACGCGCCCGCATGACCCGGGTGATGGCCCTGATGTCCGATGCCTGGGGGGGTTATGGAGGCATACAGCAATTCAATCGCGACTTCTGCGATGCACTGGCTGAGCGTGCCGTCACCGTCCTGGTGCGCAGGGGGCCCAACGTGACACACGGAAACCGGACCCAGGTACGTCCGCGCTTCGGCAAAGCGGGATACGCACTGCGGGTCTACCGGGAAGCGAAAGGACTGCAGGATGACTCCATCATTTTCTGCGGGCATTTGCGTCTGTTGCCGCTGGCAATCCTGGCCAGGAAAATCAGCGGGCGTCCAGTCTGGCTTCAACTGCATGGCATTGAAGCCTGGCCCATCCCGTCCCGGCTGGTGCGCCGCCTGGTGATCCAATGTGACCTGGTAACCGCGGTGAGCCGATATACCCGTCGGCGTTTTTTGCGGTGGGCCAACATTCCGCCTGAGCGCGTGAAAGTTCTGCCCAATTCGCCCCGTGACATCTTCACCCCAGGTAGCGCCGACGCCCATGTCCTGGGTGCATTGGGCCTGGCGGCCGACCAATTCCTGCTGAGCGTTGCCCGGCTGGATCGGACAGAATCGAACAAGGGACTGGAAATGCTGCTGCATGCATACGCCGATATTCATGCCAGACATCCGGAGGTCAGACTGGTGATCGCCGGTGATGGCAATGCCCGGGCGGATATTCAAGCCCTGGCAGGACGGTTGAGCCTGCAAGACAGCGTGGTTTTGCCCGGTAGAGTCACCGACCAGGAGTTGGTCAGTCTCTATCGGGGTGCCCGGCTGTTCGCCATGCCCAGCGTCAAAGAGGGGTTCGGCATTGTTTTTCTGGAAGCCCTGGCTTGTGGGTGCCCGGTGCTTGGGTTTGACCGGGACGGCAGTGTTGATCCACTTCGCGACGGCGCCGGGGGTCTGCTGTCCAGCCCGAAGAGCCTTGCCGGGGATATTGCCGCGGTCCTGGAAGGCGAGGTTGTGGTCAGCCCGGATGGGTCCTGGTTCACACGGGATAAGTTTTTTCGGCACGTTGCTGCATTGCTGCAGGACCCACACTTGCAGGCCGGACATTGAAACAGGGTCGTCCTGGCGGGGAGTCCAAGGTCACCATCATTTCCCCTGGAGCACCCGGGTGGAACGAGCGCTGGCGCGAGCTGTGGCAATACCGGGAGCTGCTGTGGGTTCTGACCTTGCGCGACATCAAGGTTCGTTACAAGCAGACCCTTCTCGGTGCCGCCTGGGCAATCATCCAACCCCTCGCCGCCATGGTGGTGTTTTCCGTATTTTTTGGGCGCCTGGCTGGTATTCCATCGGATGGCTATCCGTACCCGGTCTTCGTGTATTCAGCGCTGTTGCCGTGGACGCTGTTCGCAAATGGCGTCAGCACCGCCAGCTCGTCGATGCTCGGGGCGGTCAACATGATCCAGAAGGTTTACTTTCCCAGGCTCCATATCCCTCTGGCGTCCATTGGCGCCCTGTGTATCGATTACCTGGTGGCTTCGATTGTGCTGTTCGTGCTCATGGCAATCTACGGGATACCCGTCACGTGGAACCTGATCGCAATCCCGGTACTGACACTGGGCGTGATTCTGACAACCCTGGGCGTGGGCATCCTGCTGGCCGCCCTCAACGTGACCTACCGGGATTTTCGCTACGTTGTTCCGTTCATGGTCCAGATCTGGCTATTCCTTACACCCGTGGTCTACGGAAAATCACTGGTGCCTGAACAGTGGCAGTGGGTGCTTTTTCTCAACCCAATGGCAGGCATTGTTGACGGCTTCCGGGCCGCCTACCTGGGGCAGCCGTTCGACCTGCCGATGATCGGTCTTTCCCTGCTGACGGCGACGGTCCTGTTCGTGGTCGGCATCGCGGTATTTGAAGCCACTGAATCGCGGTTTGCCGATGTCATCTAGTTTTGCCATCAAGGCGGAAAACATCGGAAAACGCTACCGGCTTGGAGAGCGCCGTGCCGCCTATTCGACCCTGCGGGAAGGCCTGGCCAGCCTGGTCCGGACGCCACTGCGCCACAGGCGGCGCCAGGATACCTTCTGGGCACTGCGCGACGTGAACTTCACGGTGGAGCCGGGAGAGCGGCTGGGCATCATCGGTCACAACGGGGCGGGTAAATCGACCCTGCTGAAGCTTCTCAGCCGCATCACCCGCCCCACCGAGGGGACCATCGCATTGCGCGGTGCAACGGCCAGCCTGCTCGAGGTCGGAACCGGTTTCCACCCGGAACTCACGGGGCGGGAAAACATATTTCTCAACGGCGCGATATTGGGTATGAGCCGCCAGGAAACCGCCAGGAAATTCGATGAGATCGTGAGTTTTGCTGAGGTGGAGCAGTTCCTGGAGACGCCAGTCAAGCGCTACTCAAGCGGCATGTATGTACGTCTGGCCTTTTCCGTGGCCGCTCACCTGCAGCCCGATATCCTACTGGTCGATGAGGTGCTTGCCGTTGGGGACGCGCGGTTCCAGAGAAAATGCCTGGGCAAGATGGAAGACGTGTCCAGGTCCCAGGGGCGGACCATTGTCTTCGTGAGCCACAATCTCCAGGCAGTCGGACGCCTGTGTAATCGGGCGATGATTCTGGAACGGGGTCAGGTTCAGGCCCATGGTTCAACGGCGGAGGTCGTGGACGAATACCGGGCGCGAATGGGTGGGGCCGGGGAGCGGAGCGACGGCCCGGCGCTGGAGCGAATCAGTAACGACGACATCTGCCTGCTGGAAGCAACGGCCAGGCCGAATCCCGTGGCGGTGCTGGACGAGCTTTGCCTGGACGCACGATTCAGGCTGGAAGGATCTGGGCAGCAGGAGCTGTCGGCCTTCTTTGCCCTGACTGACGCCAATCGGGACTACGTCGCGTCGGTGTATTCCCGCGATGAGGACACGAGCTTTCGGCCCGATCAAGATGGAATCCTGTCCGTGCGATGCGTGTTCCCCTTTCATTCCATGCTGCCGGGTACCTACCAGCTGGAGTGTGGCCTGTTTGACCGGGACGGCCAGTGTCAGTACTGGCTCGATACCGGCAGGCGCCTGACGGTTGATCGCGTGCTGTTCAACGGACGGAGTTTCGACGGTCGCGGTGGGTATGCCACCCACAGGGGTCGCTGGAGCGGCGGCAGCCGGACCGGAAAATGATTGTCGACCGGATAAGGTTTTGGATTCGCGAGCTGGGTTATCGATTTGGCCTGGCACAGACCAGGCGTTTGCTCAGGAGTCGGTACGGGGAACGCGCGTTGACAGACTTGGGTATCCCCGGAATCGGCACCCACCTCGTCCGCTACGTGTTTCCGATGATCGGCCGGCAGCAGGATCCGCGCGGGGGGGACCACTCTCTGGGTCCTTCGGGCGCCCTGGAGGAGGCAATAGCGCTTGCTGACGACGCGATCCGCGAGATCCTCAAGGTCCAGGAAGAACGGCGGGCGGTTCTCGAAGACTGGTCCCGGGCATCAGGCGTCGGGGTGCCGGTTTTGGACAATGAATTTTTCGGGCTGTTTGACAGCTCTCTGCTGGATGCCGTACTGGCGAAGAATAAGCCGAAACGTTACGTCGAGATCGGCTCCGGTTTTTCAACCCTGGTGGCCCGGGCGAGCATCAGCGCATCGGGTCTGGATACCCGTGTGATCTGCATCGATCCCCAGCCCAGGGCCGATGTGGCTGACATCTGCGATGAACTCATCAGACAGCCCTTTCAGAACGCCGCCCCGTCCATTGCCAACCTGCTGACGGATGGTGACGTGGTGATGTTCGATGGCTCTCACCATGCGCACGCCGGCAGCGACGTCACCTGCTTCTTTTTTGAACTCATCCCGTCGTTGCCGACCGGCGTCATCTGCGGTGTCCACGATATCTATCTGCCCTGGGACTATGCGAGCGACGTTGCGCCCCATTACTGGTCGGAGCAGTACCTCCTGGCGGGATGGATCATGGGTGGATCCCGGGGACTCGACCTGCTTTACCCCGCCTACTTCGCGACCGCGCCGAACGGCCCGGCTCGGGAATTCGCGGAGAACCTCAGTGAGCGGATCGGTGCTGACGGCTTCGCGATACCCGGGTTTCACCGGCGGGGGACCACATGCTGGTTGCGGGTTCAGTGAGTTTCCGAGGCAGAGGCGCCGCCGGTTTCCGATGACGTCCATTGCGCTACTGATTCCGGCTCGAAACGCCGCCACCACGCTGCCGGATCTGCTGGGAAGCGCCCGGGGGCAGGCCCCACCGTTCGATGAGGTGCTGTGCTTCGACGATGCCAGTGGCGATGAAACAGCCGAGGTGGCCCGGAGTCTGGGGGCCGCAGTCATCCAGGCAGACAAGCGTGTGGGGGCGGGCGCCGCGCGGAATCGATTGGCCGAACGGTCCCGGTGCGAATGGATCCATTTTCATGACGCCGACGATCTCCTGCTGCCTGCCCACAACGCCATGGTGCATGAACTCATGACGCCGGGCGTCGACGTCGTGGTTGCAGGCTCGATCTGGGAAGAACAGTTCACGGGACGCAAAGTCATGGAGTGGCAGTACCGGGACGCTGAGCTGGTGGCAGATCCATTGTTATCGGTGCTGAGCAATCCCGTGGGTGGCATTTCGGCGACGCTGCGCCGCTCTGTCTTTGAATCGGTCAATGGCTTTGATGAACGGCGGAGCTGCTGGGAAGACGCGGACCTGCACGTACGGCTGGCTGCTGCCGGCGCACGGTATCGAGCGGTGGAGCAGCCCTTGACCAAAGCCATCCGCCGAGATGGCAGCCTCAGCGCTGACCAGGACCATTGCCGCAGATGCCGGCTGGAGTACCTGGCCGGCTACCGCGAACTGGTGGATTCCCGGCACCTCGATGCCGTTGCACTCGAGGCCGCGCGGCTGATGGAGAATGCCTTTCGCGGAGGTGACAAGGAGGTCGCGCGGGAGGCCATGGTGCTTGCCAGTCAACTGGGCCTGTCGCTTCCGGATACGCAAAACCCCTGGTTGCGCGCGGTCGGGCGCATCTCGCCCTTCGGCGCCAGCTGGCTGCAGGCGCGATGGCGCCGACCCCGTGACCCGGTGCGAAACAGATGAGTGTGGTCCGAAACCTGGCTGCCTGGATGAAACGGGGCCTTCGCAGACTGGTTAACTCCGCCAGGGTTCTGCGGCTTCGGGCGCGTGGCATCCACTGCCCGTGGAGCGTCCAGCTGGAAAGTGGTGTGCGCACGACACTGGGGATCTACCAGAGCCGGAAGGGGAGCATCACCATCGGCCCGGGCTGCCGGTTATGTAGAGGCGTGATCATTGACGCCTGGGGCGGTTCGGTGGTGTTGGGAGCGTCGGTGCACCTGGGTCCGTACACCGTCCTTTATGGCCATGGCGGCATTACCATCGGCGACGATTGCCTCATCGGACCCCAGTGCACCATCGTGGCGGCAAACCATACCGTGCCCGGCCGGGACCAGAGAATCCGGTCCCAGCCGGATCGGAGGGAGCCCATCACGATCGCCGAGGATTGCTGGCTTGGCAGTTCGTCCACGGTCCTCGCCGGCGTCACCATCGGCCGGGGCAGCGTGGTCGCCGCCCAGGCGGTCGTGACCCGGGATGTACCGGACTTTGCCCTGGCAACTGGAGTGCCGGCACGGATCAGGGAACAGATCCGATGAGCCGGCCCCTGATCTCCGTGGTGGTGGCCACGCATAATCCGAATCCCCAGCGGCTGCATCGGACCCTCGATGGCCTTGCCCGGCAGGATGTGTCGCCGGGAGCCTGGGAGCTGGTGGTGGTGGACAATGCCAGTGAACAGCCGGTTGCGACCTTTCTGACCGATTGGCGCGGTTCCGCAAAGCACCGGGTTGTCCTGGAAAAGCGGCTTGGCCTGACCTGGGCCCGCAAGCGTGGCATTCAAGAATCCGGCGGCGATGTGATCGTCTTTGTGGATGACGATAACGTTCTGGCTTCGGACTACCTGTCCGGTGTCGAGGCCTTCTTCGCGCAACATCCCGATATCGGTTCCATTGGCGGCAAGTCCCTGCCGGAGTTCGAAACCACACCACCAGACTGGATATCGGACGTGAATGTGCTGCTGGCCATCAGGGATTTTGGCGACAATCCCCTGCTGAGCGCTGCACACGCGCCTTATCCAGGATTTGCCCCAATCGGCGCCGGGTTGGCTATTCGGAGATCTGCGGTGGCTGCCTGGCTGAAGGCGCTGGAAGAACGCGAGGTGGAGATATCGGATCGTAAGGGCGCATCCCTCGCTAGCGGGGGCGACAGCGACATTGTGATGTGCGGGTTGGAAGGCGGCTTCGGCACGGCTTATGTCCCCGAGCTGGTGCTGACTCATCTGATACCGCGTGAACGTCTGAATCCCCGCTACCTGGCGCGGCTGAGTTACGGCATGGAAAAGAGCTGGGTCCAGTTACTGGCGCTGCACGGCGACCGGACCTGGGGCCCGATCCATCGCTGGTCCGTGCTGCCCCGCAAGTTGCGCTCGTTTCTGCGCTGCCGAGCCTGGCTCGGAGCTGAAAAATGGATTCGCTGGCGCGGGGCCTGTGGACATTTCGACGGGCGCGCCGACATGGCGGACTGGGCGGGGTCGGATTAGCAGTGTCGATGCTGGGCAGACTGGCATACCTGGGCTGGTACAAGCCGGTCAACGGCCTGCGGCATTCCATCCGTCACGGCGGTCCGGTAAACCAGTGGCGGACCCGCAAGGGCGAGCAGGCCATGGAAATCAGCGCCTGGTCGCTACCGCCCCTGACGGCCCCGGTGGACCACGGACTGGTTCCCGTCCATTTTCTGACGGGCCGTCGGTTCTGGTACCAGACAGCCTTTTGCATCTCCACCCTGGCCCGCAACGTGTCATCGCTGCCCCGGGTCGTGTTTCACGACGATGGCACGCTGAATGCCAGCCAATGTGAGGCGCTCACCGGACTGGTTCCCGGGTCGGAGGTGGTGCGTGCGGACGAGGCCGAATCCAGGGTTCATCAGTACCTGCCGGCGGACCGATTCCCGATCCTGAACGCCCAGTGGCGCGATTACGTCAACCTGCGAAAACTCATCAGTCCCCACCTGGTGGGCGACCGCTGGAAGCTGGTGCTGGATTCCGACATGCTGTTTTTTCAGCGCCCCGATGAGATGCTGGATTGGCAGCGGTCGCCGGGGACGATCCTCCTGATGCGCGACGTCACCACCAGCTACGGATATCCGCTGCGGACCCTGGACGAGATGGCCAACGGTGCCGTTCCGCGCCGGTTGAATGTTGGCATCTGCGGCATTCGATCGGGCCTGATCGACTGGCAGGAGGTTGAGTCCTGGGCGGCCAGCCTGATCACAAAATCCGGCACGTCGTATTATCTGGAGCAGGCCCTGGTGGCGCTGCTGGCCGCCCGGCACGGATGCCAGGTTCTGGACGATAACCATTACCAGCTCCAGCATCTCCCGGGAAAAACACCCGCGGCAGGCCGCCGGCTGACCCACTTCGTCGATCGCGCCAAGGCCGATTACTTCCAACGGGCATGGAGAGCATTCACGTGACGGCAGCTGTTGACGTTTCCGTCGTCATACCCTGCTACAACGCCGAACGCTGGGTGGTCGGCTCGGTCAATTCCGCCCTCCAGCAACAGGGACCGACCCTGGAGGTGATTGTCGTGGATGATGGGTCCACCGATGGAAGCCTGGGTCAGCTGGCGCGGATCCAGGATCCGCGGCTGCGGGTGATTTCCCAGGACAACCGGGGTGCCAGCGGCGCGCGGAATCGCGGGCTGGCGGACTGTCGCGGTCGCTTCATACAGTTTCTCGACGCTGATGATCTGCTGCACCCTGAAAAGATCAGCATTCAGATGGCGGCCCTGGGTGACGACTCAACCAGGCTTGCGTCGGGCCGGTGGGGGCGATTTTCGGGCGACCCGGATCAAGCGAAAATGGTTGATGACGCCCTGCAGGGTGACCTTGCCGGGTCCGAGTTTCTCATCATGGCATTGACCCAAAACCTGATGATGCATCCGGCGGCGTGGTTGGTACCGCGCGCCCTGGTCCAGGCAGCGGGTCCCTGGGACGAGTCCCTCAGCCTCAACGACGACGGTGAATACTTCGCCCGGGTCATGCTGGCGTCCAGCGGGATCGTTCACTGCCGGGGCGCGGTGTCCTACTATCGTTCAGGCCTGCAGGATTCCCTGAGCGCCCGGGCCGACCGTCCCGCTTATGAGTCCAGTCGAGCGGCCCTGGACTCGATCCACACCGGACTGCTGTCCGCCACCGGCGACGCCGAGCGGGCCAGGCAGGCGCTGGCCGTTGCCTGGTCCAGGCTCAGCGTTGAGGCTTATCCGGCCCATCGGGAGGTGGCCGCCCGGAGCGCTCAACGGGCCCGCTCGCTGGGCCGCTACCGGCCTGAGATATCAGGCGGGCGAGCGTTGCAGCTACTGTCCAGGGTGGCGGGCTGGCGGACTGCCAGAACCCTGCAGGTTGCTGCCTATCGCCTGGGATACCGGCGCTGGCGTGCCCGCGCGGGGGCCAGCTGATGCAGGTCGCGTTTGTCTCTGGCGCCCATCCCAGCTGCAATCCGAGGCTGCTGCGCTGCGCGCGCCAGCTGGCGGGATGGGGGCACCAGGTCAATGTCTTTCACCCGGTTACCGATACGGCGCTGTATTCGGAGGATCTGGAGCTGGCGGCGGCCGGCGGCTGGCGCAGCCAGGTCTACTTCGACTGGAGCCATGGCCCATCGCGTTTTCGGGCGCGACTGTTGCGCAAGCTCGCATCCCGCGCCGCCCGCTGGGGTGTTCAGTCCATCCATGCCCTGGGATATGGCATCGCTGAGCTGTCCCGTCGACTGGGCGAAATCCGCGGCCACGGTCTGGTGATCGGGCAGCAGGAGGTGGGATTGTGGACTGCCGTTCAATGTCTCGGAGATACCAGGGTCTGGGTTGATATCGAGGACTGGTATTCCCGTGATCTGCCGGACGCTGCGCGCTCAGGCCGGCCGCTGTCCCTGCTGACCCGCCTGGAAAGCACTGCGCTGTCGCGCGCAGACTGGTGCACCACCACCTCGTCGGCGCTGGCCGAGGCATTGTCCCGCACCTATGATTCACCGATCCCCGGGGTGATCTACAACCTGTCCCATTGCAGTGAACTCCCGCCCTGGGATGGGCGCTACCGTGACCGTGCCAGCGCCGACCGGGTATCACTGCACTGGTTTTCGCAGACCCTGGGACCTCACCGGGGCCTGGAAGTGCTGTTCCAGGCCGCCACCCGCGTCCCGGAAGACTTCGAAATACACCTGCGGGGAAGGCTGCAGTCGCAAAGCTGGTTCGACCAGGTGCTGCCATCCGAACTTCGAGACCGGGTTCACCTGCATCCCTGCGTGCCCAATGCTGAATTGCATACCCGCATCTGCGAACACGATATTGGACTCGCCCTGGAGGCCCCGTTCTGCGACAGCCGCAACCTGACCATCACCAACAAGCTGTTTGCCTACCTGCAGGCTGGACTCAGGGTCATCGCGACCCGAACCAGCGGTCAGCTCGAAATCCTGGGCGATCGT
This sequence comes from Lysobacterales bacterium, assembly GCA_030065125.1. Taxonomy (GTDB): domain Bacteria; phylum Pseudomonadota; class Gammaproteobacteria; order Xanthomonadales; family SZUA-38; genus JASJDM01. The sequence goes on along the minus strand of JASJDM010000002.1, from coordinate 163,286 downwards.
CAGGATCTGGGAGAGACAGTGGCGGCAGACGACCCGGACGCGCTGGCCCAGGCCATGACACGAATGATACAAAGCCACCCCAACCGAAGCGCGCTACCTGAGCCGCTGCCGGCCTGGTGCTGGGAGGACCACAAGCCGCTGGTGGCAGAACGGCTGGAGGCGTGGTTTCCCGAGGCTGGCCCGGGGGAGGCAGCACCATGAGTACCATCCGCCAGCGTGCCCTTGAAGTTCAGCGCCAGAGAAACCAGGCCAGGCTGCTGGCGGCGTCCGCGCTGCTGGTATTTGTCTGGCTGAGCCTGCTGGACAGCGGGAAAACCGGGATTCTCGATTTTGTGTCCGCCGGAATCATCGTACTGGCCGGCGTTCGACCCATGGTGGTGTGGCTTTCCGCGCCGGATCGTTACGGACTGCCCATTTTTCCTCTGCACGCGGTCAGTTTTGTCTGGGCCTATGCCTTACCCATCCTGAGTGCCCATGACGTGGTGTTGTCCTATCCACCAGCCATGCGATTCGGAGCAGCGCTGCTCATATTCGCCTACCTGCTGATCGGGTACGTCGTGTGGCGCATGGTGGCGTCCCGGCCCAATCACATCCGCGGGAAGGTGTTCCTCATTGGTCAGAGCATGTCCAGCCCGGTGCTCTATGTGTTTCTCGCCATAGGCGCGCTGTTTCAGGTGTTGACGGCCTCGGGCAGCCTGGGATTTCTGGGGTCCATGGGATCCATCGCCCGGGCGATTTTTTCCAGTCTGTTTATCCTGTCGGTGTTTGCCTTGAGTTACCGCTGGGGTCAAGGCGGGCTGAAACCCTATGCTCGGCTTGGATTCCTTGCCGGCGTTGGCCTGTACGGCCTGGCGTCCTGTTCAGGGCTGTTTCTGATCCAGGGGCTGTTGATTTCGGCAGCTGCCCTCGGAGGCTATTTTTTCAGCGCCCGAAAGATCCCGTGGATTCCCATCCTGCTGCTGTCGGCGGTGTTTTCGATACTGCATCTTGGCAAGGAGTCCATGCGTAACGAATACTGGAGCATGTCCCGCAGCCTCACCGTGACGCCGGCCCAGTATCCCGAGTGGTATACCGATTGGGTGAACCGGGGAATCGAACGCCTGACTCAGGGTGATGATCCACTGACACAACATTCAAGTCGAAGCCTGCTGGAGCGCGCGAGCCTTCTGCACATGCTGCTGAGAACGGTGGATTTGTCGCCTCAACCTGTCGACTATCTCTACGGCGAGACCTACGCCCGGGTGCCCCTGATCCTGGTGCCACGGGTGATCTACGCCAACAAGCCCCCCAGCCACGAAGCCAGCACGATTCTGAGCGTCAATTACGGGCTGATGATGCGGGAGTCGGCGGTGCACACCACCATCGCCTGGGGCCTGGTGGCCGAGGCCTACGCCAATTTCGGAACCCTGGGGGTGCTGATGCTGGCCGTCGTCATTCCCGGTCTGTACGCCGGCATTGCCCGCTGGGCCAAGGGGTTTCCCATCGGCTCGGCGAGGATGCTGATGGCTTTCCTCGCCACCTTCATGGCGCTCAACGCCGAGTACACCTCAACGGTGTTTGCCAGCGTGCTGTTCCAGTCCAGCGTTGCCGTGGTGGTGGCGCTGCTGCTCATGCGGCGCGTGGACATTGCGCCGGTCAGTCTACGGACCGCCATCGACTAGGCGACCGGAGTCCCCGTGACCAGACTGGCCATCATCGCGACCCACCCGATCCAGTACTACAGTCCGTGGTTTCGCCACATGGCGGATTCGGGACTGGACCTCAAGGTCTTTTACCTTTGGGATTTTGGAGTTGCCGAACGCCGCGATCGGGAGTTCGATCGAACCCTGCGCTGGGACGTGGATCTGCTGTCCGGTTACGACAGCCAGCTCCTGGAAAACCGGTCTCCACGGCCGGGCACGGCGCATTTTTTTGGCTTCGACAACCCGGAGTGCCTGGAGGCGGTGCTCGAATTTTCGCCCGACGCAGTCCTGTTCATGGCCTACCGGTACTGGGGATTGCTGTTGCTGATCCGAGCCCTGCACAGTCGCGGCATCCCCCTGCTGTTTCGCGGGGACTCACATCGGCTGGTGGATCGCCATTCGTGGCGCTCGAAGACCGCCCGGCGTTTCATTGCGGCCATATTCCGGCAATTCGCCGGATGCCTGTACGTTGGCCGGGCCAACCGGGAATATTTCACCTATCACGGCGTGACCGATGACCGACTGTTCTTCAGTCCCCATGCCGTGGACAACGATCGCTTCCTGGGTGCGCGCGACGGCGCAAGCGAGCGGGCGGCCCGCTGGCGCCGGGAGCTGCAGATCCCCGACGATGCGGTGCTGCTGCTGTTTGCCGGAAAACTCACCCGGAAAAAGCGCCCCACGGACCTGCTGGCGGCGTTTCGCGGCCTCGACAGGCGGCAGTGCTATCTGCTGTTTGTCGGATCCGGAGAGCTGGAACAGGAACTGAAGCGGGAATCAGCAGACCATGTTCGATTCCTGCCGTTCCAGAACCAGACCGACATGCCGGCGGTTTACGCCATGGCCGACCTGTTCGTGCTGCCGTCTTTCGGTCGCTCAGAGACCTGGGGGCTGGCGGTCAACGAGGCCATGTGCCTGGGCGTGCCCGTTGTGGTGAGTGATCACGTCGGCTGTCACCTGGACCTTGTCCAGGGGCGGGGGACCGGCTGGGTTTTCCCGGCGGGAGACCGTTTGCGGCTGGCGGAAACACTGAAACAGGCGATTGACGACGGAAGCCTTCGGCAGAAAAGCGGCACCCGGGCGAGTCGCCTGATACGACAGTATGGCTACCCACAGGCCACCCAGGGGCTTGTGGAGGCCTGTGCCGCGGCGGTCCCGACATGAATTCGCCGCTGTCCGTCTGTCACGTGGTGCCCAACATCAACACCCAATCGGGGGGTCCCGCGGTGTCGGTGCCCGGGCTGGTGGACAGTCTCGCCGCAGCTGGCGTCGAGACCACCCTGGTCACCCTGAACTATGCGCGCCACGGACCACAAACGGCGCTGCGACGGACGCGCCTGGTCAGCATGGATGCGGGTCCCCTGACCCGCATGGCCCGGGGCTGGAAGCCATCCCTGCAGGCTGAGCTTGGGCGCATTGCCGGGGACGGCATCGAGCTGGTACACAATCACGGCCTCTGGATGTTTCCCAATCGCTATGCCAGGGTCACGGCGCACAAGGGCAGGATGCCGCTGGTTACTTCGCCTCGCGGAATGCTGGAGCCCTGGTCTCTGCAAAGAAGCCCGCTCAAGAAAAAACTGGTCTGGCTGCTCATGGAGCAGGCGAATCTGAGAGCAGCGCATGGCTTCCACGCCACGTCGGAGCAGGAGCGTCTGTCCATTCGCCGGGTGGGAATGAAACAGCCCGTGGCAGTCATTCCAAACGGTCTGGACTCACAGCCCCCGTCAGCGCCATCGGTCTGCGACCTCCATCCGCAGCTCAAACACAAGAAATGGTGCCTTTTCCTGGGGCGGCTTCATCCCAAGAAAGGCCTGGATCTGTTGTTGCAGAGCTGGAAAGCGGCAACGGTATCACCGGACTGGCATCTGGTGATTGCCGGACCGGATCTGACCGGCTACCGACCGGGGCTGGAAGCCATGATCCAGCAGCTGGGACTGACCGGGAGTGTGTCCCTGGTCGGCATGCTGGATCAACCACAGAAGCGTTCAGCGCTTGCCGGCGCCAGCCTGCTGGTACTGCCCAGCCATTCAGAAAACTTTGGCATTGTGGTTGCGGAAGCTTTGATGGCGGGCGTGCCCGCCGTGGCGACAACCGGTACGCCGTGGGAAGTCCTGGAGAAAACAGGCGCCGGCTGGTGGATTGAAGCCACGATACCGGCGCTGACCAGGACGCTGGCTTCAGCCACCCAACTGGACTCAGCTGAACTCAGGCGGCGGGGACAGGCCGGGAAGCGATACGCGGAAGCGGAGTTTGCCTGGGACGTCGTGGCCCGAAAAATGGTGGCGTTTTATCGTTTCCTCCTCGGTCGAGGCGAGCAGCCGGAGTTTGTGGAAGCTTGAGAATCAACATCGCAACGGGACCGTTGATGCCGATTCCGGCCGTGGCAGGCGGCTCTCTTCCGAGGACCTGGTGGGGCCTGGCAAGGCTGTTTTCTCGCCAGGGGCATGAGGTGACTGTAGTGGCTCGAGCCTGGGCGGACCAACCGGAACAGGAAATCAGGGACGGTGTCCAGGTGCTCAGGCAGGGCGGATTTGACCAGTCCCGGTTCATTTACTGGGATCTGCTCAGGGATTTTTACGACGGCTGGTTCACCCGGCGTCGGATTCCGTCAGCCGAGGTGACGGTGTTCAACGACCTGGCGCTGCCGATGCTGGTTGGCAACCGCCGTGAACTGGGGGCGCTGGTGGTCAGCCTGAACCGATACCCGAAGGGCCAGTTTCGTTTCTATCGTCATGTTGACCTGGTCACCTGCGGCTCCCGCTTCGTGGCTGACGGCGTCACATCCCAGGCGCCGGATTTTGAGGATCGGGTGGCGGTGGTGCCGAGCGCCTTTGAGGTCGACGACTTCCGTGCCTCCCCGGACATTCCGCGTCAGCGACAACGAATCCTGTTTGCCGGCCGAGTGCACCCGGAAAAAGGTCTGGAAACGCTGATCACGGCATTCAGGAAAATTCACCGACAACGGCCGGAATCCAGCCTGGCCATACTGGGGCCGTGGGAACCGCGTCAGGGGGGCGGGGGCGAGTCTTACCTGTCTGGATTGCGTGGCCTGGCCCGGGATCTTCCGGTGGAATTCCTGCCGCCCCGTTTCGACATTTCGGAGCTGGCCCTGGCCTACGCAGAGGCAGGAGTGTTTTGCCTGCCGTCCATCGCCGAGCAGGGAGAGTGTTTGCCGGTGGCGCCTCTGGAAGCCATGGCCGCAGGATGTCCCGTGGTGGTGTCCAACCTGTCCTGTTTTCGCGACTACGCCGAGGACCGGCGCAACATGCTGGTATTCGATCACCGGGCCGGGGACGCGGACACGCGGCTGGCGGCTTGCATTGGGGACATCATGGATTCACCAGACCTGGCTGGAGCCCTCGCCAGTGCGGGTCTGGAGACCGCTGAGCGCTATTCGCTGGAGAACATCAGCGCAGTGTACCTGGACCATTTTGAAAGACTGTTGGAATCTCGTGGATCTATCTGACATAACCCCGGTCATGCTGTCCTTCAACGAGGCGCCCAACATCGGCCGCAGCCTGGGTGCCCTGGGTCGGTTCGACGAGATTGTCCTGGTGGACAGCGGCAGTTCTGACGAGACCCTGGAGCTGGCCGGGCGTCACCCCGGTGTACGCGTGTTCGCCCGGGACTTCGACACTCACGGAGGCCAGTGGAATTTTGCCGTCCAGCAGGCCCGGACTCGCTGGGTACTGTCGCTGGATGCGGACTACCGGATCGATTCGGCGCTGCTGTCGGAAATCGAGGCCCTGGCCGACAGCGACGTCGCTGCCTACTACGCCCCATTTCGTTACTGGGTCCTGGGACAGCCGCTGCGGCGATCGATACTGCCGCCGCGCGCCATTCTCTTCCAGCCGGCGCGCTGCGGCTACGTCGATGACGGCCACACCCAGCGGCTCAGGGTTGATGGGCCGACTGGCACTCTGGCCAATCCGGTGCACCATGACGATCGCAAGCCATTGTCGCGCTGGCTGTGGGCACAGGGAGCGTACGCCAGACTGGAGGCGCAGAAACTCGCGGACGATGATGAGCTGTCACGAATCGATCGCATCCGGCGACGAAAATGGATCGCACCCTTTGCTGTATTCCTGCATGTGTTTTTTGTTCAGCGGGGATTTCTCGACGGATGGCGGGGCTTCTACTACGCAATCCAGCGGATGATCGCCGAGGCGATTCTCTCGCTGGAGGTTCTTGAGCGTGAGCTGGATGAGACTTGACAGGTTCGACAACAAGGCGTTCGACCGGGGGCGGCCGCGGTGGGTAGAACTGCTCTGGCGCATGGCGGGAGACCTGCTGGTCGATTCATGGTTGCCCGGTTCCCGATGGCGCTGCTGGGTGCTGCGCCGATTCGGTGCGAGGATCGGCCGGGGCGTGGTGATCAAGCCCCGCGTTCGCGTCAAGTTTCCCTGGCGATTGACCACGGGCGATCATTGCTGGATCGGTGAATCGGTCTGGATCGACAACCTGGCCGAGGTCGAAATTGGCGATCATTGCTGTATTTCCCAGGGTGCCTACCTGTGCACCGGCAGCCACGACTGGTCACGGGAATCCTTCGACCTGCGGGTCGGCCGGATCGTCATCGAGCAGGGTTCCTGGGTGGGCGCCTTCGCCCGGATTGGCCCCGGCGTCACCGTGGGCGCGGGCGCCGTGGCATGTCTCGGGGCAGTGGTAGTTGACGATCTCGAAGCCTGCACGGTCTGGGCCGGAAATCCGGCTCGGAAGACCGGCACCCGCAGGCTCAGTTCCGGGTAACGGCGTTAAACAGTTCAACCAGTTTCCGGGCCTGGCTGGCGCTCTCACAGTCTATAGATGTGGGAAGCGTTATTTGCTGCTGGTTGCTGACGGTTTTCAGCCAGTCCAGAACGGCTTGCTGGGATTGTCCTTCAGAATCTGCCAGGGTCATGGCGCCGGCAAACCTGGAAAGCTCCCGTTCGGCAACGCTGCCGCCGGGAGCGATGGCCAGCAGTGGACGGCCGGCCAGCAACAGGTTGTAAACCTTTGACGGGTTGTAGCCGGTATCGGCAGAGGCGGGCAGAAAAAGTCCGTGGGCGTCACGCAAACAGCGCAGCGCCTCGAAGTACGGAATGCGGGAAGGCTGCTCCTCTACCCAGCGCGCCACGCCCGCCTTTTCCGCCAGCGGCATGACCGAATCCCGCAAGCGCCCTTCCGGCGCATAGGACGTGCCGAAAAAGTGGAAACTCAGCCGGCCTGCCGTATCGGAGTCCATGTCCAACAGCCGGGCGAATGCCTCAAACAGCCGGGTGAGGCTGGCTTCCAGGTCCGGGCCACCGCGGCCGACGTACACGATATGTTTCCTGCCGTCCCGGGGATCGAACCTGGATTGCTTGACTGCACAATCATCCAGCAGCTCAAAATCGGCAGCCGAAGCGCCAAAGGGCAGCACCAGCCACGGCAGGTCTCCCAGCTGGGGATGCCGCGCCAGGATGTCGGATCGATACCGAGGGGACACACTGACCACCGCCGCGGCTGCCGCCAGCACGCGCTGCTCCCATCGTCTGGCCTGACGATCAGCGCGGAAATGGCGCAGCCGCCCGCCCGGCGGGGTGATCTCCGGGTTCAATCGATAGAAGTCATTAACCCAGGGGTCCTGCAGGTCGATCACAAACGGCACGCCGTGGCGTTGTTTCCACCTGGGACCAAGCCGAAAAACTGTGAATGCCGTGGTGGAGAAAAAGACCAGATCGAAGGTCCTGGGGTGGAGCAGCCGATCACCGTGAGATCGGAGGAATCGAAAGCTGCGCGGGCCGAGGGTTTTGCCCCGCGCAAGCCACTGCAGCAGCGTGGCGCGGGCGGGAACCCGGTGGATGGGCACATGGTCCGGCAGACTCTCACACAGCAATGGGTCCTGAGATGCAAAGACATCCGCAGGTTCAACGCAAAGCACCTCCGCCTGCCATCCCAGGGAAGCCAGGTGGGGCAGATAGGTCCGTACCCGATGACAATCTGCTGCATTAGTGGGTGGGAAGTGGGGCGAAACTATCAGGACCCGCTTCATGCCGCGCGATGCCTCCAGCACCTGTGAATGGTAAAGAGTACATCAAGGCATGCGACACATGTTGCCCATGATTCCCGCGCCATGAGCGGTAAGTTGATCTTCATCAACCGGTATTTCCATCCGGACCACTCGGCGACATCCCAGATGCTGTCGGATCTGGCATTCGGGCTGGCCCGCAGCGGGCGGCAGGTCGAGGTTATCTGCAGTCGCCAGCTGTATGACGATCCCGGCGTCAGACTGAGCCCGGGGGAAGGAATCCGCGGCGTTCGGGTGTGGCGGGCCGGAGGCACCCGGTTTGGACGGTCAGGGCCCGGCCGACTGCTGGATTACCTGACGTTCCTGCTTGCCGCGGCCTGGCTGCTTTTGCGACGGGCCGGCCGCGGTGACCGGGTGATTTTCAAGACAGACCCGCCCATGATGTCGGCGTTCCTGTGGCCGATTGCGGCCCTTCGCGGCGCGGTGGTCTACAACTGGTTACAGGACCTGTTTCCCGAGGTTGCGGTCTCGCTGGGCGTGCTGCCGGCCGGCCCGGCCAGGCCGCTGCGGTGGTTCAGGGACCTGGGTCTGCGTCGGGCCCGCTGCAACGTGGCAATCTGCGAATCCATGGCGGCCCGGCTGCTGCGCCGGGGGCTGGACGAGCAACGCATCACGACCATTGAAAACTGGTGTGACGTGGAGGCCCTGTCCAGGCAGGACGGCGATGATCTGCGGCGCCAGTGGGGGCTGGGTGACGCCCTGGTGGTGGGCTACTCCGGCAACCTGGGCAGGGCACATCCCATCGAGGCACTGCAGCATGCCATCGGGCATTTTCGAGACGACGCGCGCCTGCGGTTCCTGTTCGTCGGTGGTGGGCACGGCTATCAGCTGTTGCGGCGCTGGGCAGAAGAAAACCAGCTGTCAAACGTCGTGTTCAAGGCCTATCAGCCCCGTTCTATCCTGGGCATCAGTCTGGCCGTCCCGGATATCCATCTGGTCACGCTGGACCAGCGGCTGGAAGGGCAGATTTTTCCCAGCAAGTTTTATGGGGTGGCGGCGGCCGGGCGTGCCTGCCTGTTCGTGGGAGACGTCAACGGAGAACTGGCCCGGCGAATCCGCACGGAGCGCCTGGGCGTGTCGGTGCCTGACGGTGCCGCGCTGGTCGCGTGCCTGGATGAATTGCTGGCAGACCGGAGCGAAATTGAACAATATGGCCGCAACGCACGGGCCCATGCGCGCCTCCGTTGCGATATCAGCCGCGCGCTCAACCAGTGGGATGCGCTGTTGTCGCGCTGAACCAGATGCTGCGGAAAACTCAAGCGCCATACGGGTCGCGCCGATCTTGGGAGTGACAGACGGGATTTTGAACGCCGGAAGTACTGAGTGATCCAGATGGACAAACAAATGCTGCTGGCCGCGACGGTGAGCCTGGTGGTGACCGCGCTGCTGATTAAGCTGTTTGCACCGGTGGCCCGGCGAATCGGGCTGCTGGATCATCCCGAGGGCCGCAAGATTCATCGCCGGCCGACACCGCTGATTGGCGGGGTTGCGATGTTTGGCGGCATGATGTTCGGACTGCTGTCCCTGCCCATGCCGCTGGGGGAATACCGCATCATCGTCACCGGGGCCGCCGCTCTGCTGATCGTGGGGATGCTGGACGACCTGCGTGAGCTGTCCGCGCGTTCACGCTTTGCCGCCCAGATCCTCGGTGTGAGTCTGATGGTGTTTGCCGGGGGCGTGGAACTGAAGACCCTGGGATTTCTGTTCAGCGGGTGGGATGCGCGGCTGGGCTGGTTGGCATTCCCGGTTACCGTGTTCGCAGCCGTGGGCGTGATCAATGCCCTCAACATGGTGGATGGCGTCGACGGTCTGGCAGGCAGCATCATGCTGTGTGCCATGCTTTCACTGCTGGTGCTGAGCGGGCATGAGCGCCACTCGGTGGCCATGCCCATGCTGGTGGTGGGCAGCGGGGCGGCCACCGGGTTTCTGATGTTCAACGGTCGCTGGACCCGGCGAGCCCGGGTATTCCTGGGTGACGCCGGCAGTCTGAGCATTGGCTTCGTCCTGGCCTGGCTGTTCATCGACCTTTCCCAGGGCGAGGGGCGAGTGATGGCGCCGGTGACGGCGCTGTGGATTTTTGCTGTTCCGCTGATGGACACGGTGTTTGTGATGATCGAGCGAATTCGGCTGGGTCACTCGCCGGTCAGGGGCGGGCAGGATCATATCCACCATCTGTTTCTGCGAGCAGGATTCAGCGTCAACCAGACCGTTCTGGCCATTACCCTGGTGGCCGTGGTTTGCGCCGCCATTGGTGTCGTCACGGAGTGGCGCGACACCCCCGAACACTGGCGATTCGCCGGGTTTCTGGGATTATGCGCGCTGTATTACTTCCTGCTGCAGCGTGCCTGGGCCAGCCGGCGCTGGCTGGGCCGGGCGGTGAACGGCAACCTGTCTGGGTCGTGACTCACTCGCCCAGTCGCTCCCCCTTCCTGTGCCTGCTTGCCCTGGTTTTTGTCCTGCCCATTCCCCTGGGCGCCAACAGGCCCTGGGCGTGGCTGACCCTGGCGGCTGTGACGTTTGGACTGCTGGCCTGGACAGTGGCCCTGCCCACCAGCCGCGCAACCCGTGAAGTTCTGCTGCGCACAAGGAGCGTGCTCTGGGTATGGGTCGCGTGGCTGCTGTTTGGCCTGTTCCAGCTGATTCCCCTGCCGATGGCCGACGGCTGGCACAGCTGGTCGGTGGATCCCTACGCCAGCAGTCTGCGCTGGCTGCAGTCGCTGTGGCTGGCTGCGCTGTTTTACCTGGTCCTTCGGCTGGCCAATCACCGGCACCGGATTCGCCAGCTGGCATACTGCATGGTTCTGGCCGGGGTGCTCCAGGCCCTGTACGGCAGCCTGATGACATTGAGCAACACCGAGTGGCTGCTGGTCAGTCCCAAGGAGTTCGGTGTGGGTCTGGCCACGGGCACGTTTGTCAATCGCAATCACTACGCCGGGTTTCTGGAGATTACCCTGGGAATAGGTGTTGGACTGCTGCTGTCCCAGATTCGATCGAACGGTGGCGGTGGAACGGTCCTCAGCCGCGTGAGGGGAGTCATCCAGTGGGTGCTGGGACCCAAGATGCGGCTGCGATTGTCACTGGTGATCATGGTGGTGGCCCTGGTACTGAGTCACTCCCGCATGGGTAACACGGCATTTTTTCTGAGCCTGCTGGTCGCCGGGGTGCTGGCGCTGATCCTGCTGTCCAAGGCGCCCAAACCCCTGATCGTGCTGATTGCCAGCCTGATTGCCATCGACGTGCTGGTGGTGGGCACCTGGTTCGGTGTGGAGCAGGTGGTTGATCGTATCCAGCAGACCGCCACCTATGATGAGGCGGCGGCGCGTTACCAGGACAGCCAGCGACTCGACGTGGACGCCGAAACCCTGCGTGCCTGGGCGGATTACCGCTGGCTGGGGTCGGGCGGTGGCACCTTTGCCGTGGTGTTTCCAGCCTACCGGCCCCAGGACCTGTCTGCCTTTTTCGACCACGCCCACAACGATTACCTGGAGTTCCTGCTGGAGTACGGGATTGTCGGCGCCCTGCCGCTGGCGATGATCCTGGTCAGTTCCCTGGCCGCCGCGCTCTACACCCAGCGACGCCGAAGGGACCCTCTGATGCGGGGAATGGCGTTTGGCTGCACCATGGTGATCGTGGCTTACCTGGTCCACTCCCTGGTGGACTTCAACCTGCAGATCCCGTCTAACGCCGCCTATTTTGTGATTTGCCTCTCATTGTGCTGGCTTTCTGCCTTTCACAGGTCTCCTGTCAAAACGTAAAAATTTGTTGAGAGACATTTCAATAATGCCCCTAAACCCATTAAAATTGCGAAAAAAACAGGCATTTACAGCTTGCGCAAAGTACTCGACTTTTGCGCGCGTCGGCCGAATGGAAATCCGCAGGGCAGCGGAACTAGGGTGTGGGGATTGGAAAGGAACGGCTTACGCGCAGTCGCGCTTTTGTTTTTCGCAGCAACCGCTGCCGCTCAGGAATCGGGGATTCAGCTGGGCACATGGGTGCTTTACCCCTCCGCCGGCGCCTCAATCGGCTATGACGACAACGTGGCGCTCACGTCATCCGACGAAATTGACTCCCTCTACCTGCTGTTCTCTCCGGCGGTCAGGCTGGAAAAAGACACACGCCGCAGCCGGATTCAGGTCGAATACCGGGCCGAGTACGCCGATTACCTGGACAGCAGTGAAGACAACTACCTGGACCAGCTGCTGGGCGGGCTGTGGCAATACGATCCCACGGTGCGCTCGGACCTGGAGGTCAGCGCTGAACTCAGTCGTGGGCACGACCGCCGTGGCGAGGGACTGCGCGAAGGCTCCGGCACGGTGCTCGAGCGGGAGGTCGACGAGTACGACAACATTCAATTTGGCGGGCGTTACGGCTATGGCGCGAACGGTGCCCGCGGCCGAATCGAGGCCTTTGCCGACTGGAACGAAACCGAGTACACCAACAACCGTGATTTCACCACCCGGGGCGATTTCGACCAGTGGCGCTACGGCGTGGAATTCCAATACCGCATCGGTGGGCGCACCGTTGCCCTGGCCCAGGTGGTGCAAAGTGATATCAACTATCGGAGCGCCAACCGGGACAGCGAGGAAAGGGCGTATGGCCTGGGAATCAGCTGGCAGGCCAGCGAGAGAACCCGGGGCAAGGCGGTGGTGGGACGACTGCAGCGCGATTTCGACGATCCCGTGCTGCCGGGCTTCAAAGGGGCGTTCTGGGAAGTCTCCGCTTCCTGGACGCCAGTTTCACGCAGCGAGTTCGGCCTTCTCACTCGCCGGGCCACCGACGAGTCTTTTGGCGCCAGCGGGTTCGTGCTGCGCGAAGAAACGGAGCTATCCTGGCGTTACAACTGGCGCCCGCGCCTGCTGACGTCGGTGGATTTCGGCTGGATGGATGAAGACTTTCAGCCGGGTCCCAGGGACGATGACGTCGTGAGTTTTAGCGTCTCGGCCGACTACCAGTTCCGTCCATGGCTGCTGCTGGGCGCCGGATTTCGCAAAGTGGAACGCGAGTCCAGCCTGCCGGAATTCAACTACGACCGCAGCGAATTCCTGCTGACTGTGGAAATGAGCCCCTGACCTGGACCAAAGAATTCCGGCAAGCGACCGTTAAATAACTAAGATAAACTGCTGTTTATTGGAATTTTTTCTCGGGCGGATTGCCTGATCTGGATGGGCGCGCGGATTTTCGGAGGTACGCTGGCAGTGAAACACCGGGTCCAAATAGGGCTGACGAGCGTTTTTGCAGTCCTGCTGTGGGGGGTGGCACTTGGCCAGGACCAGGAATCCGGTTCACCTGTCCCCGGAGACCTCTACGAATATCACATTGGACCTGGCGACGTGGTGTCCATCAGCGTTTTCGGCGAGGCAGACCTTTCGCCCCAGGTCAGGGTGGATGAAGGTGGCACCATCCAGTATCCGTTCCTTGGCCAGTTGTCGGTGGCCGGTCTCAGCACGCTGGAGCTGAAGGACCTGCTTATGGCCGGGCTCAAGCCCGATTACCTGGTCGACCCGAAAATAGCGGTCAGTGTCGCCACCTATCGACCTTTCTACGTCAACGGCGAAGTCAACGATCCCGGTGGATACCCCTATGAACCCGGCATGACGGTGCAGATGGCCCTTGCCCTGGCCGGCGGATTGACCGACCGGGCCTCGGTTCGAAAAGTCTTCCTGCAGCGGGAAGGGCAGTCCGAGGAGAGCCGGCAGCGGGTGGATATGGACGCCCGGGTCGGCCCCGGGGACATCATCACCATCGAGCAGAGCTTCTTCTGATGCAGAACCTTCGCCTGCCAGACTCACTGATTACCGCGGAAGAGGAAGAGCGCGGCCTGGACATCCGCCAGGTTTGGCGGGTTATCGATAAGCATAAGCTCGCCATAGCCGGCCTGACGCTGCTGGTAACCCTGGTGGCGGCCCTGTTCGTCTACCGGCAGGTGCCGATTTACCGGGCCACCGCGACCCTGCTGATCGAGCGCGCCCCGGCGCAGTTTTCTCCAATCCAGGATCCCTACTCGGTCTACTCGGACCAGTGGCTGTATTACCAGACCCAGTATGGCCTGATCAAACGACGGGCCATTGGCGAACGCGTGGTGCGTGAGCTTGAGCTGGACCAGACGCCGGCCCGCCAGGCGCCCCAGGGATTCAGCTGGAAAGACCTGCTGCCGGAGGAGTGGTTCCCGGATCCCCCCGAGCCGACACCGGCCCAGCGCTTCAACTCCGCGGTGGGCGGGGTGGTTGGCGGTATCCAGGTATCACCGCGGCGCAACAGTCAGCTGGTGGACATCAGCTTCGAGGCGTCCAGCCCTGAATACGCGGCCCGCCTGGCAAATGCCGTGGCTGAAGCCTACATCGCCGACAATCTGGCGGGCCGGCTTGAAATGAGCCAGGCCGCAACCGGCTACCTGACCGAGAGACTGGTTGAGCTGAAGGATCGCTGGGAAGACTCGGAGCAGGCGGTCCAGCGGTACCTGGATTCCCAGCAGCTGATCGTGGCAGAAGACGGCGCGACGTCGCTGGTCAACCAGGAACTGGGCCTGGCCACCGAGAAGCTCAGCGCTGCCCGGCGGGCGCGCCTGGAAGCCCAGATCGCCTGGGACGATGTCCAGCGGGCCGCTGTCGGTGACAACATGAAGGAGATCCTGCCAACGGTGCTGAACGACGATCAGATCGTCAGCACCAACGCGACGTTTCTGGAAGCCCGGCGCAAGGCGGCCGAACTGTCCAAGCGTTACGGCCCCAAGCATCCCACCATGATTGCGGCCAACTCAGAGCTGGAATCAGCCGAGTCCGCGCTGGATCGCCAGCTGCAGCTGGCCGCGGATTCGGTCAACCGCAACTTCCAGGCTCAGGTGGCGGCGGAAAAGGCGGCCCAGGATGAAGTCGACGCCATCAAGGTCCGCGTGCGGGACATCGATCGCAAGGAGTTCGATCTGGACGCGCTGCAGCGGGAGGCGGACAAAAACCGGGAAATCTACGAGCAGTTCCTGACCCAGTTCAAAAGCACGTCGGCGGCGGGTGACATCCCCAACGCAAACGCCAGGGTCGTACAGCGGGCCATGCCTCCCGGCGCGCCGGTGAAGCCCAACAAGCGGCGCAGCCTGGCCATGGCGCTGGTGCTGGGATTGCTGATCAGCGTGGGCCTGGCCTTCGTGCTGGAACACCTGGACAACACCGTCAAAAACCCCGAGGACGCTGAACGCCGGCTGGGTGTCCCGGTGCTGGGCGTGCTGCCCCGGCTCAAGACCGATGGCCGGCAGGACCTGGGTCCGCTGCGCAGCTTTTCCCAGAACCGCCAGTCCATTTTTGCCGAGGCCGTCCGCACGGTCCGGACCGGGGTTTTGCTGTCCGACCTGGATCACGAAAAACCGGTGCTGCTGGTGACCTCGTCCGTGCCGGGAGAGGGCAAAACCACGCTGTCCATGAACCTGTCCCGGGCCATTGCCGACATGAAGCGGGTGCTGCTGATCGACACGGACATGCGCCGTCCCATGGTGGGCCGCGCCCTGGGCAACCAGAAGACCGTGAAAGGGCTGTCACATTTCATTTCAGAGGAGGCCGAGCTGGACGAATGTATGCACCAGCCCGACCCCTCGGTTGATCTGTACGTGATGCCGGCGGGCCTGGTGCCGCCCAATCCACTGGAAATGCTGTCGTCCCACCGGTTTGAGTCTGCCCTGGAAAAACTGCGCGAAAACTTCGATCTGGTCGTGATTGACTGCGCGCCCACCCTGGCGGTGAGTGATGCCATGGTGCTGTCGAAGCTCGCTACCTCGGTGGTTTACGTAGTGCGAATGGACTCGACGCCTGTCCAGGCCGCCCAGGCGGGTCTCAAGCGACTGCGGCGGGTGGGTGCGCCCCTGGTGGGCACCGTGCTGAACCATGCCGAGCGGCGCCCCGGTAATTACTACGGCAAATACAGCACCTACGGTGGTGAGTATTACTCCAGCTACGGCTACGTGGAAGACGGCAAGAAGTGACTCCCGGCGCCCGAATTGCTGCTACAGCATGCAGCATTACGCTGGCCCTCGCCTGCCTGGGCCTGGCCTACCAGGAAGGAAACCTGTCGCTGTCGCGCACGGCATTTCTTCAGTGGCAATCCAGTCTGGAGCCAGCGGACCTGGCCCGCTTTCAGCGACGCATCGGGCGTGCTGGAACCGGCATCAATCCCGAGGCCACCCTGCTGGACGCACGGGCACGCATGATGCTGGCGGAAGGCGTGACGCCTTCCGAGGCGGAGCCGATTCGAAGCCAGCTGCTGGAGGAACTGGAAGACCTGGCCGGGCAGCGGCCCACCGACTATCAACCCTGGGTATTGATGGCCCGGCTCCTGTTGCGCCAGGGGCGGCTGCCGTCGGATGGTTTTGACACTGCGCTGAGGCGCGCGCTGGGCCTGGGCCCCAACCAGTCGCGTACCTTTGCCGAGCTGTTCCCGGAGCTCTGGCTGAGCTGGTACCTGCTGGACCCGGAGCAGCGCCAGCTGGCCGGTGATTACGCCGTGCGAACCGCCTGGCGTGAACCACGCTGGGCCATGGACACGGCCTTGCGCTACGGGTTCCTGGACCCCATGTGCGATCAGAGCGCTGGCAACAGGCTGGCCCTGGATCACTGCCGCCGTCTGGGGTGGACCCCGATAGACAGCACCCCTTAACGACTCGAGCGACTCGATACACCACACGGAAAATTCAATGAGCCTGATCAACGTCCCCGTCTCCTTCGGCGAACTGATCGACAAGATCACCATTCTTGAGATTAAGTCAGAACGCATCTCCGACCAGCAGAAGCTGGTCAATATCCGCCACGAGCTGGACCTGCTGGAGCACACCTGGAATTCGTCGGCCGCCTCCAACGCGGACCTGTCGGCCAGCAGAGCTGAATTGAAAAGCGTCAACGAAGCCTTGTGGGAAATCGAAGACCGGATCCGGGTCAAGGAATCAGAAAAAGCCTTCGACGCGGAATTTATCGAGCTCGCCCGATCCGTCTACGTTATCAATGACCGGCGTTCCGTCATCAAGAAGGACATCAACCTTGCCCTGGGCTCGGAGCTGGTTGAAGAGAAGTCCTACAAATCCTACTGAGATTCGCCTGACGCTGGGCCTGGCTGGCCCCGGCTGGCGTTGACCCATTCATCCAGCCGTCCCTTGACGTCCTCCACCGTCACCAGGTCCATGACGCCGGGGCGCTCGATCTTGGTGCCCCAGGGCAGGGCCGCCGCCGGCGATCCACGAAACTTTTTGGCCGCATCATCATAGCGGTCGACGCACCACCGCAGTGAGTGATAGGGTCCGCTGCGGCGAGGGTTGCTCGCCGCATGCAGGCCGATGACGGCGGTTCCCACCGCGTTGGCCATGTGCATCGGTCCCGTGTCCGGGGCCAGCACCAGGTCGCTGGCGGCGAGCAGCGCGGTCAGTTTCTTCAGGGTGTCCTTTCCCACCAGATCCAGCATGGGGCGGTTTGCCGCTGACTGGATCGCCTGGGCCATTTCCCGGTCTGCACGACCGGGTCCGCCGGTCAGAATGACCTGGAACCCATGCTGTGCGGCCGCATAGTCGGCTGCCGCGGCATATCGCTCTGGCCGCCAGTTGCGAAGCGCATGACTGCTGACCGGCGACAGCACCAGGGTCGGGCGTTGCGGGTCCACGTGAGTGGCGGCAAACTCCAGGTCCTCCTCACCCACCGGGATGTCCCAGCGTGGCGCCTGGCTGGACATGCCGGCTGCGTCAAGAAAACTCATCAGTCCATCCAGGACGTGCTGCTCCGCCGCAGGCGCGATGCGCCGGTTGACGAACAGACCGTGCAGGTCCCGGGAGCGGGCCGGGTCGAACCCGATGCGCTGATCGGCCCCGACCAACAGGCTGGCCAGGTTGGCGCGCAGGGCCACCTGCATATGCAGCAGCAGGTCAAAGCGGCGGCCGGCCATCGTGCTGCGCAGATCCCTGTAGGCTGACAGGCCCGCAGATTTGTCGAACACCACGAACTCCACGCCGGGGACGTCACCCACCAGCCTGTGCTCGAACTTGCCGATGATCCAGGTGATTTCGGCACCTGGCTGCTGATCCTGGATCGCCCTGACCACCGCCAGGGCATGGGTCACGTCACCAATGGCCGACAGCCTGAGCATGCAGATTTTCATGGGTCTATTGTGCCGGCGCGGCAGATTTCGGCAATGCCCCACCTGCGGTATTGCCTTTTGCATCGGCTGGGTTAGCCTGAGCGCTGGATGAGTGAAGCTTCCGAACAGATCCTGATGCTGGACGGGCAGTGGCTGCTGGTTGCCCCCAACGAGCTGCCGGAACCGCCAGGTCCCGCCTGGTTTGACCCGGAGTTCTGGCGGGGGCGGGGCCAACTGGCCGGCGCCGCCAGCGGCCGGGGGCAGGTGCACTTCATTCAGGGTGAGGGATACAGCTGGGCCCTGCGGCACTTCATGCGGGGCGGGCTGGTGGCGAGGTTCAATCGCGACCGCTACTGGTTCTCCAGCCAGGACCGGGTTCGCTCTTTTGCCGAATGGCGCCTGCTGCGACAGATGTCCCGGTGGCAACTGCCGGTACCGGCTGCCGTCGCCGCCGGCTACAGCCGTTCAGGGCCCTGGTACCGGGCGGACCTGATCACGGCGCGGATCGAGCATCAGCAGACCCTGGCCCAGGCCCTTGCCGGCGGCCCGGCTGACCCGGATGTGTTCGCCCGGGTCGGCTCTCTGGTCCGGCAGTTTCACGGGCGTGGCGTGTTCCATGCCGATTTGAACTGCCACAATATCCTGCTGGCCGAATCGCGGCTCTGGCTGATCGATTTTGACCGGGGCGCAATCATGTCTCCGGGCCGGTGGCAGCAGGAAAACCTGGAGCGCCTCAGGCGCTCGGTATATAAGGTCACCCCCGAGTCCCTGCGCTCCCGGCTCCCGGCTGCCTGGGACTCTCTGCTGGCGTCCTACAACAGCGCCTGATTCAATATTCAAGCTCGCCTCGGCCCGGTTATCGTCGCCGCCAGGCGTGAAACCGCTCCAGCCAGGGCATCAGCTTTTCCGGCTTGTTGTTCTGGCGCCACTGACCGGCGGTGAACTTGCTGGCTTCAGACCAGGTGGGGTAGGGATGGATGGTCCCAAGAATCTTGTTCAGGCCGATGCCGTGCTTCATGGCCAGGGTCAACTCACTGAGGATCTCCCCGCCGTGGGCACCCACCACCGTAGCGCCCAGGATCTTGTCGCCGCCGGGCGGTGTCAGCACCTTGACGAAGCCGTGGGCGTCTTCCTCGGCCAGGGCCCGGTCCGAGCCACCCAGATCGTACCGGGCGACCTGGAATGGTATGCCCTGTTCGGCTGCCTCGGTTTCGTTCAGGCCGACCCTGGCAATTTCGGGGTCGGTGAAAGTGACCCAGGGAATTACCGAGTAGTCCACCCGGAAACGCTTGAAGCCGCGAAACAGGGCGTTGACGGCGCAGTACCAGGCTTCGTGGGAGGCCGTGTGGGTGAACTGGTAAGGCCCGATGACGTCGCCGCAGGCAAAGATGTTGGGAAAGCGTGTCTCCAGGTACTCGTTGACCTTCAGCGCGCCCCGGTCGGTTTCCAGGCCCAATTCCTCGATTCCCATGTCCGCCAGATTGGGTCGTCGACCCACGGCCACCAGGATCCGGTCGAACGGGACCGCCACTTCGCCGCTGCCGGAGCTGCAGATCAGCGTTGAGTCTTCCTCACCAGGTTCCACCCGCTCGGCCCGATGAGCCGTCAACACCCGGACCCCGTCCCGCTCAAGCACGCCCTGCAGCAGCTCCGATACTTCGGGGTCTTCAACGTTGACCACCCGGTCCAGCATCTCCACCAGGGTCACCTCGGTGCCCAGCCTGGCGAAAGCCTGGGCCATCTCGCAGCCGATGGGGCCGCCGCCCAGCACCGCCAGCCGCCGGGGCTGTGCCTGCAGTTGCCAGAGGTTGTCCGAGGTCAGGGGTTCCACCTGGTCCAGGCCGGGAATGGGTGGCACGAACGGCCGTCCGCCCGAGGCAATCACGATATTGCGGGTGGTCAGGGTCTGCTCGCCCACTCGAACCTGGAAGGGCGATTCAATGGTGGCATGGCCTGCCAGGCATTCCACTCCCAGGGACTCGTAGCGTTCCGGGGAATCGTGGGGCTCGATGGCCTGGATTACCCGCTGAACCCGGTCCATGACGTCGCGGAATTCGAACGACACGTCCGCCCGGGCAATGCCCAGGTCCCGGCTGCGCCCGGCGTCCCGCAGGAATCGCGCGGACCGCAGCAGGGCCTTGGATGGGACACAGCCGGTATTGAGGCAGTCTCCCCCCATTTTTTCGCGTTCAACCAGGGTGACCCTGGCCTTGACAGCAGCAGCGATGTAGGCCGTGACCAGGCCCGCCGATCCGCCGCCGATGACCACCAGGTTACGATCGAAACTGGCCGGTTTCGGGTAACCCCGGTACACCCGTCGGGATCGCATCCATTCCACCAGCCGCTTGGCCACCAGCGGCAAAAGCCCCAGTACGGCGAAGGAAAGAATGACTGAAGGCGCCACGATTCCGCCCAGGGATTCCAGGGCGCTGAGTTCCCGCCCTGCGTTCACGTAGGCCAGGGTGCCCGGGAGCATCCCCACCTGGCTGACCAGCGCAAAGCTGAGGGTCCGGATTCGGGTCAATCCCATGGCCAGGTTGATCACAAAAAATGGAAACAGCGGGATTAGCCGCAGCGAAAACAGGTAGAAGCTGCCTTCCCGGTCCATGCCGCGATCGATGGTCTCGAACTGTTTCTGAAAGCGGGACCTGACTGAGTCGGCCAGTACGAAGCGTGCAGCCAGGAACGCCAGGGTGGCCCCCAGGGTGGACGCAAAGGATACCAGCAGCGTACCGGTCCACAGGCCAAACAGGGCTCCCGCCAGCAGGGTCATCAAAGCAGCGCCCGGCAGAGAGAGGCCGGTCACGGCCACGTAGACCAGGAAAAAACCACCGCCGGTCAACCAGGGATGATCATCCCGGTAGCTGCGCCAGTCATCCAGTCGCGCCTGCATGGCCTCCAGGGAAAAGTACTGGCCCAGGTCCAAGGTGACGAAGGCGGCGATACCCGCCAGCACCACGGCCGCGATCAACAGTTTAAGATAGCTGCGCTGCATGAGATTTCCTTATCACCGCCGGAACCTGACATGAATCGCTTCCAGCAGCTCAGTGTTGTTGTGCCCACTCTCAACGAGGAGAGGATCATCGTGCATACGCTCGAAGCGTTGCAAGGCCTGCGGGAGCTGGGCGCCGAAGTGATACTGGTGGACGGCGGCAGCAGCGATCAGACCGTGACCCAGTCAGACCCGCTGGTGGACCGATTGCTTACAGTCGGTTGTGGGCGCGCGCATCAGCTCAACCATGGCTGGCGCGCCGCCGGTGGCCGGTTGATCTGGTTTATTCATGCCGATACCGGGTTGGCCG
This sequence comes from Lysobacterales bacterium, assembly GCA_030065125.1. Lineage (GTDB taxonomy): Bacteria > Pseudomonadota > Gammaproteobacteria > Xanthomonadales > SZUA-38 > JASJDM01. Next base: position 142,158 of record JASJDM010000002.1, on the reverse strand, counting down.
GTGAACCGTGGCAGCAGCTGGCGCCAATGCTGGATGACGATACCGCCTGGGGGCGCTTCGATATCCGGCTCGAATCCCCGCGCGGGGCATTTCGAGTGATTGAAACCGCCATGAACTGGCGCTCCCGCCTGACCGGCATTGCCACCGGGGATCAGGGGATTTTCGTGGCGCGATCCCTGCTGGAGCGGGTGGATGGCTTTCCCCGGATCGAGCTGATGGAGGACATCGCCCTCAGTCGCCGGCTCAAGCGCCTGGCGCGTCCCCGCTGCCTGCGCCAACGGCTGGGCACCTCCACCCGCCGCTGGGAAGAGCGGGGCATCGTCAATACCGTCCTGCTCATGTGGTACCTGCGGGCGGCGTATTTCCTGGGTGCCCGGCCGGCGGACCTGGCGCGGCGCTATCGTCATGCCCGCTAGACTGGATGAATGAATGATCCAGGCTAGCGGCAGGGTGCTGGTTTTTGCCCGGGCGCCGGTGCTCGGCCAGGTCAAGACCCGCATCGCCCGGGATGCCGGCGACGAAGCAGCTCTGGAAGTGTACCTGCATTTGCTGGACCGGACCCTCCAGACCGTTAGCGATTCGGGCTGCGCTGCGGAGCTGTGGATCGCTGGTGACGGGGACCATCCCATCATCCGGTCCTGGCGGCAGCACAGCGGCTGGCCGGTGCGCCGGCAGCAGGGGGACGACCTGGGGGCAAGAATGCACCACGCCCTGGTCAGTGCCCTGGCAGAGGGTGAGCCCGCCCTGGTCGTGGGCGTGGACTGCCCGGGATTGCGCCCCGCCCAGCTTCATCAGGGGCTGGACGCGCTGAGGGGGGATGACGCGGTGGTATTTGGCCCGGCATTGGATGGGGGTTACTACCTGGTCGGGCTGGCGCAGCCCCAGCCGGGGTTGTTCCAGGGGGTGGACTGGGGCACCGAGCGGGTGCTGGAACAGTCTGTCGAGCTGGCCAGGCAGCTGCGGCTCGAGGTGACCCTGCTGGATCCGCAGGCCGACATCGATACCTGGAGCGACTGGCTTCAGCAGACCAAAAATAATCAGCCCCCGATGGGCGGGGGCTGATTCCTGTAGGTGGCGTCCTTCGCCAGCAACCCCCCGGCACCCGAATCCACTGTTGCCGCTGCTCCCTTCCGGGCCTGACGGGGTTCACAATGTATCGTCGCGAGGGAACCGACGAAGGCCGCCATTGAGCGGGTGACGGCGCTGGCGCGGCCAAGTCAATTCAGGGGCCGCATTGTCTACGTTTTGAGCGGAAAAATCACGGAAATTCTGCGCCGGATATTCCCTGCTGTCCCGGCAGCGTCAGGACGGACTTGCGTTGCGTGGGCCCAGCAGAAACCATAGGCATGCAGATTCCGCCGGTCACCGGCTTTTGGGAAGATTGAAGTGTCACTGCTGCGCACCGTCCAATTCGTCCTGGGGCATCCGCTCAACGTCAACAGGAAAACCCGGGCGCTGGGCCGTTTTGTTCGATGGCAGATCACCTCGAGGCTGTTGAACCTCAGCGTCATCCTGGACTTCGCCAATGATTCCAGACTGATTGTCCGCCGGGGCATGACTGGTGCCACGGGTAACCTGTACTGCGGACTGCATGAGTTTGAGGACATGTCTTTTGTTCTGCATTTCCTCAGACCGGAAGACCTTTTTTGTGACGTGGGGGCCAACGTGGGTTCCTACACGATCCTGGCTTCTGCGGCGATCGGGTCAAGAACCATTGCGGTGGAGCCCGTACCGGCGACCTATCAACACCTGGTCGACAACATTCAAATCAATGAAGTCGAGGCACTGGTAGAAGCCCTCAACGTCGGCATCGGCAGTGAAATCGGGGAACTGCGATTCACCAGCGCATTCGACACCACCAATCACGTCCTCTCAGGCGAGGAGGTCTCGCCAGGCGCCATCACAATCCCGGCAACTACCCTGGACCAGGTTTGTCGGGACAGAACACCAGGGCTGCTGAAAATCGATGTGGAAGGCTTCGAAACCGAGGTGATTGCGGGTGCCGAGAACCTGCTGGGCCGTCGGGAACTGGCGGCGATCATCATGGAGCTCAATGGCAGTGGGGAGCGATACGGCTACGATGAGGCGAAACTGCATGAGGTCGTGGTGGGTTTTGGGTTCCGGGTCTGCCAGTACGACCCGTTTACCCGGGGGCTGCGGCACAGAACTGGAAGCAGCACCGAAGGCAATTTGCTTTATGTTCGTGATTTTGAATACGTGGCTGAGCGTGTGGCGTCGGCGCCTTTGTATCGGGTGTTGGGTCGGGGGGTTTAGGCCTTACCAAAAAGCCCCAGGTGGTTTCCGGGGGTATTTGTTTGATCAGAGGCTCCGTTGGGAGCCAATGACGCTTTGGGGTCTAGGGCTTTGGGATTGATGATGGATCCTGAATCAAGTTCAGTAAGACGGGCAATGGTGAGAGCTGCGCGCCGTTGTTTGGTTTCGAACCACTTGGAATCCTTCGCCCGTACCTCTGCGACAGATACGAAAAAGCCGCGGGTGGTTTCGGGGGGGTATGTGTTTGATCAGGGGCTCTGTTGGGAGCCAGATTACGCTTTGGGGTCTCGGGCTTCCGGATTGACGATGGATCCTGAATCTAGTTCAGGAAGACGGTTTAAGGGTGGGCGCTGCGCGCCGTTGTTTGGTTTCGAACCACTCGGATTCCTTCGCCCGTCCCTCTCCGCCAGACATAAAAAAACCCGCTTTTGCGGGTTTTTTTATGTCTGGCGGAGAGGGAGGGATTCGAACCCTCGGTACGGCTCAACACCGCACACTCGCTTTCCAGGCGAGCCCGTTCAACCACTCCGGCACCTCTCCGAACGGAAGGCCGCGTAGGGTACTGCACCGGGGCGGTGGCGGCAAGGTCGAATTGCAGGGAAATCCGTGGTGTTTTGGTGGGGGGCTTGGCAGAATAGGGGATTACGCTCACGGCCCAGGCCCGGATGATCAATCCCCCATGACCTACCAAGTTCTGGCGCGAAAATGGCGCCCCCGCACCTTTGAGCAGCTCGTGGGACAGGAGCACGTGGTGCGCGCCCTGGTCAATGCCCTGGACACCGAGCGGGTGCATCACTGCATGCTGTTCACGGGTACCCGGGGCGTGGGGAAAACCACCATTGCGCGGATTTTCGCCAAGGCCCTGAACTGCGAAACTGGGGTGAGCTCCCATCCCTGTGGCGAATGCGGCACCTGCAGCGACATCGACGAGGGGCGTTTTTTCGACCTGATCGAGGTGGACGCTGCCTCCAGGACCAAGGTGGACGACACCCGGGAACTGCTGGAAAACGTCCAGTACGCGCCGACCCGGGGCCGCTACAAGGTGTACCTGATCGACGAGGTGCACATGTTGTCCACCCACAGCTTCAACGCGCTGCTCAAGACCCTGGAAGAGCCGCCACCCCACGTGAAATTCCTGCTGGCCACCACAGATCCCCAGAAGCTGCCGGTGACCATCCTGTCCCGCTGCCTCCAGTTCAATCTCAAGCGTCTGTCGGGCCAGCAGATCGCCGACTACCTGAGTCAGCTGATCAGCGAGGAGCAGGTTGAGGCCGAGGCTGAAGCGGTGGAGCAGATTGCTGCCAGCGCTGACGGCAGTATGCGGGATGCGCTCAGCCTGCTGGACCAGGCCATTGCGTTCGGCGGCGGCAAGCTGGCCATTGCCGACGTGCGCAGCATGCTGGGTACCGTGGAAGGCCAATACCTGGACAAGCTGGTTCAGGCTCTGTGCGAGGGTGATCCCGCCGGATTGTGGCAGACCTGCCAGGAATTGATTGAGTATTCACCGGACTACGGCCGGGTGCTGGGCGAGCTTTCCCAGATGTTTCACCAGGCAGCGATTCAGCAAATGGTGCCGGAGGTCCAGGCCGAGGGCCAGGCGGCGGATGTAGCCGATGCCATGCATCCCGAGGACGTACAGCTGTGCTACCAGATCGCCGCCACCGGTCGCAGTGAGCTGGATCTGGCACCGGACCACCGCACCGGCTTTGAGATGACCCTGCTGCGGATGCTGGCGTTCTGTCCCGCCGGCAGCCGGGCCGGTGCGCAGGCCGGTAACACCAGTCAGTCATCGGCATCGCGATCCGCCGCGCCAACGCCCTCGGCCAGGCCGGTCCCGCCCGCAGTCCGACCGGCAGCGGAACAGGCGCGGCCACCACAGCCTGCCTCCAACCAGGCTCCGGCCGTGCCGTCACCGCCGGCCGAGCCTCCCAGCCAGGCCCGCCCGGAGGAAGCGGAGGTGCCCGCCGGGGAAGAGGCGAGAGTCGCCGGCGGCCAGGCCAGTGAAGGTCCCGTCGGGTCGCCCGCAGACGCAGTGGAGACCCCCGCCGAAAGCGGGCTGACCGACCGCCCGGAAACGCCGGACGATGGCAACTGGGAATCGGTGATCCACTCGCTGGGGCTGAAGGGGCCGGCGGCCATGCTGGCCCAGAACAGCACGCTGAGCCGGGAAGGCGAGCGCCTGTTCAAGCTGACCCTGGATGCCAGGCAGCAGTTCCTGCACACCGACAGTGCCGAGGAGACGATCCGCAGCGGCCTGGAGCGTTTTTACGGCAAAGGTGTGAGATTGAAAATTGAGACCGGCGCCACCAGCAATACGCCAGCGGAAAAGATGGCCAGGGCCAGCGATCAGCGCCAGCAGGCCGCTGAGTCGAAGATTGCCAGCGATCCCAACGTGCTCAGGCTGCAGGAGCAGCTGGGCGCCGAGATCGTGCCCGGCTCCGTTCGACCGCTGGAAAACAACAACTGAGGATAATCCATGAAAGGACCACTGGCGGGACTGATGCAGCAGGCGCAGAAAGTCCAGGAAGACATGAAAAAAGCTCACGAGGAGCTGGCGCGCACCGAGGTGACCGGGGAGTCCGGTGGCGGCCTGGTGAAGGTCACCATGACCGGTCAGCACGAGGTGCGGCGGGTCACCATAGACCGGGCCCTGCTGGCTGATGACCCGGATATGGCGGAAGACCTGGTGGCCGCTGCGACCAACGACGCGGTCAACAAGGTTGCCCAGCTGATGAAAGATCAGTTCGGTGGGCTGGCCGGCGGGCTCAAGCTGCCCGGCGGACTCAAGTTTCCCTTCTGACCCAGCGGACCCGTGAGCCACTCGAAACTACTGGACCAGCTCACGGAGTCTCTGTGCTGCCTGCCTGGCATCGGGCCGAAATCGGCCCAGAGAATTGCATTTCACCTGCTGGAGCGGGACCGGGAGGGCGGCCGCCGGCTGTCCGAGGCCCTGGCCACCGCCATGCGGGATATCGGTCATTGCCGGCGCTGCCGCACCTTTGCCGACCAGGACCTGTGCACCATCTGCCAGGATGCCTCCCGGGATTCGGGGCAGATCTGCGTGGTGGAAAATCCCATTGACGCCGCGGTGGTGGAAAGCTCCACGGTGTTTCGCGGCTCCTATTTTGTGCTGATGGGCAAGCTGTCACCACTGGACGGCATTGGCCCTGAAGACCTGGGTCTCGACCAGCTGCGAACCCGGCTTTCCGAGGAGCCGGTCCAGGAGCTCATCGTTGCCACCAATCCGTCGGTGGAAGGCGAGGCCACCGCCCACTACCTGGCCCACATGGCCCGGTCGGCGGGGATCCGCGTAACGCGCATTGCCCACGGTGTTCCCCTTGGGGGCGAGCTCGAATACATTGACAGCAGTACCCTGGCCCATGCCTTTTCGGGTCGCCGTGAGGTGAGCGAGGAAGCCTAGCCTGACAGAGCGCTGGCACGGCCGGGATACTCACAACGGATCATCCAGAGAGGAAACCAATTCATGTCCGACACACTGTTCCTGGACATCATCGATCGCAAGATACCGGCCGACATCGTTTACGAAACCGACCAGGTACTGGGATTCAAGGACATCAACGCCCAGGCGCCGCACCATGTTCTATTCATTCCCAAACAGCACGTTCGAACCATCAACGACCTGACGCCGGCAACGGCAGGGCTGGTTGGAGAGCTGTTTCTTGCTGCCGCGGATTACGCCAAACAGCAGGGGGTGGCCGAGGACGGCTACCGGGTGGTAATGAACTGTAATGCCCTGGCTGGCCAGACGGTGTTCCATATTCACCTGCACTTCCTGGCGGGACGTGCAATGACCTGGCCGCCAGGCTGACGATGGAGAATTGCGATGTACATGAAAATTGCCCTGGCAGGGCTGTGTCTCTTGACGGTGGCGTCCTGCTCGGTGAGTGACGGTCAGTCGGCCGCCCCGGCGGCGCTTGATGTGGGGCGCTGGACCCTGGTGGAAGTTGATGGTGTGGCGGCGGAACCCGGCGGATGGCTGGAGATCAGCCTGGCCGACGGGCAGGTCGCCGGCAGCACCGGATGCAACGATTTTCGCCTGCAGTTCAAGGGATCGCCCGAGGCCATGACATCCGGACCCATCGGCAGCACCAAGAAAATGTGCATGGATCCGCTGATGGCCCAGGAGCGCCGCGTGTACGAGATTCTGGAGGCTGCCACCCGGATGGAAGTGGACGACGGCGGTAAGCTGAAAGTGTCAGGCACCCGGGGTTACCTGCGCGCCGACCTGGACGCGCCATAGCCCCAAGCTATCAAGGCCATAGCCACTATCAATTTCTTCACGGGCGGTATGTTTTTTATACTGACGCGAGACTGGAGAGCCAGTGCCAGCACGACACCCATCCTCAATCCGTCCTAACAGGGAGAAACGCCATGGATCTCAAAGGATCTCAAACCGAAGACAACCTGAAAGCTGCATTTGCCGGTGAATCCCAGGCCAACCGCCGCTACCTGTATTTTGCGCAAAAGGCTGACATTGAAGGCTACAACGACGTGGCAGCCGTGTTCCGTTCCACCGCGGAAGGTGAAACCGGTCACGCCCACGGTCACCTGGAGTACCTGGAAGAGTGTGGTGATCCGGCAACTGGTGAGCCGTTTGGCGAGACCGAAGCCAACCTGAAGTCCGCCATCGCCGGTGAGACCCACGAGTACACCGACATGTATCCGGGCATGGCCAAGACGGCACGGGACGAAGGCTTCGACGAGATTGCCGACTGGTTCGAGACCCTGGCCAAGGCCGAGCGCTCACACGCCAATCGATTCCAGAAAGCGCTCGACGACCTTTAATTCACTCCTTTACGCAGCCCCGCCAGTCGGGGCTGCTTGCTTTTGAGGGCCAGCTCCATGTCTCAATCAGACGCGGGAAGGCGCGAGGGTGGGCTGGAAGCCCCGACTCGGCACCCCATCGAGTGGCGCAGCGAAGAGTTCTGGGACGAGCACAAGCTGTACGACGAACTCGAGCGAGTCTACGATATCTGCCACGGCTGCCGGCGCTGCGTCAGCCTGTGCCAGGCCTTTCCCACGCTGTTTGACCTGGTAGACGAATCCGACACCATGGAGGTGGACGGCGTCGCCAAAGGGGACTACATGCAGGTAGTGGATCACTGCTACCTGTGCGACCTGTGTTACCAGGTGAAATGTCCCTATGTGCCCCCCCACGAATGGAACCTGGACTTTCCTCACCTGATGCTGCGTGCCAAGGCTCACAAGTTTCGCCAGCAGGGTGCCCCCATGCATCAGAAGGTCCTGTCCAGCCCGTCCAGCATGGGACGCCTGTCCACGCTTCCGGTGGTGGTTCAGACGGCCAACAAGGTCAACCGGACAAAGGCCGGTCGTGCGCTGCTGGACAAGACGCTGCATATCCACCCGGAGGCGCGAGTCCCCGAATTTGCCAACCCGCCGCTGCTGAAACGCCGGTCGGTGCAGGACCAGCCCGCCGGGGAGGCGACAGCCGCCGGGCCGACCCGGGGCAAGGTCCTGGTCTTCGCCACCTGCTACGGCCACTACAACCATCCCACCATGGTGGAAGACATGGTGGCGGTGTATCGCCACAACGGGATCGAAACCCGGGTCTATCGCGGCACCCAGTGCTGTGGCATGCCGAAGATGGAGCTGGGTGACCTGGATGCGGTGGAGAAGCTGAAACAGGCCAACATTCCCGAACTCGCCGCCGCAGTGGACCAGGGGTGGGATATCGTGACGCCCATTCCTTCCTGCACCCTGATGTTCAAGCAGGAGCTGCCCCTTTTGTTCCCCGAGGACGAACAGGTCGCCAAGGTCCGAAGCGCCACCTTCGACCCCTTTGAGTACCTGTCCCATCGGCACAAGGCGGAGCTGCTCAAGACTGATTTCAAGACCGATGCCGGCAAGGTGGCCTACCAGGTCGCGTGTCACCAGCGGGTTCAGAACATCGGGCCCAAGACCCGCGAGATCCTCAATCTGCTCCCGGGAATCGAAATGCAGGTCCACGAACGCTGCTCCGGCCACGATGGGACTTACGGCGTGCGCCGGGAAACCCACAAGCACTCCATGAAAATTGCCCGGCCGGTGGTCAACAAGATCAAGAAACAGGAAGCCGACCACGTGGTGAGCGACTGCCCTCTGGCGGCGGACCACCTGGCCCACGGGGCTGGAATGTCCGGGGGCGAGCATCCCATGACCCTGATTCGAACCGCTTACGGAATCTAAAGGAATTTGAGACCGACCTTATGCAACAGAGCAAACTGACCCACTCAGACCTTTACAAGCTGGAAGACTATGCCAATCTCCGCGACAGCATGCGCTCGGAGGTGATGGAGGAGAAGAAACGCCGGCGAATTGCCGTGGGGCCTAACCTCACCCTGATCTTCGAGAACCGGATGACCATCCAGTACCAGATCCAGGAAATGCTGCGCATCGAGCGGATCTTCGAGGCCGACGCCATCCAGGAGGAACTGGATGCCTACAATCCGCTGATTCCCGACGGCAGCAACTGGAAGGCGACAGCCATGGTGGAGTACCCCGACGTGGAGGAGCGGCGCGCCAAGCTCCAGCTGCTCAAGGGCATCGAGGACCTGATCTGGGTCCAGGTGGGCGACTTCGACCGGGTCTACGCCATCGCTGACGAGGACCTGGAGCGCAGCAACGAAGAGAAAACGTCAGCCGTCCACTTCCTGCGCTTTGAGCTGCCGGATAGCAACGTCGAGGCGGCCCGGGCCGGCGCCCAGATCCGGGTTGGCGTCCGTCACCTGCACTACGACTACACCATCACCGTGGACGACGCCTCGCGGGACTCGCTGGCGGCGGACCTGGGTTAGGGCCTCGGCTGCTCGGCTCGTTCAGCGTCGGCTTCGGAGCCGGCAGTCTGCTCGGGTTGTGATCCGGACACCGCATCTGCGTCCGGAGTGTCCTCCGCGGGACTGCCGTCGGTCGAAGGTTCGGCGGCAGGTGACGCTTCGGTCTCCGAAGCGTCGCTCACGCCTTCGGTGCTTTCTGACTCCGGTTCAGTTGCACCAGAGCCTGCTGCCTCGGCCGCGTCTTCCCGGGCAGGTTCCGGCGTCCCGGCCGGCGCCTCTTCGCTGGCGGACTGGCCGGATGCGGGCTGTGCGCTGTAGCCCAGACGGCTGAGAGTGATCGCTTCGCCGTCGTCATGGGCCAGCCGCTGGCGCAGGGTGTCCTCGTCCATCAGCTGGCTGGCGCCCTCCTGCAGTTCGTCAAACACGCTCTTGTAGCTGTCGGTCAGCTGGTTGACCGCTGACGCCGTGCGGGAGAAATGGTCTGCAACCTGCTCCTTGTACTGGTCAAACTCCGCCCGTACGGCGGCGGCAGAGCCTCTACCCTGGCCCCTTCCCAGAATCAGGTATATCAGGCCGGCGCCTGCCAGGGCGCCAGCGATCGCCGCCAGGATGTGAGAAAGAATCGGATCCATTGAATGTGCTCCTTGCCAGGTTAACCAGCCTGCTGCTTGATGGCGGCAGCCCCTGTTTCCAGTGCCTGCCAGTTGGTATTGCGATCGATGATCACGTCATAAACGTCTTCGCGCTGCGGATTTTCCAGGTAACGCTTCAGTGAGTGCCGAACCACTGGAAATGCAATGTCATCCCAGGGAATGGCCTCCGGCTCGAACAGTCCCACTTCCAGGCTTTCTTCGCCGACGCCATATTCGCCCTTGTGCAGTGTGCCCCGGTACATGACATAGACCTGTGAAATACGCGGAATGCTCACCAGGCCGAACAGGCTCATCTCGGCGGGTGTCGCCCGAGCCTCCTCCCAGCACTCCCGGGCCGCTGCCTGGGCGGTGTTTTCGTTCAGCTCCATGAATCCGGCTGGCAGGGTCCAGTAGCCGTATCGCGGTTCAATGGCGCGCCTGGCCAGCAGAATCTGGCCCTGCCAGGTCAGCAGGCAGCCGGCCACAACCTTGGGATTGACGTAGTGAATGGACTCGCAGCTGGCGCAAACTATCCGGGGCAACTGGTCGCCCGCGGGGATCCTGGTCTCCAACTGATCCGAACCGCATGTGCTGCAAAACTTCATACTGGCTCAGATGGGGACGATTGCCACGGTTCGAAAGACCGTAACCCGCACATTTCAGCGTGGTTCCATGGCGGCGGCAATGCGCCGGTAGGAGGCCAGCCGGCATGGGTCGATCTCTCCGGCTTCCGCCGCCGCTTCCACCGCGCAGCCCGGCTCCACCCGGTGCACGCAGTTGTCAAAACGGCACTGTCCAAGGTAATTCGAAAACTCGATGAACCCGCGGCAGACCTCTGCGGCAGTCATGGTCCAGATACCGTATTCCCACACCCCGGGAGAATCGATCAGGTCACCGCCGCCGGGGCTGTGATAAAGGGTGGTCGCCGTGGTGGTGTGGCGCCCCTTGCCGGTGGACGCTGAAATTTCCCGGGTCCGCAGATCCAGGTCCGGAATCAGGCGTTGGACGATGGACGATTTACCCACGCCGGACTGACCCACCAGGATGCTTGAACCGCTGGCGAGGTGCGGCATCAGGGCGGTCAGACCGTCGTCGGATTTGGCGCTGCAGATGACAAACGGATAGCCCAGTTCCTGGTAGAGCGCCTGCTGGCGCCGCCAGGCCTCCTCCGCGGCCTGGTCTGTCCGCAGCAGATCGGCTTTGTTCAAACAGATCAAGGCGTCGATACCGACGTTCTCGCAGGCCACCAGATAGCGGTTGACCAGGTCCCGGGTCGGCTCAGGCTTTGGCGCTACGACGATGATGATCCGGTCCAGGTTGGCCGCCACCACCCGGGGCCTCCCGCGGCGGTCGGCGCGCAGAAAGCTGTTGTCCCGTGGAAGTACGCGTTCCAGGCGCCCGCCGTGGACGTCTTCGGAAAACTCAACCCGGTCGCCGCACACGGTTTTGCCGATACGGCGGGTGGACTGGCAGGCAAGCAGGCGTTGATCCGGCGTTTCGACCAGGCACTCCGCCCCGTAGCTCACGATGACCCGGGCCTGGCTTGCGCTCATTCGCTCCACGCCGGTTTACGGGAAGGCCGGGCCAGGCACCATACTTTGTTAGAATGCGCCACGCTGTACATCATAAGGAAAATTCGTGGATCCGGAGAACCTGGTCTGGATCGATCTGGAAATGACGGGATTGGACCCCGACTCCGATCAGATCATCGAAATCGCTACCATCGTCACCAACAAGCACCTGGAAGAGATCGCTGCCGGGCCGGTTGTGGCCATCCATCAGCCGGAATCCATCATGCAGCAGATGGACGCGTGGAATACCCGCCAGCATGGGCAATCCGGGCTGTGGGACCGGGTCCGGGAAAGCCGGTTCACCGTAGCCGAAGCCGAGCAGCAGACCCTGGATTTCCTGCGGCAGCATGTGGGTGCGAGTACGTCACCCATGTGCGGTAACAGCATTTGTCAGGACCGGCGGTTCATGGTCAGGCTGATGCCGGAGCTGGAGCGGTTTTTTCATTACCGCAACCTGGACGTCAGCACCCTCAAAGAACTCGCACGGCGCTGGTCGCCGGAGCTGATGAGCGGGTTCAAGAAAAATACCCGGCATCTCGCACTTGAGGATATCCGGGATTCAATTGCCGAGCTGGCCTACTACCGCCAGTTCATGGGAGAACTGGCGGGAGTGGCCCCCTCTGGTTAGGGCAGTCGCTCAGGACGCCCGTTTTTTCTGTTCCTCGGCCAGGTAAAGCCAGGTTTCCACCACGGTGTCCGGGTTCAGGGACACGCTTTCGATGCCTTGCTCCACCAGCCACTCGGCCAGGTCAGGATGGTCTGACGGTCCCTGACCGCAGATACCCACGTACTTACCCTTGTCCCGGCAGGTCTTGATGGCCATTGACAGGAGCTTCTTGACCGCAGCGTCGCGTTCGTCAAAAGAATCCGCGATCAGGCCGGAATCCCGGTCCAGGCCCAGGGTCAGCTGGGTCAGGTCATTGGAGCCGATGGAGAATCCATCAAAATGCTCCAGGAACTCCTCCGCCAGCAGGGCGTTGGACGGAATCTCGCACATCATGATGGTCTTGAGGTCATTTTCACCCCGACGCAGGCCGAACTCGGACATGACGTCGATCACGGCCTTGCCTTCCTCCACCGTTCGTACGAACGGCACCATGGCCCAGACGTTGGTCAGTCCCATCTTCTCCCGAACCTTCTTCATGGCCCGGCATTCCAGCTCAAAGCAGTCCCTGAAGGAATCGGCCACGTAGCGAGAGGCGCCGCGGAAGCCCAGCATGGGGTTGTCTTCGTGGGGCTCGTAACGTTTGCCGCCAATCAGGTTGGCATACTCATTGGATTTGAAGTCAGACAGTCGAACGATGACCGGCTTCGGATAAAACGCACCGCCCAGGGTCGCAATGCCCTCGGCCAGTTTGTCCACGTAGAATTCCACCGGGGACCCATAACCCGCCATCCGCTGGTCGATGATGTCCTTCGTTTCCTGGTCCTGGTCGTCATACTCCAGCAGGGCCTTGGGATGGACGCCGATCATGCGGTTGATGATGAACTCCAGCCGCGCCAGGCCAATCCCCTCGTTGGGTAACTGGGCGAAGTCGAAAGCCCGGTCCGGGTTGCCGACGTTCATCATCACCTTCAACGGCGCCTCGGGCATTTCTTTCATGTCCGCCCGGGAAACCTCGAACTCCAGTTCACCCTTGTAGATGTAACCGGTGTCCCCCTCGGAGCAACTCACCGTGACCTTTTCCCCATCGGGAACGGCGGCGGTGGCGTCGCCGCAACCCACCACGGCCGGAATACCCAGTTCCCGCGCAATGATGGCTGCGTGGCAGGTCCGGCCGCCGCGGTTGGTGACGATGGCCGAGGCCCGCTTCATGATGGGTTCCCAATCCGGGTCGGTCATGTCGGTGACCAGCACGTCACCCTTGTGCACCCGCTCCATTTCCGAGATGGAGTCGATGACCTTGGCGGGACCCCCGCCGATTTTCTGGCCGATGCTGCGGCCTTCGGTAATGACGTCGCCTTTACCGAGCAGACGGTAGCGCTCGATGACGTTGGCCTTGGCCTGGCTCTTCACCGTTTCCGGCCTCGCCTGCACGATGTACAGCTTGCCGGTCAGCCCATCCTTGGCCCATTCGATGTCCATGGGGCGGCCGTAGTGTTTTTCGATGGTAACGGCCTGCTTGGCCAGTTCCATCACTTCGTCGTCGTTGATACAGAAGACGGCTCGTTTTTCCATCGGGGTATCGATGGTGCGGGTCTCGTTATCGTCGGAGTCCGCGTCGGTGTGCACCATCTGGATGGCCTTATTGCCAAGGTTTTTCCGCAGCACGCCAAGGTTGCCATTCTCGATGGCCGGTTTGTGGACGTAGAATTCGTCCGGGTTGACAGCGCCCTGGACCACGGTCTCACCGAGACCGTAGGCGGCGGTGATGAACACCACATCACGGAACCCGGATTCGGTGTCGAGGGTAAATATGACCCCCGAGGAGCCCACGTCGCTGCGCACCATCTGCTGGATACCGGCAGACAGGTAGACCGACTCATGGTCGAAGCCCTGGTGGACCCGGTAGGCAATGGCGCGGTCGTTGTAGAGCGAGGCGAATACCTCGTGGACCCGCTTGAGGACGTTGTCCACGCCGCAGACGTTGAGGAAGGTTTCCTGCTGTCCGGCAAAAGAGGCGTCGGGAAGATCCTCCGCCGTCGCCGATGATCGAACGGCCACCGAGACGCCTTCGCCACCCTCGGCCTCCATCTTCTTGTAGGCCTCGACCACTGCGTCACGCAGGGCCGGGGGGAAGGGCGTATCGGTCACCCAGCCGCGGATTTCCGCGCCGGCCTTGGCCAGTTCCACCACGTCTTCAATGTCCAGTTCCCCCAGTCGCTTGTGAATACGGTCAGCGAGACCGGATTGCTGCAGGAATTCCTGGTATGCGGTTGCAGTGGTGGCGAATCCCGTGGGGACGGTGACCCCGAGATTGCTCAGACTGCCGATCATTTCTCCCAGGGAGGCATTCTTGCCGCCTACCTGGCCAAGGTCGTTCATGCCGAGTTGATCCAGCCACAGAATGTAATCGCTCAATGTGGGTCTCCCAATTTGATAAATCCCGGCATGATCAGCCGAGGGCGAGGCTATGGTACTGCGGTTTTTCCACGCATAACACCTGTTGAATTCACCTAGTGGATAGCCCGGATCTCCTGGCTGGTGGCGGCCTCGGTTTGGGCCCTGAACCTGTGGTTTTCCGCAGTGCTCCGGCCTGTCTTCGTGCTGTCAAATCCCGCTCTGACCGGATATGCTCCGGCCCTTGGCCCGGTGATGGATTGGCCAGGCAGGCTGAAATGGGGTGAAGGAATGACGAGCCACGCAAAACGCACAGTTTTTTTCGTGTCTGACGGGACCGGTATCACCGCCGAGACCATCGGCCACAGCCTGTTCACGCAGTTTGAGGCGATCGACTTCAAACAGGTGCGCATCCCGTTCGTGGACTCGGTGGAAAAAGCTGAGGAGGTGCGGGGAAGGATCCGCCAGGAAGCGGACCGCGGAGAGAGTCGGCCTATTATCATCAGTACGTTCGTCGATCCCTCGCTATCCGAGATCATCTACCAGTCGCCGGGGCTGGTGATGGACGTGTTCGACACGTTTCTTGGGATCTTTGAAGACGAGCTGGGCGTGAGTCGATCACCCCGGGTGGGCCATGCTCACGGCCTGGTCGATTACCATAAATACGAGTCCCGCATGGACGCCACCAACTATGCTCTTAAACATGATGACGGAGCCGACATCAACTATCAGAACGCGGACGTCATCCTGGTCGGTGTCTCTCGGTCCGGCAAAACTCCAACCTGCCTGTACCTGGCATTGCACTATGGGATCAAGGCGGCCAATTACCCGCTCACAGAAGAAGACCTGGGCAGTCTGGACCTGCCGCCGCGGCTCAAACCCCACCGGGAAAAACTGTTCGGGCTGACCATTGATCCGTACCGGCTGCAGCAGATCCGCGAAGCGCGCAGGCCCAACAGCCGATACGCCGAATTGCGTCAGTGCCGGGAGGAAGTGGCTGACGCTGAAGGCCTGTTTCGCATGCATGACATTTCCTGCCTGAACACCACCAGCACATCCATTGAAGAGATTGCGGGAAAAATCCTGCTGTCGTTCAAGATGGAGAAAAAACGGCTGTAGAGCCCCGGGCGGGGCGGTTCGGGGCCGATCAAGTCCGCCCTTGCTAGCTCAATTTTCCGCTTTGTCAACTTGGTGTGCTGTCCCACAAGTTTGTGCCCTGTCAGCGTGTCCCCACAAGCCCTGTGGGTAGGCGCGGCCCGCCGCGCCATGGTATTTCCATGGTCAAGGGCCGCAACACCCCCGCGGGGCTTGTGGGGCGCGCCCTGCGGGAGCCCCCAAAATGCGCCAGGCCGACGTTGCATCCCTGGACAAGGTCCAGACATTGCCGGCGGAATGCGCCTTGTCCTGGCACATTTTGGGGGCTCTGACAGGGCACAAACTTGTGGGGCAGCACACTGGTCGGCGGGGCGGATGTCTTGCTAGACTCGGTTGCCATGGAGGTCGGAGAAGAAAAACACCAGTTCCTCGGCAAGCCGAAGTTCGAGCGGCTGATGGACATCTATGCTGAGATTTACCGGCAGGTCACGCTGCTGTTCGACGACACCATTCTCGAGCATGACCGGATGATTTCCCGGGTGCCGGGCGAACTGCCCATTTACCTGGAAATCACCGAACGCCACCGCTATACCACTTTCGCCCGGCTGACCTACTTCATGGAAGACGGGGTAGGGCGGGTCACCGCCGACCCGGATGCCCATCTGCGCATCTATCACGACGCCCAGATGGCAGAGGCGACCCACTGCTATCCCGGCACCGTCAGCCAGCCGCTGGTCGGCTCCCTGGTGCCGGTAGAAGACGTGGTGGATCATCGCTGGCGGGCCAACAGCTTCCTGGACCGTTGGTTGGAATACCTGCTGCGCCAGGGTCACGGGCTCGAGACCATCCGCTCCGCGAAGGCGTCCGAATGGCCCAAGGTCAGTACTCCGGTGGAAATTGACCTGGAGGCCATGAGCAAGTCCGGATTGCCGGATTGAGGTTGTGATTGTTGATCGCCAAGATCGCACTTCCATGTGCGACTTGGGGTCGTGATTGGAAAATGCGATTTCCCAATCACTCACGGCCTACGGCCGTTGGCACATGATTGTTGATCCGCGAGATTGACCGTCCATGGTCAACTCGCAGGCGTGATTGGAAAATGCGATTTCCCAATCACTCACGGCCTTCGGCCGTTGGCACATCCCTGTGCCAAGGTCTATCCGCAAGATCCGCCCTCCATGGACGAATTGCGGTCGGTAATTAATTACGCGGTTTCCGATTCCCTCACAGCCTCCGGCCGATGGCACGTGCGTGTGCCAAGGTCCATGAACCTGCCAAGGTCCATGAACCGAGGAATCTTCGCCAGGCCGGGAAATTCCCTCCAGAACACCTTGACACTACCCCCCGCTTTGCTTAATCTTGCGCGCCTTGTGCGGGGCTATAGCTCAGCTGGGAGAGCGCTACACTGGCAGTGTAGAGGTCGGCGGTTCGATCCCGCCTAGCTCCACCAAAAACTAAAAATAGAGAACGCCCAAAGAAAAGAGAAATACGTCCCCATCGTCTAGAGGCCTAGGACTCCGGCCTTTCACGCCGGCAACAGGGGTTCGAATCCCCTTGGGGACGCCACTCTTATAAAAACAACAAGAATATGGTGCCGTAGCTTGCTACGGCATTTTTTTTGCCCAAAAAGACACTACCCCAAGGGGGTGAGAACCCCTGTCGGTTCGACAAATCGCGCCAGCGATTTGGACTGCGCAGCGCAGCGAAGCAGCCCCGAAGGGGTGAGGAGCGCAGCGACGAATCAATCCCCTTGGGGACGCCACTCCAAACAACAGCCCGAAGGGCTCTCCTTAATACGTCATCCTGAACTCGATTCAGGATCCATCGTCATTGCCGAAGCCTCCATCCAAAAATGCGGGGAGATTCAGCAACGAAGCCCCTGATCAAGTAAATGCACCGATCGCAGCTAATGAAAAACCAACCTCAGATGGATCCTGAATCCAAACAACCGCCCGAAGGGCCCCTCAATCTGTCATCCCGGACCTGATCCGGGATCGAGTTCAGGATCACAAAAGGCAACTCAGTTTGCATATCTGTATAACAAAATGTAGTATATACCCTACACAAAGCAGGAAATACCAGTAATGATGGGAAACCTCCAGGACCGCATGTTCCGCCAGGTCAACAGCGCCTTCGCCGACCGCCTGCAGCGCCGGAACCGCCGCCGGCCCATCGTGGTCGCCACCCTGTTATCCGCTGTCCTTATTGGGCTTGCGCTCAACGCGGGCGGCGACCGCATTGTCTTCGTGGCCCTGGCATCGCTGCCTTACTGGCTGTGCATGCACCTGCTGAACCTGTCACTGCGGGGCATCTTCGAACTCAGTGATGAGCGCCTGGACGAACACCAGGTGGCCGTTCGCAACAACGCCTACAAGACCGCCTACGGGTTCGCCCTGGTGTTCATGGTCGTGCTGGTGACGGTAGCCAGCGTATTGGACCTGGATCGCCCCGGGACCTTTGCCGTAGCAGCATTCGCATTCCTCACCTGCGCCCTGGCGCCGCGGATGATCGCGGCCTGGTCGCTGGAGGACAATCATGACGTCGACTAAAGAGGTCGAGTTCTATAACCGCCTGAAGCTCCTGCGGACCGAACGGTCCGTGTCCCGCAAGGAACTGGCCGAGGCGGTAGGAGTTCATCCACAAACCATCGGCTACATCGAGCGGCGCCAGTACAACCTGAGCCTGTCCCTGGCATTTCGACTGGCCAGTTACTTCGGACTGTCTCTGGACGCGGTTTTTTCCCAACGGCCGTTCGAACCGCTCAGCAACGAGACATTGCGTGCCGGTGCCAGCCAGAAGCAGGCGGATCCCGTCGAATTGTGACTGATCGGTAATTCGCCCGGACGTGGGCCTGGATTCCGGAGCAACGGGCACTGCGGAAACTCCTTAGCAGTACTTTCCCGAATCCCCCAGTGTGGCTGGCATAATGTGAGCATGTATTGCAGAGGGGAAAGTCGTGATGCGGCCGGCCCAGGCCCGATCCCGCGCGACTTCGAACTGGCATGAATGCAATCCGCAGCAACCGTCGGCAGCCCATGGACCTGTCCCGGGCCCAGGTGCCCCACGGACTGGTGCACGTCATTGCCGAGCGCTGCAAGCAATGTGATTTCTGTATTTCCTACTGCCCGGTCGACGTACTGGAATATTCCGAGGACACCAACTCCAAGGGACACCACTTTCCGGTTGTCGCGGCGGGCAAGGAGCAGGCCTGCGTGTTCTGCCGCTTTTGCGACCTGATCTGTCCCGAACTTGCCATATTCACCTCCGAGTCCCAGGCGGACGCCTCAGATGGTTAAGCTCCACGCGGCCCGGCCCCCACCGACTCCGAGACTGCTGAGCGGGGCTCGCTTCATGCAGGGGGATCACGCCTGTGCCGAGGGCGCACTGGCGGCCGGTCTGGACTTCTTTGCCGGCTATCCCATCACCCCTTCAACCGAAGTCGCCGAACGGTTGTCGGATCGTCTGCCGGCAGTGGGTGGTCGTTTTGTGCAGATGGAAGATGAGCTGGGCAGCATCGCCGCTATCATCGGCGCCTCGGCGGCGGGTGCCCGCAGCCTGACCGCTACCTCCGGCCCGGGCTTCAGCCTGATGATGGAGAACATTGGCCTGGCGGCGATGATGGAGCTGCCCATTGTCGTGGTCAACGTGCAGCGCGCCTCACCCTCTACGGGTCTGCCGACCATGGTGGGCCAGTCCGACATCCTGCAGGCCCGGTGGGGGTCCCACGGCGACTACGGTGTCATCGCCTACTGTCCCGACTCACCCCAGGAGTGTTTTGACCTGACCTTCGAAGCGTTCAACGCGGCCGATCGCTACCGGGTGCCGGTATTTGTGCTGATGGACGAAGTTGTGGGTCATATGGCCGAGCGCGTGGTGATCCCGGAACCCGGCATCCTGTCGATCCGGGTCAGGAAAGGGCCGCGCCAGCCGCCGGGCAAGGAACCGTTCCTGAGCTACGCACCGGATGATGACCTGGTTCCACCCATTGCCCACGCCGGCGAGGGTTACAAGGTCCATATGACCGGCCTGACTCACGACGAGCGGGGCTACCCGATCACCGACGCAGGCGTGCACCACAAGCTGGTGACGCGACTGGTCGACAAGGTTCGCAAGCATGCCGACCAGATCCTGATGACGGAAGAGTTCATGCTGGACGACGCAGACACCGTGCTGCTGGCCATCGGCTGCACCTCGCGTTCAGCCCGGCACGCGGTTCGCATGGCCAGGGCCCAGGGGCGGCATTGGGGATTGCTGCGGCCAAAGACCGTATGGCCATTCCCCAGCGACCGGGTTCGCGAATTGGCGGCATCCGGGCGAGTCAGGCAGTTTGTCGTGCCTGAAATCAGCCTGGGCCAACTGCGGCGCGAAGTGGAGCGACTGACCCGGATGCCGGTGATCAACATCACCCATGCCGGCGGCGCCATGCCTACCCCGGAGCAGATTCTGGAGGCTGTCGAATCATGAGCATACCTGTTGAAGCCAATATCTCCCTGGTGGACAAACATCCGGCGGATGACCTGCTGCGGGCGGATCGCTTTCCGCATATCCTCTGCCCGGGCTGCGGTATCGGCACGGTCATCCACACCTACGTCCGGGCAATTATGGAATCCGGCGTTGATCCGGACCGGCACGTCTGCGTGTCCGGGATCGGTTGCAGCGGGCGGGCGGCGGGCTACGTGAACGTGGATTCCTACCACGCCACCCATGGACGGGCATTGCCCTTCGCGCTGGGAATAGCCCTGCACAAGCCCGACCTGGTAGTCACGGTCATCAGTGGAGACGGTGACCTCACTGCCATCGGCGGCAATCACTTCATTCACGCCGCGCGGCGCAACATCAATCTGAATGTTATCTGCATCAACAATTTCAATTACGGCATGACCGGGGGGCAGACCGGCCCCACTTCGCCCAAGGGGGCCCGCAGCC
Source organism: Lysobacterales bacterium (assembly GCA_030065125.1). Taxonomy (GTDB): domain Bacteria; phylum Pseudomonadota; class Gammaproteobacteria; order Xanthomonadales; family SZUA-38; genus JASJDM01. Next base: position 121,865 of record JASJDM010000002.1, on the reverse strand, counting down.
CGACAGCACCCGATGGCAACCAGGACCATCCCTTCATCCTGCCGCACCTGGCACACGCCATTGGTGCGTCTTTCGTTTCCCGCTGGACGGTCCTGCACGTGCGCCAGTTTCAAGAGGCCGTGCTGCGCATGATGGAGAAAGACGGTTTCTGCTTTACCGAGGTGCTGGCGCCTTGCCCCACGAGTTTCGGCCGGCCCAATAACTTTGCCCAGGGGCTGCACGAGATGGAGATGTACCGGGATCGGTGTCATATCGAGAACGGTGTGAGCCGGATGTCCGACCTGCAGATTGACATCATGGATCCGGACTGGCCGATCATCGTCGGCAATTTTGTGGACGTGGAGCGCGGATCATACGGGGAGCACGCGTGAGTATACCGGCTGATGATCGTGTGCAGGTCCGCTTCAGCGGAGTTGGTGGACAGGGCATCGTGCTGATGGGGCGGCTGCTGGGGAAAGCAGCGGCGCTGTATGACAACAAAGAGGCGGTGGCGACCCAGTCCTATGGACCCGAAGCACGGGGTGGCGCGTCGCGATCCGACGTGGTGATCTCAAGCCAGCCCATTGACTTTCCCTTCGTTACCGAGGTGGATGTCCTGGTGGCATTCTTCCAGGAGGCCTATCAGCGCCACCGGGGTCGGCTGGCTCGGGGCGGACTGATGATCGTGGAGTCTGACCTGGTCAAGCCGGAGCACGACGGCACGGAAATCTGTCCGGTCCCGGCGACCCGAATGGCCGAGGACCTGGGCCGAAAGGTGGTGGCCAACGTCGTCATGCTGGGTTACCTGGTAGGGCGCACCGGCGTGGTCAGCCGTGAATCCCTGGAAGAAGCGATCCGCACCACGGTCAAGGCCAAGGTGGTACCGCTGGACCTGGAGGCGGTTGAGGCGGGCATCCAGCTGGCCCGAACGCACCAACAGCAAAAGGCCGACGAGGCGGCGGCGCCGTGACCGACCAGGTCCTGATCATCGGGGGTGGCCTGGCCGGAGTGGAGGCCGCCCTGGAATGTGCCCGGGCCGGTGCCCAGGTGTTGATCCTGGAGCGGTCTCCTGTCGCGGGTGGCCGTCTGGCCGCTCCGCTGTCCGAGGAGAAGGGAGCGGAAGGAGGGCTGCCGGCACTGCAGGCGCTGGCGGACAACGACAGGATCAGATTGGTCACCCAGGCCGAACTGGTGTCAGTGGCGGGCCGGCCCGGCAGTTTCACGGTGAAGTTCCGCCGACAGGAACGGTTCGTCAGTGACGCCTGTACCCGCTGCAACCTGTGTCGGGCGGCCTGTCCGGTGGTGGTGCCTAACGAGTGGGATGCCGGCCTGACCTATCGCAAGGCGATCTACACACCCCTGGCGTCGACGCTGCCGGAAGCTTACGTCATTGACCTTTCCCACTGCCTGAACCAGCCGCCCAACTACCTGCCGTGCAGGCGCTGTGCGGAGGTCTGCGAGGACGACGCCATTTCATTCGAATTCCCGCTGCAGACCGAGGAAGAAGTTCAGGTGGCGTCACTGGTTCTGGCCGCCGGCGTCGACATCGGTGACGCGAACGGCCTGGAAGACCTGGGATACGGGGCGCATCCCGATATCCTGACTTCGGCGGAGCTGCAGCGGATGCTGGAAACTCCGGGTCCCAGCGGTGGCTTTGCGGTCCGGCCCTCCAGTGAAGACTATCCCGCCAGTATCCTGCTGGTGGTGAACGCCCTGGAGCCTTTCGGCCTTTACGTCCTGGCCAGCCAGGTCCACCAGCTGGTGGAGCAGGGCGTTGATGAGATTCACGTACTGGTGCCCTCCCTGCCGGAGCTGGGCGCCAGCCTGGACGATGTGCCGGGCCTGGTGCTGCACCAGGGCGGAATGTTCCGCTCTGCCGGGGGCGATGACGGCGGGGTCAGGACGTCATGGGAGGACTTCTCAGATCGCCGACTGGTGTCACGGGATTACGACCTTGTGGTACTGGCAACGTCGGTGGTACCGCCGTCAGGCCTGGGTGAACTGGCTGCCCTGCTGGGAATGGGGCTGGGTGACGACGGCTACGTGGATGGCAACCTGCCGCAGCCCGATGGGGTGTACGCCGCTGGCTGTGTGACCGGCCCCAAATCCGTGGCGGATACGCGGCGCGACGCCCTGCGGGCCGCCGAGCTGGCCCTGGCAGACGTCAATCCGCGTCTGCTTGACCCACAATACCTGGAGCGCAAAGGCATCGAGCTGGAGCCCGAGTCCGGTGTCGACCGGCCCCAGGACGATATCCGCGGCCGCATCGAACAGATGCTGTACGGGCTGCTCCAGCAGAGCTGAAGTCAGTCGTCCAGCGGAATCGTAACGGCGCCGCGGGAGGCAGAAGACACCAGCCGATCGTATTTGGCCAGCAGTCCCGTCAGCCGGCGTTCCGGCGGCCGCCAGTTGTCTCGACGCTGGTCCAGTACATCCGCCGGCACCGCCAGTTCGATGGTGCGATTGTCGGCATCGATGGCGATCATGTCGCCATCCTGTACCAGGGAGATGGGGCCGCCCTCAGCGGCCTCCGGTGCCACGTGCCCGACCACAAATCCGTGACTGCCGCCTGAGAAGCGACCGTCGGTGATCAGGGCCACCTTGTCGCCCAGCCCCCGCCCCATGATGGCGCTGGTTGGACTCAGCATTTCGCGCATGCCCGGAGCTCCCCGGGGGCCTTCGTAGCGGATCACTACCACATCGCCAGCCTTGACCGCGCCGTCCAGGATGGCCTGCAGCGCCGATTCCTCGGAGTTATAGACCCGGGCGGGCCCTTCGAAGCGGCTGCCTTCCTTGCCGGTGATCTTGGCCACGGCACCTTCCGGGCACAGGCTGCCGTTCAGGATCACCAGGTGGCTGTCCGGCTTGATCGGCTGATCCAGCGGCTGGATGATGTCCTGGCCTTCGGGGTAGGGCGCCACGTCCGAGAGGTTGTCCGCCATGGTCCTGCCGGTCACCGTCATGCAGTCGCCGTGCAGCAGGCCGGCATCCAGCAGGGTCTTCATCAGCGGTCTGATGCCGCCGATGGCAATCAACTCGGACATGAGGTACTTACCGCTGGGCTTGAGGTCCGCCACCAGCGGCACCCGCGCGCCGACCCGGGTGAAATCGTCCAGGGTCAGGGGAATCCCGGCCTCGGCGGCGATGGCGAGCAGGTGCAGCACCAGGTTGGTGGACCCGCCCAGGGCGATGGCCACGGTCATGGCGTTTTCGAAGGCCTCACGGCTCAGGATATCCGACGGCTTCAATCCTGACCGGATCATGGCCATCACCGCTTCGCCGGCATTCCGGCAGTCCTCCAGCTTGTTGCCGGAAACGGCTTCCTGGGCAGAGCTGTCGGGCAGGCTCAGGCCCAGGGCTTCGATGGCCGACGCCATGGTGTTGGCGGTATACATGCCGCCGCAGGATCCGGGGCCGGGTATGGCTACCTTTTCAACCTGCAGCAGCTGTTCGTCGTCAATCACGTCCGCGGAGCGTTGTCCCACCGCCTCGAACACGGACACGATGTCGGTGTGCCCCGGTCCGGGCTGTATGGTGCCGCCGTAGACGAATGCCGAGGGCCGGTCCAGCCGAACCATGGCCATGACGCAGCCCGGCATATTCTTGTCGCAGCCGCCGATGGTGACCAGCCCGTCAAATCCCTCGGCCCCGCACACCGTTTCAATAGAGTCAGCGATAACCTCCCGGGATACCAGCGAGTAGCGCATGCCGGGTGTGCCCATGGAGATGCCGTCGGACACCGTGATGGTGTTGAACTCCACCGACTTGCCGCCGGCGTCGTCAGCCCCGGCGCCGGCCGCCCTGGCCAGTCTGTCGATGTGCATATTGCACGGAGTCACCATGCTCCAGGTGGAGGCGATGCCCACCTGGGGTTTGGTGAAGTCTTCTTCCTCGAAACCGACGGCCCGCAGCATGGCCCTGCTGGGGGCCTGCTCGACACCGTCCACCACGACCCTGGAATAGGGGCGGATATCTACTTTGATTTTGTCAGTCATATGGTTTGTTCAGCCGTTGTATGGCCCGCGCTGGATGCCGCCGCGGGTTCTCCGCTCTGCCGCTTGTATACCCGGCCCAGGTAAGCGCCCACGGCGGCCCAGATCGCCGCGATTCCGGCGCCGATGGCTGCCACGGCCCCCAGCCCGAGGCCCAGGCCCTGGGTCAGGCCGGTAAAAGCCCAGCCGCTGACCATGTCTCCCCCCCGGTACACCACCACGTCGATGACGCTCTTGGCCTTGAACCGCGCTTCGCGATCCACCGCGGTGAACAGCATCTCCCGGCCGGGACGGGTGATGGCGTAGTTGCCGGCGCGACGCACGATCTGCAGCCCCACCACGACCCACAGCATGGGCGCCATGGCCACTACCGCCATGCCGAGCACGATCAATACGGGGACACAGGCCAGGGTGAAGGACAGCCCCAGGCGGGTGGCGATTCGGGAGGTTCCGAACATGGCGGTGGCGATGGCCAGGACGTTGACTGCCAGGTCCATGCCGGCCCAGATCTGGACCCGGGCATTTTGATCCACGCCTTCCATCAGGTTTTTCAGCTCGAAATAGACGAAAGAACTGATCGTCGTGTACAGGAAGATAAACAGGCCGATGGACAGCAGGTACGGATTCCTGATGAACATGGAGAACCCGGCGAACGGGTTGCCACCGATGGTCTGGGTTTGCACTGCGGCCCTGGGGCTGCCGGGATCTTCACTGGCGGCGCGCCAGTGCAGCAGCCAGGCGATCAGCGCGATCGGCACCAGCAGCAGTACTGCCGACAGCAGCATCAGGTTCTCGCGCCCCGCGGCGTCAACCAGCGATACGGCGATGGTGGGGCCGGCAATGGCGCCGATACTGCTGCCGGCAGCGATGAACCCAAACAGGCGGGGTGCCTGCTCCTTGCTGTAGATATCCGCCATGAAGGTCCAGAACACCGACATGTTGAGCATGCTGAAGACGCTGATCCAGACATAAAACACGCGGTTGGCCCAGTCCGGGTCGGGCAGCGCCCGGTTGGCCAGGAAAAAAGCAACAAAAGACGCAGCGAAGAACACGTATACAGCTGGTACCAGGCGCTGCACCCGAACCCGGGTGCAGGCGAATCCGTAAATGGACACTGCAATGGCGCTGAAGAAGAAGGTAGCGGTCCACAGGGTGCTGAGTTCCGCGTCGGTCCAGTTGCTGGACAGGGAATCCCGGATGGGTCGCAGGATGTAGTACGCGGTCATCAGGATAAACGAGAAACCGAATGACAACAGCACGGCGCGGGTTTCGTTGGGCTCGATCTTGGCGGTGGTCTTGAGCACGCGGGCCAGCAGCGGCGGGCGGTCGGCTTTCTGGTTGGCGTTCATAATGGACTGCATCCCACTCGGTTAGCCGGCAAGTGTACGGTAATTGCCCGTACATTGCGTATGCGGATCGGGATGTGTTCCCCACACCGCTGGTTCCGGGGCATAATCAGCCCCGGAGGGGATTCCCCGGCTGACATTGCCATAAAGGAAACCTTGGATTGAAGGAATATTCGTCCAGATCTACGGTACGCGGATTGGTGGCTGGAGCGCTTATGGCCCTGTTCAGCAGCGGCGCCTTTGCCATTTCCGCCACCGTGGGGTGCCAGACCGCCCAGCTGCTGGGCGATCTGCCCATCGAATGGGAACTGGAGTACACCGTCCGCGCCGACTGGCGGGACCTGACCCGGCTGGAAAACCTCAAGGGCCCCACCTTCGATCGAACCATCCTTGCCGGGGCTACGGGCGAGTTGGAGATCATCCTGTTCAACGGCAACCGGCCGGTGGAAGTCAGCACGGAATCCACCCTGACCATAGTGGACGGCCGGGACGGGGTTGACGACACCTTTCTGTTCACTGTGCGCGGCGTCGAGCAGATCGAGCTGGAAGGACGATTCATCGACGAGTTTGGTTTTTCGCTTACCGACAGCACCGGCGCTGCTCTGGACAACGCCCAGGTGATTCCGTCTGAGTTTTCCCTGGGTGATTTCGACACCATTCAGTGTTTCGTGTCATGGCGAAATCCCCAGCGGAACGACGCCATTGGACGCAGTCGCGCCGTGGTCCAGAGTCTGGTCATCGATCCAGGCGGTGATGACGTAGACCTGGACGGAATTCTGGATGACCTGGACAACTGCCCTTTGCTGGCCAACCGGGAGCAGCAAGACCAGGACGGCGACGGTACAGGCGATGCCTGTGACAATTGCCCGGGGCTGTCCAACAGCCAGCGCGACAGTGATGCCGATGGTGCCGGTGACGCCTGCGACAGCAACCTTGAGCCGGTGGTCTCGCGGACCGCATCCACGGTGCAGACGGTCGACGGCCTGGTGGCCGCCGTCAATGCCGCCAACCAGGCAGGTGCTGAGAACCTGGCTGTCATCACCCTGAGCCAGGACCTGGCGTTTTCCAACGCTTTTGGATCCAGCACAAACGCCCTTCCTGTCATCACCGGCAACCTGGTCATTCGCGGAAATGGCGGGACCGCCAGGCTGGATGCGGCCGCCGGTGGATTCAGGCTGCTGACGGTGGGAACGGGTGGACGGCTGAGGATGGAGCAGCTCACCGTGCGGGGGTTCCAGGTCGACGGCGACGGGGGCGCCGTGCTGGTGCAGGCTGGGGGCGAGCTGCGTGTGGCATCCAGTACCTTCAGTGATAACGCGGCGGGCGGAAACGGTGGCGCCATTGCCATGCCGCTTTCGTCGGCGGTACTGTCCCGGGGAGAAACGCTCCTGGCGGACTCCATATTCGCCGGCAACAGCGCCCAGCGCGGCGGCGCCGTGGACTTCTTCACCAGCGAGTCATTTCCGGCGGCGCCGGATGACAACCTCTTCGTGCAGGCCGCAACGGGCTCGGGCAACGCCCATGCCATCGTCCGTAATGTTTTTCGCGACAACCAGGCCGGCAGTTTCAGCAGGGGCTGCGCCGTTGAGTGGTCCGTGCTGCCGGGGCTGTTTGACCTGGGCCTGGAAGGTAACGTTTTCGAAGACAGCACCGCGGGCTGTACCGGCATTCAGTTCAACGCCGCCGAGGGTCGGGTGATCCTGCACGGCAACCTCATTTCGTCCGGTGGCGACGCGCTTGCCACCGAGCGTTCGGAGCCGGTGCCGGAGCCGGAGATCATCGCGCTGTCCAATGCCATCGACCGGCGGCTGAACACCAAGGCCTGCCGTGCATTCATCAATCTGACCTCGGTGGGTTACAACGCAGCCAGCAACGTCAGCTGCCTGCTGGAAGACGCCACGGATCTGAATGAAGCAGACACGGCCCTGTCCGAACCGGACCCGCGCGGCGTCCGCTCGCCCCTGGCCAGCAGCGTGCTGGTGGACTCCGGACCGGCCGAGCCGGTCATTCTGGGTGAACAGCAGGCCCTGGTGCTGCCCTGCGGATGGCGCGACATCAATGGGCTCGGGCGCCCCCAGGACGGCAACGGGGACGGCATCTACGAGTGTGACATTGGACCGGTGGAGCTGGCCGGGGCCGGCGAGATCTCCGCCGGTCATTCCGGCGCCTACTTTGACGCCGGCCGCAACGGTGAAGGCCAGTACGTGGAGATCCTGGATGACGGCAGCGCACTGATCTACACCTTTACCTATCGCCCGGATGGTGGCGGGCCGGCGTGGTTCATTGCCTCAGCGACGGTGGCGGGCAACAGCCTGGTGGCGGACCAGGTACTGCGGCCGCTGGGTACCCGCTTTGGCGAAGGCTTTGATGCCGGCAACATCTGGTTTTCGCCTTGGGGCGGCATGTCCATGGTGTTTCCCACCTGTTCAGCAGTGGAGGTACCGGGGCGGGTCAGTTATTCCGGCAGCGCGGCCCAGGGGTTCGGCCCGGTCATGGCCGGTGCCGAGCGGTTGAGTCAGATTGCCGCTTGCGGCAGCGGCGCCGCGCCGGCGGTGAATGCCGGTTTGTCCGGGTCATTCTTCGACCCGGCCCGCAACGGGGAAGGACTGATTATCCAGTGGCTGACGGACGGCAGCGTGCTGGCAATTTTCTTCACCTACGACCCCGATGGAAATCAGATGTGGGTATTCGGTTCCGGGCAGCCCGACGGCAATCGAGTCGTCCTGGATGCGCTGTATCCGACGGGTTTTACCAGCTGGGGCGCGGACTATGACGCCGAAGAAGTTGTGCTGGAGAACTGGGGCAGCATGACCCTGGAGTACCAGGGCTGTGACGCCCTGGCGTTCAGCTACGATTCCCTGGCTCCGGGCTACGGCCAGGCCAGCCGCCAGTACTCGCGGCTCAGCCGGCTGGCCGGCGTCAGCTGTCCGAGCTTCTGACCTGCTCGATGGCTTCCAGCGCCCCGGGGCTGACCCAGGGTGACGCGTGAAAGGCACGGCCGTACTCCAGGGCGGTGACGTCCCGGTACTCGTGGCTGGATTCGTCAGCGATGAAGCGAATGGCTTTGCGAATGGATGCCCTGCGCCCGACGTCGGCACCCTGGTCCAGCAGGAACCGGGCAAATCCGCCGCCCAGTTGTCGCCCGCTGACGCAGGCCTGGGACACCACGGCATTGAATAGGGGCGTGTGGCCGCCGAATCCTGCCGCGTCAACCTCGGCCGTGGCGTTCACGTCCGCACCGTGCCCCAGCAGCCAGCGGGCGATGGCGGGCTCGTCGAAGTCCACGGACATATGCAGCAGGGTAGTGCCATCCAGCGGCGTTCCATGCAGCCCCAGGCTGGTGTCTTCGTCGCAGCCCAGTTCCAGCGGATACAGGTCACGGCAGGAAAACCGGTGATGCACCAGCTCGGGGTTCCGGGCCAGATGCTGGTCCAGCAGGTCCGTGCGACCCCGATGAAAGGCCATCACCGGCGTATCGGGATACGCGATTCCCTGTCGTTCAAAAAAGGCCAGGCAGGCATGTTTGCCTTCCGGATCCCGGTGGTAGCCCTGCAGCAGCATGGCAACCGGAGCCAGCCTGTCGCCGTGCTCGTCGGTCAACGCCACACCGACCTCAGCCAGAAATTCCAGCCCGTCAACGTTCAGGGTCTCGCAGGGGCCTATGGCCAGCCCGGGCTCAGGTTCCGTCCCGTTGTCAATCAGGGCCCTGGCCATATCCACCCGGCCTTTGAGGATGGCCCGGTCCAGTGCCCAGCTCCGGTCCTGGTCGGGCAGGGGCAGCAGCGCTTCGAATACCGCGGGCGCGCCAACCTGGGCGGCGCAGGCCAGGGGCGGTCCCCAGTTGGATGATTCTCCGTTGACCCGCCGGTGCAGCAGGTCGGGCTGTCGTCTGACCTGTCCCAGGACCTCCTCCGCCCGGTCCGCACAGATGGCGTTGAACAGCGCCACGGCCTGCTGGAATGTTTCCCAGTCCGGGTAGTCGTGAGCCACGGCCAGAGCCAGTCTGGCGTCGGCCAGTGAAGGCGTCAGCGGCGAAGCTGGGTGGAATGTGGCGAACAGCTCGGCTGCTTCGGGATTGCCAGCGCGTATATCCTGCAGCAGCGCTTCGGCGCGACCCTCCATGGCTGCGAAATCCGTGATGGACAGGATACGCCAGCGCGGTTCAGCTTCTTTGCTCACAGCAGTTCGACGTCACCGGTCGCCCGCAGTGGAGCGAACGTTGGCGTTATAAACCCGCCGCAGAAATGGCAGGGCGCCCAGGGCGGCTTCCGCGTAGTGAATGAAGCGCCAGCCCGCCTCGCCGCTTCGCAGGATGGTGGTCACCTGGGTGTCCAGGCCCACCGGAGCAAACCCCTGGACATCGTAGCCGCGCATGGCCGCATCCACGTGCATGGCGAAGGTGGCGACAACCAGGGCGTCGGACAGGGGTTTGACGCGGACATCGGCCAGCTCCACCCGGACCCACTCGACGCTGCGCTGGGTATGGGCGAAATAGTCATCGATGGCCGCGTGGTCCCGTAGCGGCTGGGATACTTCCTCGGGCAGGTAGTAGGGCTCCATGTCCGTCCGATCCCACAGGGCGCGCAGGCTGTCGAAATCCATTCGGTTCCAGGCCTGCTGGAACTGCTCAAGGACGGCGGCTATCTCGGCTTGAACATCGCTCATGCAGCGCTCACCTCATCTGTGGCTTGTCGATCGGGCGGCGCAGAGGCGCCAGGGTGAGCGGCCGCTGCTTGGCGGCTGTGCTGGTGCGGGCGGGCAGGGGTGCGATGACAAACTCGCCCAGGTCCAGGTTGTCCTGTTCTACTGAGATGACCTGGATTTCAGCCAGGGTGGGCCAGGCGCCGCAAAGCTCCCCGTCGTCGCAGATGAAACCGTCGTTGTCGATGTCGGTGCCGGCCACCACGTAGTAGTCGCCGGGCAGCAGGCTGGCGGCGACCGGGTAACGGTTGCCCGGCGCCAGCACAAACTGGTCTGCGGCCCGGCTGGTTAACGGGTCTACCAGCAGCACGTACACGGTTCCGGCTTCACCCGGGACTTCCACGTCGCCCACGTCCATTTTGACCGAGACCTCAGCGCGGGTGTCCTGGCTGCCCAGGAAGGTCACGGTCCCCTGGTAACGTGAGTTCACCAGCCCGGATCGGTCTACCCGCACCAGGTAGCGTCCCAGGCCGTCGCTGTCGGTGCCGTCAGGGGTCACCGACAGCCAGGGCTGGCTGCTGCTGGTGGCGGTAATCTGCAGGTTGCCCTGGCCAGCGTTGCTCAGCTCCAGCGGCAGTTCGCTGGTGCTGGCGCCGAAGCTCAGAATTCCGCTGCTGGGCGCCAGCACGGGCTGGCTGAGGCTGCCGCCACCCAGGGCCTGGGCCCACTGCACCGCCTTGAGGGCGTCGATCCGGCCATAGCCGAATCCGTCATTTCGCACCCCCGGACCGTCGCCGGCCACGTCCACGGTGATCTCGCCGGAGGCAATGGCCTGATCCAGTTCGGCCGGGGTCAATCCCGGGTACACCGACTTCATCAGGGCGACCACGCCAGCCACGTGGGGCGTGGCCATGGAGGTGCCCTGATAAAAGCCGATGATGGGGTCGGTGGGCGTCTGGCCGCGGAACAGGTTGCTCAGCACGCCATCAGGCTGTCCGTCGCCGTTGAAATCGGTGGCGGTTTCACCGCCCGGTGCAGCCAGATCGATGGCGCTGCCAAAATTGGAGTAAGCGGCCAGGTCGTCAACGATGGTGCTGGCCGATACGCTGACCACGCCGTCGTAGGAGGCCGGGTAGGACAGCTGGCTGGTGCTCTCATTGCCGGCGGCGGCAATCACGATGATGCCGCGGTCACGCACCTGGCTGAGCACGTTCTGAGTCTGCTGGGAAAAGCCGCTGCCGCCCAGGGACATGTTGAGGATATCCGCGGTCCTGGACGGGCTCTGGCCCAGGTCATTGGCCAGGCCTGCGGCAAAGCGGATGCCCTGGATGATATCGAAGCTGGTGCCGCCCAGGGTGCCCAGGACCCGGATCGGCATCACGGTGACGTCCCAGGCCACACCGCCACCGCCGATGCTGTTGTTGGTGCTGGCGCCGACCGTGCCGGCCACGTGGGTGCCGTGGAAGCTGCTGCTGTTGGCGCCCTGGAGGTCGCCGGGATCGGTGGCGTCCAGGTCGATACCGCCACCGTCATTGGCGTTGAAACGATCGCTGATCAGGTCGGCGCCCAGTCCCGCGGCCAGGTTGTCCTGGTTGTCCGGGTGGGCGGTAACGCCGGTGTCCAGTACTGCCACCACCACGTCCGATGAGCCGCGGGTCACCTCCCAGGCCTGGGGCAGGCGGATGGCGGGATAGTGCCACTGAAAGCTGTAGGCTGAATCATTCGGCTCGGCACTGGCGTGGTAACGGTAGTTGGGTTCAACGGCGCTCACCCCGGGCTGGGCTGCCAGATGTTTGATCTGCAGCAGGTCTCGACGCTTGTCGTCCAGGGGAACACCGAAGCCGGTGCGGTGGAAGGCGGATTTTTCCCGGGCCAGCAGCGCTTCGCCGCTGGACTTGTCCAGGCTCAGCAGCAGTTCCCGGTCCGCGGCGCCGGCTTTTTGCTGCAGGTTCAGCGTTGTGGTCAGGGCCTTCAGCGTTGCCGCTTTGCCGCCGTCGGCCAGGGTCACGACGACTTCTCCGGACACCCAGTCCTGCATCGGGTGGAGCTTTTGCCCACTGGGCAAAGCGGAGGTGTTGGCGACGGTCAGGCCATAGCTGGAGGTGCCGGCAAAAGCGCGCACCACCACGTCGAACTCGCCGGTCTCGGGAACCACCAGTTCCTCCCGGGCGCTCACGGACTCCGAGCTCAGTATAGGTGCCGAGGCATCCCCGGCGCGGTACAGCAGCAGGTCCAGGTCCACGGCGGCCGGTGCGCCGGCGTCGAAGTCGGCAATGGTCAGGGCCAGGATCTGGTCCCGTGAGAGTGACAGGCGATAGGCATCGAACTCATCAGCCGAATCGCTGAAGCGGCCGTCGCTGGTGGGGTCGCGGGTGGCAAAGCCGGTGATGACCACGGGGTTGGGCACCGGCTGGGATTCACCCGGCGTGTTGTTGGCCCGCAGGGGGACGTTGGGATCGTTGACGTCACCGTCCAGCACCTGGTTGGACGCCGCCACGCCGGTGACCGACACCTGCCTGGGGTTCTGGTCGAACAACACGTTCTGGCCGGACAGCTGGGAAAGCCGCGTCAGGAAGTATCCGCCTTCACCAAAGTCCCCCGGCCCCTGGTAGCGCATGGTTGCGTTGACGCCGTCCGGGGAAAATGAAAAGGCCATGGCTCCCCAGGGGATTCGTTCTACCGTGTCCGGATCGAAGTTGTCACCGAACAGGCCGCCGCGGGTGTAGTCGGAATCGGTGATGACCACGCTGTTGCGGTCGATCTCGCCCACGCCAACGATCCAGAACTGGTTGCCCTGGTTGTCGTAGGTGAACCAGTAAACGACGGCCGTGTTCGGGCCGATGACGTCGATCAGGAATCCCTCGCCGTCGCGGTCGGGGTCAAACCAGGCACCGGTCAGCGAGCCGCCGAGGACCTTGCGGGCGGTCTGCCCGCAGTCCACCCCGTCGATGGACCACAGCCGGATCAGGTCCTGGGACCCGGCACCCCAGGGACCCTGGTAGCTCATGCTGGCGCTGTCACAGGAATTGAACTCGATGGTGAAGCTGCCCCAGACCGTGCGGTCCACGTCGTCTGGATCAAACGCCGGTCCGAAGCGCGCACCCACGGGACGCAGTGCCTCGGTGAATTCCACCCGATTGCCGACGACCTGGCCCAGACCCACCATCCAGGCCTGTTCGCCCTGGGGGTTGTAGGTAAACCAGTACACCAGGGCGACCCGACCCTCGACCCCGAAAGCGGCACCGTCCAGGATTTCGACCAGGAAACCTTCGCCGTCATGGGTCGGGTCGTACCAGGCGCCGCTGAATGAGGCGTCGATCTCCAGGTTGGCGCCGGATGGGACCACCGAGACCTGGGTGAACACCAGCTGGTCACTGGTGATGTTGGAACCGTCGCCTGGGTAGTCGATCAGCGGGAGATCGGAGAATGCGCCGCCGGCGTTCCAGACCTGGAGATCGGCAATGGCGTCGACCACGCTCATGCCGTCACCAACGACCTCGCCGATAACCGTGAATCCCTCGTTCTGGTTGTCCAGGTTGGCCGAGTTGTCCGCCAGGTTAATAAACCAGCTGCTGGTGGCGCTGTTGGGATCATCGGCCAGTTTCGCCATGGCAACGGTGCCGCGGACGTTGGATCGTCCGAATTCGTTAACCACGGGTGGATCGGATTCGATGGCTGTGGCCGTATTGTCCTCGAACACAAAAGCACCACCCTGGATCACGAAGCCGGGAATGCTGCGATGAATGAACGAGTTTTCGAAATCACCATCGTTGACGTAATTCAGGAAATTCTCGACATTGGCCGGCGCTTCGTCGTCGAACAGTTCAATCTCAAAAATTCCCAGCGGGGTTTCCACCTGCACGTTGGTTGCCATGGCTGGAAGGCCGGCGCTGAGGGCAACCCAGAACACGGCCAGCAATAAAGGTCTCGGAGAGGGCATAGGACACCTGTCGACGAAGCGATGGCACATAGTAGCGGGTTCCGGGGCAGCCCTCACCCATCCATCCGTATCGACCGGCGCTGTCAAATTCGGTACCTTGGCGCCCATTCAGGTTTTCAAGAGTTGGTCGATGATCAGAAAATCACTGCTGGCCGCGCTGCTGCTGCTGCCGACTGCCGGCTGGAGCCAGCAGGACAGCGGTCTGCTGGAGCGTTTCGAGTCCCTGGGCATTCGCGAAGCGGCGACGCCCCTGCGGGATCAGCCTGGGTGGGCACCGCCCCGGCGCATTGCCGTTGCGCTGCCGCGTCGTGTCGCCGACGCTGAAGCCCGGGTGCGGCAGCTGGCAGGGGACATCGAGGTAACCTTTATTTCCAGCGGTCTGCCTGACCCCGGTGAGATTGATGTGTTCGTGGGCTGGTGTTTTCCGGCCGCCCTGGCGCCTGGCTCGTCCGTTCGCTACCTGCATAACTACGGATCCGGTCTGGACCGCTGCAGCTTCGACGCCAACGCCCGCTCAGCCGATGTCATCGTCACCAATGGCCAGAAGGTCGCCAGCGAGATGATCGGTGAACACGCCATTGCCATGGCGTTTGCCCTGGCCCGGAACCTGCCGGTGTTCAGCCGCGCCATGAGCCAGGGCGACTGGAACCGGGCACTGACCGCCGAGCCCCAGGTGACCTCCCTGCGCGGCAAGGTCATGCTGGTGCTGGGACTGGGCGGCATCGGCACCCAGGTAGCGCGCATGGCCAGCAACCTGGGCATGCGGGTGGTTGCGACCCGCAACAGTCGGCGGGAAGGACCGGATTTCGTCGATTATGTTGGCTTGAGCCACGAGATGTCCTACCTGGCCCGGGGTGCGGACGTGGTGGTGAACGCCCTGCCGCTGACCCGGGACACACGGGGCGCAGTCAACGGGGAGTTTTTTGGTGAGATGAAACCGGGGGCTTACTACATCAGTGTCGGCCGCGGTGGCACCACGGATACCGACGCCTTGCTGGATGCCCTCAACAGCGGCCGGCTGCGTGGCGCCGGGCTCGATGTGACCGACCCGGAACCGCTGCCTGCTGACCATCCTCTGTGGCAGGCTCCCAACGTCATCATCACGCCCCATGTCAGCGGCGCGTCGGACCAGCAGGTCAGCCTGTCCTTCGAGCTGGCCATGGAAAATCTGGGGCGATACATCCGGGGTGACCGCCTGCTCAACGTGGTGGATCTCAAGCGAGGGTACTAGCAGAACCATCTATGGTTTTTGCAACCGCACCTGCACCCTGAACGCGGGCTGTGGAAAAGCCTATTTTTACAGCCTGCCAGCCCGCATCAGAGGTGCCCCCGGTTTCCTGCTGAGCGCTGGACACGGAAGCGACGACGCCGGTTTTTGAGTCGACAGAAACAGACTTATCTGGTATTCTTCGACTTATGCTCACATGGAGTATAAGTGACGTGCAGCCCGCTCAAACCACCCTACAAACCCAGCCGCTGACCACCTTGCGGGTCGGCGGGGTGCCCGAGCATTTCAACTACCCGTGGCACTACGCCGCTGAAATCCAGGGGTTTGCCCGGCGTGGCCTTGAAGTCCGGTGGCAGGACTTTTACGAAGGCACCGGCGCAATGACGCGCTGTCTGGCTGATGACGAACTGGACATGGCGGTGTTGCTCAGCGAGGGCGCAGTGGCCGCGATATCCCGGGAGTGTCCAATTCGTATACTCGGCTGGTACACCGAATCGCCACTGATCTGGGGTGTCCACACCCGTGCCGGATTCTGGACGGACCTCGAACAGGTCCGCCGGCCGCGATTTGCCATCAGCCGCTATGGATCCGGTTCACACCTGATGGCCCATGTGCTGGCCAGCCAGCGGGGCTGGACCGAATACAAGTTTGTCGTGGTGGACAACCTGGACGGTGCCGTCGCGGCGTTCGCCAGGAAACAGGCGGACCTCTTCCTGTGGGAACGCTTCACCACACAACCCATTGTGGACCAGGGCCATATGGTGCGGATCGGTGAGTGCCCAACGCCGTGGCCCGGCTTCCTGGTGGTGGCCACCGAGCGCGCACTGGCCCGTCAGGCAGCGGCCGTGTGGTCTGCCTTTGATCAGGTCACCGCCACCTGCCGGGAAATTCGCGGAACCCCGAATCTGCCCCAGCGCATCGCCGCTCGCTTCAAGCTGGAACGAAGCCAGGTGATGGAATGGCTGGCGCTGACCCGCTGGAGTGCCAGTCCGGTTATCCAGCCGGACGGTTTGGAGGCTATCATCCGCCGCTTGAGCGAGCTGGATCTGCTGGGCAGTCCGGTGAGCCCGGACCGGTGCCTGGCCCAACGCTGATCATCTTTCCGCGCGCCCGATACTTTCACCCCGCGTCGGGTTAAACTTCCCGCCTTGCCGGCGCGGCCGGCCGTTTCCGTGGCTTTAAGAAGGAACTCGAGCGCAACCCCATGAGCGAACAAAAACATTGCAAACTGCTGATCCTGGGCTCCGGCCCGGCGGGATATACGGCGGCCGTCTACGCGGCCCGGGCCAATCTCAGCCCGGTACTGATCACCGGTCTGCAGCAGGGCGGGCAACTGACCACAACCACAGACGTCGACAACTGGCCCGGTGATGACCAGGGGGTGCAGGGGCCCGAGCTGATGCAGAGGATGCTGCAGCACGCCGAACGCTTCGATACCGAGGTCATCTTCGACCATATCCATACCGCGGCCGTGACGGAAAAACCGTTTCGCCTGGTGGGGGACGCCGGCGTCTATACCTGTGATGCCCTGGTCATTGCCACCGGGGCCTCGGCCAGGTATCTGGGCATTGAGTCGGAGCAGGCTTACCTGGGGAAAGGCGTTTCCGCCTGTGCCACCTGTGACGGTTTTTTCTACCGGGATCAGCCGGTGGTGGTGGTTGGCGGCGGCAACACCGCGGTTGAGGAGGCGCTGTACCTGTCCAATATCTGCTCGTCGGTGCACGTGATCCACCGTCGCGACGCCCTTCGCGCCGAAAAAATGCTGCAGCAAAAACTGTTTCAGCGGGAAAAAGAGGGCCGGGTGACCATGGTGTGGGACCACGTGGTGGACCAGGTTCTGGGGGATGACAGTGGTGTAACCGGGGTCCGGGTCAAACACGTCCAGACCGGTGAAACCCAGGACATCCCGGCCATGGGATTCTTCGTGGCCATCGGTCATACGCCCAACACCGGATTGTTCGAAGGACAGCTGGACATGAAAAACGGATACCTGACCATTCGCTCCGGCCTGACGGGAATGGCCACGGAAACCAGCATCCCTGGCGTGTACGCTGCGGGTGACGTGGCCGACCAGGTCTACCGTCAGGCAGTGACGTCGGCCGGGTTCGGCTGCATGGCTGCGCTGGACGCGGAGAAGTACCTGGATTCCCTGGAATGAACCTGGACTGACCTTGGATTCGGAATCCGCCACCCGGGCGGTCAGCCTGCTGGCCGAGGCCGACCGCGAATTCAATCAGTGGATGGGACTGCGGATCCTCAGCGTGGAGCCGGGACAGGTGAGCCTGGGGATGACCGTGGCGCCGCACATGGCTAACAGCCAGGAATTCTGTCACGGCGGGATGCTGTTCAGCCTGGCGGACTCAGCCTGCGCCTACGCCGTGGCCTCCGGCAACGTCAACCCGGCGACTACCGATGCCGCTATCTCTTACCTGGCTCCGGCCCGTGTGGGTGATGCCCTGGTGGCCGTTGCCCGGCTGATTCACCGCGGCCGCAGACTGACCCGCTGCACGGTGGAGATCAGCACCGACAGCGGAGTTCCGCTTGTCGTTTACCAGGCCAGCTGCTTTCACCGTGGCGAGGTGGTTTCTGCCAGGCAGGACAAGGACGGGTCGCTTCCTGATGCAGGAGGTTGAAAAAACCATCCATGGTTTTTGCAGCCACGCCAACTGACAAACAGCCGCTAGTGCCAGTTGACCCCCAGTGACCGCAATTCCGCGGTTTTCATGGCCAGTACGCTTTCCAGCACAAACCGCGCATGGTGCGCCTCGTCGGACTCGGCTGCGCTGAACAAGGGCAGCTTCTGATAGATATTCTGGATCTCGCCAATCAGGCGCTGTTTTCGCTGTTCCATGATAGTCCCACTTCCCTGATCTGTGAGGCCAGCGTATCCCGGCGGCCGCCAATGTGACCATGGACAGATTCCTACAATGCTGTAGGAAATTAGGGCGGGTTCGTTCTGGGGCGATCTGACCATCAGGGGGACCGTTTACTGAATTGCCGATGCAGTTAAGTAAACGGTCCCCACCGAACGCCCCACCAAAAAAAGAGGCCGATTCCTGGGGAATCGGCCCGGGGTTCCGAGGGGGACGGAACAGGGATAGAGTCTGCGTTTCCAGAATTCCTGATCGCGCACGGGAACAGCGCTCGAGCCGGTTTCCTGGTTCAGGCTGCCGTGCCGGGCAACCTGGCTAATAAGGTAACCGCTGGTCGTCTCCAGAGCATGTGCCGGAAGTGGGGCTGGGACACGGTGAACGCTCGCTACGCGAGCTGGTGAACGCGCCCTGCGGGCGCTGGTGAACGGCCTTCGGCCTGGTGAACGAACGCTTCGCGTTCTCGTTATCGAGGCTCGCTACACTTCGCCGGTTGTCTACCCTTCGAGCAGCCCAAAGAATCTCATCGAAGCCCATTGGCACACGGATGTGCCAACGGCCGGAGGCCGTGAGTGATTGGGAAATCGCATTTTCCAATCACGACCCCAAGTCGCAGTATGTGTCTACGGGTAAGGCCTGGACGGTCCTAAAGGACTGCGAGACGCCCACTTCGGGATGTGCGATCTTGGGTAAAAACCAACATTCAGCCTTCCCCCGGACCCAGATTCACAATCAGCACCACCCGGTTTTCCGCCGAGTTGGGATTGTCCGGATTCAGCAGGGATCCTTCGCCCCGGCCGACGCTTTCCAGACGCTCGGATTCCATTTCGAAGATGCTGATCAGATAGTTGCGCACGCCGTCGGCGCGGCGCTTGGACAGGTCCATGTTGTAGGCCTCCTGCCCCGAGGCATCGGTGTGGCCTTCAATCCGAAATCGGTAGGTGGACAGGGCGTCCGACATCAGGGCCGCGCCCAGGTTGTTCAGGGTTTCCTGGGCCTTGTCGGTCAATTCATAGGAGTCCAGCTCGAACTGGATGCGCAGGGGTATGGCCCGCAGCTTCATCGGGGGCGGTGGCTCGCCGTCGAGGCTGCGCGATACCAGCGGCGGCTTGGGGGTCAGCGCCTTGATGATGTCGTCCCTGCTGGGCGCATCGTTGTCCATGCTGGTCAGGTCATACTTTGATTCCTGGGCTGCGGTGCCCACGGACCAGCTCAGTGCCACTGCCATGAGGCTGATCAACCATTGGTTTTTCATGCTGAATCCTCCTGTCGAATTCAATACGCCTTACAGGACCGCCTGGAGTCCTGCCTGTTCCATGAGTTCCCGCCACAGCCGCGCGGTTTCAGGGTCGTCCTTGGCCTGCCGCAGGGCCATGAGTGTGTCATACCAGAGCCCGGCGCCGGCCAGCTCACGGGCTGCCTGGGCCCCGCTGGAGGGTGCCCCGGTCGACGGGACCCTCTGCAACAGGGCGCTGGAGAAAACATCGTTGGAGCGGGCGTCTGGATCAGGTATCACCGAAACTGACCACTGGTAAAAGGTGCCCGGCTTGAGCCGGGTGTCTGGCGGCAGGACAAACCGGTGAATGCCGCGCTCCAGCGGCGTTTCCACCCGCAGTTCGACCAGCGGATCAACGCCGCCTTCCTCCACCAGCACCAGTTCCACCGGGTCGCTGATGGGGCCTGAGGCGTGCCAGTACAGCACCGGCGCGTCCATGGCAGTGGCGGCCAGCCTGGGTGGCGCCAGCACGGTGACCTCCAGGTTACCCTCGGCGCCGCGAATGCTGCCGGCCACGGTGGCTTCCGGCGCCGTGGCGTCGTGTGGCTCGAAGCGGATGCCCTGGGCCAGTGCGCTGGCGGACAGCAGCAGGAGTCCGGGCAGCAGCAGCGGAAAAATCCGGCTCACAGCCAGTTTCCAATCAGCAGGAAGGGGGCCCAGTAGCCGGGGTGGGCGTAACGGCGGTCCGAGAACATCTCCAGTTGGGCCAGCTGCAGTGCCCTGGCCTTGGAGTTTCCGGGATCACGCAGATGGCCGTAGAAATCGGTGATCAGTTCAGAGGTGGCCCGGTCGTTGATGTACCACAGGGTGCCCATGGCGCTGCGCGCGCCGGCCCGGATGGCAATACCGGCCAGTCCCAGGGCCGCCCGGTCGTCGCCGGCCGCGGTTTTGCAGGCCGACAGGGTCAGCAGTTCCACCGGATCGTCGCTGAACCGTCTGAGCTGCATGAAATCGTCCAGCTGGTCCATGGTGAGCCGCTCGTTGTAGGTCAGCAGAAAGGACTCGCTGACGTCGGCCTGAAACTCGCCGTGGGAGGCAAAATGCACCACGTTATAGGGTCGCTGGGTGATTTCCTGCTCGATATTGCTCACCAGGAAGGACTGGTTCTTCAGCAGGGTAATGGCATCAGCGGCAAACAGGCTCTCCAGGGATTCCAGTTCCGCCTCCACCGAGGGCAGCGCCGGAAAACCCTGGACCGCTTCGGTCAGCCCATTGACCAGGAAGCGCGTGTCGTCCCGGGGTATCGGTCTGGGGTCGGTAAGGTTGAGCCCAGGCGTGGTGGCCACGGCAAATTTCTCGATGACGAACTGCCGGCCATCGTAGAAGGCGGCCAGAGGCACATTGCGCAGGGCGCCGTCGGGCACGAACACCAGGGTATCGATGCCGGCGTCCGCCAGCAGATCCTCGGCCGGCCGCAGCAGCCAGTCATACAGGCGCGAAGCCTGCATCTTGTAACGGTGTGAGTTGCGTCGCTCCAGTGCCCGCCGAAACTGTACCGCCATGCGGGCGATCTGCTCGTCGGTGGCCTGGACAGTGAACTGGTGAATGGTATCGCCAATACTGAGCAACAGCTCAGTTCGGTCCTTCAGAAGAATCGGATACAGCACCGCCGTGCCGGGGTCCAGCTGGTCCAGCGCAACCTCTTTCTGCCGCAGGTCCACCACGCACTCGTCCAGAAAATAGTCTTCCAGTTCGGCGCTCTTGAAGGCCTCGATGACGTTGCGGGCGCGGTTTCTCAGGGCCTGGGCCCGGGGAGGCGGAGCGGTGGACGCCTGGGTCAGCAGGACGTCGGCATGGTCCTGGAACAGCGGCCCAACCAGCTCGCGGAATGGCTGGCGGCGACCCCGAATGCCGGTCAGCAGGCCGCTGCGTATGCCGCTCAATTCCACCAGGGCGCGCTCCATGGCAATGGCCGCTTCGTCCCACTGGCCGCTGGCGCGCAGACTGCGACCCAGCAGCCATTCCCAGCGGTAGGCCAGTTCCGGTGACTCCAGCTGCTGAGCCTGGAATGTGGCCACCCTTGCCAGCCGCAGTGCGTCCGTCCCCCGTTCTGCCAGCAGATAAAATTCCCCCAGCAGGCCGCTGGCGTGAGATACGGTCCGGTTGTCCCCCGCCTGACCGGCATCATCCAGGGTCTCCGCCAGACTCCGGGTAATGGAGTTCAGGTCGCGGTTGGCCAGCTTCATGCGGGCATTGGAACGCAGGGCCACCTCGCCCGCGGCCAGCTGCAGTGGCCTGCGGGTCGCGCCGTCGGTGATTTCCCGGGACCCTGCATGGGCCTCTGCCAGGTAGGCTCGGAAGCCCGGTCGGTCCAGGCGTTCCACGGCGTTTTCGGCTTTGCCCAGCCACGCCCGGGTCTGGTCGTAGGGACTGTCTCCAGCCAAAGCGAGGGCTTCGTCGAATCGTTCGTCCGCCTGGTTGAACCGAGCCTGGTAGGTGGCCAGTTTGCCCCGGGCAAGCAACGCGGATCGCTGGCCTGGAACATCTCCCTGTTGCCGGGACAGCTGCAGGGCCTGGTTGAGGTTGGTTTCCGCCAGGCTCAGCTCCCCGGACAGGATGCGCGCGGCACCCTGTCCCAGCAGGCAGCGGGCCGCATGGTCGGCTCGGCCGTTTTGATTGGCCGCGTCAATACACACCTCGTAGGCAGCGGCGGCTTCGGGAAACCGGCCCTCCCTCATCAGCTGGTCACCTGAGGCGGCGCTGGCCACGCTCAGCGCAGGCGTCAGCAACGCAGCCAATGCGGTCAGTCCAACTTTCCCCATTCAGTCTCCACCCCGGAGTGAAAAGACGTCCTTAATACTAGTAGTGCGGAACCGTCAGCACCAGTCAAATGTGCTAGTCTCACAGAAGGTCGCGACGACTTCTGACGGGGGTTTGGGAGATTCGGGAAGCACACTTCCCGCGAGACCCGTCATGCTGTTCAAGAAAGCCGGGGATTGGCCTTGGGGAAAGCAAACATTCAGCGAAATCTGATGGGGATTCGGGCAGCCCTTGGGCCCCGACTGGCGCTGGCGGGTGCACTGGCCTGGGCGCCCGGCAGTGGTGCCCAGGTGGTTTTCGACGGCTCACTCGGTACACCGGGCGCCCTCAGCGGACCTGCTTACCTGATCGATCCCTCGCGTGGGTCCCAGGTAGGCGGCAACCTGTTCCACAGTTTTTCCGAGTTCGGGCTGCGCGCGGGCGAGAGTGCTACCTTTCAGAGCAGCAGCCTGCTGGACAATATAATTGCCCGGGTCACCGGTGGCCGGGTCTCCAACGTCGACGGGACTATCAGGACCCAGACGCCCGGCTCGGTCAGCCTCTGGCTGATCAACCCGGCAGGCTGGGTGTTCGGCGAAAACTCGTCGCTGGATGTCCAGGGCTCGGTTTACCTGAGTTCGGCCGATTACCTGCGCTTCGCGGACCGCACGAGATTCAGCGCAACCAGCGCGACAGCTTCGACCCTGACCGCGGCGCCGGTGGCGTCATTCGGCTTCCTGGATGACGGTAACTTTGGCTCGATTACGCTGCGCTCCGCCGTGCTGGAGGTTCCCGAGCGATCGGATTTTGCAGTGGTGGGAGGCAATATCCTGCTGGACGATGCCCGGTTGGTTGCGCCCAGCGGTCACGTCCAACTGGTTTCCACGGCATCCAGCGGCGAGGCACTTTTCCCGGGGCCCGGTGCCAGCATCACCACCGACGATTTTGATGCTCTGGGCAATGTGGTGATCAATCGCGATACCTCCCGCCTGCGTCTGACCGGTAACCTGGACGTCAGCGGCTCATCGACATCCGGCAGTCGAGCGGGTGACATCACGGTGAGGGGGGGACGGTTGGTATCCAACAACGGATTTTTCAACTCAGTTTCCTTCAGTGATGGAGATTCCGGCCGGACCGTCATCGAAGTCACCGGTGATGCCCGGCTCCTGGGCGACACCAAGGTGCTGTCCTCGACGTTTTTCGGGACCGGCCGGGCAGGTGACGTGGTCATCAGAGCTGGTGACCTGTTTGTCCTGGACAACACCTCCATTACCACTGAGTCCCAGGGTTCCGGCAACGCCGGTGACGTCCTGATGGAGGCCACCGGCAACATCGTCATGAATCAACGCGGCAAGGTGTTCTCCAACTCCTTCCGCAGCGGCCGCGGCGGCAACATCACGGTCCGCGCCGACGGTGACATGCGGATGTACGGACAATCCTCCATTCGCTCCGTGGCTCTGGGTGACGGTGACGCCGGCGACATCTCGGTCCAGTCCAACTCGCTGACCCTGACCGACGAAGGCACCATCGATACCTCGACCTTCAGCGGCAGCACCGGTGATGGAGGCTCCATCAGTATTGCCACCGGGGACCTGTTCATTCGCGACGTGGGCTCGCTGATCACCACCCAGACCGACGGCGCCGGTGATGGCGGCCAGATCCAGATCAACGCTGACTCGGTGCGGGTGGCCGTGGACGCCAGGATTTCCGCCGAGACCGGCTCCGATGGTGATGCGGGAAGCATCATCATCAATGCCGACAGCTTCACCGCCGACAGCGGGGCCCAGGTGACCAGCGCCACCGACGGCAATGGTGCCGGTGGCTCGGTCGCCATCAACGCTGGTGGCCAGGTCACGATCCAGGGTGACGGTACCCGGGTCACTACGGCTTCTTCCGGCGGCGGACGAGGCGGTAATGTCAATATCTCCGGCGATCAGGTGCTGGTGGCCTCGGGCGCGGAAATCTCCTCACGTGCCCTCGGCAGCGGCAACGCGGGAACGGTGACGCTGACGGCGGGCACCGATCTGGCGGTCAACGGCGCCACGGTGACCTCGGCGGCGCGGGTTTCCCGGGGTGGAGATGTGAGTCTAAGCGCTGGATCAGCCATGGACCTCACCGACTCCGAAATCACCGCGGCGGTGGATGGCGGCGCGCGGCAGGGCGGCACCGTGACGTTGTATGCCCCCAATATTTCCATGGACTCGGCCTTGGTCAGCGCTTCCACCGGCGGCGCCGGTGATGGCGGCAGCGTGACGGTCAGCGGCGACAATATCAGTATCAACGGCCAGTCCTCGGTGACGACCAGCAGCCGGGGCAGCGGAAATGCGGGTGCGGTCAGCGCGTCCGCCACTGGGGATCTTCTGGTGAACGACAGCGTTATAGCGTCTTCGGCCAGCACCGCCGATGGTGGCGATGTCACCCTGGACGGCGGATCATCGGTCCAGCTCAACAGCGCCACGGTGTCGGCATCGGTGGATGGCGGTGACGGCGACGGCGGCCGGATTGTCATCACCACGCCGTTGTTTACGGCGGTCAACAGTACCGTGACAGCAGAAACGGGCGGGACCGGCGACGCCGGCACCGTGATCATCCAGGGCCCGGGCGGCATCGCCGGCAAGGCCCCTGCCGGCCAGGTGGAACTGAATGGCAGCCAGGTGACCACCGTGACCCGGGGTGACGGCGCCGCCGGGGACATCCAGATCGCCGCCGACGTGTTGGTAGCGACCGACTCGGAGATTTCGGCAACCGCCCTGGGCACGGGTAACGCCGGGTCAATCCGGTTGTCGGATGGCTCCCTGGTGAGCTTGACCGATTCGTCCGTGACCACCGAGTCCAACGACGGGCAGGGCGGATCCATCGACATCGCCGCGGCCCCCGGCGGCGGCGTGGTCACCATCGGCACCACGATCTCCGCCACGGCCACGGGTCTGGGTGATGCCGGCCAGATTTCAGTGGATGGCGGTGCACTGCTCGCTGCCATGGACAGCCAGATATCGACCCAGGCCAACCAGGGGGAAGGCGGTTCCATAGCGCTGGCAGCGCTCGACCTGATCGAGCTGGACAACACCACGGTGTCGGCGACGGTGCTCGGTGGCGCCGGTGACGGCGGTGACCTCTCGCTTTCCACTGGCCGACTGGAGATTCGGGGAGGCTCCATCGAAGCCAATACCAGCGGGTCCGGCGACGGCGGTGAAATCATCCTGGACGCCAATCGACTGGTACTCGATGACCGAGCCGCAGTGTCATCCAATGCCAACGGTGGCGGAAATGGCGGATCCATCGTGATTGACAGCCAGTCCGATGTTGTCGGCGGGCGCTTCAGCACAACGGCCGAAGGCAGCGGCCAGGGCGGCAGCATTGAGATCAGTGCAGCGTACGTGTCGGTGGACAGGCTGACCGCCAGCGGCACCGGCGATGCCAATGCCGGCAGTATTTCCGTAACGGCCTCCGGCAACATCGACGTGTCCGGCGCCGAAATCAGTTCGTCGGCGGAAGCGGGCCAGGGCGGCTCCATTGCGCTCACCGCCGGCGGTGACGTCAGCATAGGCGTCAGCGAAGTCACTACCTCCTCCGAGTCCGGCACGGGCGGTTCGATCGCCGTAACCTCCGGTGGCGTCCTGGGCGTGTCGGGCTCAATCGTCAGTTCAACCTCGGTGACCGGCCAGGGGGGATCCATCACCTTCAAGGCCCCGGGGGACGTGACGGTGCAGTCGTCGACGGTCTCAACCAGTGTCTCTGCCGGTAACCGGAATGCCGGCGACATCACCATCGAGGCCGGCGGCGACTTCCTGCTGAGAGATCTTCTGGGCCAGGGCGTCACCTCGGAATCCGGCGGTGCCGGCGACGCCGGCCGGATCCGTATCTCGGCCCGGGACATCACCGTCGACAGCTTGCGCACCCTGTCGCCGATTTCCACCCGGGCCACCGGCACCGGCAACGCGGGCAACGTTGAGTTGAACGCGACCGGCAACATCGACCTGCTGTATGCCGAAATCTCCTCCGAGGCCAACCTGGGCAGGGGCGGCGAGATTGTCATCTCCGCCGGCGGCGACATCGACATGTCGGTGACCAGCGTATCGGCCACGGTGCTGGCGGGCGAACAGGACGGCGGCAATGTCATGATAACCGGCAACAACATCACCATGACCGACAACGGCCGGGTTCAGGCCGCGACCTTTGGCGACGGCCGTGGTGGTTCGGTGACGGTGAACGCGCAAAGCCTGACCATGGAACGGTCCAGCCTGGATGCCAGCACCTTCAGCGGCGGCGATGGTGGCGAGGTGACGGTCAACATCGCGGGCGGCAACCTCACCATGAATGTCGGTGCTGACATCACTACCAACAGCTCCGGCCCGGGCAGCGCCGGCGATATCGAGGTCAACGCCGACCAGCTGGTGATGGACTTTGGCTCTCGCATCAGTGCCCAGGGTAACGCCGCTGGCGATGCTGGCAGCGTCGCCGTCAATACCACCGGCGATATGGACGTCACCGGCGGTGTGATATCCAGTTCGGCCACGACCGGCTCAGGCGGCAATGTGTCCCTGCAGGCCGGCGGTGACATCGCAATGGACAGCGCCGTGGTGACAGCCGAGGTCACCGGCGGCAGCGGCACCGGCGGCAGCGTTTTCATCTCGGGCAACAACGCTGATATCCTCAACAGCGACATCACTGCCGCTACCGGTGGCGCGGGCCGTGGCGGCAACGTGTCGGTCAACGCGGCTGACCTGAACCTGACCCGGGCTCGCATATCGGCCCGCAGCACCGGTGCCGGCGATGCCGGCGGCATCCAGGTCAACGCCCGGGGCAGCCTGACTGCCTCCTCAACCCAGATCAGTACCGAGGCGGTTTCAGCGGACGGTGGGGATATTGACATCACCACCGTCGGTGATCTGAACCTGACCCTGACCGAGATCACCACGGCGGTGGGAACCGGTGAGGGCGGCGGCGGCAACATCACCATCTCCGGACCACCGTTCATGATCATGGACCGTAGCGTCATCAGTGCCAATGCCTTTGGCGGGCCCGGCGGCAACATCGACCTGGAGTCGGACCAGTTCATTCGCTCGGCCGACAGCTCGGTGACAGCCAGTTCGGAACGCAACATCGACGGGGAGATCCGCATCGCGGCCGGCGAAACCGACCTCAGCGGCAGCCTGCAGACCCTGCCGTCCGGGTTCTTCGACCCGGCCAGCCTGCTGGACCGGGCCTGTGCCATCCGCAACAGCGAAAACCAGAGCCGCTTCGTGGTCAACCAGGGCGGCAATGTGCCGCTGGGGCCCGAGGACAACTGGGTGAGCCTGGCGACGGGGACTGCTGACCTGGCTTACCCAAGCTCTCAGATCGACCTGGCCATCGCCTGCAGCCGGGGAAGCGCCCACGGGCCATGATGCTCAGGCTTCTGCTGTTTCTGTCAGGTGCGTTGCTGGCAACGCCCGGGTGGGCCGGCGATGACCCGTTCCCGGGATTCTGCGCCGGCGTCCTTCCGCCGCCACCGGATGCTTATGAGCCCAATGATTCCATGGCGTCCGCCAGGCCCATCAACCTGGCTGACCAGGCCACAGTGCAGAACATCCAGTTGCATTCATTTCACAGCGACGGTGACGAGGACTGGCTGACTTTTCGCGGACTCGATTTTGCCAGCTCGGGCAAAGTCTATTCATTTCAGTTTGACCCCATCGGTTCTCCCCTCGGCGCCGGGATACCCCTGGACCTGATGGCGATGGAGGGCACCGGGCTGTGTCTGCGTATGTTCAACTCCAGCGGTGACGAGTTGATACCTCCTGGCGTACCGGGCACGTTTGATGTCTTCAGCCAGTGCATCTTCGGCGCCGGCACCCTGTTTGAGTGGCAGTTCCAGCAGGAAGAAGACTACTTCCTCCAGGTTTTTCAGGCCCGCAATTCCAACCAGGGGGCCGACAATTTTTGTATCCCGGCCGAGACCCATTACAGCGTCCAGATGTTCGAGCCGGTGGGCGATAACCTGGGCATCGTCCGGGGCACGGTACGGGACGCCGACAGTGGACAGGTGATCGGCGACGCCCGGATTGCAGGGGACGGTATCTTTACTTTTGTCGACCGGGCAGACGGGACGTTCGTCTCTTCCGACACCGCGCAGGTCGATGCAACGGCAGACGTGATCGCGCCGGGTTACCAGGATGCGACGATCCAGTACACGGTGGTTTCCCGGCAAACCACCACCTGCGATATCAGCTTGACCCCGGAAGCCACGGGCAGCCCGGACTTTACGGTCAGCCAGCCTGGCGCCAGCGCCAATACCGTGGCCGCGGGCACCCCGCTGACGATCACGGCCAACGCGATTAACGACGGAGACGGGCCGTCGCCCGGTTCGAGCATGAAATACCTGTTCTCCAGCGATCCCGTGGTTGACCTCGGGGACCTCCTGGTCGCGGTGGAGCCGGTACCCGCCCTGTCAGCCGGGTCCCGGTACTCCGGGACCGCCATGATCCAGGCCCCCTACCAAGCGGGTATCTTCTATACCGGCGCCTGCGTGGACGCCGTGGGCGGGGAATCCGACAGCGGCAATAACTGCTTCGGGTTTGCGCCGGTCATCGTGGAAGCGGACCCGGAAGTGCTGCTTCGCGAAAGCTTTGAGGGCCCGCCGGTTGTGGCAGGAAAGCGCGGCCGTGCAGCCACCGACAAAACCACCTGCGTGGTGCTGTAACGCCATGGCCATGATTCGACCCGTCCCTGTACTGTTGGTGCTGCTGTTGGGGCTGGCCCAGGCGGCGCTGGCTGGAACGGCGATCAGCTACCGGTTTGAACGGCTGTGGCCGTCGCTGCAGCAGCCCTGGTACTTCGTCAACACCCGGGGCATCGCCATCGATCCCCAGAACAACGTGATCGTGGTGGACAGCTTTAATCACCGTGTCCACCGCTTCTCCCGGGAGGGGCAGCTGATCTCCCGCTTCGGCCAGTTCGGTGCCGACGACGGTCAGTTCATGTTTCCGCTGGTGGCCACCACCACCGCTGACGGCGACATCTTTGTGGCGGAAACCGATGAAGGCGGCTTCCGCCGCATCCAGAAGTTTTCCGGGGAAGGGGAGCATCTGCTCAGCTTCGGCGGATTTGGCGCCGGGCCCGGCCAGTTCGGACAGTTCGGCGGGTTCACCCAGCTCAGCCCCTGGGACATGGTGGTCGATGACGAGGGCAACCTGCTGGTCACCGGTGACAACCGCGTGCAGAAATTTGATCCCCAGGGCAACTACCTGTCGGAATTCGGCAGCGGCGGCGCCAACCCCACGGCGCCGGGCGAATTCGAGTTTCTCACCGGCATTGCCCTGGACAGTCAGGGGCGCATTTACCTGGCTGACGGCGGCACGCCCAATGAGATCCAGGTGTTCGACGCGGGCGGGGCTTTCATCACCCGCTTCGGCAGCAGCGGCCCCAACCCCGGCGAGTTCCGTCTGATCAATGACCTGGAGGTGATTCGTGAAGGCCCGGGGGTGGAGCGACTGCTGGTGGCGGATGCGGTCAATAACCGGGTGCAGAAGCTGGAGCTGGACGGCACACCGGTGGCCCAGTGGGGGCAGGGGGGCACCGGGCCGGGTGAATTCCAGCTGCTGTGGCGCATCGGCGTGGACAGCGCCGGCCTGGTCTACACCGTGGACGCCAACAGCACCTCGGACTTTGGTATTCACCGGGTGCAGAAATTCACGGCGGACGGCACTTTCCTGAGCCAGTGGACCAGCGGGGGTGTGGCCGAGCGCCGCCTGCAGTCGCCCTTCGGAATCCACGTTGACCGTCTGGGGCGGGTCTTCGTGGCGGATTCGGCCAATCATCGAATCAAGGTCTATTCCGCCACCGGCAGTCTCATGGACCAGTGGGGTGCGTTGGGCTCCGGCACGGAGCAGTTCAACGAACCGGTCGACGTGGACATCGGCCCTGACGGGCTGGTCTACGTGATGGATTTTGGCAACCAGCGGGTGCAGGTGTTTACCGATGTCGGGGACCACGTGCGACAGATCGGCGCCCCGGGCACCGGGCCCGACCAGTTTGAGTTCGCCACGGATCTTGCCATCGACAGTGCCGGTGACGTCTATGTGGTCAATGCCCTCAGCCCGGACGACGATGGCTTCGTCAACAGCAGTCGCGTGCAGAAGTTCAGCGCCCAGGGCACTTTGCTGGATGCCTTTTTTGGCGGCTGTTTCGACAGCAACGACCGGCCGACCCAGTGCCTTTTCCGACCTGATTTTGACTCGCCCAGGGACATAGCGGTGGACACCTCCGGCAGCCAGGACATCATCTGGGTGGCGGATCATTTCAACCTGCGGCTGCAGGCTTTTACTGCTGGCGGCGATGCGGTGGAGATCCGCAACCTGGATTCCAACCCGGAGTCCGTGGCGGTGGACCCGAACGGAAACGTCTACGTCATCCCGTTCAGTGACACGCGCTCCGACACCGGCCACTTCGTTGCCCAGGTGGGCAACGGAGGCAACAAGATATCGTTTTTCGGCGAGTTCGGATCCAACCCGGGACAGCTGCGCAGCCCCGGCGGGCTGGCATTCGCACCGGACGGCCGGGCCTACGTGGCGGACAGTCTGAACAACCGGATCCAGGTTTTTGTGCCGGCAGCCCAGGGCGCCAACAACCGGGCCATTGTGGTGACCGGTGGTGGACCGTATCCCGGGAACGCGCTGTGGCCGGCCACCCAGCTCAATGCCAACTTCGCCTACCGGGCACTGGTCCAGCAGGGTTTTGTCAAAGGCACCATCGAGTACCTCAGCGCTGACACCGACCTGGACCTGGACCAGAACGGCCAGGCTGACGACGTCGACGCCGACGCCACCAACGCAAACTTCCAGAACGCCATCACGGGAGACTTTGCTGCCGGGGCTGACAGCCTGACGGTTTACATGGTGGATCACGGCGGCCTGGACACGTTCCGCATGAGCGGATCCGAGATCCTGGACGCCAGTACCCTGGACGGCTGGCTGAACGCCTGGCAGACAGCCAACCCGGGCGCCCGGGTCACGGTGATCTATGACGCCTGCCAGTCCGGCAGCTTTGTGGATGAGCTGCAGTCCGACGTCTTCGACCGGGTGGTCATTGCCAGCTCCGGCGCCGACGAAAACGCCTATTTTGTCTCCCAGGGCACCCTGTCGTTTTCCTCCAGCTTCTGGACTCACGTGTTTAATGGCCTGACCGTGGAGCAGTCATACCTGCTGGCCAGGGATGCCACCTCCACGGCCTTCCCGGCCCAGAACCCACTGCTTGAATCCAACGGTGACGGCACGGCTGATACGCCTGAGGACCTGGCCCGGGTGGCCGCCAGCTTTATCGGCAACGGCACCGACGTCTCCGCCGATGCTCCGACCATCGCCTCGGTGTCGGCTGCCCAGACGGTGGCATCCGGCAACAGCGCCACCCTTGACGCAGTCGGCGTGACCGATCCCGACGGCGTCGCCCGGGTGTGGGCCGTGCTGCGCCCGCCGGGCTTTAATCCCGGGTCACCCGACAACCCGGTGCAGGATCTCCCCACGTTCGATCTGGAGCCGCTGGGCGGATCCGATGACTACCAGGAGACGTTCAACGGTTTTGCCGAGGTTGGAACCTACCAGGTCAGCATCTACGCCCTGGACAACCTGGGCAACACATCGCTGCCCCGGGTCACCTCGGTAACCGTGGACAATCCGCTGGATCGCCGGGCCATCATCATCGGAGGCGGTCAGCCCGGTGACACCCTGTTCGATGCACTGGCGGTCAATACCGACCTGGCCTACCGGGCGCTCGATCAGCAGGGTTACGGAACGGCCCAGGCCAGCTGCGGCGTCATCAGCAGCGTCTGTGACCTGGTCTGTGACAACGTCTGTTATCTCAGCGCTGCCGGAGGCGCCGGGTCCGACGCGGCGCCGACCCTGGCCAACATCACCGACGCCATTGCATCCTGGGGGACCGGCGGCGTCCAGGACCTGACCATCTACCTGGCCGCCGAACCTGACGGTCCCGACTACCGGCTGACGGCCGCCGAGAGCCTGGAAGCCGGCGCCCTGGACGGATTGCTGGATACCGCCCAGGCGACCATTCCGGGGACCGTCTCGGTGGTGGTCGACGGGGACGGGGCCGGCGGATTCATTCGCCAGCTGGCGCCACCGACCAGCAGCCGCCGGGTACTCGTGGGCAGTGCGGACACCGGTGAGACGGCCGCATTCCTGCTGGGTGGGAATTTGAGCTTTTCGCGGTTCTTCTGGAACCAGGTGCTGAACGGGGCCTCGCTGCGCGATGCGTTTAACCTGGCGCGGACAGCCGTTGCTTTCAGTGCCAGGGGCCAGACGCCCCAGCTTGACGACAACGGCAACGCCAACCCCAACGAGTTGTTCGACGGGGCCTATTCCCAGGGGTACAGCATCGGGTCCGGGGTACTGCTGGCCGGGGACGATCCGCTGCTGGATAGTGTCCAGGTAAACCCGGTTATCAATGGATTCCTGGAGCCCATCACGGTCTCAGGTGTGACCACTACGGGCACCATCGATCGCGTGGTCGCCGTGATCACCCAGCCCGGCGGCAATCTGGTCACCGAGACGCTGACACAAGATGACGGACTGTATCGGGCCCGGGTCCAGGGCCTGTGCGCGGCAACCGGCGAATACACCGTGTCGGCATACGCCATTGACGGGGATGGCAACACCTCCCTGCCGGCAACCACCACCGCCAATCGCAGCCTGGACTGCAGCGAATACATCTTCGTGTCCGGTTTTGAGCAATGAGGGTGTCCAGTCTGGCGGTCCATTGACGCCTTTGATGGTGAGTGAAAGATGAAGCGGGGACCAGGGCGTTTGACGATGAGTCGCGGGATGCGGGCGTTTCTGACGGGTGGGCTGCTGGCCGCCATGCCAGCGTTTTCCGGAAACAGCTTTAACCTGGTAGATCGCTCCAGCCAGTGTATTTCCAGCCCATTGCTGGGCCTTAGCCACAACGTGGCCCAGGAAGGGTTTTTCCAGGCCGTGTCCAGCGCCGAAATCTTCCGCGTGCCCGATGGGCCGGGCTGGCGGCTGGAATCTCTCAGCGTGCGTGGGACATTCGACGGCAGCAATCTCACCGAGCGCGGTGTCACTGTCCGCTGGTTTCCAAACAACGGCGGGCTGCCGGGGCCGCCGTTTCGCACCTGTTCCTTTGACTTCGACCAGCTGGGCCCGGCCGTGAATGACGGGGACTTCGACATTGCGTTCCCCCAGTCCTCGGGGGGGTCCTGTGAGCCCGTCGACCTGTCCCCGGGCGAGTACTGGATCTCGGTCGTGTTCAACGGCGTGGTGGGGCCCAACCCGGCCCAGGGCCGGTACTGGCACTGGGATCAGACCCAGGCTGGCGGCAAGGTGCCGTGGGTCATGCGGGAAATGGGCAACGTAGGCGGTCCGAGCATATCCTGCCCGGACTGGGTGCCCCGTGAGCAGTGTTCCACCGGCGTGTCACAGGAGACAAGCCTGTGTTTCGGCATCTCGGGTAATACCCCCGTGACGCTGGTGGAGCCGATACCCGATCAGTTCGCCAGCCTGGGCACAAATTTTTTCATGGACCTTGGGGCAAACTTCGTGGATCCCGACGGCGACATGCTGACCTTCGCCGCCACCAACCTGCCGCCGTCGCTGTCCATCAATGCCGGGACGGGTCGGATTTCCGGCGCCATCACCGACGGAGCCGGCAGTCCCTACCAGGTGGACGTCACCGTGACCGATACCGACGGCCAGTCCGACCAGGACAGCTTCCTGCTCGTGGTGGCCGATGACGAGGTGGCGGATTTTCGCTTCGAGCGGCTGTGGCCCGTGCTGCAGCAGCCATGGTACTTCGGGGGTGATGCGCCCGACGTCTGGTTCAACGGCGAGATCCTTTATGTGGCCAACGATGCGTTCTCACGGGTCCAGCTGTTCACCCCGGGCGGTTTGCACATCGCCAACTACTTCGTGGAAGGGCCGGGAGGGCCCGGCAGTACCGGAAAACCCGTGGCAGTTGCCGCCAGCGGGAAAGGCGCGGTGTACGTTCTCACCGACATCGGGATGCGGGTACAGCGCCTCAACGCAAACGGTGAACTGCTTGGGAGCTTCGGCGGCGCGCAGCTGGACGAGGTGCCCGGTTTCCTGGCGGTCACTGACCGCGGCTGCCGCAGATTTGGCGGCTGCGTCTTTGTGGGTGAGCCCGATCGGGTGCTGCGCTTCACCGGCGCGGGGCAGTACCTGGGCGATTTCGGCTTATGCAACGGCGGACCGCCCTGCGGTGGAGGCACGGTGCAGCAGCTTGGCGGCCTGGCCGCATCGGACGATGGTTACGTGTATCTGACCGATTCCGCTGAGGACCAGCTGATCATCCTGCGCTACGGTCCCGACCAGGCCCTGGGCGCGGTTCCCCAGCTGGTCGGCGAGTTCGGCGGGACCGGCACCGGGCCCGGACAGTTCGAGCAGCCCGGCGACGTCGCCCTGGATGAGCAGGGCAACGTCTATGTGGTGGACGCCAACCGCATACAGGTGTTTACCGCCGGCGGTTCGTTCCTGCAGGAAATTGCCTCGGGCGATCCGGAGAAGCGCGCCCGCCGCCTCACCCTGGGGCCGGACGGATCAGGGTTCTTTTCCAATGACCTGGCCCAGATCATGCGCTTCAAGGTGTTGGGAGACCCAGCCGGCGGCAGCGCTACCCTGGGGTTTCGCTCGCCGTTCTCCAGTTCGGACGATGACCCGGGGTTCTTCCGAGACCCAGTCGACGTGGCCTCTGGCCCCAACAGCAACCTGTACGTGGCTGACCGCAAAAACCACCGGATTCAGAAATTCAGCCCGGACGGCAGGCTGCAAAACGGCGTGGGCCAGGAGGGTTCGGGCCCGGGCGAGTTCGGCACCCTGGTCGCGCTGGATACCGGGTCCGTCAGCGGCAGTTTCCGGCTGCTTGTACTGGATCTAAACGAATCCTCGGGGCAGTACCGCATCCAGCGGTTCGACAATGCCCTGAACGCGGTGGATGAGATTCAGCCTCCCCCGGGGATGGATTACCAGGACATGGCGGTTGGAACGCTGGGGTCCATATTCCTGGTGACCGGGGACGGAATGTCGCTGCGCCTGACCCCCCAGGGCGAGCTGGACCACCAGTGGGGTCCGAGTCGCCCTGGTGGCGCCTTCAGTCGGGTGGCACTGGCCCCAAATGGGCTGCTTTACTTCGTTTCCGAGGGTCCGATGGCTGACGGGTTTGACCTGTTCACCCGTGGAGGGAGTCCGGTGGCGTTCCTGCCCGCATCATTCAATGCGCCAGCCTCCCTCACCGTTGCAGATGATGGAAAAATCATCCTGGGTGAGATTCCGAACATCGCTCCAGACGTTCCCCGGATCAAGATATTCAGCCAGGACGGCATGCTGCTGCAGTCCATCGGCCAGTACGGCTACTTCCCGGGCTCATTCGCGGCGCCGTCGGGCATGGACTTTGCCCCCAACGGCAAGCTTTACGTCACGGACCGGGATAATGACAACGTCCAGGTTCTGAACCCGGTGCTGACGCCCGAGAACACCAAAGTCATCATCGTTGCCGGCGGCGGTCCCTATCCTGGCAACAACCTGTGGGAAACGACCCAGAGCCTGACCAACTATGCTTACCTGAGCCTGGCATACCAGGGATTCACCGGCGACGACATCATGTACCTGTCGTCCAACCTGTCCGAGGACCTGGACGGCAACGGCGTGTCTGACGTGGACGCGGCGGCCACCCAGGGCAATCTGCTGGATGCGATCACCGTCTGGGGGGGCGACGCCGACCACCTGGTGGTGTACCTGGCGGACCACGGCTCCAACGATGCGTTCCGCCTGAACCCGGCCAGCGCACTCAACGCGGCAGACCTGGCCGCGGCCCTGGATACGGCCCAGGGCGGGCCTTCCGGCGTTTCCCAGGTGACCCTGGTCTACGATGCCTGCCGGTCCGGCAGCTTTGTGGACGAGGTCAGCAACCCCGCATTCAATCGGGTGGTGATCACCAGCGCCGCCGAGGACCAGAGCGCCAAGTTTGTCTCGGACGGTATTCTCAGTTTTTCCAACCAGTTCTGGAGCCAGATTTTTGTGGGCGCTGATCTGGGGGACGCCTATGCCCTGGCCTCCCAGATCATGACGGCCTCATTCAGCGACCAGACGCCCCAGCTGGACGTGGACGGCGACCTGCAAACCAATGAACCGACCGATGACCTGGCAACCCTGGACGACCAGTTTATCGGGGCGGGCACAGACTTCGATCCGGGCTCGCCCACCATCGCCGCGGTCAGCGACCCCATAGACCTGGCCAGTGGTAACAGCGCCACGCTGGAGGCCCTGGGCGTGTCCGACCCGGACGGCATCGGCCGGGTCTACGTGGAAATCATTCCGCCGGACTACGAAGACCTGGACCCGGACAAGCCGGTGCAGAGTTTTCCCCAGCTCGAGCTGGAACAGGTGGGAGGCAGCAGCGATTACCAGGCGGACTACACCGGGTTTTCCAGCGAGGGGATTTATATCGTCAATTTTTACGCCCAGGACCGGTTCGGCAACCTGTCCACGCCCAGTTCCACCACCGTGACCGTGGGTAACCCGCAGCTGCGCAAGGCGATTATTGTCGTGGGCGGCAGGACCAGCGACAAGCAGTGGGATGCTTACAGCCTGAACGGCAGCTTTGCCTACACAGCCTTGCTGTCCCAGGGGTACCAGGACGATGCCATTGAAGAAATTCGCTACCTGAGCAACGGCGGCGCCGCCGGTGTAGATGGCAACGCCAACCTGACCGAGTTGCAGAACGCTTTCAGCTGGGCGGGGACCAATGCCCGGGACGTGGTGGTGTTCCTGGTCGGTGGAGTGCGCAGCGGTGCCCTCCGGCTCAATGGCAGCGAACGCCTGACCGCGGCCCAGCTGGACGGCCTGCTGGACACCCTGGAGTCTTCCATCAGCGGTACCCTGGCCGTGGTCTACGAAGGGGACCGCTCCGGTGCATTTGTACGTCGCCTCAAACCGGACCAGCCCGGCCGGCGCATTATTGTGGCCAGTACGGCACCGTCCCAGCAGGCGTCGTTCCTGCTGGATGGCGCACTGAGCTTTGCCCAGTTTTTCTGGAACGGCGTGCTCAACGGCAATACGGTGCTGGACGCATTTGATTCGGCCCGGGACAGCATCTCTTTTGTCACCGGGCAGCAGGTCCCCCAACTGGACGACAACGGCAATGGCGAGGGCAACGATGCGGAAGACGGGCTGCTGGCTCAGGCTTATGCCATCGGCTCCGGGGTGGTGCAGGACGCCAACCTGCCCACCATCGGGGATATCAATCCGGACCTCCAGCTGACCGACGGTGGCACTACCGCCACCATCCAGGTGGACGACGTGATCAGCACCGGGACGCTGCAGCAGGTGTTTGGCATCGTCACCTCGCCCCCGCCCCAGCGCTTCAACCGCTTCTTTCCCCTCAGCAAGGTGGTGGTAAAAACCGCAGACAACGGCAGCTATGCCGGCAGCTTTGACGGCTTCGGGCCATTACCCACCGGCGACTATGCGTCCGGACGCTACACGGTGTCCGTTTATGCCCGGGACGATCGCGGCAACATTTCCTTTCAGCAGAACGTGACCGTGGAGCAGACCATCGGACGCGACGGCTGGGAGGGCGATGACAGCAGACTCGGCGCTTCAATTCTTTACGTGGACGACGAGCAGGCAACACCCCACAATCTCCACGACAACGGAGATCGGGACTGGAGCGTGTTTGTTGCCGACCTCGACGAGATGGGTCAGCCCCAGACCTATGAGATCCAGGTGGCCGATATCGACGACTACAGCGGCACGGCATTCAATGTGGTCATCGAGCTGCACCATGCCGACGCCATGGGCACGCCCATCGCCACCACCAGCGGCGGAATCAGCGGTAGCCTGACGCTGACCTGGCCGTCGGCCATGGCCCCTTATGACTATGGAGAAGGCGAATACTTCGTCCAGGTCCGCGCCCAGGATCCCACTCAGCTGGGCCGCTACGAGCTGCGGGTGTTTCGTCCCGACGTGGCCCAGACCGGTCTGCTGACGGGCGCCGTGGTTGACGCCCTGACCGGCAATCCGGTTGCTGGGGCGTTCATTACCACCGGGGCCAACGTGACCTCGGTATCCAACCTGCTGGGGGAGTTCCAGCTGGTGGAAAACCCGGGAACCTACACCATCAACGTGACGCCGCCTGCCGGCTATGATCCGCTGGATGACAGCGGCGTGCCGGTGGTGGAAAGCCAGACCACCTGGCGACTGTTCGAGGTCACGCCCAGCGCCCTGGCGCCGGACGTTCAAACCACTCAGGCCACCGCGGTGATGCAGGAATCGGCGGTGCTCAATGGCGTTGTTGCTCCCAACGCCCAGCTGACCCAGGTCAGCTTCCAGATCCGCAATCCGCCCGGCGCTTTCGTGACCATCGACGATGACGATCTGCCCGCCAGCGCTCCCCAGTCTGACGTCAGCGTGCCGGCGGACCTGGATTGTGGCCTGGACTACGAGTTTCGCGTGCGAGCCGCCAACGACAGCGGGACCTCCACCGGACAGGTCATCTCATTCAGCGCAGCGGACTGCACGCCGCTGCCGGTGATCCGGTCGATCCAGGTGGCCTCCACCACGGACACGTCCACACTGCTGCAGGCCACGGTTGATCCGAGCGGGTCCGACACCACGGTGGCATTCCGCAACCGTCCGGTCGGAGGAGTCTTCAGTCCTTACGAGGAAGCCTCCATGCAGGCGACCGGCAGTGGCGACCAGCAGATCGATTTTCCGCTGGGCGGACTGGTCTGCGAGACCAGTTACGAGTTTCAGGTGCAGGCCGGGAACGGCGGCGGCACCGCCGAAAGCGGCATTGGCGGTTTCAGCACCATGCCCTGTCCCCAGGAGCCGCCAGAGCTCAGCGCGGTCCTGGCGGGCAATATCACCGACACGTCGGTTGACCTGTCGGCTCGGGTGGATCCCAACGGCGATGGTACCGACGTTTTTTACCGTCTCCAGGCTGTTGGCGAACCACTGGGCCCCTGGCTATCGGTGATGCAGGGCATCTCCGAACTGACCGACCTGATGGTGCAGCGATCGGATCTCCAGTGCGGCCGCGACTACGCGTTCTCCTTCCAGGCCAGCAACAGCGGTGGCACGACCACGTCTTCCGAGCAGGTGTTCACCTCCGGAACCTGTCCGGAGGCTTTCCCCGAGGCCGTCACCCTGGCGCCCACCGCTGTTACCCAGGGCAGCGCCATTCTGCAGGGTACGGTTGACCCCAACGACAGCGATACCACCGTCGTTTTTCGCTATGGGGCCACCACCGTGTATACCGACACACTGCCGGTGGAGGGCAGCCTGAGCGGAACCGCCAGCCAGGACGTATCGGCGAACCTGGGCGGGCTGGCTTGCGACAGCGAGTATCACTACCAGGTTGAAGCAACCAACGCCGATGAACAGACCGGATTTGGCGGAGACCAGACCTTCCGCACCAACCCCTGCGACCGAATCCTGCTGGTGGATGACGACGACAATGGTCCTGATGTGCGCCCGGTTTTCACCGGCGCGCTGGAGGCGCTGGGATTTGCCTACCAGTTGTGGAATACCGACGTCAGCGACCAGGAACCCGGCACCGGCGATCTGGCCGCCTATGACACGGTGATCTGGTTTACCGGCAACGCCAGCGGCGCCAGTACCGGTCCCAGCGCCGACAGCGAAGACCACCTGGCCCAGTACCTGGACAGCGGCGGCTGCCTGGTAGTCAGCTCCCAGGACTATCTGCTGGCTCGTGGGCAAGGCACCGACACACCCACACCTCTGATGCTGAATCACCTGGGCATCGCCAGCGGGGTGTCCGATCAACCCCAGACCGGCGTCGTCGGCGAACCGCCGGACTTTGGCGGGCTGCCGGCGAGCGGTTCCTACGTGCTGGATTTTGTCTCCCCGGGCCTGACCCCGGCAACCGATGTGCTCGATCCGTCGGCTGACGGCGACACGGCGTTCACCGGAAGCGCGGGTTCCGCTGGCGTGCAGAAAGCCATGCCCGCGTATCGCACGCTCTACCTGGGGTTTCCGCTGGCGGCGGTTCCTGGCAGCGCTGAACAGGGGGCCACCGTCGACGCGATCCTGGAGTATTGCCGGGGCGTGGACCTGATTTATGCCAGTGGATTCGAAAACCCGGCTCCCTGAGTTAAGTAATTAGTTTAGAAAAATATTATAATCGACTGAATTTGTTTGATTTTATAGGAAAATATAGGGGGTTTCCTACGTCGGGTGCGCCATTCGCCCTATCGGTCACCGACGGCGACCGGGCTATAGTGACGGTGAATGGGGGCAAAACCTGGCGCTAGAGCATGGGAGCAGGATTGGCAGGTGCTGGACAAAGCATGGCGGGCTTGATCGGCCCGCTCCGGTGGTGGTGGGGTTCACCCCCGGGTCCGTGCAGGTTTGCCGGCAACGGGGCCGGTCTACTGCTGAGCGTCCTTTTGCTGCTGCAGGCCGCCGCCGGCAATGCCGCCACCCGGCATGCCCTGCTGATCGGCGTGGGAAACTATGACAATCCCGTATCCGCTCTGCTGGCCCCGTCATTCGACGTATCAGCGGTGGAGCAGACCCTGGTGGAGCAGTGGGGTTTCGAGCGGGACCGGATTTTCAAGCTGCTGGACGGCGAGGCCAGCAAAAAGGGCATCATCGATGCGTTGCGGCAGCTGGAGGTCGTGTCCGAAGAAGGCGATTTCATCTTCATCTACTATGCCGGCCACGGCACCAGTGCTCTGGACGTCAACGTGGCGGCGGCCCTCCCGCACACCTCCGGCGCATTGATCCCCGCGGATTTCGACAAGCACGGTTCGCCACAGGAGATTTCCAACTCCCTGGTCGTCGGCCGGCGAGATATCCGACCTATCCTGGAGAATCTGGACCGCAACGGCCGCACGGTTTTTGTTGCCGTGGACGCCTGTTATTCCGGTAACACCGTGCGCGGTGCCAACAGCGCACTCACCGGCAGACCGCCGCTGCGGGTGCGGTCGGCAGACCTGCTGCCGGCGGGCACGGAAACCCGCCAGCGCCCGGCTAAGCAGGGCGGCAAGGACCCGTATCCCTACCGTGAGGTGTTTTACCTTTCCGCTGCGGGGGAACACGAGCCGGCCGGGGAAATCGATGACCAGCTGCTCAAGTGGTACCCGACCTTCGACGGCAAGCCCCACGGGGCCTTCACCGATGCGCTGCTGCGGGCGATGAAGGGCCTGACCCCGGGAACCGACGCCAACGGAGATGGCAACATCACCTACCTGGAGCTGTTCAATGCCGTTCGCGGATTCATGGACGAGCGTGGCTACCAGCAGAGCCCCCAGTTCCTTCCCACTATCGACGAAGCCCAGGTGGACCTGACCCAGCAGATTCTGTTTGACGCTCCGGGCGCCATCGAGGCCCTGGCACAGCAGCCCCGGGCCCGGCCGGTCCGGCTGCGACTGATCGGGCCCAACGCCAGCGATCAGCAACTGGCGGATAACATTGAACAGTTGGAGCTGGTGGAGACAGACGCCGACCTGATCCTGCTCCGGGACAATGAGGGTGCGCGTCTGGTCAACGCCGCCGGAGATATCATCCTGCGGGACTCCGACGCCGGCAGCGATGCCGCCTGGGAACGTATTCGTTCCGAGGTGTGGCTGCGGCTGCTGGAATCCGTAGCGGCTGATCGCCAGCAGGCGCTGATCACGCTGCAGTTCATGGAAGATGCCATGGGTGCCACCGCGGTGCGGGGTGACGACGTTGGATTCTCGGTCCAGGCGGACCGGGCGGGTTACCTGCTGGTATTCAATCTCAATGCCCAGGGCGGCATCAGCCTGATTTATCCCTCCACCGAGGGGGAAGCCCGCCGGGTCGCCGCGAGGGAAGTGGTGTCGGTGCCCGGCATCGAAGTGGTGCCGCCGTTTGGGGTGGATCGCATTGTCGCAGTGTCCTATCGATCACCGCTGGCCGGTATCAAGCGCTACTTCTTCCAGACCATGGAGCCCGGCCAGGAAGACCTGGAGCGTTTCAAGCAAATGCTTGTGGCCAGAGCAGATATACTGGCCATGGTCCAGGTTCAGATGATTACTGCAGAATCGGCCAACCGCGCGGCGCGGGGGTCCAGAGGGAAAGCAGGGGAAAGTGATGACTAAAGCAGGGATCCTTGCACTCCTGGTTCTACTGCTGGCGGCCGTACCACCTGAAGCCCCGGCCCAGGACCGGGACGAGGTGGAGCCCGATGAGGTAGAGCGCGGACTGCAGCGGCGCCCGGGCGTCCAGACCGACCGTCCCGAACTGCCTGACTACGAGGAGGAGCAGGACGTTCCCCTGGCGCTGCCGGAGGTGGACAACCTGGAGCTGCCCAGGGCGGGCCTGGCAGCGGCTCCATCGCTTTATCTGAAACGGGTGCTGGTGACCGACTCCACGGTGCTGAACGCTGACAGCGTGGGAAAGGCGGTGGCGCCCTACGTTGATCGCCACGTCACCGCTGACGAACTTCAGGCCCTGCGAGCGGATCTGTCGCGCCTGTACATCGACCAGGGCTACATCACCTCGGGGGTTCTGCTGCCAGACCAGCGGGTCGCTGACGGCACCATCAGTTACCAGGCGGTGGAGGGGAGACTGGCCGAAGTAGAGGTGTCTACCGATGGGCGCCTGCGGGGATCTTACGTGCGCAGCCGCCTGGAAAGCGTTGACGGTGACGGACCGCTCAACGTGGAGCGCCTGCGGGAGGAGCTGCGCAGCCTGCACCAGGATCCACTGATTCAGCGGCTGGACAGTCGACTGCTGCCGACCCGTGACCGGGGCAGGGCGCGCCTGCAGGTGGCGGTGCAGGAAGCGAGAGCTTACGAGCTGGACTTTTCCGTGCGCAACGAC
The DNA here is from genome assembly GCA_030065125.1 of Lysobacterales bacterium. Classification (GTDB taxonomy): domain Bacteria; phylum Pseudomonadota; class Gammaproteobacteria; order Xanthomonadales; family SZUA-38; genus JASJDM01. Next base: position 79,023 of record JASJDM010000002.1, on the reverse strand, counting down.
CGGGCCCCCAGCGTGGGTTCCGAGTGGGCCGAACTCTCATTTGTCCATCGCAATCTGCTGGGATTTGCCGACCGCGCCTACCTGCGTTACGGCACCGCGGACGGGCTGGACGATTATCAGCTGACCTATGCGTTCCCGGTCACTGGCCGCGGCGCCACCCTGGGCTTCAGCTACGCCAACAGCGAAGCCCAGGTGGTGGAAGAGCCCTTCGACCGCATCGACATCCGCAGTGAAGCGGAAGAGTGGGCGGTGGATTTCGTCTACCCCTGGTACCGCAGTCAGTCACGCAGCCTGACCTTCACCGCGTCCCTGGAGAGCCGCGAGAGTAACACCTCGCTGTTGGGGGTACCGTTTTCTTTTTCCCCGGGCGTCCAGAATGGCAATGCCCAGATATCCGCGCTGCGCCTGACCGGTGACTGGACCGATCGCCAGGCGCGCCAGGTGATTGCCCTGCGCGGGCGCGTGTCCGTGGGCTTTGACGGCATGAGCGCAACCATCAACCCGGAAAATCCCAACGGTATTGACCTCCCGGACAGCGAATTCGTCACCTTCCTGGGCCAGGCACAATGGGCCCGGCGCTTTGGCGACAACGACCACCAGCTGATTGTTCGGGCTGACCTGCAGAAAACCTTCGATGGCCTGCTGCCGCTGGAGAAGATGTCCATTGGCGGTCTCAACAGTGTGCGTGGTTATCGGCAGAACCTGATGGTGCGGGACAATGGCTGGATTGTCTCGGCGGAGTACCGCATCCCCGCGTTCCACTCGGCGGACGGTCGCAGCAGTTTCCAGTGGGCGGTGTTCCTGGACGCCGGGCGGGGCTGGAACTACGAGTTCAATACGCCGGAGCCGAAGAGCATCGCCAGTGCGGGTGGCGGATTCCTGTGGACGCCAATACCAGGGCTGAAAGCCGAGGTCTATCTGGCCCATGGATTCGAAGACGTCGAGTTCGCTGATGAAGATCCCCAGGACAACGGCATCCACGTCTCCCTGACCTACCGGTTGTTCTGAACCCGTGGTCGCCAACGCAAAACCCATGAACCTGGTGCGACTTGCCCTGACCTGGCTGGCGGTGCTGATGATCGGGTTGCTGCTGGGGCGATCCGAAACTGTTGAAAGGGTTGACCTGCAGCTGTACGACAGCCAGCTGCAGCTGCTGCGTGATTCCGACCATCGCCCGGAGGGCGCGCCGGTTGCCCTGGTGGGCATTGACGAACGCACCGTGGAATCCATCACGCCACCCATGGCCCTGTGGCACGCAGAGCTGGGCGAGCTGATCCTGGCCATGTCCCAGGCCGGCGCCAGGATTGTGGGTGTCGACCTGATTCTGCCGGATCGCTCGTTCAACGATTTCCTGCAACGCGACCATGATCGCTCGCTGCTGACCGGTATGCTGGCGGCCCGTCGGGCCGGTATGCCGGTGATATTTGGTCGAACCGTTAACGAGTCCGGCCAGTTGCTGCCCATGTTCCCCAAGTTTGTCGCCATCATGGGGCAGGACGGATTCGGTATGGTGAACCAGTTCCAGGAGTCTGACGGGGTGGTGCGGCAGTTTTACCACGACCGATTCCAGGAAGTGACCGGACTGCACACCCTTGCGGGGCAGATGGCGCGCAAGACCGACATCACCGACCGCAGCGGCTGGATCGATTTCAGCGTTGGTCCCGATATCGGCTACACCTCCCTGATTGACGTCCTGGAGTGGTTTCGCGACGGCGACAGTGAACGCCTGCAGCGGGCCTTTGCCGGCAAGGCGGTTTTTGTCGGCGGTGTTCTGCCTTTCGTTGACCGCCATTTTCAGCCGGTGGTTTTAGCCAATTGGGAGAATCCTCCAAATCCTTACGCGCCAGGCGTACTGCTCCATATGCAGGTGTACCGCGCTTTGAGTGCGGACCGAATGCTGGATCCGGTGCCGGCGTGGGTTGACGCCCTGCTGCTGGGCCTGGCGGCAGCCCTGGTTTTCCTGGGCAACCGCCCGCTGCTGGCCGCGATGGTACTGCTGTTGTATTCAGCTGCGGTGGTGGCCGGGTCAACCGCGTTGTTTGTTCAGGGCTGGCGGCTGGGAATCGCGCCTGTCCTTATGACCGCGCTGCTGGGCTGGCTCGTGCGTGCGGCCCTGGATGCCTGGAGCAACATCCGGGAGAAACAGAGGATGCGGGATGCCTTCGGTGGTTACGTGAGCCCCCAGATCCTGAAGGAAATCATGGCCGGCTCCATTTCTCCGGAACTGGGAGGCGAAAGTCGCCGCATCTGCCTGCTGTTCGCTGACATCTGCGGCTTCACCACCCTCAGTGAGACCAACGACGCAGAGCATGTTCTGGGACTGCTCAACCGCTACTTCGACCGCGTGACGCCCGCCATCCACGAGTACGGCGGCACCCTGGACAAGTACATGGGTGACGGGATCATGGCGTTTTTTGGCGCACCTCAGGAAATGGATCGGCCAGGCCACGCAGCGTTCCAGGCAGCCTGCAAAATGCACGAGGGTCTGGCTGAACTCAACCGGGAACTGGTTGCCGAAGGTCATGCGCCACTGCAGATTGGTGTCGGTCTGGGATTGGGCAACGCCATCGTAGGGCACGTCGGCGCGCAATCCCGGTTCGAGTATTCCGCTATCGGGGATGCGGTCAACGTGGCTGCTCGAATCGAGGGACTGACGCGTCCGCTGGATTGCAGGATCGCCCTGACAGAAAGCGTGGCCGAGCAGCTGGACGAGACCGAACGGAGGGAGCTGATTGCCTTTGGCATGCAGCAGATCAAGGGGCATGCGCCGGTTGAGGTGTATGGCTGGGGACTGAACGACCAGTCCGTGTCAACACCGCAAACCGCAGTTGAAGCAAGTTGAGAGTGATGATGATGATTAGAAAATTCAATGGCATATTCATGCTGTCGCTGCTGGCCGCAGTGGCCTGGAGCCCGGCGTGGGCTGAGCCTGTGGCCATGGTGACCGACCTTACCGGCGACGCTCAGCGCGGTGGTGAGAGCCTGTCAATTCTGTCGGACCTGGGGGTGGGTGACGTGGTTGCGGTATCCGAGCAGTCCGTGGTGCACGTGGTGTATTACGCGGAATCGCGGGAATTCGTTTTTCGTGGGCCGGCAGAGTTCGAAGTGGGGCCGGCAGAGCCAAAGACGCTGTCGGGGGCTGAACCCAACAGCCAGTCCATGATGCCCGAAGGCGAAGGTTCCATTTCCACGGTTGGACTGGCCCAGGCCGCCATGGTCATGCGCGCCGCACCCAACGAAGCACGACTGGAGCTGAACTTTCCGGTTGAAACCATGCTGCTGGAGGCACCTGCAAGCTTCAGCTGGGCGGAACTGGCGGCTGGCATTGGTTACGCCTTCGAGCTGACCGACGGCGAGGGCCGCAGCCTGCTGGAATCCATTGTCAACGGGACCAGCCTGCAGCTTCCGGCCCATATCGACCTGAAGCCCGGGGAGTATTACACCTGGTCGCTGGAGACGCGGCTTCCCGACGGACGGAAGTTTTCCAGCTGGGCCAGTTTCAGCGTTGCTGATGAAGCGCTGAAAACCCGGGTCAACGATATTCGCCCCGGCGACGATGCCAGCGTGTCCCGACTGGTGGTTTTTGCCCTGTGGCTGGAGCAGAACGAACTGTTGTCAGAAGCCCAGGTCTACTGGGCGCGGGCTGGCGAAGTCCGGCCATCGCTCAAGTCCAGGGTGAACTGAAGCGGGAAAAACGCTTGCGTTGCTCGCCAAAAAAAAGCCCCGGCACATCCCTGTGCCGGGGCTGTATTGTCTGATTGACTCGGTCAGTGCCGAGTCTTTTGTGGTCCGGGTGTCAATCGGACCCCGTCAACGGGTTTACTTTGCGTGCTTGGTGACCAGAAAAACCAGTGAACCGTAAGCCAGTACTCCCGCTGCGCAGCTAGCGATAATCAACCATCCTTCAAACATGATCTGTCTCCTTTCCTCAGTGGACCCGGCAGCATTGCGCCGGAGGTTGAGACAAAGCATATCGAAGCTGAAACGGTTTGTGTCGATTCGGTAACAGTTGTTTTACGCGGCGTAACATTCGTTAAAAATCAGGCCCAATTCCGGGGCTGAATGACTCACATTTCCGAATATTTTCCGGTGTGCGACACGAGTGGGCACCCCCTCGCTCGCACCAGCTGCGTAATCTGGTTCATTTCGGGCTGGAGCACAGCCGACGCCCGCCTGACGCGGCTGATCGGACGGCAGGCTGGGCTTTTGCCTGGCGCGGTAGACCTTTGGGAGGGGCTGCGGGGCGGGTCAAAAAATTTGTCAACAATCTTTAAACATCCCGCGGATACCTTTGTCAGCTAATAGATGGGGTGTAGGCTCAATACCGAGTCGCGGGAGACCGTGACAGGGAACAACGCAATTCACGGAATGACTTTGGGCGTTTTATTGCGGCGCTGCCGCACCGCGGTCCCGGCTTGGGTTCTGCCTCCCCCTCTACCCGGCCGGGCCGCATTTTTGAACTTCGGGGACATCAGCGGCAAATGAGCGAGCAACAACGCAAGAGAAAGGTCCTGATACTCGATGACGATCCAGATGTTCTCGAGTACGCCTCTGTGGTGTTTCAGGACTGCGGGTTCGACCTTCTGATATGCCGCCCCTACGACGACCTGGATGCCGCGCTGGCGCAGCATCCGGACCTGATCGTGGTGGACCTGCTGATGCCGGGCCGGGATGGAATCCAGGTGTTGCACCGGCTGTCCAAGGTGGAAATCCGCTGCCCCATGCTGATCGTCAGCATGTGCGGGCCAGCGGTCCTTCGATCTGCCCAATCGGTGGCCAAGCTGCTGGGATTCGAAGTGATCGGCTTCCTCCGCAAGCCCTTCTACAAGGACGATGTGATGAAGCTGACCGATTCCCTGCGGAAACACGAAAAAGGTTCGGTCGAACTCAAGCGGCTGATGGACTCTGGCCGCATCATCAATCACTACCAGCCGATTATTGACAGCCAGCTCAACCGGGTGATCCGGATGGAGGCACTGGCGCGCTTCCATCACCCGGTCAGTGGTGTGATTCCCCCGGGCGAGCTTTTCCGCTGGGCCCGGCGTCTGCAGGCGACCGAAAAGATTGAAGAGACACTGCTCACCGGGGCGATTCACGACGCCATGAGAATGGAAGAGCAGGGGCACCGCCTGCCCATGTCCTTCAACCTGAGCGCTGAGACCCTGGGAGCGCCGGACTTCCCGGATCGACTGGAAAAGCTGTGCCGGGAGAATCGTTTCCTGCTCAGCCAGCTCACCATCGAGATCAGCGAGGTAGAGGCGCATCGGCACCTGGTTCCGGTGCTCAGTTCTCTGACGCGCTTGTCCATCCGCGGCTGTTCCGTGGCGCTGGAGTACGGCGGGGCTATTTTCGCCAAGCCCCAGATCGAGAACTTCCCATTAAACGAACTCAAACTGACACCGGCGCTGGTCCAGGGCTCAATCGAAGACCAGGACCGCCGTAACGTGTTGTCGGCGGTGGTGGAACACGCCACCCGCCTGGAAATCCCGGTTACGGCGGTGGGTGTTGAATCCATGGAACAGCTGGGTCTGCTGCTGGACCTGGGTGTAACGCGATTCCAGGGCTATCTGTTTTCCGAGGACCGGCAGTTTGACAGCGCCATGTACTACCTGTCCCGGGCGCCGGAGAAACTGGCCGAGCTGGGCATGGGGCCGGTGGAGCAGTCCAGGGTGTCAAACGGCTACTGATCGGGGCTACTGATCGGGGCTACTGATCGGGGCTACTGATCGGCCGCCCCCCGGCCGACGGGGTCTCAGTCGGGGGATTCCAGGTCGATAGCCGCCAGCAGTGCGTCAAATCGATCCGCGTATTCTTCCCGGCTGGCCTGGCCCTTGATGGCCTCTTCAATCTCCACCGCCAGTCCTTGAATGACGTCCAGGCCATGCAGTCCCGAGGAGCCGGCCAGCTTGTGGATCCGCTCCAGCAGTTCCGAAACATGGCCGCCGGCCGCCTCATGCCAGGCTTCCTGCAGGGATGCCTTTTTTTCCGGCAGACTGGTCAGATATCGGTGGCGCTGTTTTTCCAGCAGTTCCCGGGCCCGCTCCGACAGGTTATCCATGGCTGGCCTTCTCCAGCTCCTTCATAAGTTGGTCAAGGTCGAAGGGCTTGACCAGATAGGCACTGCAGCCCGCTTCGAAGGCGGAGTTACGGTCAGCTTCAGCATTGGAAGCACTCATGGCGATCACCGGGATGCCGCTGTCGCGAACCTCCCGAATAAAACTCTCGCCGGAGATATCGCCCAGATGGAAATCGGTCAGCACCAGGTCGGCGCCGGCGGAGTGCAGTTTGTCCAGGGCCTGGCGGCCATTCAGCGCCAGGGTGGCCGAGTAGCCCTGGTCGGCCAGCACCACCGCCAGGAACTCCCGCACGTCCATGTCGTCCTCCACCAGCAGCAGGCGTCGCGCTTTCTGCTCGGCACCTACCGCCCGCATGGGCGCTGTGATGGTCTTTGGCTGGGCCGCGGGAGCGCGTATCTCGAAGGAGAACACCGAGCCCTTGCCGATCTCGGATTTGAGGTTGATGTCGCCGCCGAGCACTTCGGCCAGGTGCTGGGAGATGGACAGACCCAGGCCCAGCCCTTTGGCCCGGGTGTGCTCGTCCTCCAGTGAGGAGAATGCCTGGAAGATCTGGCGTCTCTTGTCTTCGGGAATCCCGGGCCCGGTATCATGCACCGATACCCTGAGCCGGTCATTGCTCTGGGACCACAGTACCCGCACTTCGCCATTCTCGGTGTAACGCAGGGCGTTTGATATCAGGTTGACGATGATCTGCCGCACCCGCACCGGGTCGGTCAGGATCTCGTCCGCCTGGCAGTCCTGCTCGCGGATGGCAAAGTCGAGCTTTTTCTGGGCGGCCAGTGGCTCGAACATGAGGTAAATGGATTCAAACAGCCGCCGCAGGTGCACCGCCTCTTCCACCGGCTCGATTCGGTCCGCCACCACCCGGCCGTGCTCCAGCAGGTTTTCCACCAGAGACAGCAGGTGGGTGGACGACCTCCGAATGCCCTGTACCCGCCGGTCGTCACGCCCGTGTTCTTTCTCCAGCAGGTCGCAGTAGCCCAGCACTGACGTCACCGGCGTCTTGAACTCGTGGGACATGCCGGAGATGAAGCGGCTCTTGAGTTCGCTGGCCAGCGCCGCCTCCTTTTTGGCCTGCTGCAGCTCAGATTCGAGCTGGGCGACCCGGTACTCCAGGATCTCGGACTTTTCGGCCTGGCGCCGCAATTCCCGGTCCGCCATGTCCGTGGCATTGGCGTCCTGCACGATGATGTAGGCTTCGGCCCGCGCCGGCACCGGCAGCACGTAGGCATTAATGGGGCGATTGCCCTGGAACCAGATCATGGGAAAGGAGGCCGACTGGCTGGACTGTGTTCCCGCCAGGTATTCGACGGCCTCGCGTACGTCCATTCCGGGCTGCAGCTCGATGTCGTACACCTCCGGATCGCCGCTCCACTCCAGGGCGCGGAAGGCGGCATCGACGCGGACCAGCAGCGGTTCCGCCGAATCCGCGAAATCCACGGTGGCGCCTACGCCCCCGGCGTTGGCTGCAGGCCGCTCATCCATCGCGGTTCAACCTCGCTGCAAGGTAGGAAAACACGGCGTTGACCTGCTCACCGCTGGTGGCGCTCACGCTGAATACCCCAGGGTTCTTCTGGCGCAGGGTTTCGATTTCGTCCTCCGATACCTCGGCGCTGCCGGCCAGGTCGGACTTGTTGATAGCCAGGGCAACCGGAACCGGCCCGAAGGTGTCGCGCAGCCGATCAATCATGGCCTTGGCCGCGGTCACAGTGGGTCGGCGGGTCCGGTCACAAACGATGACGGCGCCGGCTACGCCCGTCAGGTAGGAGGTTTCCAGTGCAAAGCCTCCGTCCGCGCAAAGCACGTCCCACACCACCAGTTCACACATTCCCAGAGGGGAGTCTGCGGTGCCGACTTCCACCTGGGCACCGGAGCGCACGCGCCGCTCGGTGTCGAATTCACGCTGGACGAAGGTGGATACCAGGGTGCTTTTTCCCACCGCCGCCTCACCCAGCACGCAAACTTTAAATCTTGGTAGCGACATCGCCTTCCACCCGTTCTCCGCGGGTTTTTCAGCTTTCGGCGTCTAACCGCTCGAGCCGATAGCCGTGATGATAGATACTTTTCAGACTCCAGCCGGCCTCCTCATTCAACTGCAGCTTCTTGCGCAGCCGGCTGATGTGGGTGTCGAGGGTCCGGGTGACGACCTGGGCATTCAGGCCCCAGATCTCCTTGAGCAGAACTTCCCTGGGAATGATCCGCCCCAGGTTTCGCATCAGGTATACCGCCAGGGCAAACTCGCGCCGGGTCAGCGATACAAGCTCGCCGTTGAGCGTCATGGATTCCCGGTCGGTGTCGTATTCGATGGGCCCGATGGTGTTGTGGGTGTCGGGCGCCCCTGACTCGATGCCGCTGCGCCGGGCCACGGCCTCGATGCGGGCCAGGGTGATGGGCGGGCTCAGTGGCTTGGTCAGATAGTCGTCGGCACCACTCTCCAGGGCCTTGACCACGTCTTCTTCAGCGTCCCGCTGGGTCAGAAAGATCACCGGCAGCTGCTCGTCCACGTTCTGACGTATCCAGCGCAATACCGAAAACCCATCCAGTTCGGGCACCTGCCAATCCAGCAATACCATGTCAAACCGATCACTGCGAATGGCGTTGATCATGTCTGATCCCCGGTCAAACCAGGCGACGTCGTGACCGGCGTCCTCTATCCAGACCTTAACGACCTCAGCCTGGTCGTGGTCGTCTTCCAGAAATGCGATGTGCAAAGGCTGATTCCTGTCTGTCTACTCCCTGCGCGCAATTGTAAGGGACTTCGCCCGCCGAGGAAACCGCCCCGTGCCGGTAATGCGAAGAAAAAAAACCAGTTTTTCCTGAGGTTACGAAGGCTTTCTGAGCTGCTGTTTTAATTCAGCGGCTGAGCAGGATGTGCAGCAGGTTGTCCTGGAAGGTCATATTGCCGGTCAACTGGTCGTGGGATTCGCAGATGAAGAAGGCAAAATCCAGCGGAAAGAAGACGTATTCGTGCCGGGGCACAGTCGGGTCCAGTGAGTTTCTAGCCAGCAGAGATGACTTGGTGACCGTGCCATCCCCGGGTTCCAGCATCATCGTTTCATAGTCCACCCCGGGCACCGGACTGGCAATCTCCTCGGGACGCAGCCGCACCATGGATTTGCCGTCAACCTCCTCGACCACGATGGTCCTGGGGGTCAGCTCGCAGTCGCCGCCCAGCACGATCAGTTGCCATGGGGTTTCCTCCAGCCTGACCGTCAGTGACCAGACAAAGCGCCGGGCCCGTTCGATGTGCCGCTCAAAGTAGCGGGTGAGCAGGCCCAGGTACGCGTCTGCTTCGGATTCGCTGTCAAACCGCTTACGGATGCGCTGACGGACCTCCGGGCTGTACACCGACCAGCCGAATCGCCGCCAGATCCGTGCCGAGAATACGTCCCGGTCCAGCGGCTTTCCCTCTGCCGTGGCGATCCAGTCGCCACCTTTGGGATGCGGGAATAACTGGTAAACGCTGGGCATGGTGGCCAGCACCTCGGTGGGAATGCGGCCCAGCCCGACTTTCACGCCCTCGATAAACCCCCGCACGGAATTGACCGACCCAAGATTGGGTGTGCCCAGGAGAATGACTCGCCGGACCCGATCCCGACCCCAGAGGTTGGGCTGCAGCCGGTTGTCGTTCAGCACATCCTCGCTGCCGTAGCGGAGGTAGTAGCGCGTCAGCAGGCCGCCCATGCTGTGAGCCACGATATCCACCTTCAGGCGGGGGTCACCGTAATCGCCCCGGATGTGGTCTATATAGGCGTCCAGCGCCGCGGCGCTGCGGACATTGTCCTGGCGCCAGTCGTAGACAAACACATAGTACCGGCGTTCCCCTGCCCGGGCAGGCGTACCCGGAACCCCCGGTCGGTAGCCACCAGCGGATTCCAGGGTCTCGATGATGCGCCCGTAGAAATCAGTGCCGGCGGCCTGGTCGGTGATGGCGAACGCCTCGGAATCCGGCGTCACCGGATCCAGGGTCACCGGGTCGATGGAAAGTGCCAGATCCTCGTAGTCGCTGAACAGGATTTTGCTGAGGCGACCCACCCACAGCTCGTCGCCTTCGCCGCGGCTGCGAATCCTGGACCCGAGAATGCCGTGGACCAGGATTACCGGCGGCTGGTCCGTGGCCTGGCGGGTCACGCCGTACAGTTTCACCAGGTCGGGTCTGGGCGCCGGAGTGCAGGCGACCAGCAGCAGCAATCCGGTCAGCAGCGAAGGAATCTTCTGGCCTGCACGCAGTCTCATGGGGCGCAGTTTAGCGGTCCCGGACGGCGTGGCAACAGCCGGCGCCCGCGGGTTCGGGTGACCCGCCGGCAGCGCCCGTGATATCGTGCGCACCGGGCGACGGCGGGCAGCGGTTGATCAAACACCGCGCCAGGTAAAAAAAGTCGAACTAATGCGGCGGGCCAGGGTCAGATCTGATGGAAGCTGAACTGCCGGGAAACGGTTTTATTCAAGCCGGTCCCGACAGCTACATGTTTCGGGTTGACCTGAGGCGCCGGCCGGGTACAAGGAGTTGGCCGGGATGAGCGAAAAGCAGGTCGACAAAGCGTTGGTTGAGCGGGTGCAGCAGGGTGACAAGCGCGCATTCGATCTGCTGGTGCTCAAGTACCAGCACAAGATCGTGAATCTTGTCTCCCGCTACATCAACGATCCTGCGGAAACCTACGACGTGGCTCAGGAGGCGTTTATCAAGGCCTACCGGGCCATCGGTCGGTTCCGGGGAGACGCGGCGTTTTACACGTGGCTGTACCGCATCGCCATCAATACGGCAAAGAACCACCTGGTGGCTCAGAGTCGACGACCGCCTCCGACGGATATCGAAGCCCAGGATGCGGAACAATTCGACGTCAATACGAGACTAAAGGACCAGGACACGCCGGAGAAAGAGCTGCTCAAGGACGAGATCGAGGAGACGGTGTATGCCGCCATCGACGATTTGCCGGAGGATCTGAAAACGGCAATCACGCTCAGGGAGATGGAAGGACTGAGCTACGAGGAGATCGCGGCCACCATGGATTGTCCGATTGGAACTGTGCGTTCACGAATATTCCGGGCGCGCGAGGCTATCGACAACAGACTGCGACCATTGATCAACGAAAAAGAGGATTAGGAATCCCATGACGGAAAAGAGTTCTAAAGACCTCTGCTGTCTGGTGGACGGGGAACTGAGCCGCTCCGAATCAAAGTTCATGATTCGACGGCTGCAGAACGACCAGGCGCTGGCCCACAAATGGGAGCGTTATCACCTCGTTCGATCCGTGATGCGCGGCCAGCACCCGGGTGCTGGAGCAGGCGGCCTCAGCGGATTCGCAGAGAGCGTGTCCCGGGCCATTGACAAGGAAACCGCCGTACCCCGACCAACAAAGCTGGTGGACACCTGGCTGAAACCCGCCGTGGGCATGGCCGTTGCCGCCGCGGTAGGTGCGGGCGCATTCCTTTACTGGGTCGAGGGGCAGCAGGGCCCGGCGCCCGCGCCGGCGACCCTGGCGACGACGGTTGACGACGGTATGGGCGGGCCAACATTCAGTCAGGCGACCATGCCCGCATCGGCTGACATGGGGCAGCAGCGCATCAACGCGCGCATGCAGCGGCTGCTGTTCCAGCATACCCAGGCCACGGCCCCGGGACGCCCTGTTCCCTACGTGTTTTTTGTCAGTCAGGGCGTTCAGCGGCAGCAGGTGGAAACAGAAAACCAGGACACCGAAAGCGATGAGCAGGCGGTTTCGCCGCGCTGACAGCCGGGTCCGGCGATCGACACGCCGGCACCTGACAGGCCTACTGGCCGCCGTCGCCCTTGCCTTTTCCCTTGTGACCTCAGCAGCGGCGGCTGAAGAGGATCTGGCTTCGGTCCAGTCATGGCTGGACCGGATGGCGGTCGCGGTGAACAATCTGACCTATCGCGGCACGCTGATCTACGTGCGTGACGCCAGGGTGGATGCGTTGAAGATTCTGCGCCGGGTCGACGAGAGCGGCATGCGAGAGCGACTGGTCGCACTGAATGGCTCACCCAGGGAGGTGCTGCGCGACAACGACACCGTTCGCTGTATCTTTCCAGACAGTCAGTCCATCCTGGTTGATACCCGGATTGCCGAGCGGCTTTTTCCCGCTATCGCCAGCGACGCTTCGGGACTGACCTCGGGCCAGTACTCATTCAAGTTTGCCGGCACCGACCGTATTGCCCAGATGGACGCCAAGGTGATTGTCATCTCGCCGCGGGACGAGTTCCGCTACGGATACAAGCTCTGGCTGGAACCCAATACCGGCATGCTGCTCAAATCCATGCTCCAGGACGGAACCGGCCGGCCGCTCGAGCAACTGATGTTCACCGAGATCGAAATCGGCGCCACCATCCGTGATCGCGATCTTCTGCCGGACGTGCCCGGCGACGGCTTCGTGCAGGTGGAGATGCCCAATGCCACCCAGACCACCGACGAGCCGCTGAAGTCCCAGTGGAGCGTGGGCAAACTGCCGGCTGGCTTTCAATTGACCAGCCACCGCTATGGCGACCAGCGGTCCATGGAGCACATGGTTTTCACCGATGGGCTGGCTTCGGTTTCCGTGTACGTTGAGCGGGCCGGCGGCGACGGTGAAGCATTGACCGGGGCGTCCCGCATGGGGGCGGTCAATATGTTCGGCCACACCCGGGACGACGTCTCCATCACCGCGGTGGGCGAAGTGCCCGCGGACACGGTGAAAATGATGGTCAATTCAGTGCGGCAGAAAGCCGCGGTGTCCCAGTGAGCCCGAATCGTCAGCGCGGCCGGATTGTCGCGCTGCGCAACGGCCGGGCCCAGGCGGAATTCCAGGCACCGGAATGCGTGGCCTGCGCCGAGGGCAGGGGCTGCGGTGGCGGCATTTTCTCGGCCTGGCTGAATCAGCGCCGGCCGCGATCACTGTGGCTGCAGGCGGAGTCTCACTGGCGCGTGGGCGATTGGATAGAAATTGAAATGGCCGAAGCGGAAGTGGCCAGGCTGTCTCTGGTGGTCTACGGTTTGCCGCTGCTGGGAATACTGGCGGGGATCGCGCTGGGTTCACTGGGTGGTGAGGCGCTGGCGGCCGCCGGCGGCGTCTCCGGTCTGCTGGCAGGGGGCTGGATCGGTTCGCGAATTGCCGGCCACACCGGCTACCTGTCCACGACCGGCTGCCCCAAACGGACCGAATGACCAATTCGCGGCTACATTTGAACCCATTGATCAAGTAAACTTCGCTGCTGACTACCCACAGGCCATCACCCTTCGAGGTTGGTGGCTTTTTGTTTGCCATGTCCCGCGACCAGAAATACATCAGAAACTTCTCAATCATTGCCCACGTAGACCACGGCAAGTCCACCCTGGCCGATCGTTTTATCCAGGTCTGTGGTGGCCTGTCCGACCGGGAAATGGCCCAGCAGGTGCTGGATTCCATGGATCTGGAACGGGAGCGCGGCATTACCATCAAGGCCCAGAGCGTATCGCTGGACTACCGGGCGGCTGATGGGCAGACCTACCATCTGAATTTCATCGACACACCCGGCCACGTGGATTTTTCCTACGAGGTGTCGCGGTCCCTTTCTGCCTGCGAGGGTGCGTTGCTGGTGGTTGACGCGGCCCAGGGGGTGGAGGCCCAGAGCGTCGCCAACTGTTACACCGCGGTGGAGCAGGGGCTGGAAGTCCTGCCGGTGCTTAACAAGATTGACCTGCCGTCGGCGGAGCCCGAACGGGTGCAGCAGGAAATCGAAGACGTGATCGGCCTGGACGCCACCGATGCCATTGAGGTCAGCGCCAAGACCGGCCAGGGGGTCGACCTCATCCTGGAAGCGCTGGTCCGCAACATTCCGGCACCCCAGGGTGATCCGGACGCACCCCTGCGGGCGCTGATCATCGATTCCTGGTTTGATAACTACCTGGGGGTGGTGTCGCTGATCCGGGTCAAGGACGGCAGCATTCGGAAGGGTGACAAAATCCGGATGATGTCCACCGGCCAGAGCTACCAGGTCGAGCGGCTGGGGGTATTCACCCCTAAAAGTCTGGCCCGTGACTCGCTGTTTGCCGGCGAGGTGGGGTTTCTTTCCGCCTCGGTGAAAGACGTCAACGGAGCGCCCGTTGGCGATACCGTGACCCTGGATCGGACGCCGGCGGATGAACCTCTGCCGGGGTTCCAGCGAGTGCAGCCCCGGGTGTTTGCGGGATTGTTCCCCACCGATTCGGATGACTACGCCGGGTTGCGGGAAGCCCTGGAAAAACTCCAGCTCAACGATGCCTCGCTGCAGTTCGAGCCCGAAACCTCCGAAGCCCTGGGATTCGGCTTTCGCTGTGGCTTCCTGGGCATGCTGCACATGGAAATCATCCAGGAGCGGCTGGAGCGGGAGTACAACCTCGAGCTGGTCACCACGGCACCCACGGTGGTGTACGAGGTAGAGACTACCGGCGGGGAGGTGGAGCAGCTGGACAACCCGGCCCAGCTCCCGCCGGCCAATGAAATCGCGGAGATTCGCGAACCCATCATTCTGGGCAGTATCCTGGTTCCCCACGACTACGTCGGCGCCGTTATTGGCCTGTGCGAGGAAAAGCGGGGCGTGCAGCGCCAGATTCAGTACCTGGGGTCCCAGGTGTCCATCACCTACGAGCTGCCCCTCAGTGAAGTGGTGCTGGATTTCTTCGATCGCCTCAAATCGGTGAGCCGGGGTTATGCCTCATTCGACTACGATTTCCTGCGATTCCAGGCGGGACCGTTTGTGCGGGTGGACATTCTCATCAACGGGGAAAAGGTGGACGCGCTGTCGGTCATCGTTCACCAGAGTTTCTCTCAGCGCCGGGGCCGGGATCTGGTGGAGCGCATGCGGGAACTGATTCCGCGACAGATGTTCGAAATAGCCATACAGGCGGCCATCGGGTCACACATCATCGCCCGCTCAAATGTGAAGGCGTTACGCAAAAATGTGACGGCCAAATGTTATGGTGGCGACGTAACGCGCAAGCGAAAACTGCTGGAAAAACAGAAAGCCGGTAAGCGCCGGATGAAGCAGGTCGGTAAGGTGGAGATTCCCCAGGAGGCATTTCTGGCCGTTCTGAAGGTGGAAGACCGCTGAATCCGGTCATTTGGAGCGGCGACCTCAACGCACTATCATGAGGCGCTGAAAACGCACGGCTGGCCGTCGGCCAGCGAAAAAAAACAGTCTATGCACTTTGATTTTGCAGCAATTTTAGTCATTTTGACTGCCGTAACCGGCGGCATCTGGGCTGTGGACAGCCTGCTGTTTGCACCCCGCCGACGCGCGGCACTCGCCGGCGGTGGTGTGGTGAATGCCGATGAGCCGGTCAAAGAGCCTCTGCTGGTCGAGTATTCACGCTCGTTTTTTCCGGTCATTCTCATCGTTCTGATCATTCGCTCTTTCCTGGCCGAGCCGTTCCGCATACCTTCCAGCTCCATGCTGCCCACGCTACTGGTCGGGGACCTGATCCTGGTCAACAAATTTTCTTATGGGATCCGGCTGCCGGTGCTCAACACCAAGGTCCTGGAGCTGGGTCAGCCTGAACGGGGCGACGTGGTGGTTTTCCGGTACCCCGATGACCCTTCGCTGGACTACATCAAGCGGGTCGTGGGCGTTCCGGGGGATCGCATTGAGTACAAAAACAAAACCCTGTTCGTCAATGGTGAAAAAGTCGAGACCGAACTGGGTGGTCCTTACGAGGGCACTGACGACGGCGTTCGTTACCAGCAGCTCCAGGGCGTTGAAAAGCTGCCGGGACGCGAACACCAGATCCTGGTGACACCGGGCGCATATCATCCCCTCAGCACCAATCGCTGGGTGGTGGGCGAAGGAGAGTACTTTGTTCTCGGCGACAACCGGGACAACAGCAGGGACAGCCGCTACTGGGGGTTCGTGCCGGAGGAGAACCTGGTTGGCAAAGCGTTCCTGATCTGGATGCACCTCAGCCCCTCCGGATGGGGGCGGATCGGAACCGTTATCGATTGAGCTTTAGGAGATTGGCATGAGAAACATCAAACGACAAAAGGGCATAACCCTGATCAGCCTGATCCTGATCCTTGGACTACTCGGCTTCGCCTTCTTCATCGGCATGAAGCTGTTTCCCGTCTACCAGGAGTATTACTCCGTGGTTCAGGCGATGAAAAACGTGGCGGCCCAGCCGGGAATCAACCGGCAGGAAGCCGGGCAGATCAAGGAAATGCTGATCAAGCGCTTCTACACCAGCTACGTCGACTCGGTGACCAAGAAACACATCAAGGTGTCCCGCAACCGCGGTTATACGCTGCAGATCAAGTACGAAGTGAGAAAGCCGCTGATCGGCAACATCGACTTTGTGGCCAAGTTTGATAAGTCTGTCGAACTAGCCGGCTGATGGCAGCACTCGAACTCGACTACGAGTTCGGATCACCGGAATTGCTGGAGCAGGCCCTGACCCACCGCAGTGTCGGTCGGATCAACAACGAGCGGCTGGAATTCCTGGGCGACAGTGTCCTGAACTGCCTGATCGCCGACGAGCTGTTCAGACGATTCCCCGAAATTCCCGAGGGTGACCTCAGTCGACTGCGGGCGCGCCTGGTCAACCAGAGCACCCTGGCCAACATCGGCCGCGAAATGGAGCTGGGACAGCACGTTCGCCTGGGCTCCGGGGAAAAGAAATCCGGCGGGCACCGTCGCGCCTCCATCCTGGCTGACGCGGTCGAGGCTGTTCTTGGTGCCGTGTATCTGGACGGGGGATTTGAAGCCTGTCGTGGGCTGGTAAAGCGGTGGTTCGACCAGCGCCTGGACTCCCTCCCGCCGGCCTCGGAGCTGAAAGATCCAAAGACACGACTGCAGGAGATGCTCCAGGGGCGCGGTTTTGATTTGCCAACGTACTCTGTTCTGGACGCAAGCGGCGCAGACCATCAGCGCGTGTTTACCGTCGCCTGCGAGGTCGCCGCCCTTGGGATCAGCGTCGAGGCGACCGGCACCAGCCGCCGAAAAGCAGAGCAGGCCGCGGCCGAGATTGCGCTGGACGCTGTCAGCGGCTGAGGAGTTCGGCATGACCCACGCGGACCAGAACCCATCGGACCCGTCCGAGCAACGCTGCGGTTACGTGGCCATCGCCGGGCGGCCCAACGTGGGCAAGTCCACCCTGCTCAATGCCATGCTGGGGCAGAAGCTGGCGATCACGGCCCACAAACCCCAGACCACCCGGCACCAGATCCTGGGCATCCGCACGGTGCCGGAAGGGCAGATGGTGTTCATCGACACGCCGGGAATTCACCGGACCATGCCCAAGGCCATCAACCGCTACATGAACCGGGTGGCCCGGGCGGTACTGCAGGATGTGGACGTGGTGGCGTGGGTCATAGACGCCACTCACTTCGGGCCGGATGACGAGGCGCTGGGCCGCGAGCTGGGCCGACTGAATACGCCGGTGGTGTGTGTGGTCAACAAGGTTGACCTCCTGGCAGACAAACAGACGCTGCTGCAACTGGCCCAGCGACTGAGCGGTGAGTTCGGCTTCGACAACATCGTGATGGTCTCCGCGCTCAAGAAAAAGGGACTGGACGAGCTGGGCGAGCGGCTGCTGAAGCTGCTTCCGTTTTCCCGGCCATTCTTCGACGAGGACGAATTGACGGACCGCAGTGAACGGTTTATTGCCGCGGAATTTGTCCGGGAGCAGTTGATTCGCAGGCTGCACCAGGAGTTGCCCTACGCCGCAACGGTGGAAATCGAGGGTTTTGCCCGGGAACCGAATCTGGTGCGAATTGGCGCCGTGATCTGGGTGGAGCGGTCCGGGCAGAAAGGCATTGTCATTGGGAAGGGCGGCGCAACCCTGAAGGAGATCGGCAGCTCGGCTCGCTCAGCCCTGGAGAGCTTCCTGGGCGAAAAAGTCTTCCTGGAACTGTGGGTCAAGGTGAAGAAGGGCTGGTCAGACGATGAGCGGGCACTGCAGAGTTTCGGCTACGTGGACTGAGCCGGGGACTGCCGGAAATCTGCCGATGAGTGCTGTTGGCGGGCGCTAGTGCGGAATCAGCAAACCGACGCATTCGTGCTGCATCGGCGCCCGTACCGGGAGTCGAGCCTGCTGGTTGAAGCCTACACGCGGGACCTTGGCCGGGTGGCCATGATTGCCCGGGGCGCCCGGAAGTCACGAAAATTCCCGCGCTCGTCGGTATTGCAGCATTACGTGCCGCTGCGCATCGGTCTGGCCGGCCGCGGCGAATTGCGCACCCTGGCCCAGGTCGATGCGCTGGGTCCGCAGTTGCTGCCGGCGGCCAGTCGCGCTGCCCTGGTGGCGCTTTACCTGAACGAGCTGCTGCTCAAGCTGACGCCGCGGGAAGATCCTCATCCCCAGCTGTTCGACAGCTATCGACAAACCCTGGTGCGCATGTCGGCCCAGCCACTTGAACCCGCGCTGCGGTGTTTCGAGCTGGACCTGTTGGAAGCACTGGGATATGGCTTAGAATTGGAGTTTGACACCGCCACAGGTGAAGCCGTCGACGCATCCGCCATCTATCGGTACGAGCTGGAAAGCGGGCCGGTGGCTGCAGCAGCGGGGCAGCCCGGTCTGGTTGTGAGCGGTCAAACCCTGCTGGGGCTGGCGCAGCGAGAATTCAGTGATACGACGATCCGGTCGGAATCGCGCCTGTTGCTGCGCTCGGTGATCAGCCATTACCTGGGCGGTCGGCCGCTCAAGACACGCGAACTGCTGAAAGGCATGCCGGATCTGGAAACAAAGTGAGTTCGAATCAAATTCTGCTGGGCGTCAATATTGATCATGTCGCAACCCTGCGCCAGGCACGGGGAACCCGATATCCGGACCCCGTGTATGCTGCATTCCTGGCCGAACAGGCCGGGGCGGACGCCATCACCATTCACCTGAGGGAAGACCGCAGGCACATCCAGGAACGAGACCTGGAGATGTTGAGCGGGACCATCCAGACCCGGATCAACCTGGAATGCGCGGTTACGCCGGAGATGGTTGATATCGCTATCAGAGCACGGCCCAGTGATGTCTGCCTGGTCCCCGAAAAACGCGAAGAGTTGACCACTGAGGGGGGGCTGGACGTCGCCGGCAACGCGGACAGCGTGGCCGAAGCCACAGCCAGGCTGTCACAGGCCGGGATTCGGGTTTCTCTGTTTATCGACCCGGACGCCAACCAGCTGGAGGCCGCCAGGCGGGCGGGCGCCCCCGTGGTGGAACTGCACACCGGTGCCTATGCTGATGCCGACTCCATTGCGGCAGTGGACCGGGAATATTCCCGGGTTGTGCACGGCGCCAGGCTGGGGGAAGAGCTGGGTCTGCAGGTCAACGCGGGCCACGGGCTGCACTATCACAACGTGGAGTCCATCGCCGCCATCCCGCAGATCGCGGAACTGAACATCGGGCATGCCATCGTGGCGCGGTCGTTGTTCGTAGGATTTGGCGAAGCGGTCGCCGAGATGAAGCGGCTGATGCGTTCGTCGCGGCGTTTGGCGCCGGTCCCTGGCCCCTAGGCACGGCGGTCAGGTTTTGCGCTGTCAGTAGATGAGCAGCGTACGAATCTGCCTGCCTACGTCGGACTGATCATCTTCCAGCAGATCTACCGGCTTTTGCCTGGTGCGGTTTGTAACATTGGGGTCCGCGCCGACACTCATCAGTAAACGAACCGCCTCCAGATCCCGGTTGTACACCGCGCGGTGTAACGGCTGAACGTGTCCTGGGCCTGGATACTCCGGCGGCACCCCAAGCTCCAGCAGGGAACGCGCCATTTCATACTGCTTCGCTTCAAGCAGAGCGTATAACAGCCCGGTCGGCGCCAGCGGATTACTTTCGAAGTCAGCGCCAGAGCGAAACAGCACCAGAGCGCCACCAGCGAAGGCGCTATCGGCCAGGGTCAGTGCAACGCGATACATACTGGCTCCGGAGTCTATTGCCTTCTGAACCAGGGCGGTGCCCTCCGGATCAGTCAGTCCTTCCGGGTCGGCGTGATCCCTCCAGGCTTTCGCGACCAGCAATGCGGAAAACCGCTCGCTGTAACGCTCATACCGCCGGGCCTTATCTTCGATCTGGCCGAGGCTCGAAAGTGCATGGTCCAGGTCGCCGCCGCTTCGCAGTACCACATCGCCGTAGGCCAGGTTCACGGATCTGCTAAGGGGAGAGCCTGTCAGCGATTCCTTGAAAACGGCGGCAATGTCCTCGGCATTGTCATCATTGAGGTGATAGTGCACCAGCCCCCAAGCCGCCTCGGGGTATGCCCTGCGGTGCGCCGGATTTCTGAGTACCGCGGCATAGTGATCGAACGATGCCTGCAGGTTTCCCAGCTGCCGCTCCAGTTCGCCCTGGTATACCCCCAAATAAGGGTACTGAGATCCCCTGGCTTCAGCCAGGTCGTACCGGCGGCGCGCCTCTTCATAGTTCTCATGGTTGAATTCGATGTAGCCCATTTCCACATGGGCGTCCAGTTCGTCATCGGACAGGGCCAGGGCCCGGCTGAGGATCATCTTCGCCTCATCAGCCGTTCTTTGGTCGTAGCGCTGGAGCGGCATGCCTTCTTCCCATTCGCCCTGCCAGGCGCTTTTGCTGGTCACGATGCCCAGCAAAGTGACCGCCCGGACACGGTTGGGGTCAATGGCAAGAACCTGGGTAAGGAGTTGTGCAACCTGCCCGTATGCGTACGTGGTCCTATAAGTTTCCTCAGCTTCCGCCATCAGAGCCTCGACGGACCGGACAGGTTCGGGAGCCTGGGCAGGCGGTGGTTCGTCGAAATGGTCGCTGTCGGTCTCAGCCTGAGCAACCGGTTGGGGTTCGGCATGGGCCATCCAGAATGCCATCAGGTCGACATCTTCGGGTATGTATTTGCGCAGGACTCTCGCAGACTCGAAACCCGCTCGCCCCGCCACCTTCACTGGCGCTAACGCCACATCGTTCATGGCGTCCCTGACAGTGCCGCCATACAGAAACTGCAGGTACTCCTGCAGCGAAACGTCGTCCACGTCGGCGAAGATTCGAGACAGCATCTCATCAGCGAAAAGTTGAGAGCTCTCCTGGGGAATTTCGTGGTGCTGGGTCCGTTCAATTAATGCCAGTCTCTTGTTCCTGAACCCTTCCATCAGAATGGGCAAAATCTGACTGGTGGCGGCGGCATAGTGGTATTGGTACAGGGTCCAGTTGGGCGACTGTGCAATACCCAGCAGCAGGCGCGAACGTTCCTGGGTCATCTCCGGTTTTGGTGGCAACTGGGTCGGGTCCATCTGGTTTGCCTGCTCGAGCTTCCTGGTCCCATCGCGCAGTGCCTGGCTGATCGTTTTACCGCTGGCCGTACCGTCCATCCACTCGACAATCTGCAGGTATCCCTCGACTCGGTGACGCAGAGAATGGTAAATCGCTCTGGATTTGCAGGTGTATTTTTGGATTTCCGGCAGCCATTGTTCCCGGCTGTCCGGCGCGAATTTCTCGAGGCTGGCGACGGTGTAAGACCAAACCAGTTCATCCACCAGTTCAAGCTGCTCGGTCAGCTGCAGCGCATCCACAGCCAGGGCAATAGCTTCTCTCTCGTTAGGATTAACCGTGACGTAGCCAGAGAGTATCTTTGGCGTACATTCGATCCGTGGGACTTCCGCCGGTAGTCCGATCTGGGCGGTCGCTGGGCCCGCAAGCAGCAGTGAAACCAGTCCCAAGAGGCAGTGCAATCCGTTGCGTAGAATCATGCAGGCGGTCCTTGATGGCTTTGGAGGCTTTTCCGACTGTAATCGATTCCCGGACTCGACGCAGCACCTAGGGTTCCCGGATTATTCGTCGATTTCCGGGGTCAATCCAGTGCATCCACGCAACCGTGTCCGTCATTACCTGACCAACACTAAATTTTCACGGCTGTTTCACCGGCCTAACCCTACTGTCGATGACCTCTGAATCTAAGCAAGGAATGCCGTCCATGAGCAGCGTCCCCTCCACCTTGAAATCCATGCCGGACATCGCCGGTCGACCCTATGCCAAGCCCCAGGGAACGCTGGACTGGGTTGGAATGAGTCATATCCACCAGCCCGTACTGGTGCGAGACCAGGGTGAAACCCACCGGGTCCAGGCCAACGTGGAAGTGTTCGTGGATCTGGACGATCCCCACGCCAAGGGTATCCACATGTCGCGGTTGTACCTGCTGCTGGACGAACACGCCACCACCCGGCCGCTGAGTGTGCCCGGACTGAAGATGCTGCTGGGCGCGATGCACAGCTCCCACCTGGACCTGAGTACCCGGGCTTACGTCAAATTCGAGTTCATGTACGACCTGCGCCAGCCGGCCCTGCTGTCCGACAACCAGGGCTGGAGCGCTTACCCGGTGTCTGTCACCGGAACTCTGATTGACGGCGAAATGCACCTGGAGCTGGCGGTGGAAGTGACCTACTCAAGCACCTGCCCCTGTTCCGCTGCACTGGCTCGCCAGCTGATTCAAAACGCCTTCGACGAGAAGTTCGGTGAAGACAACGAGCTGACCATCGACCAGGTCAAGGGCTGGCTCGGTACCGAGGAAGGGATTGTGGCCACTCCCCACAGCCAGCGTAGTTTTGCCAAGGTCAAGACCCGGCTGGCGCCAGACGCCACCGAACTGCCCATCGCTTCGCTGATCAAGCGCCTGGAGGATGCTCTAGGCACACCCGTGCAGACCGCTGTCAAGCGCGAAGACGAGCAGGAGTTTGCCCTGCGCAACGGCCAGAACCTGATGTTCTGTGAAGACGCCGGTCGGAAGCTGCAGTCAACTCTCAACGCTGACTCCCGGTTTGACGATTTCTGGGTGCGAATCGAACACCACGAGAGCCTGCACGCTCACAATGCGGTGAGCATCGTGACCAAGGGCGTTGACGGCGGGTTCCTGCCGATTCCCTGATTCGGCCACCGACCAGTTCAGTTCAGGCGCCGGATTCGGCGCCGCGCTGCTGCAGGTACCGTTCAAGGTCGAACGCCGCCTGCTTGAGTACCTGAAAAGCCTGGTGGATTTCTGAGGGCTGCTCGCGGGTAATCGCCAGCTCCAACTGGGAGGCGGCCTCCTGCAGCACCTTGGCCCCGGTGTAACCGGCTGAACCCCGGGTCTTGTGGGCCATGTCCCTGGCCTCGGCCCAGCGCTCGCCCGCAATGGCCTGTTCGATACGCGGGAGAAATGCGGAAAGCTCGACCCGCAGCATCTGCAGCAGCCGGTCTACCAGGTCTTCGCTGCCTCCGGCCGCGGCCAGCGCCGCCTGGCGGTCCACCGGACTGGCGGCTGCCGGTTTCGAATCCTCCGGATCCGCGGCGGCATCGGGATCGAGCTGCTGCTGCAGCATTGCCAGCAGCCGGTCCCGGGATACCGGCTTCAACAGGCAGGCGGAAAAGCCCAGCTGCTCCAGGTCCCTGGACTTTTCCAGCTGCAGATCCGCGGTCAGAGCGATGATGGGACAGTCCCGGTAGCCGGCAAGCTCGCGAATCTGTCGCGTAGCTTCGATGCCATCCAGCTGCGGCATCCGGATATCCATCAGAATGGCGTCAAATCGGGATTCGCGACAGATGGCAACGGCCTCCTCGCCGTCGGCGGCCTCGGCCAATCTGAAATCATTGCCCTCGAGTACACCTTTGACGAACTCGCGATTGATCTGGTTGTCATCTGCGATAAGAACACGCATCTTTGTGCCCTATGAACCCGAGCCGCCCCAACGGGAAATGTTCTGCCGAGGAACGGCGTCGGCCGGAGTCCCCTGAATGCTGTCCGGCCTGACTTTAGCATTACTCCTGCTGGGCGCGGTAGCTGACGCCGAGACGGTTGTGAGCGGCACCGTTGCCGGGATCGAGGGGGATGGCTGGACCGCGTCAGACATCCGCTGGCAGATCCTGGGAACGGAAAACCAGCCCGGGCTGCGACTGCAGGTGTCGGGGCTGACGCTATCCGCCCGGGATCTTGCGCTGACCGACATTGAACTGAATTGCGATGCGATCTTTCTCGGTATCGAACGCCAGTCCTGCGCCGGCGCCACTATCAGGGCGTCCATCAACGGCGAGAGGTTCACGGGTAGCGGCGAATTCGAGCGCGGTCCGGGTGGTGTCATCGTTGCGGCCGACCTGGCGCTGGCCGACATCGCCGCCAGCGTCCGCATTGAATTTGGCGATGACGGCTGGAAACTGGAGCTGCCGGCCCTGCAGGCCGGGCTGGTGGCGGCCAACCGGTTGGTCCCGGTGTTTCCCGAATCGATGTCACTGACCTCGGGGGCGATCTCAGCCTCCGGAAAGTGGCAGTGGGAAGACGGGGCATGGCAGGCGTCCATGGATTACACCGTTTCCGACCTGGGTTTCGACAATGCCGACGGGACTCTGGCCGGGGCCGCCCTCGCGGGGCAGGGGACGCTCTCGGGTCGCTCCGACGGTGACGCCGCGCGCTGGGATCCAGCGCTGCAGCTGCAGTCCGGCGAGTTCCTTCTGGACCCGCTGTACATTTCTTTCCTTGACCTGCCGGCCCTGCGCCTGACGGCGGGCATTGACCTGAATGGTGACCAGGCCCAGGTGGATTTCCAGGTTTCGGACCCGGATGCCCTGGAGCTGTCAGGCACCGCGGCGGTGTCAATGCAGGCGGCATCCGTCTCGATCGAGAGCATGCGGCTGCAGGTGCAGCAGCTGCTGCTGGACCGGTCCTGGCCACGTTACTTCAATGCGGCTGCCGAGGCGCTGGGCTGGAGCGGGCTGCTGCCCGGCGGCAGCATCCGCGCTGCGCTCCAGGTGCAGCAGAACTCGCTGGAGCAGATCACCGTAAACCTGGACGGCGTGCAGTTGGACGACATGGCTGGCCGGTTTGAAATCCAGCAGCTCAACGGCGTGGTGGATTACGATTTTGACGGCGACTCCGTGGATTCCTCCCTGGACTGGCAGACCCTGCGCTACTACGACCTGGCCATCGGCCCGGCCGAGACCCGTTTCTTTACCGGTGGCCGCCAGTTCCAGCTGCTGGATCCCCTGTTCGCGCCCGTGCTGGACGGCGGTATTGACGTGCGGGAACTGGTCCTGACCGATCTGGGCCTGGAGACCCTGAGCCTGGATTTTGCCGCCTCGATCCGGCCCATTTCCCTGGAGCTGATTTCCCGGGCGCTGAACTGGCCGGTGCTGCTGGGCACGCTTTCGGGCGACATCCCGCGGGTGCAGCTGCGCGACGGTGTGGCGGAGGTTGGCGGTGCCATCCGCCTGCGGCTGTTTGACGGCGACGTGGAGATTGACCAGCTCAGGCTGGAACGGGTGCTGGGGGTCCTGCCGACACTGGCGGCGGATATCGAGATTGCCAACCTGGACCTCGAGCAGATGACCGGCGCTTTCTCATTCGGGTTGATCCAGGGCCGCCTGGACGGATCGATCCAGGGGCTGCGGCTGCTGGACTGGGAGCCGGTGGCCTTCGACGCGTGGCTGGCCACGCCGGAAAGCGGGCGCCGGAAAATCAGCCAGAAAGCCCTGGATAACCTATCCAGTATCGGCGGCGGCGCAGCAGCCCTGGGCCAGACTTTCCTCGGCGTATTTGACCAGTTTTCCTACCGCCGGCTGGGGATCCGCTGCCGCCTGCTGGACAATATCTGCAGCATGGCGGGCGTTGCCCCTGCAGCGCGCGGCTATTACCTGGTCCAGGGCAGCGGCATTCCCCGGATCGACGTCATCGGCTACTCCGACCGGGTGGACTGGCCGCAGCTGGTGCGCCGGCTCAAGGCCGCCACGCGCAGTGAAGGGCCTGAGTTTGATTGACGACGCGTTCAGCCGTCAGTCATCTTGAAATGCTAAAATTCCGGTCAGATTCGAGGAGAGCAACCGTGACAGCATTGCGTTTCAGTTTCGTGGTGGCCTGCCTGTGGGCGGTGGCCGCCTGCGTCACCATCAACGTCTACTTTCCCGAGGCCGCGGCCGAGGAGGCAGCGGACCGTTTCATTGACGAAGTTATCGGCGAGGACGAAGAAGGTTCGACGGAGTCGGGCAGCAATCCCCAGGCCCTGCATATGCTGCTGCTGGACCTGTTGATACCCGCGGCCCATGCCCAGGCCGACATCAACGTCAATACGCCTTCTATCCAGGCGATCCAGCGGCGCATGGCTCAACGCTATGATTCGGAGCTGGAGGCCTATTTTGAAAGCGGCGCCATTGGCCTGACCAATGATGCTCTGGTGGCGGTGAGGAACCTGTCCGCTGTCGGGCTGCGGGACCGCAGCAAGGTCAACGCCGCGGTGGCGGCAGAGAACCGCGATCGGACGGCCGTTTACCGGGAGATCGCCGTGGCCAACGGACACCCGGAATGGGAAGACGAAATCCGTGAGACCTTTGCCGAAAGGTGGATTCAAAGGGCTCGTCCCGGCTGGTACTATCAGGACGCTCGCGGAAACTGGGTGCAGAAGTAAGCCCCTATTCCTGATTTTTCAGCACGGCCGCCGCTGGGCGGCCGTGTTTTTTGTTTTGATGAACCCGCGCTAGACACCTTGGCCAGAAAAAGAAAACCATTGCCGGCCGACCCCGCGCAGATCGATATCACCGACCTGAGTCATGATGGGCGGGGTGTCGGGCACCTGGAGGGAAAAGCGGTATTCGTGCATGGCGCCCTGCCGGGTGAAACCGTCAGGTTTCGCTACCTGCGTCGCACCCGGAAACTGGACGAAGGGGTTTGCGTGGAAGTGCTCGAGGCGTCGCCTGACCGGGTTTCGCCGCGCTGTCCCCATTTTCACGACTGCGGTGGTTGCTCACTGCAGCACATGGAGCCCCTGGCGCAGATCCTGGCCAAGCAGAACGTCCTGGTGGAAAACTTGCGGCGTATCGGCGGCGTGGAACCCGAACAGCTGCTGCCGCCGGTAATGGCGGCTGACGAGGCCGGCCACTGGGGCTACCGCCGCAAGGCCCGCCTCAGCGTGCGCTATGTGGCCAAGAAGGGCCGGGTGCTGGTGGGTTTTCGTGAAAAGCAGGGTCGTTTCGTATGCGACATGTCTGAGTGTCACACCCTGATACCGGAAGTGGGCATGCGATTGGCCGAGCTGTCCGATCTGATCTACGGGCTGGAGGCCCGGGAGCAGATCCCCCAGGTTGAGCTGGCCGTGGGCGATCACGCAACGGTGCTGGTGTTCCGCAATCTGCAGCCCCTGTCCATGGCCGATCGCGAGGCGCTGCTCGAGTTTCAGCGGTCCTCGGGCTTTCACGTCTATCTGCAGCCCAAGGGGCCGGCCACCATTCATCCCCTGGGTGAGCCGGTTGAGCTTACCTACCGGCTGGACCAGTACGATCTGGATTACCACTTCACGCCGACCAACTTTGTCCAGGTCAACGCCGCCATCAACCAGACCATGATTGCCCAGGCCCTGGCCAAGCTGGAGCTGGGGCCGGATGACCGGGTGCTGGACCTGTTCTGTGGCCTCGGAAATTTCACCCTGCCGGCCGCTCGCCAGTGCGGTCACATCGTTGGTGTGGAGGGCGATCAGGAGCTGGTCCAGCTGGCCCAGGCCAATGCGCGTTCCAACGGTATTGAAAATGCCCGCTTCGAGGTGGCTGACCTGCGCGAGGACTCGGACGGCAAGGCCTGGGCGGCCCAGCCGTTCGACAAGGTTCTGCTGGACCCACCCCGCAGCGGCGCAGCAGAGGTGCTGGAGCGGGTTGCCGGATTCCAGGCCCGCCGGCTGGTCTACGTGTCCTGTCATCCCGGCAGCCTGGCCCGGGATGCCGGCGTGCTGGTCAAAGAGCATGGTTACCGCCTGGCTGAAGCCGGGGTCATGGACATGTTTCCCCAGACCGCCCATGTGGAGTCCATCGCGCTGTTTCTGAAGGGCGATGAGCAGGGCAGTGGCCATGGCGGTTGAGATCGAACGGAAGTTCCTGGTGCTGGAGGGCTGGCGGGACCAGATCGAGTCATCCCACTTCATGGCCCAGGGTTATCTGGGGGGCGACCGCTGCTCAGTGCGGGTGCGTATCAACGGTGACCAGGCCACGCTGAATATCAAGAGCCGGGAACTGGGGGCGAGCCGACTGGAGTACGAGTACGAGATCCCGCTGGCCGAGGGGCACGAGATCCTGGAACGTGTCTCCAATGGGCCGGTGGTGGAGAAGACCCGCCATCTCATCCGCTTTCAGGGGCACCTCTGGGAGGTGGACGAGTTTCACGCTGACAACCAGGGCCTGGTGGTGGCGGAAATCGAGCTGGACCACGAGGACGAGGCTTTCGGGCGGCCGGACTGGCTGGGCCCGGAAGTCACCGATGACCCGCGTTACTACAACCT
Organism: Lysobacterales bacterium; assembly: GCA_030065125.1. GTDB lineage: Bacteria > Pseudomonadota > Gammaproteobacteria > Xanthomonadales > SZUA-38 > JASJDM01. Next base: position 50,778 of record JASJDM010000002.1, on the reverse strand, counting down.
CAACCTGGCGGTACATCCGTTCCGGAGCTGGAAAGAGTCGTGAGCTACCTGCTGATTGGCCTGAGCGGCCCGGAGCTGGAGCCCCGGGAAATCGAGTGGCTGGAACAGCCCCAGGTGGCCGGTGTCGTCCTGTTCACCCGGAACTTCCAAAGCCCCGATCAGCTGCTGGCTCTGAACGCCGATATCCGGCGGTACTGCGGCAGCAACACCCTGATCTGTGTCGACCAGGAGGGTGGAAGGGTGCAGCGCTTCGGTTTGCCCTGTACCCGCCTGCCGGCGCTGGGAACACTGGGGGACCTGTATGACCGGGACCGCAACCTGGCCCTCGAGCTGGCCCTGACCCACGCAAGGCTGATGGCCAGCGAGATGCGGGCACTGGAAGTGGACCTGAGTTTTGCGCCGGTGCTGGACATCAACGGCTGCTCAGAAGTAATTGGCGACCGCGCCCTGCATGCCGACCCCCAGGCAGTGGCTCAGCTGGGTCGCGCCTACATCAAGGGGCTGCATGAAGCCGGCATGGCGGCCTGCGGCAAACACTTCCCAGGCCATGGATCGGTGGCCGAAGACACCCATCATGCTGTTGCCAGTGACCGGCGGAACTGGGACGCCATCGCCGCCAGCGACCTCCGCCCTTTCACACTGTTGATGCGGGAGTCTCTGGATGCCGTGATGATGGCCCATGTCAGCTACCCGGCGGTGTGCCGGGACCCGGCGGGTTTTTCGCCAACCTGGATCGGCCAGGTGCTGCGCCAGCGGCTGGGCTACCAGGGCATCGTGATCTCGGATGACCTGGGGATGCGGGCAGCCGAACAGGCCGGCTCTTTCAGCCAGCGCATCATCGCCAGCCTGGAAGCGGGCTGTGACCTGGTCCTGGTCTGCCGCCCCTCGGACGTGGAGCAGACCATGGCCTGTGAACTTCCCCGGTGGCAGTCCAGGGCCCACGGTCTGGGCGGCCGAAACCGGTTGGTTTGGGAGGAATTCAGCAACTCGACCGAGCGCGCTGCAATGGTGGCGGCTCTGGCTCCAATCCAGACGACCCTATGAAGACAGTAGATCTCGTAATCATCGGCGGCACCGGGTTCTATCAGCTCGACGGGCTCGATCTCGAGCGTCAGGAACCGGTGGAAACTCCATTTGGCATGACCCAGGCACCGTTGGCCGCAGGCACCCTGCGGGGCCGCGGAGTGGCGTTCCTGCCCCGGCATGGACCTGGCCATGAGATCGCGCCGCACCAGGTGAACTACCGGGCCAACGTGTGGGCCTGCTCCAGCCTGTCGCCCCGCCACTTTGTATCAATCAACGCGGTTGGTTCCCTGAACTGGGATATGCCGCCTCGTAGCGTGGTGCTGCCGGACCAGTTGATCGACTACACCTGGGGGAGGGAACACAGCTTCGTCGGGGCGCTGCCACTGTCGGAGATGTACGTGGATATGACCGAACCCTACTGTTCGGAGCTGCGACGCAAGATCCTTCAGGCCGGCCAGGGCATTCTGTCGGCGAAGTCTGGCGTATTGGGGGTGGCCCAGGGACCGAGACTGGAAACTGCGGCCGAAATCAACCGGCTGGCCCACGACGGCTGTGACCTGGTGGGTATGACCGGAATGCCCGAGGCGGGCCTTGCCCGGGAGCTGGAGTTGTCCTACGCCAGCATTTGTATCGTGGCCAACCGGGCGGCGGGGCTGGACGGTCAGCAGGCCATCTCCATGGACCAGATCTTCAGCAACATCAGCCAGGGCGCAGCACGGGTATTGAGCATTATCGAGCGGCTGCTCGACCACATGGACTGAATCATGGATCAACCGAACGCGACCCCCTATCCCCATCTGCTGGAGCCCCTGGACCTGGGATTTACCCAGCTGGCCAACCGCGTATTGATGGGCTCCATGCACACCGGCCTGGAAGACCGGCGCTGGCACTACGACAAGCTGGCGGCCTACTTTGCCGAACGGGCCAGGGGCGGGACGGGCCTGATGGTGACCGGGGGGATTGCACCCAGCATCCGAGGCTGGCTGGCACCGTTTGCGTCCTGCATGGTGGGGCGTTTCCAGGTGGCGCCCCATCGTAAGGTGACTCGCGCGGTACACGCCGAGGGCGGCAAAATCTGTATGCAGATTCTGCACGCCGGTCGCTACGGCTACCATCCGCTGGTGGTGGCGCCCAGCGCCCTGAAGAGCCCGATTTCGCCGTTCAAACCCCGGGCCCTGAGCACGGCCGGGGTGGAAAAGGAGATCCAAAAGTTTGTGCGCTGCGCGGTGCTGTCCCGGGAAGCCGGCTACGACGGCATCGAAATCATGGGTTCCGAGGGTTATTTCATCAATGAATTCATGTCCCCCCGGACCAACCGGAGAACCGACCAGTATGGCGGCAGCGCGGAAAACCGCCGGCGCCTGGCGGAAGAAATCATCACCCGCACCCGGGAGGCTGTCGGCCTCGATTACATCCTGATCTTCCGGCTGTCGCTGATGGACCTGGTCGACGGCGGCTGCAACTGGGACGAAATCGCCCGGTCGGCCCGGGCAGTTGAAGCCGCAGGTGCCACCATCATCAACAGCGGGATCGGCTGGCACGAAGCGCGTATCCCCACTATCGCGACCATGGTGCCCCGGGGTGGTTTCGCCGGGGTGACGGCCAAGCTGCGCCAGGAGGTGGACCTGCCGGTGGTGGCCACAAACCGAATCAACACGCCGGAAGTGGCCGAACAGATTCTGGCCCGGGGCCAGGCGGACATGGTCTCCATGGCGCGCCCGTTGCTGGCAGATTCGGATTTTGTGGCCAAGGCATCAGCCGGCAGGCCCGAGACCATCAATACCTGCATTGCCTGTAACCAGGCATGCCTGGATCACACCTTCAAGGCCAAACGCGCCACCTGCCTGGTCAATCCACGGGCCTGTCATGAAACCGAACTGTCCTGGGGGCCGGCCAGTACGGCCAAACGCGTGGCGGTAGTGGGGGCGGGTCCCGCGGGGATGGCCTGCGCCAGCGTGGCCGCGGAGCGGGGCCACCAGGTGACGCTGTTCGACGCAGATGCCGCAATTGGCGGCCAGTTCAACATGGCGCGACTGATCCCGGGCAAGGAAGAGTTCAATGAGACGCTGCGGTACTTCACCCATCGGCTGGAGTCCGCGGGGGTGGAGCTGCGGTTGGGAACCCGGGCCGGCGCAGGCGATCTGAAAGATTATGAGGAAGTCATTCTTGCCACGGGTGTCTATCCAAGAACCCCCGCCATTCCCGGCCTGGATCATGCCAAGGTGCTGTCCTACGTGGACGTCCTGAGAGGCGGCGCCGAGGTCGGGCAGCGGGTGGCCATCATCGGTGCCGGCGGCATCGGCTTCGACGTGGCCGAGTTTCTCGGCCATGGCGGCAGCGAGGAGGAGGAACCCACGGCCTTTTTCCGGCACTGGGGCATTGATCCAGGCTTTGAGGTGAGGGGGTCGGTGGAAGGGTTCAGCCGTGCCGCAGACGGGAGCGGCCGCCAGCTGTTCCTGCTGCAGCGCAGCACCGGCAAACACGGCGCTGGACTGGGCAAGACCACCGGGTGGATCCATCGGCTGGAGCTGCGCCACCGCGGCGTCGAAATGATCGGCGGTTGCAGCTACCTGGGCATTGACGACCGGGGCCTGGAAATCCAGGTGAGTGAAGAAACACGGATCCTGGACGTGGACAACGTGGTCGTCTGTGCCGGACAGGAGGTGAATGACCATCTGGCCGGACCGCTGCGGGACCTGGGCATGGATCCCCACGTGATCGGCGGCGCCCGGCTGGCCGCCGAGCTTGACGCCAAGAGAGCCATTCGCGATGGCATTGAGCTGGCTGCACGGCTTTGATTCGCAGCCGGTGACGCTCATCGGCTGTCCCGGCAACCTGCCGGGGCGAGGCTTGCCATGCGGATAGCCAGGGTTTCCGGAATCCTGACCCGGGCATTGCTGTGGATACTGCTGCTGGCCGGCGTCGTCACCGTCGGTGCCACCATCGCTGTCCACCGGATCATCGACCAGGGTTTCAACAGCCGGGCTGCATTGCCCAAAGTGCTGGGCGTTGATCCTGCCCGGCTTCCGGCGGGACCGGCTGATCCATACAACGGCCCGTTTCCCAGCGAGCTGCAGTTTGCCGAGACGTTTTCTTTTCCGCTGCGCGAGGGCATGGTGGGCCCGGTGGAACCGCTGTTCGCCGGCTCCCCCCAGGTGCCGTTCCTGTGCCGCACCGTAGATTCTGACCTGGGGCAGCCCCTGGTGGACAACCAGGACGGCTACGGTATGGCGGTGTTCCAGCTCGATGCCGAAGGCGATCCCAGCGACCGGGTGGCCGGATTCAGCCAGGACTGCCTGCTGCCCACGCGAATCAAATACTGGGCCCTGGGAGACGACGGATTCCAGCCCTGGTCGGCTGGTGCCGACAGTGAGCTGGTAGTGCGTGTGGAAACGGGCACCATCAATCGCTTCATTTACATGATCGCCATGCCGGTTGATCCGGCAAAGGACAGCGCGATGGCTCCGGATCTGAGCCGCTGGAATCATCGCCTGATTTATCATTTTCGAGGCGGCGTGGGCATTGGCTACCGGCAGGGCCGGCTGGGGGTCGCCACCATATTGAAGCGTCGCCAGGATCAGCTGTCCCTGGGTTATGCGGTGGTCCATTCCACCGGCAACCAGACCTCCAATACCTACAACATCTGGTTGAACGCGGATACGGCGCTCAGGGTCAAACGCCAGTTTGCCGCGGCCTATGGTGAGCCGGTCTACACCGTGGGCGTGGGCGGCTCCGGTGGCGCCATCCAGCAGTACCTCATGGCCCAGGGTTTTCCCGGCATTCTGGATGCAGCCATCGCGCTGTACTCCTATCCCGACATGGTGAGCCAGTCTCTGTACGTGCTGGACTGCGAGCTGCTGGAATATTACTTCGACCGGCTGGCGCCAGATCCGGCGCGCTGGGCGGATGTGCGCCAGCGCGCCCCGGTGCTGGGCACCAGTGTGGATCCCAACGTGGGTCCGGATTATGAACTCATTTACGGGCTCAGTGGCCTGGCATCCGGTCATTGGCCGACGCTTTCGCTGGGGGCCACCGAGTGCACTCGGGCCTGGCGCGGCGCCGGCCCGCTGGTGATCAACCCCCGCTACGCGCATTTTGGCATTCGCTTCGACCCCGAGGTGGCGGCGGCCACCGACCTGACTTATTTCGGTGACCTGGCGCGATACTACGGTACCGACGATGCCGGTTTTGGACGCCGTACCTGGGACAATATGGGTGTGCAATATGGCCTGAACGCACTGCGAAATGGCGATATCACCCTGGAAGAGTTTCTGCACCTGAATCAACACGTGGGCGGCTGGAAGCCGCCGGCGGAGATGCTGCCGCCGCGATACTGGCTGAGCGACGCGGCGCCGTCGGAGCTGAAGGATTTCTCGCCCTGGAGTCATCACAACATGACCACCACCCCGGACGGCAGTTTCCCCCGCAGCCGGGGAGATCTCGGCGCCATGGCTGGCGCCTACCGCTCCGGCCAGGTGTTTCTGGGTCTGGCCAATATTCCGGTCATCGACTTGCGCCACTACCTGGAGCCGGAACTGGACATGCATCATGCGGTGAGCTCATTCCAGGCCCGGGCGCGGATGATCCGCGCCAGCGGCCACGCTGACAACCAGTTGATCTGGATGACCCGCCCGCCTCACGCGCCCTACGTTGAGGCCTTTGAGCTGATCGATCGGTGGATGGCCGGACTGGCGAACGGTCAGGACGTGCAGGCAGCCCGTCCCGGGGATGCGACAGACCGATGTTGGGATGCCGACGGCCGGTTGCTGGCGGAAGGGCCCGGCGTGTGGAACGGTGATTGGAACCAGCGCGCTCCCGGCCGCTGCATGGAGCATTATCCGGCATTCGCCACCACCCGCATCGCGGCGGGCGAGGGCTACTTCGGTGACGTCTTCAAATGCCACCTGCAACCGGTGGAGCAGGCAGTGCAGCAGGGAGTCTATGAGCCGGTGGACGTAGCCGGGGCAATTCCGCGTCTGCGCTCGGTTTTCCCGGACGGCGTCTGCGACTATCGCAAGGGAGACGCGGCTTTTCCCGATGACCTGCAGGGGCTGATGGCGCAGCCCTGAATCACCTGCGGGTCAGCCCAGGTCAGTCCCGGGTCGCCGCGGAGCCAGCCCGGTCAGCCTTGCCGCAGCGCCATGCTGACCGGCATGCGCGCCGCCCGCAGGGCCGGCATCAGGCCGCCAATGAATCCGATCACCAGCGCCATGACGATACCCTGGGTGAGCAGTTGCGGCGTTACCGCAAAGCCGAAGACCACCTGGCTGAAACTGGCGTAGTTCAGGGTGGACACGGTAAACCCGTTGAACACCAGGTAGGCAGCTGCGCCTCCGATCAGTCCCCCGGCCAGGGCCAGTATCAATGCTTCCACCATGACGGATACCACGATGGAGCTGGAGGAGAACCCAAGAGCGCGCAGGGTGCCGATTTCCCGCGCGCGATCGGACACCGCGGTATACATGGTGTTCAGGGCACCGAATACGGCTCCCAGGGCCATCAGTATGGCAACGCCGTAACCCACTACCCGGATCAGCGTGGACAGAATCTGAGACTGCTCTGAATAGAACTCCCGCTCCGAGGCAATTTTCAGCGACAGCCTGGGGTCCTCGGTGAGCTGGTCTTTGAACGACTGGGCACTGGCTGGATCGTCCAGACGGACCTGCACGACGCTGAAGTTGTTGCCGCGCCGGTAGGCTCCCTGCAGCACCCGGGCGTCCGCCCACAGCTCTGATTCCGCCAGCCCGCCGTCGGCACTGAAGCGGCCGGTGACGGCCCAGTCCTGCTGGCCCAGGCGAATGCTGGAGCCAACGTCCACGTCAAACTGGCTGTGGGCACCGACGCCAACCACCAGCTCCTGTTTGCCCTCTTCGAACCAGCGCCCTTCAACCAGTTCAATGGTGCCGCGGATATCACGGGAAGCGGGTTCCACGCCGCGCACCGGGACGTTGGAGTCACTGCCGTTGGATCGGCGCGGCAGGGTCGCCAGGACGAACAGTTCTCCGGCGGCGAATTCCACCGAGGGGACATCCTTGATGATGCGCGTCTGATCGCCGGACAATCCCGAGTCCATTTCCGAAGATGCACCTGAACGCAGCACGATCATATTGCTGTCGCTGCCGCCGCCGGCCAGGGTTTTCTGGAAGCCGTAGGCCATTGACAGCACCGCCACGAACACCAGCACCACGCCGGCAACGCCGGTAACCGCCACCAGGCTGCTGGCCGTTCGCTGGGGCAGGTTGATCAGGCTTTGCCAGGTCACCGCCAGGGTTTGTCTTATCCAGATCATGTTTGTCTCCGAGCCAGTCTTCGGGCCCTATCTTCGAGCAAGCGCTTGAACCACGTTCAGCCGCATGGCCGACAGGGCCGGCGCGATGCCGGTAATCAGCCCCAGGACTACGGTAAGCACCAGGCCCAGTACCAGCGTTGCGTTGGTTAAGGCCAGTCCGGGCAGAAACTGGCTTACCGAGGCGGCGAAGCCACCCACGGCCACGTAGGCCAGCATCAGGCCCAGTACCCCGGCAACTACCGACAGCAGGGTGCTTTCGGACAACACCATGACCAGGATACGGGTATCCGAAAACCCCAGGGTCTTCAGTACCGCCAGTTCATTGGTTCGCTCCCGCACCGACTGGGCCATGGTGTTTGCGGTGACCAGCAGCATGGTGAAAAACACGGCCAGCAGGATGTAGCGGACGATGGCGCCGATGTCGCCGACCTGGTCCACGAATCCCTGGGCAAAACCTTTCTCCGTCGTGGTCTTGGTCTCAGTGGGCGAGTTGGCGAACAGAGCGTCAATGGCGGCAGCCATCGCCTCGGCATTTTCCGGGTCGCTGATCTTGACCGTGTACCAGCCGATCAGGTCCTTACCGAACTGCCGTGTTTCGTTGAAATACTCATAGTGGAAAAAGAACTGCTGTTCGTTGGTATTGGCGGGGTCCCCGTCGTCGTAAACGGCCTCAAGCACGAACTCCCAGCCATAGCTGCCGTCCGACGTAGGCCAGATGGTGGAGCCGATGGGAATGCGGTCTCCCACCTGCCAGCCAAAGGTGTCGGCCAGTGATTTGCCTGCCAGCATGCCGACCCGGTTGTTCTGCCAGGCCTGGAACTGGTCCGGGTCGATCTCGAACTCTGCATAGACCTCCCGGAAAGTGTCCGGGTCGGTGGGTGTGCTGAACACCTGCTGGCGCGGATCCTGGAAATAGCCGCCAAACCAGGTGTAGTGCGACACCGCTTCCACGCCCTCCAGATTGCTGATGCGGGCACCGTAAGCGATGGGCAACAGCTGGATCAGGGACACTTTGTGAATGGTCACCAGTCGGTCGACGCCGGCCAGGCTGACGCTGCCGGAAAACCCCTGGTTCAGCGCACCCAGCAGGCCGAACAGGATAAATGCCACCACGATGGACAGGGCCGTAAACAGCGTGCGGACTTTCTTGCGCCCCAGGTTTTTGCGGACCAGGTGAAGGAATGTCATGTCAGGCAGCCTTGGCCAGCGATCCCTTGTCCATGTGCAGGGTATGGCGCGCGTGGGATGCAGCCTGTGGATCGTGGGTCACCATCAGGATGGTTTTGCCGTGCTCGGTGTTGAGGATCTGCAGCAGGTCCAGGATCTCGTCGGCGGTTTCCCGGTCCAGGTCACCGGTAGGCTCGTCGGCCAGCAGCAGGGTAGGGTCGCTGACAATGGCCCGGGCGATGGCAACCCGCTGTTCCTGTCCCCCTGACAACTCCCGGGGATAGTGTTTGGCCCGGTCCGACAGTCCGACAATTTCCAGGGCGGTAGCGGCTCGACGTCGCCGTTCGGACCGGCTCATTTTCGACAGCAGCAGCGGCAGCTCCACGTTGCGCTGAGCGGTCAGCACCGGCAGCAGGTTGTAGAACTGGAAGACGAAGCCCACGTGGCGGGCCCGCCACTTGGACAGCTGGGAGGAGCGCAGCTGGTCGATGCGCTGGCCACCCACATCGATGGACCCCTGGGTGGGTTTGTCCAACCCGCCGATCAGGTTGAGCAAGGTGGTCTTGCCGGACCCGGAAGGCCCCATCAGCGCCACGAAGTCACCCTGCTCGATGTCCAGGTCCAGCCCGCGCAGCACCTCGACCTTTTCCTTGCCCTTGGCAAAGACCTTACTCAGGTCCCGGGTTTTAACCAGAATTTCACTCATGAAGATTCGTCCTCGATTCGAATCGCGCTGCCGTCGCTCAACCCCGGCGGCGGATTATCAATGATGCGTTCGCCCGGCTGAATGCCGGACAGCACCAGCAGCTGCTCGCCGTTGCGGGACGCCCGCACCGAGCGCCGCTGGGCCACGCCGTCCCTGGCCACGAAAACCAGGGTCTTGCCGTTGTCCTGTCGGGATGCGGTTGCCGGAATGGTGACACCGGTCCGGGTCACCGACTGCAGCTGTTCGACCTCCATGAAAGAGACCTTGATGCCCATGTCCGGAAGGATCCTGGGATCTTTCTCCAGGAAGCCGATACGCACCCGCACCGTGGCCTTCTGGCGGTCGGCGGTGGGGATAATGGCGATGACCTGGGACGGAATCTGCCAGTCGGGGTACGCGTCCAGCCGCGCTGTCACTTCCTGGCCTGCCTGGACCCGGTCGATGTAGGCCTCGTTGACGTCCACTTCAATTTCGAGGGAGTCCATGTCGACGATGGTGCAGATGCCGGTACGGGTGAATCCGCCTCCCGCGGATATGGGTGAGATCATCTCACCCGGCTGGGCGGCCTTGGCCACCACCACACCGGCAAACGGTGCCCGGATAACCGTGTCGTCCAGGCTCTGGGCCTGCAGCGCCAGGGCATTTTCGGCCACCCTGACGTCATCGCGGCCAATGGCCAGGCGCGCCTGCAGGGCCTCGACCCGTGACGCGTCAGCGTCCTGGTCGGCCTCACTGGCCAGTCCCTTGCCGGCCAGGTCGTTGGTGCGTTTCAGCTGGCGGCGGGCTTCGGCCAGCAGCACCTGGGTTTCATTCAGCGCGGTCCGGGCCCGCTCCAGCTGGGCTTCCGCCAGGTTGTACTGGGCCCGGGTCATGGTGTCGTCCAGATAGGCCAGCACCTGCCCCTGTTCAACCGTCATGCCCTCTTCGATGAGGACCTGTGTGACCTTGGCGGTGATTTTGGACGACACGGTAGCCCTGACCCGGGCGGTCACGTATCCCGACGCATCCAGCACCGACGAGCCCAGGTCCACGGATTCGTCCAGGGTGGCCGCCTGGGCGGTCACGATCGACACCGGCAGTGAGTCATCCCGGCTCAGCCACCAGCCGCCCGCTGCGACAAGCAGTACCAGGGCGACAACCAGCGGGATCCACGGAAATTGCCGGCTCTGGTCGGGTTCCGGTTCGTGGTCGATACGAAGCTGGCTGATCAGATCGGATTTCTGGTTCATGCGGCGGCGTCGGCCTGGAACAAACCGGTATTGTAGCCCGTTCGCAGGTTGCTATTCACCGCTTTTCGGGCGCCGCCGGGCTTGCCGCAATACTCTCGGCAATTTGCTGGAGCCAGGCGTAATCCGGCGCCAGCTGACGCCCTCGAGCCAGCACCTCCGCCGCCCTTTCGGGCTGGTCCGACTGCAGCAGGGCCTGGGCCAGATGGCCGCTGACTTCGGGCAGCAGCCAGTGCCAGGGATCCTGTTCGGACACTGAACCCATCAGCAGCCGCAGGCGCTCGACGGCACGGCCTGGACTGCCGCCCCAGGCGCGCGGCGTTTTCAGGTCGCTGACGGCCGCCTGCAACAGCACGAAGGGGTGGTTCGGATGCATGGCCAGGGCGCCGTCCATGGCAGCACTGGAGCGGGACCCCAGGGTCATGGCGCGCAGAGGTGACAGACCGATGATGCCCCCGAAGCAGTTGGCGCGCAGCGCCAGGCTCAGCGCATCCTGCTGGCCCCGGGTCAGGTCGGCACACTGTTCCAACAGGGCCACCCGTTGATGACGCTCCAGGTCGCTGGACTGATAAGCCATTCGATGTGACAGGAATGCAGCCCAGAAATGCCGACCGGGCTGTTCCGAAGCGAGCAGCGTCTGCTGCAGGGTGAGCAGCGAGTCGGTGTTGTCGGAATAGGCCAGCTGTGTGACCTGGGGCAACGGCCTGGGCAGGGCCTGGGCCAGCAGCGGGGCCGGGACCAGCAGGCCTATGATAAGAAGGGTCGCGCGTTTCATGCAGCCATTGTGCCGCGGTCGCCGGGTGTGGATCAGTCCCGGCTGTCAAAAGCTGCAGGTGACAGTTGTCAGAGTCGCTGGAGTCAGGCAGCAAACTGGAGTGACGCCAGGTGCGCATACAGTGGGGACTGCTCAATCAGTCGGTCGTGGCTGCCCTGGGCCACGATGCGCCCCTGGTCCAGCAGCAGGATTCGGTCCGCCTCGCGCACCGTGGCCAGGCGATGGGCGATGATCAGCGTGGTGCGTCCCTGCATGATCTGGTCCAGCGCGGCCTGTACCAGCCGCTCGCTCTCCGCATCCAGCGCGCTGGTGGCCTCGTCCAGCAACAGCACCGGTGGATCGGTCAGCAGGGCCCGGGCGATGGACACCCGCTGGGCCTGGCCGCCGGACAGGCGCACGCCGCGTTCTCCCAGGTAGGTCTGGTACCGATCCTGCAGCTCGGTCAGAAAGTCATGGGCATAGGCCGCCCGGGAGGCGTCCTCCACGGCCTGGGGATCGGATTCCGGTACGCCGTAGCGGATGTTTTCCAGGGCGTCGGTGGAAAAAATGGTCACGTCCTGGGCTACCAGGGCCAGCTGCCTGCGATAGTCCAGTACGTCCAGTTCTGTAATGGGAATGCCCTCCAGCCGGATGTGGCCCGCGGTGGGGTCGTAGAAACGCATCAGCAGCTGGAACAGGGTGGTCTTACCGGCACCGGACGGCCCCACCAGGGCAATCTTTTCGCCCGGCTCGATGGCCAGGTTGATGTCCTGCAGGATCAGTTTGTCCGGTCGGCTGGGATAGGCGAAACTCACATGGTCCAGTTCGATGCGGCCACTCACTGTGGCGGGCAACGACCGGGGATTCTGCGGTGACTGGATATCGGTCTGCAGCGCCAGCATTTCCATGATCCGCTCCAGGGCGCCGGCGGCCCGCTGCAGGTCGCCGTAGACCTGGGTCAGGGCGCCGGTGGCCGTTGAGGCCAGGATGGCATACAGCACGAACTGGCTGAGCGTGCCGGCACTCATGCTGCCGTCAATCACCGATTGGGCGCCCATCCACAGCACACCGACGATGCCGCCGAACACCATGGTGACGATGAGGATGCTCATCAGGGTTTCAGCCCGCAGCCGTTTGCGTGCGGTGCCGAACACGGTTTCCACCCGGTCAGCGAAGTTCTTTTCTTCCCGCTTGTCCTGGGCGTAGGCCTGGACCGTATGGATGGCGTTGATGGTCTCGGTGGCGGTGGCGGACATGTCGGCGATACGGTCCTGGTTGAGCTTCGACAGCTTGCGGACCCAGCGTCCGAACAACACGATGGGTACCACGATCAGAGGGATCAGCAGCGCAATCATGGCAGCCAGCCGGGGGCTGGTGTACACCATCATGACCGACGCGCCGGCGAACATGAAGGCGCTGCGCAGAGCGATTGAAAAGGTACTGCCGACCACCACTTCCACCAGGGTGGTGTCGGTGTTGATCCGGGACAGCACCTCGCCGGTGCGGGTGGACTCGAAAAACGACGGCGACATGTGAATGACCTTGCCGTATACCGCCTTGCGCAGGTCGGCCACCACCCGTTCACCGATCCAGGAAACCCAGAAATACCGCAGGCTGGTGAAGATGCCCATGGCGATGGCCACCGCCATCAGGATCAGGAAGTAGCGCGAGATCTCGGCCTGGTTCGCCTGGTCGAACCCCAGGTCGATCATCTGCCGCACCGCCACCGGCAGGGCCAGTGTGGTGAGTGCGCCCAGCACCAGGAACAGCAGCGCGAGGAAAACAAAACCCAGGTAGGGACGCACGAAGGGCCACAGGGTCCTCAGTTCTCCCAGGTTTTTAGAAGGGGCGCGTTCGTTGTCGCTGTGTTGGGCCAAGGTGACTCCGCCTGGTGCATCGGGGTGATGCCATTCTGCATCCTACGCCCGGCAAAACAACAGGTCTTTCGTTGGGGACCGTCTGCCGATAAGGTGGACGACCCTCAACAGGGTCTCAGGAAGTTCTGGTCATGGAAAAACAGTGGATGATTTACGGTGCCAACGGCTATACGGGGCGGCTGGCCGCCGAGCGGGCCCGCGACACCGGTATGTCGCCCATTCTCGCCGGTCGCAACGCCGGGGCCGTCGAGGCCCTGGCGAACGAGCTCGGCCTGGAATCCCGCGTATTCTCCCTGGACGAGGCTGCGGACCGGCTGGAGGATGTGTCCACCGTGCTCCACTGCGCGGGCCCGTTTTCCGCCACTGCACGACCCATGATGGAGGCCTGCCTGCAAAGCAAGACCCACTACCTGGACATTACCGGCGAAATCTCGGTGTTCCAGACCGGTCACGGCTACGCGGCCCAGGCGGAAAAGACGGGTATCTGCCTGTGTCCCGGCGTGGGGTTCGACGTGGTGCCCACGGACTGCCTGGCGGCGAGGCTGCACCAGGAAATGCCCGACGCCACGGAACTGGTGCTGGCCTTCGAAGCCGGTGGCGGACCCAGTCCGGGGACGGCAAAAACCAGTATTGAGGGGCTGGGGAAGGGCGGCATGATCCGGCGGGACGGCGAACTGGTGGTGGTGCCCCTGGCGCATGACGTCACCACCATCGACTTTGGCCAGGGTCCGCGTACCGCCATGACCATCCCCTGGGGTGACGTTTACACCGCCTACGTGTCCACCGGCATACCTGGTATCCGTGTGTACATGAGCGTGCCGCCATCTTTGCCGGCGCGCCTGCGCCGTCTGCGCTGGCTGCAGCCGGTGCTGGGGTCCGGGATGGTGCAGGGTTTTCTCAAGTCCCGGGTGGAGAAGTCGGTCCGCGGCCCCGATGCCGACAGGCGTGAAAACACCCAGAGCCGGGTCTGGGGCCAGGTGCGCAACGCTTCCGGCGAGCAGCGCGAAGCCCTGATGCTGACGCCTAACGGCTACGAGCTGACGGTTACCGCTTCACTGGGTGTGGTCAAGCGCCTGCTGGCCCGGGAGGCGCCGGCGGGTTTTCATACGCCGTCCTCGCTGATGGGCGCGCATTACGCCGAATCACTTCCGGGCGTGTCGCTGACTTTCAGTTGAGCGCTGCCCCGAGTGGCCTCTTTCAGCTCAACTTCGACGGCCTGCAGCTGACGCAGTTCACCAGCAACGGTCAGACTGAAATCCTGACCCCGGTAGGTCTCGACACCGGCGGTGAGCTGGCGCCGCTGCAGTACGGCCCGAACCCGACCCATGCAGGACAGTGGCGCGGTGATGGACAGTTTGCCGGTGGGAAATCGCTCCAGCGATCCGGCCAGATCCAGGCAGCGCGCGGCACTGCCGCCGTAGGCTCGCACCAGGCCGCCAACGCCCAGCTTGATGCCGCCGAAGTAGCGCACCACCAGTACCGCCACCTGGTCCAGTCCCCGCCCGTCGATGGCAGCCAGAATCGGGCGGCCGGCGGAACCCGAGGGCTCGCCGTCGTCAGAGCTTCGATGACTGGCACCCACCCGCCAGGCCCAGCAGTTGTGGTTGGCATCGGACCGGCGGTGGCCTGCGACAAACCGCTCGGCCTGGTCGACGTTGGCGACATGGTCCGCCCAGGCCAGAAACCGGCTCTTTTTGACCTCGGTTTCCAGTTGCGCCGGGCCGGCCGGGGTAATTAAGGCTGACCCTGCGGCTGACCCGGCGCCGTCAGTCATGCTGCCCGGTGGAGTCCGGTTCGATGGAGCGTACCTCGCTGATCAGCTGTCCCCGGGCCAGCCGGGTCTGGATCGTCTGCCCGGGCTGCACATCGGCTGCGTCTGTCAAAAGTTCTCCGGTTTCGTCCCGGGTCAGTGAATAACCTCGGTCCAGCACTGCCAGGGGGCTGACGGCGTTGAGGGCCCGGGCGGAGCCCCGCAGGCGCTCGGCCAGTATCCTCAGGCGCGCCTTCAGCAGTTGTGCCGGTCTCTGGCTCAACTGGGCCAGACGCAGGCGCAGCGCCTCCACCCGGGCGGCCGGACTGTTGCCGTGCAGCTTCTCCCGGGCCAGTTCGAGGCGAGACCCGAAGCCCCGGTGCCGCGCTGCCCAGGCTGCAGTGATGCGGAGCCGCTGCGCTTCCAGCTTTTCCCGGGCCAGGCGGATTCGCTGTCCCGGGTGATTGGCCTGCAGCCGGCGCAGCAGGTAGTCCACCCGCTGCATGTTGCGCTGCAGCTCGGACTGCAGGGCTCTCCGCAGTCGTTTTTCCGCCCCGGCGAACTGCTGGATCAGCTCCAGCTGGTCCGGCACCAGCAGTTCCGCCGCTGCCGACGGCGTTGGCGCCCGAACGTCGGCCACGAAGTCGGCAATGGTGAAGTCCACTTCGTGCCCCACCGCGGAAACCAGCGGGGTAGGGCATTCCGCCATGGCCCGGGCCAGGGACTCGTCATTGAATGCCCACAGGTCTTCCAGGGAGCCACCGCCGCGGGTCAGCAGGATGACGTCGGGCCGCAGCCGCTGGGCGGCCTGGAGTGCTGCCACCAGCTGCTTTGGCGCCTGGTCGCCCTGTACCTGGCTGGGCACCAGGGTGACCCGCACCGAAGGATAGCGCCGGGCCAGCACGCTGCAGACGTCGCGGATGGCGGCACCGGTAGCGGAGCTGATGATGGCGATATGGCGGGGGTACAGAGGCAGGTCCTGCTTTCGTTCTTCGGCGAACAGTCCCTCTCCCGCGAGTTTTTTCTTCAATTCCTCGAACTGACGGCGCAACAGGCCTTCGCCGGCTGGTTCCACGTGCTCGACGATGAGCTGGTACTCTCCCCGGGCTTCGTACAGGCTCACCCGGGCCCGCAGCAGGACCTGGGCGCCGTCGCTCAGCGGCGTGGTGACCCGCCGGTTGCGAAACAGCGCGCAGCGAACCTGGGCCGATTCGTCCTTCAGCGTGAAATAGGCGTGGCCTGACGCCGGCCTGGACAGGTTGGAGATCTCACCCTCGATCCAGATATCCCGGTAGCCGTCTTCCAGCTGGAAGCGGATTTCACGATTGAGGCGGCGGGGTGTGTAGACGTCCCGTGTTGCAAACAGTGATTCCTGTGACATCGGTGAATTTTAATGGGGCGGCGGGCAATTTTTCCATCAGCAGCCCTGACCCCGGACAGCGGTTTGCGATAAACTGGTCGGATTTACCGCGATCCGCGGTACGGGTTGCGGGACTGGCTGCAGAACTGTCTGCGAAACTGGCTGCATGGGGGGCCATATTGCAGGCCACGGCAGAGGCATTGAGGAGACACGATTTGATGCGAGTTTTGGATGACGCGCTGACTTTTGACGACGTTTCGCTGGTTCCGGATTACTCGGACGTATTGCCGCAGCAGGTCTCGCTGCGCACCCGGGTCAGCCGGGGAATCCAGCTCAACATGCCGCTGCTGTCTGCCGCCATGGACACGGTGACCGAGTCCCGCCTGGCCATCACCATGGCCCAGGAAGGGGGAATTGGCGTCATCCATAAGAACATGACGCCGGAAGAACAGGCCCGCCAGGTCCGCCAGGTGAAAAAGTTCGAAGCCGGCGTGATCCGCGACCCCATCACGGTGGGCCCCTATACCACCATCCGCGAGGTGCTGGAGCTGACCCACGCGCGCAACATCTCCGGCGTGCCCGTGGTTGACGGCGAAGACCTGGTTGGCATCGTCACCGGCCGCGATATGCGCTTCGAGCGGAAACTGGACGATCCGGTCCGCAATATCATGACCCGCAAGGATGACCTGGTTACGGTCAGGGAGGACTACACCCAGGACCAGGTGCTGGAGCTGCTGCACAAGCATCGCATCGAAAAGGTCCTTGTGGTCAACGACGATTTCCAGTTGCGCGGCCTGGTGACCGTCAAAGACATCCAGAAGGCCAAGGAACATCCCAACGCCTGCAAGGACAGCCAGGAGCGACTGCGGGTGGCAGCAGCCGTGGGCGTGGGTGGCGACACCGAGGAGCGGGTCGGGCTGCTGGTGGAGTCCGGGGTGGACCTGGTGGTGGTGGATACCGCCCACGGTCACTCCAAGGGCGTCCTGTCCCGGGTGGCGTGGGTCAAGAAGAACTATCCGGATCTCCAGGTGATCGGGGGCAACATTACCACCGGCGACGGTGCCGCCGCGTTGGTCAAGGCAGGGGCCGATGGGGTCAAGGTCGGCGTGGGACCCGGGTCTATCTGTACCACCCGGATCGTAGCCGGAGTCGGCGTACCCCAGGTCACCGCGGTGATGCAGGTAGCCGAGGCCCTGGCAGACACCGATGTGCCGCTGATCGCCGATGGCGGCATCCGCTTTTCCGGCGATCTGGCCAAGGCTGTGGTGGCCGGTGCACACGCCGTCATGGTGGGTGGCCTGTTTGCCGGTACCGAGGAGGCTCCGGGTGAGGTGGAGCTGTACCAGGGCCGGTCCTACAAGAGCTATCGTGGCATGGGGTCCCTGGGAGCCATGCAGAAGGGCTCCAGCGATCGTTACTTCCAGGACCAGGTGGACAACGACAAGCTGGTGCCGGAAGGCATCGAAGGCCGCGTCCCGTACAAGGGCCCGATGACCACGGTCATCCACCAGCTGCTGGGCGGGCTGCGTTCCAGCATGGGTTACTGCGGTTGCGAGGACATGGACGAGATGCGCACCCGCCCCCGGTTCGTGCGGGTGACCAACGCCGGTGTCCGGGAAAGCCATGTCCACGACGTGACCATCACCAAAGAACCGCCCAACTACCGCCTGCAGCGATAGCAGGACTGGGGGAAGCACATGCAAAGCGTGGCCCGTGACATTCACGAGTACCGGATCCTGATCCTGGATTTCGGCGCCCAGTACACACAGCTGATCGCGCGCCGGGTCCGGGAGATCGGCGTCTACTGCGAGATTTTTCCCTACGACGTCGATCCAGACCACATTGCTGAGTTTGCCCCCCAGGGGATCATTCTTTCCGGCGGTCCGGAATCGGTTCATTCCGGAGACACGCCAGAGGCGCCCGAGGTGATATTCGAGCTGGGCGTGCCGCTGCTGGGCATCTGTTACGGCATGCAGACCATGGCGGCGCAGCTGGGTGGTACCGTTGAGCCCGCCGATCATCGGGAGTTTGGGTATGCCCAGGTGACGGTGGCAGCCGAATCGCCGCTGCTGGCGGCGCTGGCTGACGATGCCAGGGACGGCCACCAGATGCTGGACGTCTGGATGAGCCACGGCGACCGCGTCATGCAGCTGCCCGAGGGTTTTGAACTGCTGGCCTCGACCACCGCCGCACCCATCGCGGGGATGATGGACCGGGAGCGGCGCTATTATGGCGTGCAGTTTCATCCAGAGGTGACCCATACCCGCCAGGGCCGGGCCATACTGGCAAACTTCGTGCTGCATATCTGCAACTGCGAGGCGCTGTGGACTCCTGCCTCTATCGTTGAAGAGACGACCCAGCGGGTGCGTGACCAGGTCGGCAGCGACCACGTGGTGCTGGGGCTTTCCGGCGGCGTGGACTCCAGCGTGGTGGCGGCGCTGCTGCACCAGGCCATCGGCGACCAGCTCACCTGCATATTTGTTGATACGGGACTGCTGCGCTATCGGGAAGGGGACCAGGTGATGGAAACCATGGCCCGGCACATGGGCGTCCGGGTGCGGCGGGTTGACGCCGCCGACCGATTCTACGCTGCCCTGGCCGGCGTTACGGACCCCGAAGAAAAGCGCAAGATCATTGGCCGCACGTTCATCGAGATATTCGAATCGGAAGCCGCGTCCATCGACGATGCCCGCTACCTGGCTCAGGGCACCATTTACCCCGATGTGATCGAGTCCGCGGGTGCCAAAACCGGCAAGGCTCACGTCATCAAGTCTCACCACAACGTTGGCGGCCTCCCTGAGCACATGTCGCTGGAACTGGTGGAGCCGCTGCGGGAGTTGTTCAAGGACGAGGTCAGGCGCATCGGGCTGGAACTGGACCTGCCTCGGGAAATGGTCTACCGCCATCCGTTCCCAGGTCCCGGCCTGGGCGTGCGTATCCTCGGCGAAGTGAAACCCGAGTACGCCCGGCTGCTGGCCCGGGCCGACCATATATTCATCGAAGAACTGCACAATCATCAGCTGTACGACAAGGTCAGCCAGGCGTTTGCGGTGTTTCTGCCGGTGAAGTCCGTGGGCGTGGTCGGGGACGGCCGGTCCTATGAGTACGTCATTGCGCTTCGGTCGGTAGAAACGGTGGATTTCATGACCGCACGCTGGTCCGATCTGCCCTATGATTTTCTCGACCAGGTGTCCCGGCGCATTATCAATGAGATCCAGGGGATCTCGCGGGTGGTCTACGATATTTCCGGCAAACCCCCGGCCACCATCGAATGGGAATGACGCCGGTTGCTGTTTGACCCGGGCGGCGGTGAGGCTGAAAGCCGGGTTAGCGGACTGGGGCTGATGGATTCTGATTCCCGCTATATGAACGTGGCTCTGGACCTGGCCCGTCGGGCAGCGGCAGCCGGCGAGGTACCGGTGGGATGCATCATTGTCCACCAGGGCGAGATCATCGCCCGGTCCCACAACTCTCCCATCGCGCTGCACGACCCCTGCGCCCACGCCGAAATCCTTGCTTTGCGCCAGGCTGGCCAGGTGCGATCCAACTACCGGCTGGTCGATTGCGACCTGTACGTGACGCTGGAACCCTGTGCCATGTGTGCCGGCGCGCTGGTCCATGCCCGAGTCCGGCGCCTGGTTTTTGGCGCCGCGGATCCCCGGGCAGGGGCCGCAGGTACGGTGCTGGACGTGCTGGGGTCGCCGGCGGCCAATCACCGAGTCGAGGTTACGGCGGGCGTAGAGGCAGAAGCCTGTGGGGCTTTGCTGACCGAGTTCTTCAGGCAGCGGCGGAAATGACCGCGCCCGTATCGATAGACGCTAGTTGAGTTTGTTCTTCCAGTTGACCGGTTTGTCGTCCATGTTGATGTCCGCCTCCGGGTCCAGCGACAGGCTTTTGCCAACCGATTCCAGTTGATCAATCAGGCCTTCCAGGTCGTCAGGTGGGTCGTCAGGCGGGTTGTCAGGCGGGTTGTCGGGGGGCGGCTGGGGACAATTATCGGCAGAGCCGGGCTGGCCGCCGCAAGCCGGGGTGGCCTGTTGTGGCACTGTGGAAGACCGGCGCGAGGGCCTGGGGCCGGAGCCGGCCACGGCGGCTTCCAGGTCGTCGTCGGAAAACGGCCAGGTCAGCAGGGTTGACGCGCCGGCCCGCAGGAGTCCGCTGGCCTGCCGCTCGGTGACCGGTCCGCATACGGCAATGACGTTGTCATTGGCCTCGGGGATCGAAGTCCGAATCCAGTCCAGGTTTCTCAAGCCTACGTGCAGATCGGAACAATCCACGATCACCGGGCCCATGTGGCTGTGAAAGTATGGAATATCGCCGGGGTTGACCTTGGCGTGCCAGCGAGTGCGAAAGCCTGCTGCCTGTAGCTTGTGTACTCTCTGTTGGTTGGATACGCGGTCAGATCCGATGAGGATGACCATGGGCGCCTGGGTAGCCACGTTCTGTTGCTCTGAGGCCACCACGGCCACTGGGACGGTCAGGGTAAAGGTACTGCCCCGGCCGGGTATGCTTTCCACGCTGATTTTGCCGCCAAGCTGCCTGGCCAGGTCGCGGGAAATGGACAGGCCCAGCCCGTTGCCTTTCTTGGCCCGGCCCAGGGCCAGCTGCTCGTAGGGCCGGAAGATGCGCTGCAGGCTGGCAGGGTCGATCCCGGCTCCTGTGTCGATCACCTGGACTCGAAGGTCCACCGTGCCATGGGAGCCGGAATATTCCCAGCTGGCACGCAGGGAAACCGAACCCTGGTCGGTAAACTTCAAGGCGTTTCCCATCAGGTTGGTCAGTATCCGTCTCAGCCGCACGCGATCACTTCGAAACTCCAGGTCTTTGCTGTCCAGGCAGTGCTGCAGGACCACCCCGGAGCTGTGCTGCATCGCCTTGAACATTTCCACCAGGTCACTCAGGAAAGTGGACAGCCGCACCGGCTGGTGCCGGGTGTTGCCTTCCTGGGACTGCCGGGCACGCTTCAATATGTCGTTCAGCGTTTCCAACAGGTCGTTGCCGTTGTCGACCATCAGTCCCAGGCGCTTGCGCTGGGTGTCGGTCAGGTTGCTGTCCTGTTCCAGCAACCGTGCCAGGCCCACGATCCCGGCTACCGGGGTGCGGATTTCGTGTGCCGCCCGGGCCAGTCGCCGTTCATCACTTTTTTGCAGCTCTTTCTCGACGTCAACCTGGGTCAGGCGGCAGATACACAGCACGTGGGCGTGCTCATTGGTGGACAGGCTTACGGGCTTGCCGGAGCAGTCAATCCAGCTGAACTCTCCGCTGTCATCCATCAGCCGGAAACGGGCGAAAAAGCCGGTCTGGTGCTCGGCGCAGGCGCGCAGCTGGGCCCGCAGTGCCGCCCGGTCATCGTCGTGTACCGAGCTCAGCAGCTGCAACAGATTGGCCGGCACCGGGCGGGTGGTCTGGTGCAGCAATTCGACCATGGTCTGGTCCATGACCACCCGGTCACTGCCCGAATCCCAACTGAACGTCGCCAACTGGGCGGCCTCCATGGCGTTGTCCATGCCGGTACGCGGATCTTTCATGGCCCGGCCGTCCGCAGGGGGCTTGTTGCCGGCATCAACCTCATCCAGCCGGCGGACCGACGGCTTTTCAGCGGGCCCGGGCTGCTCCTGCTCAGACCTGCGGGCAGCGGCTTTGCGGGATCTGCCTGTAGGGATGTCAGCCATATCGAATTCGGCCCGTATCCGTCATTGCGGCATTTGGTTTCCACGTCACGGACCGTTGCTCATCAGTGGGCGGCGCTGGTCATCGCGCGGTTGCGGCCGGAGCTCTTGGCGCCGTAAAGGGCAACGTCTGCTTTCTCCACCAGCTCTGAAATGGACTGGTTGGATTCCAGCTCCGACACGCCAACTGACACCGTGACCTGTACCCGTCGCTCGCGAAACGCAAATGGTGTCTTGCTGACGGCCTGTCGGATCTTTTCGGCGACCTGGAAAGCCTTGTCCAGGGGCGTCTCCGGCAGCAGGATGACAAACTCCTCGCCGCCGTAGCGGCACACGAAGTCGGACTTCCGCAAGCATCCCGCGATCACCGACCCCACCTCGGTGATGACGGTATCGCCGGCCTGGTGACCGTAGCGGTCATTGACTTTCTTGAAGTTATCGATGTCCACCAGCGCCACCGACAGGCGGTTGCCGTAGCGCAGGGCCCGTTCGTATTCCTGCTGGGCGCGCTCCATGAAACCGGCCCGGTTGGGCAACCCGGTCAGGGCGTCCAGCTGGCTCTTGATGCGCAGCTGCTGGATCTCCGCGTACAGCTCGTTGCACTCGGCGTTGGTTTCGCCCAGTTTGGCTTGCAGCAGGTCGATGCTGGCTTCGAACTTCTTGTGGCGGATCTCCTCGACGTTGTGATACTTCTCCAGGGTCTGGGTCATGTCTTCAACTTCGGTTGCCACGGCGCGCTGGAGCTGTCCCAGGTTGGTGGACTTGACGATCTGGGACTTCAGGTTCTTGGCCGTGGTGCGCAGGGCCTGTTCCATCTCCGCCCGGGATTCCCGGGTTTCCGACTCGATCTTGGCGCTGGACTGGATCGCGCGCTCCAGGTTGTCGAACTGCTCGGCCATCTTCTGCACGAAATCTTCAAAGCGCTTTCGTTCGAGGTTCTTCGAGGTGTCGGCCAGGTCGGCGATGGATTCAATGATTTCCGGCAGTACTGCAGCATCCAGCTGCTGATCCAGGCGCTTGCGGATTCCGCCGGCAATCTGGCTCAGGTCTTCGTCCGTGTCTACATGGTTCAGCAGTATGGTCAGGGATCGACGGATCTCCTCGATCGCCTCGGTGGTGTCCGGGTCAGGAATCTCAACTTCTTCGCCGGAGGACTTGGACCCCAGCATGCGGGTGATTACCCCTTGCTCGGGCTTGGCACCGCCGGCCTTTTCCCGCACTGCCGAGTTGAGCAGGTCCGAGTACTCGCGCAGGAACACCGTAAACCCGGCGTTCTTGCTCTTCAGCTTGGCGGCAACCGCTTTTTTCTTGCGCCGAAGCTGCCAGCTGGGCTGAAACAGATCAAACACCTCCAGCAGGCGTTCGGCGGAAGCCTTGTGGTGCTTCTCTTCTGCCCGGTTGCGGGCGTCCATGGAAACGACAGCCTTGGAGACATCGCTGATCAGATGTTCCACCACCGCAGGCTTTGGATCTGAACGCAGCATTTTGCGCAGCTTTGAAAGCCGTCCGTCAAGCTCATCGTCGATTCCCGAGGCCGCATGGCTTATCCGGACGATGCCGTTGCGCAGCAGCTCAATTAACTGGTCGGGTGACAGTCCGCTGGCGGTTCTGTCGTCTGCAAGGCTACTCATATCTACCCCTCCTGGGCGTTTCTGAGCCGGTTAGGTTCAGGCGTCGAACCGATCAGTTTTTTCGACGTCTGGTCCACGGAATTCGGTTTCATCACCAGGGCGATCTCGACCCGGCGGTTGCGGGCGCGGTTGCGCCGCGAGTCGTTGGGTGCCAGGGGCTTGGTTTCCCCGTGGGCACGGATTTCAAGCCGTTCCGGCGCCGTTTCGCCCTGCTTGGTCATGAAGTGGACGAAAGCCGCGGCGCGGGCGGCGGAAAGCTCCCAGTTCGACGGGTACTGGTAGGTCGAAATGGGTACGTTGTCGGTGTGGCCTTCCACCACGATGTCGCCGGAGGTTTTGTTCAGGGTCTGGGTCAGGCGGGCCAGGATCGGGTAGAAGCTCTGGCGGATGGTGGCGCTGCCGGATTCAAACGATCCGCGTTCCCGGACCCGCAGCAACACCCGATCGGGCAGTGAGACCACCTCGATCATGCCGCTGTCAATCTCCTGTCCCAGGGCCTGGGCCAGCAGCTGGGCTGCGTACAGGACCTCCTGATTGATCTCAACCGTTTCCGCCTGCTCGCTTTCGCTGTCCACCAGCGCGGCCGCGCCGCCGTCGGATTCCATGCCTTTCATTCCGGAATCGGTGAAATCCAGGTTCTGTTTGTACTGATTGGTGGTTTCCTGCTGCATGCTCAGGTTGACCACCTGGCGCGTGGGCTTACCGGGGCTGAATTCCGTCGCGATGATGCTGGTGCCCTTGGGAATCTCCATGGTCTTGACCTCGCGTTGAACGCCGAAGGCTTTTTCCATGGAACCGGCCACCTGCTTGTACTTCTTGGCTTCGATCTCCGAGAACGACAGCAGCAGAACAAAAAAGCACATCAGCAGGGACATCAGATCCGCGAAGGTCGCCATCCACGCTGGCGCACCGCTGCCTCCTTCTTCCTCTTCCGGCGGGTCTGTGTCTTCAAAATCACTCATCGTGAAAATCCATCAATCCACTGACGCATAGGTGTCCCGCTGTTCCTGGGGCAGGTAGTTGATCAGCATCTGTTCCAGGACCTTGGGATGGGTGCCGCTCTGAATGCCGCTGATGGATTCAAGGATCAGCTTCTTGTTGAGGGATTCCTCCCGGCTGCGCAGCTTCAGCTTGGCCGCAATGGGCAGCGCAAAAGCGTTGGCCAGGATAGCGCCATACAGGGTCGTCAGAAGGGCCACTGCCATGGCCGGCCCAATGCTCTTGGGGTCTTCCATGGAGCTGAGCATCTGCACCAGACCGATCAGCGTGCCGATCATGCCCATGGCAGGCGCGACGTCACCGGTGGCGGAAAACATGTCCGCGCCGGCTGACTGGTGCTGAATGGTCAGGTTAATGTCATTGGCCAGGCAGTGTTTGATCACGTCGGTGTCCTGGCCGTCGATACACATGTTGATCCCCTTGGCGAAAAACGGGTGGGAGATCGGCTTGTCCTCGATGGCCAGGATGCCGTCTTTACGTACGATCTTGGCCAGGGTGACAGCTTCGTGGATCAGTTCTTCCGGTGCCTGACCCTTATGCAGGAAGGCCTTCATGGCAACCTTGAAAGCGCCCAGGAACTGGGCCAGGGTGACCCGGGACAGCACCACCAGCGAAGTCCCGCCCACCACGATGAGGATGGACGGCAGGTTGAGAAACCCTAAGGCGTTCCCGCCGGTAATCACGGCCGCGGTGATGATGCCGAAAGCACCGAGTATTCCGAGGAGCGTTGCAAGATCCATAGGAGCCCTTTTGTAATTTCTGCCGCACAAATTCGCCACGGAGTACGCACACTCCGGGGCCTGTACTAGAAAATATCGGCCATCCCCCGGGAATATTTAGCTCTGATTGCTGCAAAAATCCGGGACGTTTACAGGCCCGGAATGCAATCGCCCCGGCGTCTGGACAGAGGCCGGGGCGACTTAAAAATATAAATAAATTTAATAGTTTACGTAAATAATTTAATTAACTTTCTCTCGTCCTGAAGCGTGCACGAGCTGGATTAGCCTGGCTTCCGCGGGGTTCAGGTCCCCACGCGAGATCAGGGGGTTCAGATTGCGGCCATTCTGTACGAACCTGATGGCTCGCTGGTAGGCCGCCTTCTGCAGGAATTTACCTTCCACTTCGCCCAGTTGGCGCTGCAGGTGACGGATTTGGCCACGCTGCTCCAGGGACTGGGTCAGGTGGCGCTTGATGATGCCTCGACTGGATTGCAGCTGTTCAGCCTGCCGTCGGACCTGTTCTTCCAGACGTTCCATGCGGCGAGTGCTGTCCTGCACTGACTGGGCCTGCAGTCTTGTTTTGCTGACCTGCCACCCTACCAGGGTGACGCCCAGCAGCAGCATCAGTATCCAGTTCAGGCCCTGACTGATGAGTGCGAGATCCGGCATGACTTGTTACCTCAATACAGTTCGGAGTGCTCGGCGATTCTCGCCCGGATTCGGGCCAGGATCTGACCGTGAATCTGGCAAACCCGGGACTCACTGACATCCAGGATCTGGCCGATTTCCTTCAGGTTGCATTCTTTTTCGTAGTACAGGGAGAGCACCAGCTGTTCGCGCTCGGGCAGGGTTTCAATGATGCTTTTCAGCTCCGCGCGGACCGCTTCGTCTTCCACGAATTCGAGGGGGCTGTCGGCTTCCGGAGATGCCGGAATCCCGGCCTGCCCCCGCCGTTCGACGACGTCGTCCAGGCTGTACAGTGAGCAGCAGGCCGAGTCCTGCAACAGCTTGCGGTAGTCCGTCATGTTCATGCCCATGGCTTCGGCCACTTCACGCTCGTCAGCCTCGGAGCCTTTCTCCCCCTCGATCCGGCGAATGGCCTCGGTCATCTCGCGGATCTTGCGACGGGTTGACCGCGGCGACCAGTCATAGCGCCGCAGTTCGTCCAGCATGGCGCCGCGTATGCGGATGCTGGCGTAGGTCGCAAAGCTGGCCCCGTGGCTGGGGTCGAAGCGGTTGGCACATTCCAGCAGGCCCACCGCGCCTGCCTGCATCAGGTCGTCGGTATCGACCGTGGGTGGCAGCCTGGCGGCGAGGTGCTGAGCGATCCGTTTGATCAGTCCGGCATGCTGCTCCAGCAGGGTGTCCGAACTGACTTCATTCACGGCGGAATAGGCGGCTAGTCCGTTAATTGTCCTGCCCTCCGTTGACAGTTTGTCCCAGAAGATTCTGGAAAAAGGTATTGGTGGATTCAGCGGCAGGATCCGGCTGCCAGCGGTCCACCACCTGAGCGATGCGCGCCATGGCCCGGGCGGCGGTGCTGCCCGGATAAGCGTCAACCACGGCACGCTGCTGTTCGATGGAACGACGCACCAGGGCGTCTTCGGGGATGCCGCCCAGGTATCTCAGCGACACATCGAGAAAACGATCACTGGCAATGGCCAGCTTGTTAAACAGGGTGAGACCTTCCTGGGTATTGTTGATCCGGTTGCTCAGGATCTGGAACTTGCGAACGCCATAGTTCAGGCTGAGCACTTTCATCAGGGCGTAGGCGTCGGTGATGGCTGCCGGCTCGTTGCAGGCGACCACGATGACTTCCTGGCAGGCGCTGGCCAGGGTGGTGACGCTGTCCGCGATGCCGGCTGCGGTGTCCACCAGCAGAACATCGATATCCCGTGCCAGGCTGGAAAAGCTCCGGATAAGGATGTCGTGTTCCTGGTCGGTCAGCCGTACCATGTCCAGCACGCCGGATGCTGCCGGAACCACCTGGATGCCTTCCGGTCCCTCAACGATGATTTCTTCCAGGGTGCGCTGGTCCGACAGCACGTGGGACAGGTCAAACGGAGGCTGCAGCCCCAGCAGAACGTCCACGTTGGCGAGACCCAGGTCGGCATCCAGGATCATTACGCGTTTGCCCCGCTTGGCCAGGGCGATGGCCAGGTTGACACAGGTGTTGGTCTTGCCGACGCCACCCTTGCCGCTGGTTACGGCGACAACCTTGACCGGATCGGGCCGTGCTATCCGCCGAAACTGGATCTCGTCACTTTGTGCAGGCTCAAGCATGGTTCAATTCCGCAGTTTTCCGTTTGGGCACCGCCGCCTCGGCGGGGAGTTTGTTGTTGACGGACACCGCCGCGGCTACCAGGCGGGCGGCCCGGGCCGGGGTCAGGTCTTCGGGTACACGCATACCGTTGGCGAGGTAGGCGAAGGGTATCTGGTGCTCGTGGGCCGTCGACAGAATCCCGCCCAGGCGATTCGCTTCGTCCACGTGGGTCAGGATGATGCCGCTGAGATCCGCCAGGGAGTATCGGGTCAACACCTGCTCGAAAACCTCTGAACTCACGGTGGCAGTCGCCACCAGGTAGCGCCGCAGCGAAGGGATGCGGGCGAACATCTTCAGCTGGTCGATGACTTTCGGATGGCTGTGGCCCAGGCCCGCCGAATCGATCAGTACCAGTGACCGATCCGAGAAGGCATCCAGTGCCTGCAGCAGTTGTTTGGGGTTGCGCGCCGACCACAGCGGGATCTGCAGGATCTGTGCGTATCGCTGCAGCTGCTGCAGCCCGCCCACCCGGCTGTGGTCGTTGGCGATCAGCGCAACTTCGTCGCGGCCGTGGCGCAGCATGTAGCGGGTTGCCAGTTTGGCGATGGTGGTGGTCTTGCCGACGCCGGCAGGTCCCATCAGCACGACTTTACCGCCGCGGCGCAGGATGTCGTCATTGGTGGTGCGAATCTGACGTGACAGCCGCACCAGCACTTCGTTCCACGCTTTGCGCGGATCTCCCGCCGGCAGGTTGTGGATCAGGTTTCGGCCAATGCGCGGGTCGATGCCGTGATCGGTCAGCTTGGTCAGCAGGGAGGATTCGAACGGCTGGCGCCGCTGGAAATCGATCTCGGTCAGCTTGGAAAAGCGATCGTCCAGCAGCCCCTGCATGGCGCGCAGTTCCCGACGGATGGCCTGTATCTCGGCCACCGTATCGCTTTCCGCGCTGGCGATGGTGCGCTGCGGCTCAACCCTGGGCCGGGCCGGGGCCTTTGCGCTGGCTTTCGCCTGGGCCTTGGGTTGGGGCGGTGAATCGAGTTGTCCGGTCCCGGTAACGCCGGCGGGCATCTGGGGCCGGGGCCTTGCGGCTTTCGGTTCTGTCCTGGCCATGATCTCCTTGTCCGGTTCCACCGCGGTGACGATTTCGGTGCCGCCGGCGGTCGAGCGGCAGCAGAGAATGACCGCGTCAGGACCCTGCTCGGCCCTGATCTGCTTCATGGTCTGGCGGGTATCTGGTCCAAAGTATCGCTTGATTTTCATCGGTCAGATTCCTCAGCCCGCGTAGCCCAGGGCCGGCTCCGACCCGATGTTCATGGCGATCCGTACCCGCTTGTCCTCTGGGATTTCGGTGAATGCCAGGACGTGGAGGTTGGGCACCAGCGGACGCAGCAGCCGTGACAGCCAGCGCCGGATCTCCGGTGAAACGGCGAGGATGGCGGGAGCGCCCCGCATTTCCTGATTGTCAGCCGCTGTTCTAACCATGTTCTGTAGTCTTTCTGCCAATTCTGGTTCGATTGTTCCCGGCCCGGTGCCGGGGCTGCCCACACTATCAAGCAAAATTCGTTCCAACTTTGGTTCCAGCGTGATGAGCGGCAATTCCGCCTCCATCCCATTGATTTTCTGAACAATTGCCCGGCCTAGAGATTCGCGAACGTATTCGGTGAGAACGTCGGGATCTTGACTGCTGGCCGCTTTTTCCGTCAACGTTTCGGCGACGGTACGCATATCCAGTATCGAAACCCGCTCCCGCAGCATGTTTTTCAGGACCTTGACGATGGCGTACATGGGCAGGGCCTTGGGTACCAGGTCCTCCACCAGTTTTGGCGACTTGTCGCCCAGCCGATCGAGCAGTTTCTGGGCCTCGTCAAAGCCCATCAGGTCCGGGGCATGGTCAAAGATGATCCGGCTCAGGTGGGTGGCGATGACCGTGGCACTGTCAACCACCGTGTAACCCAGGGTCTGGGCTTCCTGCACCTTGCTGCCGTCGATCCACAGGCCGTCCAGGCCAAAAGCAGGGTCCTTGGTGGCGATACCGTCGATCCTGGCAACGGTTTCGCCCGGGTCGATGGCCAGGTGGCGTTCCGGCAAAATCTCGGCCTGGGCCACGGGCACGCCCAGCACCTTGATGCGGTAACTGTTGGGCGTGAGCTCCAGGTTGTCGCGAATATGTACCGGCTGGATCAGGAATCCCAGTTCCCGCGACAGTTTTTTCCGAATGCCTTTGATGCGGGCCAGCAGTGGTCCGCCCTGGCCTTTTTCCAGCAGGGGGATCAGCTTGTAACCCACCTCGATACCCAGGGTGTCCGGTCCTTCGATGTCGTCCCAGCCCAGTTCGGAAGGCGCCTGGGGTGGTGCTTCGGGTTTGTCCGCGGCTTCCCGCGCCGCTTCCTCGGTCTGGGCCTTATGGCTTCTCCAGGCCAGGAACGCCAGCGATCCGGACAGGCCGATGAACACCAGCTGGGGCATGCCAGGGATCAGGCCCAGCACACCCATGATGGAGGCGGCCAGGCCCAGGGCCTTGGCGCTGCCAAACACCTGGCTGGAAAACTGGTCACCCATGTTGACCGTGCGTGACACCCGGGTGACCAGGATGGCGGTGGCGGTGGACAGCAGCAGTGAAGGCAGCTGGGCGGCCAGGCCGTCCCCGATGGTGAGCAGGCCGTAGCGTTCCAGCGCATCCACGAAAGGCATGCTGTGATTGGCGGTGCCGATGATCAGCCCACCCACGATGTTGACGATCAGAATGAAAACACCGGCCACGGCGTCTCCGCGAACGAACTTGGAGGCACCGTCCATGGCGCCATAAAAATCCGCTTCTTCAGCAATCTCGCGACGCCGTTCCCGGGCCTGCTCCTGGTCCAGCAGGCCGGCGTTGAGATCGGCGTCGATAGCCATTTGCTTGCCCGGCATGGCGTCCAGGGTGAACCGGGCACTGACCTCGGATACCCGGCCGGCGCCCTTGGTGACCACCACGAAGTTGATGATGATCAGGATGATGAACACCACGAAACCAACGGTGTAGTCACCCCGGGCGACGAAGTCACCAAAAGCTTCGATGACGCGGCCGGCTGCTTCCTGCCCGGTGTGGCCGTTCAGCAGCACGATCCGGGTGGATGCCACGTTGAGCGACAGCCGCAACAAGGTAGCGATCAGCAGCACGCTGGGAAACACGGCGAAGTCCAGCGGCCGGGGGGTATAAACGGTGACCAGCAGGACCACCAGGGACAGGGCGATGTTGAAGGTGAACAGGACATCCAGTGCAATGGGAGGCACCGGCACCACCATCAGCACCAGCACCGTCATCAGCGCCATCGGGATGGCGATACCGCTCGCCAGCACACCGCGGATGGCGGACAGTCCGTTCAGTTTCATTCGTCTTCACCTCTTCTCATTTCGGGTGGAATGTCCTCGTCGGTGATTACCGGCGGCAACAGCCGGTTTTCAGGGTTGCCAAGCTGCAGCACATAGATCAGCACCTGGGCCACGGCTCGGTAGAGTTTGGACGGGATCTCCTGACCTTCACGAACTCCAAAAAACAGTGCCCGGGCCAGTGGCGGGGCCGACACGATGGGTATGTCGAAGCGTTCAGCCAGGGCGCGGAGCTGTTTGGCAACATCGCCGGCGCCCCGGGCCAGGACGATGGGTGTGGTGACTTCGTCGTCGTATCGCAGCGCCACGGCGTAATGGGTCGGGTTGGTGATGACCACGGCGGCTTCAGGCATCACCTTTTCCAGCTTGCGCTGGGACGCCTGCAGCTGCAGGCTGCGTATCCGCCGCTTCACCTCCGGATGGCCCTCGGTTTCCTTCAGTTCGTCCTGGACTTCCTGGCGGGTCATGCGCAACTTCTTGAAGTGCTGGAAGGCCTGGAAGGGCAGGTCGATGGCGGCAACCACGATCAGTACGGAAGACAGCGCTACCAGGAACCACTGCAACATCTGGCCGCCCTCGGCCAAAGCCGAATTCAGCGGCATCAGGCCCAGCCCCAGCAGCCTCGGGTAGAGCATCATGAAGAGGATGATCCCCATGCCTGCCACCAGCAGGAATTTCAATCCTGCCTTGATCAGCTCCACCAGGGCGCGGGTGCCGAACATTCTTTTCAGGCCCTTTAGAGGGCTCATGTTGGAAAACTTGGGTTGAAGCAGGTTGATGCGAAACACCACGCCGCCGGTCATCAGTGGGCCAGCCAGGGCCAGCACCACCACAACGGCGGTGAATGGCAGCACGATGTCCACGCCGTGCTCGCGGGCAATGTTCATGGCCTGGGTGATGGCGTCGCCATCCATATCGCGGGTGGCCTCGCCGCCAAAGCTCAAGGCAACGGACATGTATTCCCGGATGTTTCGCAGCATCCCCGCACCCATGGCCATCAGCGTGGCTGCGCCGCCCAGGGTGACCAGCACCGTGTTCAACTCCCGGGATCGCAGCACCTGGCCTTTCTTGGCGGCGTCCCGGCGCCGTTTGGGTGTCGGCGGTAGTGTGCGTTCCTGCGCCTGGTCCTGTTCTTCAGCCATGACTCACCCGCTTATCAATCGTCGTACGCCCAGGAATGCCTGTTCAAACAGGTCCTGGGTGCCGGTGATCAGGTGTTCGGTGTTGATCATCACCACCACGAATCCGAATATCAGCATCAGTGGGAAACCGATGGCGAAGACGTTCAACTGGGGCGCCGCCCGGGTAATGACGCCGAAGGCCAGGTTGGTCAGCAGCATGGTGATCAGCACCGGCAGCGCCAGGAACAGGGCGTTGGCGTACATCACCGCACCCCATTCCAGCAGAACCGAGCGCTGGGCGGCATCAAACGGCCTCGATCCGGGCGGGATCAGCGCAAAACTGTCATACAGCATCTGCAGCATCAGCAGGTGGCCGTTGATGGTGACGAACAGGATGGTGGCCAGCAGCGCAAACTGCTGACTCATGGTGGGGACCGAGCTGCCGTTCTGGGGGTCCACCATGTTGGCGAAACCCAGCCCCATGCCCATGGCCACAGCCTCACCGGCAACGGCCAGAGCGGCGAATACCAGCTGGATCATGAAACCCATGGCCACGCCCAGTCCGAATTCCCAGAGTATGACCGGCAACATGGCGGAACCCATGGTCGGTGTCTGGTAATCGTCGGGCAGGGTGGGCATGGCGGCTGCGGCCAGGATAACGGCCATCACCAGCCGCACCCGGGTGGGGATGCCGGTGGATCGGAATATCGGCGTGGCCATCATCATGGCGCCCACACGAACGAACATCAGCATGAACTGGGCGATCAGCGCGATGGGATCAAACTGTGCCAGTCCTGGAATGATCATGGGCCCGTCTACTCACCTACCTTGCGCATCCAGTCAGCCGATGAATCCCGGTATCGAGGTCACCAGCCGATGGGTGTAGTCCACCAGGACCGCCATCATCCAGCGGCCCAGCAGGGCCAGGGTGACGACGATGGCGAACAGCTTGGGAATAAAGCTCAGGGTCATTTCCTGGACCTGGGTGGCGGCCTGCAGGACACCAATGACCAGGCCCACGCCCAGCGCAATCAGCAGTACCGGCGCCGAGATCAGGATCATGGTCTGGGCGGCGTCGCGGCCGAGATCGATGATGATGTCAGGATTCATGGCCGAGCCTCATATGAAGAAACTGGAGGCGACGGTGCCTACCACCAGTCCCCAGCCATCCACCATGACAAACAGCATGAGCTTGAACGGCAGGGAAATAACCAGAGGTGACAACATCACCATACCCATGGACATAAGAATGCTGGCCACCACCAGGTCGATGACCAGGAATGGGAGCAGCAGCAGGAACCCGATCTGGAACGCGGTTTTCATTTCGCTGGTGATAAACGCGGGGATCAGCACGCTCATGGGGATGGCGCTGGGGTCCTCCACGGTTGCGCCGGAAATTTCGGTGAACAGGGCCAGGTCTGATTCGCGCGTCTGGTTCGCCATGAAGGTGCGAACCGGATCCCGGCCCCGGGACAGGGCCTCGGTAAAGGACAGTTCTTCGTTCATGTAGGGCGTCAGCGCCTGGCTGTTCACCTGGGACAACACCGGGGTCATGATGAAAAAAGTGACGAACAGCGCCAGTCCGATCAGGATCTGATTGTTGGGCGTCTGGGCCATGCCGATGCCCTGACGCAGGATAGCCAGGATGATGATGATTCGGGTGAACGGCGTCAGCATGATCAGCGCCGTGGGCAGCATGGTCAGCGTCGTCATCAGGAACAACAGCTGCAGGCTGACCGAATACTTGGAGCCGCCGTCTTCCTGGGGTTCGACGATCAGGGCCGGCAGCTCCGCCTGGCCCAGCGCGGGGCCGGCCACCAGCAGCAGGAGCAGCAGCCAGCAGTGCTTCATTCCTGTCCTCCGCCGACGACGGATTTCAGTATCACGGGTTCCTCGATATTGCGGCTGTCTTCGGTGACCGGAGCGCTGGACAGGGCCTGGATGCTTTGGGCGGTGACGCCCAGCAGAATGTCCTGTTCACCGCATCGCACCAGCAGCAGTTTTTCCTTGCTGCCGATGGGCAGGGTGGTGAGGATCTGAAGGCGGCTTTGTCCAGCCGGACCACGCAGGGACATCCGGCGGGCCACGAAGGCCATCAGGGACATCAGGCCCAGCACAACCAGCAGGCCGATGATCATTTGCGGAATGATGGTGCCGAGTTCCATTTCAGTTGATGCTCTTGACCCGGTCCTTGGGGCTGATGACGTCGGTCAGCCTGACGCCGACCCGGTCATTGACCATGACCACCTCACCGTGGGCGATGGGCGTGCCGTTGACCAGGACTTCCATGGGCATTCCCGCCTGTTGATCCAGTTCCAGCACCGAGCCCTGGTTCATCTGCAGCAGCTGCCGGATCGGGATGCGGGTGCTGCCCACCTCCACCGATACGGTGACGGCCACGTCGAGAATCAGGCCCAGGTTTTCAACCGAGACGGCGTCCGACGTCGGGTTCAGATCCGGCAGGCCCGGCGCCATGTGCGCTTCTGCGTTGGCTGCGGCCGCGCCGGGCTGTGCTGACGGCTGGGGCTGAACTGGAGGCTGAACGGGTGGTTGCGCGGCGGAATCGGTAGTGCCGGCAGCCAGTTCATCATTGTTTTCTTCGCTGGACATGCTGCTGCTCCCTAAGAGTCTTGATTAGCAAAGTCTTTCATTGCCGGGGCCGAGAGGTCTGCCCGACCCAGCAGGTGTATGGCTTTCATGGAGCCGGAGACGCCGAGGACACCGCGCCACAGAGGTTGATCCTGGGCGCAGACCACGACGCTGCGGTCGATTTCTACGGGGATGAAATCCCCTGGAGCCAGCTGCAGGACGTCGCCGATGGTGAGCTCCAACTCGGCGGCACGGCCCTGCAGCTTGACGCTTGCCTTGCTGGTGTTGATCAGCAGGCGGTTGTGCCATTCCAATTCCAGTTCCTGGTCTTCGGCGGAGGCGGCGTCGGATTTGCCGACGTTGGCCAGGGCCGGCATGGGCAATGCGAAGACCAGCTCCCCCGAGTGTTCCCCGATATTCAGGTCGTAAACCATGCGGAAAAAGGTTTCCGCCGGCGGGGCGAAATTGGCGCTGTTGGGATTGGTCTCCACCCGCATGATCTGGCAATCGTGGTCCGGCAGCAGATTGTTCACCAGGATCTGGAAGCAGCGCCGCAGAACCCGGCCTGCCACGCGGGTTTCCGTGGGGGTCAGGTCAGGCGGTGCCTGGTCGGAGTGGGAGCCGTCGCCGCCGAACAACACGCTGACCAGGCTGTGCAGCGCGTGCACGTCCATGCTGATCAGGGCGTGCTGGTCAACACCCTCGATGCTGCCGACGGCCACCGGACAGGGCGTGTCGAGGGTCTGCAGCAGCTCGCCGAACTCCATGGTGGTTGGGGCGGCGGCAATTTCGACCTCGAGCACTTCCGGGATCGGGGCGTCGAGGCCGCCCTGGATATCCCTGGCAACCTTGTCCGGGATCGGCGTGAGATCCGGCGCTTCGTCCACCAGTCCGGATCGCGGAGAGTAGATGTCATAGGGCTCGACTTCGTCGCGGACGGCTGCGGACTTGGTGGTATTTGCCACAGAATCAGCGTTATCCAGGAGGACATCGATCTCCTCCTGGGACAGGATATCCTTGGTGCTCATTTCACTGGAATACGTAGGTGGTGAACAGAACTTCCTCGACGCCGGGCTCGCCGGTGTGCCGCTCGAGGATGGATTGGCTGAGCTCCAGAATGGCCTGGCGTAACCGCTCCCGCCCTTCTCCGGTCTGCAGGGTCTCGTGGTCGTACTCGCTGAGCTGAATGTAAATGGCGTCCACGATGGCAGGCATGTGGGTGCGAATATCCAGCACGGTCTGGTCCGAACGGGTCATGAACTGGACCACCAGCTGCAGGTACTTGGTGCGATCCCCGGCCGGCACGCTGGCAATGACCGGCTTGTCCATGGATTCGTACATGGGCGGTGGCAGGGGCTCTGCCTCGACCACCACCTCGGTACCCGCCGCCGGCTGGGGGGCGAACGGACCGATACCCAGGAATACCATGGCCACCACGGCAACGGTTATCAGGAGATTGACTCCGACCAGGATGGTCAGCAGCATGCTGCCGCCGCCACCGCCTGATGGGGCTGCGTCACCCGCGATATCAATGACTTCTTCTGCCATGATTCTGATCCTTGAGGAGAAACTTACCCTTAGGTTCAGCAAAAATGGTGCCAAGCAGCGTTACCTGGCTAACTTACTGATTTAAATAACGTTTGGTGGGTTGTTGACGGCTACCCCGTCAAAAAAACGGCACTGGCGGCAGAGTTCGGTTGACGCTCTCCCGGGCAGGCGTGGATTTCCGGCAGAACGGCCGGTCTGTCGCTCGTTCAGGTCAGGCGAAGACGTCCACCAGCCTGAGCCCCAGGGCGGCCGGCTGCATCGTCATCACGTCGGGGGGATCCTCGGCCGGCGGTGAATCGCCGGCGGTCGAGGGTGATTCGGGCGGGGGCTCCGGGAACAGGCGCTGCTGTCGGCCGTTGGTCGACTGCTGGTCAATGTTCAACTGGCTCAGGCCCAGCCCCTGGTCTGCCAGCAGGCTGCGCAGCCGGGGCGCGGCTTCCGCCAGCTCATCGACAACGGCACGATTGCTCGCCTCGATGGCAACCTCGACGCTGTCCGAATCCATGCGGATCTGCAGTTGGATCATCCCCAGATCGCGCGGCCACAGTCTCACCTGGGCCACCCGGGCATCATGACGGACCATCCAGGCCAGGTTTTCTCCGATACTGTCCATCCACTGACCGCCGCCGGCAAACAGGGGCGCAGCCGGTCCGGGTCGCGGTCCCAGCAGGTTTGCGGGATCCATGGCGGTTGGCGGCAGGTGCAGGTCAAATACCGGCTGAGGCGTCAACGTGGTGGGGTTGGGCAGGGTTGTGAGGGGTGCTGTCGGTGCCGGGGCGCTGGCGGTCGCTGCTGCTGCCGGACCGGCCTGGCCCATCGCCTGGTTGATGGCCTGAAGCACCCGGGCCTCTCGAAAAATTGATTCGCCGGTTGCCAGTTCCCGGGTCGGCATGTCGTTCATCAGGCTGCGGAAGCTGCTGTCGCTCAGGCCGGACTGGGGACGGACTGGCATCGAGTCGGCGGTGCTGCTGGCGCGACGACCCTGAATTTCTCTCAGTGCCGGCGACAGAAGGCCTGCCAGGGGTGCCGGTAACGTGGCCCTATCGGCGGTGGGCAGCTTCAGCGCAATGCCGTGGGGCTGGGTCGTGATGTCCACCGGAGGCAGCAATGCCTGGCGATCCGCCGCAAGGGTGCGGGCCACCGTTGATTCAACCGGGGATGACCCGGAAGTGGCAGCTGCGGGATTTGTGCCGGCGGCACGGGTGGCCAGGTCAGCGGCTGACAGAGTCGCCGGCGTCGCCGTGCCGGTTGCCGCCTGGATGCCCACTGTTGCGGCGGTCGGTAACCCGTCGGACGGCAATCCGGGCAGCCCCGCCGGAGCCACGACAGCAGTGCCCAGGGCGGATTGTGGGGCGGACTGCGTGGCGGATTGCGTGGCGCCTGGCATGGCACCGGGAAACAGCTCGGCCAGGGCAGCGCGGATGGCCTCGGGCGCAGCGGCGGCGTTGGTTGTGGCCGGGGTCGTTGCGAGGGCGGGATTGAAAGCCTGCTCGCCGGCGAGCAAATGAGACAGTGTTGCGTCAAACGCTTCGCCCACCGGCGCGCCGGCGGCCTCACCGGTAAACGGGGCAAGGCCCGGCAGTCCGGAGAGATCGAACGGCAGTCCGGCGAGTTGCTCGCTCATCGTGAGCCGCCTCCATGCCGTGAAGCCACCAGGTCATCGATGGCTGAAGATTCCCGCTTTTCTTCCCTGCGCAGCTCCCGCTGGAGAACACGCTGAAGGAAGGCTTCGCTGGCGAGGGTTTCCGCGTGTTTCTGGCGCCATTCGGTTTCACTCAGGTCGAACTCCCGGTGGTCCATCTTGACCTGGGCCGTTTGCTGTTGAATGGCGTTCTCCAGGGCGCGGATAAACTGACGCTGGCCGCGCCAAAGCAGGCTGTTGAGCCCTTTCTGTTCCTTTTCGAGCAGGCGGACCCAGTAGTCGTTGTGATGTTTCTCAAGCTCGGCATGGAGCTGCCGGGCACCGGAAAGCTTTTGCCGGGCATTTTTCATGCTGGCGACGGCGCCGTTCTCACAAAGGCGCTGCAGCTGGCATATTCGCTTGATTCTCTGGGTACGGTTCATTTCAGCCCGATGCTGTTTCCCCATCGTGTTGCAAGACTGATGCCAAAGCTTCGATGCTTTCGGCTAAAGAGACGCAATGGCCCTGCTGCTGGCGGATACAGTCCAGCATGGCCGGGCGCCGGGCGATGGCCTCGTCGATCAGGGGGTCGCTGCCCGGGGCATAAGCGCCTACGGTAATCAGGTCACGGTTCTGCTGATAGGCGGCGTACACCCGGATGAAGTCGCCGACCAGTTCCCGGTGGCGCGGCGTGATCAGACCGCTCATCACGCGGCTGATGGACGACTCCACGTCCACGGCCGGGTAGATGCCGGCCTCGGCCAGTTCCCGGCTGAGCACGATGTGCCCGTCCAGGAATGACCGGGCGGCGTCCGCCACCGGGTCGTTATGGTCGTCGCCTTCCACCAGTACGGTGTAGACGCTGGTCATGGAGCCGGTTCCGGCCCCGTTGCCGGAGCGTTCCACCAGGTCTGACAGCTTGGAGAACACCGATGCCGTGTAACCCTTGGTGGCCGGAGGCTCTCCCACGGCCAGCGCTATTTCCCGCTCGGCCTGGGCGTAGCGGGTCAGCGAATCCATCAGCAGCAGCACGCGCTGGCCGCGATCGCGAAAGTGGCGAGCTATGACCGTAGCCCGTTCGGCCGCGTGGATACGGTGAATGGGTGAGGTATCAGCCGGGCTGGCAACTACCACGGCGCGCCGCATGGCCTGTTCACCCAGGGTATGGTCCACAAACTCCTGGACTTCCCGTCCGCGCTCGCCGATCAGGCCGACCACGATGACGTCCGCCTCGGTGAACCTGGTCATCATGCCGAGCAGGACGCTCTTGCCGATGCCGCTGCCGGCGAACAGCCCGATTCGCTGGCCCTGGCCGATAGTGGTAAATGCGTTGATCGCCCGAACCCCGACATCCAGCGATTCGGTGACGGGCTTGCGGTGCAGGGGGTTCAGGGGACGGTCATACAGGGGCACGCGCTCGTCGCTTTCCACGGGTCCTTTTCCGTCCAGCGGGTTACCCAGGCCGTCGATGACCCGCCCCAGCAGAGCGTCACCGACCTGGACGTCTGCCGCCTTGGGTTTGGGTATGACGTGGGCTCCCGGAGTGATGCCGTGAAAGTCGTCCAGTGGGATAAGAAAGGTCTTTTCGCTGTCGAAGCCCACAACTTCGGCTTCGATCTGGCGGTGCGCATTGACGATCATGCAGCGCTGGCCCACCGGAACCTGGCAACCCTCGGCTTCCAGGGTCATGCCGATCAGGCGCCGCAGCCGGCCGTTGGCCAGCAGAACGTTGCCGCGGCGAATTCGCCGGGAATAGCGTTTCAGCTGCTGGGCCCAGCCTTCGCTGGTCTCAGTCTGCAGCATCGTCTGATTCCTTGTCAGCCTGGTCGAGCATGGCTTCGGCGATGGATTGCAGTCGCTTGTTCAGGGTGGCGTCCACCACTGCCGCCCCCGCCATGACCTTGCAGCCGCCGCGGCGCAGGGACGGGTCGGGCTTCAATTCAAAATCCGTTTCCTCCAGGGACAGCATCTGGGCGCACAGGTCCAGGTCTTCGGGATGCAGCACGATGGTGACCTTGCGCTTGCTGCTGGGCAGGGCGGCCACGGCACTGCGCACGATGTGCAGTACCTGCTCGGGTTCCATGTCAATGGCGCGGCGGAACAGGGCGGATCCTACATTGAGCGCCAGCACGGCAATCTCCCGGGCCACCGCATCATTCAAATCGGCGTAGGGTTCAGTCAG
Organism: Lysobacterales bacterium; assembly: GCA_030065125.1. Taxonomy (GTDB): domain Bacteria; phylum Pseudomonadota; class Gammaproteobacteria; order Xanthomonadales; family SZUA-38; genus JASJDM01. Next base: position 10,912 of record JASJDM010000002.1, on the reverse strand, counting down.
TCCCCGCAGCAGGTTTTCAAGTTCCTCACCGCGCTGCCGCAGATGGGTTTGCAGCTCTTTCCGGGCCAGTTTCTTGCCAATTTCATAGCCTTCCTGGATTGCCTGTTCCCGCACCTGGGCCAGTTCGTCATCGGATGGCCAGGGCGTACGCCCCAGCTGTACCGGCGTGAAATCGTTGGCCGGCTCCACCTGGGTCAGCGTCACATAGGACAGCTTGTCTGTCGCATACTCGCTGGCCCGCAGTATTCTGGTCTTACCGTCGCTCACGCTGTCCTCCATGACATCGATCAGACATATTCGTCCCCGCCCTTGCTGCCCAGGCTGATGGTGCCTTCATCGGACAGGCGCCGTGCAATGGCCAGGATTTCCTTGTGGGCTTCCTCCACCTCGGACAACCGGATTGGACCTGATACCTCCAGGTCGTCACGCAGCATCTCAGCGGCGCGCTTGGACATGTTGTTGAAAAACCGGTTCTGCATGGCCACGTCCGTGCCTTTCAGCGCGGGCACCAGCAGATCCTGCGGGATCTCCCGCATGAGCCGCTGCAGACCGCGGTCATCCAGCGCCGACAGGTTGTCGAAGACGAACATCAGGTCTTCTACCTGCTGGGCCAGGTCGGGGTCCTCTTCGCGCATGGCGTCCATCAGCTTCTCTTCCAGTTCGGCCGGAATCGCATTGACCACGTCCGCAGCCTGACCGGTTCCCTTGAGCTGTATCGGCGCGCCGGAATCGCCGCTGTCTTCACTGATGCCGCGGGTGTTGAGCAGCTCTTCCAGTTCCGCGATGGCGGCGGGCGGGATTTCGCTGATCCGGGCCAGGCGCATCAGGACATTCTGGGCCAGGCTTTCGTCCAGCCGCTCCAGCAGTGCCCCGGATGCATCCGCATCCAGCAGGGCCAGTACCGTCGCAATGACCTGCGGGTTTTCGTTCTTGACCAGTTCCGTCAGTTCCCGGGGGTCCATCCAATGCAGGGACTCCAGGCTGGGCCGGGCCTGGGGTGTGCCGATCCGGTCCATCATGGCCTGGGCCTGTTTTTCGCCCAGGGATGACGTCAGCATCTTGCGGGTGAAATCCGGTGCCTTGATGCCGAAAGCTGTTTCGTTTTTCACTTCCTCGTTGAACTGGTCAATGACCTCGTCCACCTGTTCCCAGGAGATTTTCTTCAGATCGGACATGGCCTGGCTCACCTGCTGCACCTCTTTGCTGTCGATGTGCTGCAGAATCGATGCGGCGGCGTCTTCTCCCAGAGACATCAGGAACACCGCTACGCGTTGTGGGCCAGACAGATCGCTCATGAATCGTCAGCCATCCACTCCCGAACCACCTGGGCGGCCCGGGCGGGATCGTCGGCCACCAGCTGGCGTGTGCTGCTCATGGCCTGTTTGATTTCAGCCTCATCCGGCGGTACCGGGATCAGGTCGGCCTCGTTGACGGACCCCGGGGGCAGCGCCATGGCGCCGCCAGCAGCCTGACCGCCAACGGCCGCCACTCCGGGGTGCGTTGAAAGATTGCGGAAGGTGGGTTTCAGGATCATCATCAGCATGACGATCAAGGCCAGGGGCGCCACGACCTGCTTGGCGATTTGCCACAGCCAGGGCTGCTCCCAGATCGGCGGTTCTGCCACCTCGGGGGCCGGCGGCGGCGTAAAGAAGGCCGTATTGACGACTTCCACCGAGTCGCCGCGCTCGGGCGTGTAACCGACGGTTTTCTCCACCAGGCTGCGGACGTGGGCGATCTCTTCCTCGGTGCGCGGGGTGAGCTGCATATTGCCCTCTTCATCCACGCTGCGCAGGTGGTCAATCACCACGGCGACGGAAATCCGGGTCACCTGCCCGGGTGCCAGACGTGTGTGGCTGACCCGGCGATCAAGCTCGTAGTTGCGTCTCAACTCACGGCTGCTGCGCACGGGCTGGGCCTGGGCTTCGGTGCCGGCCTCCGGTTCCACGGTTCCCGCCGGCGGCGGCTGGTTGGTCAGTGCGCCGGGAACACCGCCGGCTGACTCCTGGACCGAGTTTTCTTCGTCCACAATTTCGCTGCGGATGGCGGTATCGTCGGGTTCCCAGATTTCCTCGGTGCTCTCGCTCTGAGTGAAATCCACGCTGGCAACCACCTGGGCGCGGACGCCGTCGTGGCCCACTACGGGGGTGACAATGTCGAGGATGCGATCGACGTAGCTCTGCTCGATGCGCCGGGTGAACTCGAAACGGGATTCGTCGAAGCCCAGGTCATCGACGTTGCCGCGCTGGGTCAGCAGCCGACCGTTCTGATCCACAACGGTAACCCGCTCGGGCTCCAGGTCGGCCACGCTGGAGGCCACCAGGTGCACGATCCCGCTGACGTCGTTGTCGCTGAGTTTCTTGCCCTGGGCCAGGTGAACAATAACCGAGGCGCTGGACTGGCGGTTTTCCCGCAGAAACGCCGACGGCCGGGCCAGGGCCATGTGCACCCGCGCGGATCGCACCAGGCTGAGCAGGGAGATGGACTTGGCCAGCTCACCCTCCAGGGCGCGCTGGTGGCGGCTGTCCTCGGCCCGCTGGGTGGTGGTGAAGCCGGACTGCTGGTCCAGAATTTCATACCCCATGGCCTGGCTGTTGCCCCGGGGCAGCCCGTCGCCGGCCAGCTGCAGCCGCGCCGAGTGAACCTGGTCCTGGGGCACCATGATGGTGCCGCTGTGCACGTCCACCCGGTGTTTGATCTGGTGCCGGTTCAGGGCGTCGATAACTTCCATCGCCTCGGTGTCGCTCATACGGCCGTAGAGCATGGTGTAGTCCGGGGACTGGGACCACATGCCGGCGGCTACCGCAATGGCGATAGCGCCGGCCAGGGCCACCAGCAGGCCGAACTGGCGGGCTGCCGGCAGACGGTCGAATCCCTTGAACGCCGACACCAGTCCGGCGGACTCGGCGGCTTGGGGTGTACTTTGAATAAGGTCTGTACTTGTGGTTGCCATGGTTCAGGTCAAATCTGCATATTCATGATTTCCTGGTACGCCTGGACCATCTTGTTGCGTACCTGTTTCACCGCTTCGAATGACACGCTGGATTTTTCCAGCGCGATCATGACCTGGGGCAGGCTGACGTCCTTGTTGCCCATTTCGAACTGTTCCGCCAGGTACCGGGACTCGGACTGAAGGGTGTTTACCCGGTCGATGGAGGCTTCCATTACCGAGGCGAAATTTTCCACCGGCGATGCCCCGCGTGCGGCTTCGGCGGCACCGGTCGCAGCCGGCCCCGAGGGCATGGCGCCGGATTGGGCAATCTCCCTCATCTGGCTCAGCACGCTGCGGATTTCCATGTCGCTCATCGGTCGTCAGCCCGTCGGTCAGCCCGGTACCGGGATTCCGGCTTCGCGCATCCGCGCCAGCTTGTAGCGCAGGGTGCGGGTGCTGATTCCCAGCTTCTCCGCAGCGCGACGGCGATTGCCGTTGTCCGCTGCCAGGGCCTCGATGATCATTTCGTTTTCCGCATGCCGCAGCGCCGGCACCAGCTTGCGGTCGGTGATGATCTCGGTACCGAAACCGGGGCAGGGGTGCTGGGCGCCGCGGATGGTGTCACCGTTGATCACCGTTTCCGTGCTCAGGATCAGGGCTCGCTGGATGACGTTGTTCAGTTCACGGATGTTGCCCGGCCACTCGTAGCTGGTCAGCGCGTCCAGGGCGTCCCCGGTCAGCCGCCGGCGGGGCTGATCCGTGGTCTGCAGCGCCAGCAGTCGGTAGGCAATGGGCAGAATGTCTTCAGGACGTTCGCGCAGGGGCGGAATTTCGATGGGAAACACGCTCAGGCGGTAGAACAGGTCCTGGCGGAAGCGGCCCGCCTCGACTTCCCCCACCAGGTCGCGGTTGGTGGTGGCCAGAACGCGGACGTTCAGCGGAATGGCGGAGGCGGCACCGATGCGCTCGACTTCGTTTTCCTGCAGGACCCGCAGCAGCTTGGCCTGCAGGCCGAGGTCCATCTCGGAGATTTCGTCCAGCAGCAGGGTGCCGCCGTTGGCCAGTTCAAACTTGCCCGGGCGACTGGTATGGGCGCCGGTGTAGGCCCCTTTTTCATGCCCGAACAACTGGGCTTCCAGCATGGTCTCGGGAATGGCCGCACAGTTGAGCGCCACAAAGGGACCAGTGGCCCGATTGGAGCGGCAGTGAATATGTCGGGCAAACACTTCCTTGCCCACGCCGGATTCGCCGGCCAGCAGGACCGTTGCCTGGGTCGTTGCCACCCGGTCGGCAAGCTCCACCAGGTCGCGGCTGCGGCGGTCGTGGGCCACCATGCGCACCGGTCCGTTGAGCCCCTGGGCGAAGTGGTCCACCAGGTCCACCAGTTTTTCCAGGTCGCTGACAAAAAATCGCAAATAGCTGCTGGTCAGATTGCAGTGACCGGCGAATTCACTGCAGGAATCCGCAACAACGATACTGGGGAGAACCGGCAATTCCAGCAGGACGCTCCGGGCCGCGTTGGCGTTGGGGCCGGCCGCCACAATCACCAGGTGCCAGGCCTGGTTGGACAGGCAGTCCAGGGCCTGCTCGGTGTGTTCAGCGACCAGAAGGTCAACATTAAGCTCCGCCAGCCGTTGCTGGATGCGCTGGCAGGTGGTCGAATCGAGTGAAATCAGCAGTGTTTTTATGGTCATGGGCACAGTTTTTTTCTCCTGCGCCCAACTGGAGCAAGAAGCGTGCCACCCCCCGGCAAAACATTGCCACCGGAATAAATGGGTTATTTTTTAATGATTTGGCGGTGATTAAGGCAAGCGGTGGCGGAAATCGGTCAGTTTTTTCCGCCGCCCCGTCAGAATGCCGTCAAGGGGCGGTCAAATTCATGACGTTCGAGATTGGGCGTGCTGATCGATTCTCGGGCTGGGTCTCGGAACACGCTGTTGGCGGTGCTCTGAGTTGTGGGAACGCGCCCTTTGGGCGCTGGGGAACGCACCCTGCGGGTGCTGGGAAACGGCCGCTGCGCGTCCTGGGGAACGCACGCTTCGCGTGCTGGGGACGGTTGCTCGCTTCGCATCGCTGAATAGTTCCGGGGTCGATGCCGAGTGCAGGTTTTGACTCAATACAAGTGCGATAGGATTCCTAGCACGCGGAGCGTGCGTTCCCCAGCGCCCGCAGGGCGCGTTCCCCAGCTCGCGTAGCGAGCGTTCCCCAGCGCCCAACGGGCGCGTTCCCTATTCTTTCTTAATATCGTACTTCCGCATCTTCTCAACCAGCGTTGTACGCCGCAGGTTGAGCAGCTTGGCGGCTTTGGCCACGACTCCGTCGGTCAGGTTGAGGGACTGGCGGATCATCGCCATCTCCCTTTGCGCCAGGTAGTCGGGCAGATCGACACCGTGCTGGGGGAGCACGGGGTCCTGGTCCAGGCAAAGGCCGTCGGAGGAGCGCAGGATTTCATTGGGCAGGCGATCCCGGGCAGGGACCGGGTCACGGGCATAGTTGCCAAACTGCGGTGGCAGGTCCTCGGCTTCGATGACCTGGCCCGGGTAAAGCACGCTGAGGTGTTCCAGAAGGTTGGCCAGCTCCCGGACGTTGCCGGGCCAGCTGTACTTCTGCAGCCGTGCCAGGGCGCCTGCCGACAGCTGCACGGCGCGGGAAGAGTCCTGCTCGATTCTCGCCGTCAGGCAGCTGACCAGGTTTTCAATATCTTCGGGCCGCTGCCGCAGGGGCGGCACCGCCAGTGGAAACACGTTGAGCCGGTAGAAAAGGTCTTCCCGGAATTCTCCCTTGCGGATGGCCTGGGTGAGATCGCAGTGGGTGGCCGCGATGATGCGGACGTCTACCTCGATTTCTCCGCTGCCGCCAACCCGTTCGATGCGCCGGTCCTGCAGGGCACGCAACAGCTTGACCTGCATGGGCAGGGGCATGTCGCCAATTTCATCCAGGAAAAGGGTGCCATGGTTGGCCCGTTCGAACCGGCCGATTCGTCGCTTCAAGGCACCGGTAAACGCGCCTTTTTCGTGGCCAAACAGTTCGCTTTCCAGGAGTTCCGGCGGGATGGCTGCGCAGTTGATCGCTACGAACGGCTTGTGGGCGCGACTTGACTGCTCATGGACGCGGCGCGCCACCACCTCTTTTCCGCTGCCGGTTTCGCCCGTAATCAGCACCGTGACATTGGATGGCGCAACCTGGTGCACCGCGGCCCACAGTGCACACATATCCGGATTGGCAGCTTCAGCCAGTGCCGTCCCGCCCGGGTCGGTCGCGGCGGCATTGAGCAGGCTTTTGAGCTCATCGGGATCCGACACTGACTCGGCGCCGGGCTCCGGACTGGCGATGTGCACGATTCGGCTGTCGGGATAAGTCTGCTGCAGCCTTTCCTGGATTTCCGACCAGTCCGGGTTGGACTGGTCGCAGGCCAGAAGGATGAGCTGCGGAGTGTGCCCGCCCGCGGGCTCGTCAGGGCCTTCCGGCCACATGTGGGCCTGGTAGCCCATGGCGTCCGCGGTCTGGGCAAACTCGTCCGCTCGCTCCGGGTTGCGGTCGCAGATCAAAACCTGGTCCTGACCCATGGTTGCTCGGTTTCCCTGGTCCTTACTTCGGCTGAAGGCTTATTATTCGACTGATCTTCGGGAATTAGTCCCTAGGCAGCTCTAATTTACGATATTGCCCGGGGTGGAGCAAGACAAAAACGAGGTATTTCAAAGGGATCGTGGCGCTTTGTCACGCGGGACTTCAGAATCTGGCCCCGCCGCCCGCATGGCGCCTCGCAAAGACGTGTCAGGCCAGGAAACACTCCGTGTAGGATTGCCGGGCGGTGGCGTGCCGCCGGTGTGCCTTGATGTCCTTGGCGGCCTTGTCCCGTTCCACACTGGCCCGGGCTGAGATGGTTTCATTAACCGCCTGGATGTGCTCCAGCAGTGTTGTGGCACGACCATCTTCGGGGAGGCCGGGGCTGCGAAACAGGGATACCAGCCCCTGCTGTAGCTGCTGGTGCAGCCGGGCAACCTGGTCCCAGTTGTCGCTGTCGGCTTCGTCGATCATCTGCTGACCCAGGTGGTTCAGCATTTCCTGCTGCTGTTCAAACGACATCGAAGTATTCCCTCAGCTGGTTGGCTTGCTCAGCGCTTACGGCGTCGGGGAGTTCGTCCCATGCCGACTTGATCATTTCCATCATTTCCGCGCTGTGCCGGATGTCCGAGGGATCGTTGCTGATATTGGACGCCAGCAGTCGCTCGATCATATGGCTGTACAGCGCTTCCAGGTTGGCCGATACGGCGGACTCGTCAGCGGGGGTGAGGGCCTGACGCAGGGCGTCGATAAATGCCACTGCTTCACTGACCGACTTGCGTCGTTCGACCAGCTGGTTGGCGGCGAACCGGGCCACTGCCAGGTTCAGGTTTTCCAGCGCCTTTTCCATCAGGATCTGGACCAGCCGGTGGGGGCTGGCATTCTCGACTTCGCTGATGACTCCGGCTCGACGGTATGAATCAAGTGCCAGTTGCGCGTTCATGATGTCCTATGTGCTCTCTGTTATTTGACTTAGCTGTCGCTGTTTCTGTTGACGCTCAGGTTGGCCAGCTGGGCGCTGATGAACTGGCTGGTGGACTGCAGTCCCGCCAGCAGGGTGTCCAGGTTGGCGTAGCGTTGCTGCAGCCGGGCCTGAAGCCGTTCAGTTCGTTCATCCAGGTCAACTCTCTGTTCAGAAATATCATCCAGTCGTGTCTGGATACCGTCGGTTCGAACCTGCAGCAATCCGTCGCTGCCAGTATATTGATCGGCCAGATCCACATAATCTGAACCGACCTCATTGAGAAATTCGACTGTGGCTGAAAAGTCGCTGTCCAGGAAGCTGTCCAGCCTGGAGGAGTCCACCGTGAGCTTGCCGCCGTCGTCGACGGAGAAGCCGGCGTCCACCAGGGACGAAATCTGTCCAGGGACCGTGGACTGCGTCGCGGAGAACGACGAGCGCAGGTTGCGCATCAGCCCGCGCAGGGTGGTGTCGCCAAACAGTATGCCTGCCTGTCCGCTTTCAGGGTCGAAGCTGGCCACCTGGGCCTGGAGGTCGACCAGTTCGTTGTAGGCCGAGGCGAAATCATTCAGCGCCGTGGTCACGCTGCTGCTGCGGTTGGCCACTTTCAGCACTGCGGTTTCGCCCACAGCCGTCGTGGTCAGCAGGTCAATGGTGAGCCCGTCGATGGCGGTGATGCCGTCGTTGCGGCTGCTCTCCACGGTGAGGCCGTTGACCGTAAACTGTGCGTTGAGGCCGGCTGCGGCCTGCTCCAGTCGCGTGTTGCCGCTGTTGAAGGCCAGCTGGGACAAGCCGGCGTCATCGTCCAGGCCATCGAGGTCGGTGACGGTAACTTCCATGCTGTTGTCTGTGCCGGTGTCATCCGATGTGATGACCAGGCGGGCGCCGGTGGCGTCGCTGATGATGGCGGCGGTCACACCCACGCCGGCAGCGTTGATCTGGTCACGGACTTCCGCAACGGTGGAGTCCGCGGCAATTTCAACCTCCACCGGGCCGCTGCCGTTGGCGGTGAAGCTGGTGTAGTTGTCGGTGTCCGGGTCGTAGACGGTAGTGCCGAAATCGAAGGTCAGGGTGCCGCCACCCACCACGTCGCTGGCGGAGGTGAATGAGCGATACAGGGCATTGGACTGGGCCAGCTGGCCTACCGTCAGGTTGTAGCTGCCCAGGGCGGCATCGTCCGATGCGGTTGCCCTGAGGGCCGCGACCGCGCCGGAGACCACGGCGGATTTGCCGGGATCCAGCTCCTTGAGGGCCTCCATGGCCCCGCGAAGCTTGTCAACCGCGCTGGTGAGGGATCCGAACGCCGAAAGCTCGGCCTGAAGGCCGGCTTCCTTAACCGCCAGTCTTTGCAGCGTGGGCTGCCTTTCGGCAGCCACCAGCTGGTCGACCAGGGTTTGCAGGTCCAGTCCCGATCCGGCTCCCAGGGAAGTGATGGCCACGACGATTCTTCCTTTCTTTCAGTCTCAGAATAGAATGCAATTCTCATGCCGTTTCGTCGAAGGTGAAGCCTGGGGGTGCAGCGTTGGCCTGCAGCCCGTTCTCGCTCCACCAGTCGGACAGCTTGAGCAGCCTTTCCTCTGGTATCTGCCGGATGACTTCGTCGGTTTCGACGTCTACGACTTCGATAATGGTGTCGCTGGCGTCGGGCCTGGCTACGATGCGGACGCTTCGGTTGGAAACCTCGAACTGGCGATTGACGGTTTCAATCGCTTTTTCGATGTCCTGTCGGGTAGCCTTTTCTTTTGGCTCCGCCGGAACATTCTTGCCGGTGTCGGCAAGAACCTGCTGCTCCTTTGGTACCGGTTTAGCGGTTGCCTGAGACAGCAGTGTGCGATCCATATCTGTTGCTGTGATCTGCATCTCACGTCACCGTTGTCTATCGTTCCCCACCCACCTCAGTTGGGGGGCCCCATGTGGGACCCCCCTCGCTGGAGGCTTACTGCAGCAGAGACAGTACGCTCTGCGGGTTCAGGTTAGCCTGGCTGAGGACAGACAGACCGGCCTGCTGCAGGATCTGGGCCCGGGTCAGCTCTGCCGTTTCGGCGGCAAAGTCAGCGTCCCGGATCCGGCTGCGCGCAGCGCTGGCGTTCTCCACCGTGGTGGACAGGTTGGTGATGGCCGATTCGAATCGGTTCTGCACCGCACCCAGGTCCGCCCGCTGGGAGGAGATGGTGGCGATGGCCGAGTCGACGACGGCCAGGGCATCCAGCGCGCCCTGCACGGTGCCGATGTCGATGCCGGAAACCGTCGATTCAGTGGAACCCACCGCTGTGTTGGCCGCAGCGTCGAGAATGCTGCCGTCGGCGGCGGCAATAGACGACTGCACCGAGAACTGGTTCGGCGAGTTGAAGGTCACCGTTCCACTGGCCACGGCGCTGTCGTTTTCCGCGGCACCCGCGCCATCGTCGTCTTCCAGAGTCGTCGGGGTAGCCTCGGCAGAACCGACAAAGTCTATCGTCGCTCCATCCGTTGAAGAGGTGAAGTCGGTGATCTCTATGTCATCGCCGTTCTGATCCGACAAGGTCACGGTGGTCAGGTCGCTGCTGATCGAGGCACTGATGCCGGTGGTTCCGCTGTTGTCATTGATCGCGTCAGCGATGGCAGTGAGGTCAGTGGTGGCAGCCACGTTGGCGGAGATCGTGGTGGAGGCATCACCGCTGCTGCCCAGGGTGAAGGACACCACGCCGGCGGCGCTCAGGCTGTCCAGGATCGCCGTGGTGGTGGCGGTTGCCGTCACGCCGGTGGGTCCATTGGAGCCGTTCACCGCCGCGGCAATCTCGGCTGCAGTCTGGCCGGCACTGACACCCAGGGTCTGGGCGCCGTCCTTGGTGTTGAAGGTCAGGGTCTGGGCGGCAATGTCATTGACGGTCGGCAGGGTTGGGGTCGAGTTAGTCGCCGAACCGGTGCCCTCAGCGGTCTCGGTGTTGGCAGCCAACACCGAGTTGTTGGCCAGGTCCGAGCCGCTGGCGCCACGAATGGTCACGCCGATGGCTTCGTTGACGTTGGCGCCAACCTGGAACAGCTGCTGGGAGAAGTTTCCATCCAGGATCAGCTGGCCGTTGAAGCGGGTGGTGTCCGCAACCCGGGTAATCTCGGACTGCAGGGCGTTGACTTCCGCCTGCAGCGCCTGACGGTCTTCCGCCGAGTTGGTGGCGTTGGCCGATTGCAGGGCCAGCTCACGAATCCGCTGCAGGTTTTCACTGGTTTGAGACAGAGCGCCTTCAGCGGTCTGGGCCAGGGAAATCCCGTCATTGGCGTTACGGATAGCCTGGGTCAGGCCCCGGATCTGGCTGGTGAAGCGTTCCGAGATGGCCAGGCCGGCCGCGTCGTCGCGGGCGCTGTTGATACGCAGGCCAGTGGACAACCGCTCCAGTGAACGGTTGAGCACTCCCTGGGAAGTGTTCAAGTTCCGTTGAGCGTTCAGGGACGCTACGTTGGTGTTGATGATTTGAGGCATC
>JASJDM010000068.1 GCA_030065125.1 Lysobacterales bacterium | reverse complement strand
CCAATGACAGAAAGACGAGGGTGCGACACCAAGGTTCGGTTGGCATTAAACTCAACTGACCGAGATATCGGAGGGGCGAACTCGTGCCATTGACTACGGCTGGCTAATGGGTGACCCCATCATTATGGTCTTTGTTTAACTACCGATCATACTCAAGCCGCAACCCACTCAGGTGCTCCCCAAACTCTCCGTCCCGATAAGCCACTGCGCCCGACACAATCGTCGCGGCAATTCGGCTGGAAAACGTCAGGCCCTCGAATGGTGACCAGCCGCACTTGGACAGCACGTCCTCCCGGGCCACTGTGCGGGAGCCGGCCAGGTCCAACAGGGTCAGGTCGGCCCAGTAACCCTCGCGGATAAACCCGCGGTCAACGATCTGGAAGCGCCGGGCCACATCGTGGCTGGTCTTGCGGATGGCGGTGTGCAGGTCCAGTTCGCCGCGATGGACCAGTTCCAGCACCACGCTGAGGGCGTCCTGCACCAGGGGCAGGCCCGCGGCGGCGGCCGGGTAGGGCACGTCTTTTTCCGCCAGGGTATGGGGCGCATGGTCCGTGGCAATGACGTCGATGCGGTCTTCGCGGACGGCTGCCACCAGGGCGTCACGGTTTTGCCGCGCCTTGATGGCCGGGTTGCACTTGATGTAGTTGCCGCGCTCGGCGTAGTCGTCGGCGCTGAAGAACAGGTGGTGGACGCAGGCTTCCACCGTGATCTGCTTGTCTTCAATGGGGCCGGGAGTAAACAGGTCCAGTTCGCGGCCGGTGGTCAGGTGCAGCACGTGCAGCCTGGTGCCGTGCTTTTTTGCCAGCTCCACCGCCAGGCTGGAGCTCTTGTAGCAGGCGTCTTCGCTGCGAATGTCCGGATGGGCTGAAATAGGAATACCGTCCGGATATTGCGCTTCCGCCGCGGCCTGATTGGCGGTGATAGTGGGCGTGTCTTCACAATGCGTGGCGACGATGCAGGGCGCGTCCCGGAAGATACCGTCCAGGGTCACGGGATCGTCCACCAGCATGTTGCCGGTGGATGCGCCCATGAAGATCTTGATGCCGGCGGCGTGGTTGGGCTCAAGGCGCTGGATGTCCTCCAGGTTGTCGTTGGTGGCGCCCAGGTAAAAGCTGTAGTTGCAGTGAGAACTGTTCTCGGCGATGGCGTACTTTTCTTCCAGCCGTTCGGCGGTGACCGTGGGTGGAGAGGTGTTGGGCATTTCCATGAAACTGGTAATGCCGCCGGCCACCGCGGCCCGGGATTCGCTGGCGATGTCCCCCTTGTGGGTCAGGCCGGGCTCGCGGAAATGCACCTGGTCGTCTATGAAGCCCGGCATCAGCAGCAGACCGGCTGCGTCCAGGGTCTGGTCGGCGTCGGCGTCGATGGACGGCGCGATCTTTTCGATTCGGCCGTCACGCACCAGGACATCACTCTCGAATTCCAGGCCCTCATTGGCGACTCGGGCATTAAGGATCAGCAGGCTATGGCTCATTGGGTCAGCTCTTCGGATTTGGGTGGCACCGGATCGATCCCCCCTTCGCAAAACGGATGGCAGCGGGCCAGCCGGCGAATCGCCAGCCAGCCGCCCCTAAATGCGCCGTGCACCTCGATGGCTTCGCGGGCATAGTCCGAGCAGCTGGGATAAAACCGGCACCGCGGTCCCAGCAACGGACTGATGATGAGTTTGTAGGCGCGAAGGAGGCCGAGCAGCAGCGTTTTCATTCTGGTTTCCTGATGCCCGTTCCGGCATCAAACCCGGGTTACCCGAGCAACTAAGGGAATGATCCCACTTATGACGCGGACACATCAACCGCTTCGGCCGGCCTCGTTGAACGGGTGCTGCGGCCCAACCCCGCGGGTCAGCCTGCGGCACCCCACAATGCGACCGCGGGAGTGCTGATCTCGCCCCGGTTGAAAGTCAGGCCGCCGGCGCGGTCGCACTTCAGGTGCAGGGGTCCATCCAGATCTACAAAGCTGCAGAGACGCGCGATGACCATGCCGGGCATCATAGCCAGGGAGGTACCGATCATATTGCCCACCATCAGGCCAAGTCCCATCTCCTGTGCCCGCCTGGCGATCATCAGGCCTTCGGTCAGCCCGCCGCACTTATCCAGTTTGATGTTGATCATCTGGTAGCGCCGTGCGGCCTGGTCGAGTTCACCAAGATGCAGACAGCTTTCGTCCGCGCACAGTGGCACCGGTGACTGGAAACCTTCCAGGCCGTCATCGCCACCGCGGGGCAGGGGCTGCTCCACCATGGAGACCTCGAGCCGTTCGAAGTGGGGCAGAACCTCACGCAGCAGCTCCAAGGTGAAGCCCTGGTTGGCGTCGATCACAATGTTGGCGTCGGGGCGGGCGGCCCGGATGGCGGCGATGCGTTCGACGGGCTGCTGATGATCCAGCTTGATTTTCAGATTGCGGAAGTCGGACAGCTGGCCTGCTTCTTCCCCCATTTCTTCGGGGGTTTCGCGAATCGGAATGGTCATTACGGTTTGAACCGGACCAGGCTCCACCTGGGCAAGTTGCCAGATATTGGTTCCCTGGCGCCTGGCAGTGAGGTCCCATAGCGCACAGTCCACTGCGTTTCTGGCACCGCCCGGTGGCAGGATCTCCCGAAGCGAATCGCCATCCGGGCAGTTTTCGATGTCGTTCCAGTGGTCCTGAATCTGCTGGACCATGGAGTTGGTGTTTTCATCGAGGTAGTAAACCCCCGAGGCCTCGCCGCGCCCGATGTGGGTGCCATCGGTCAGTTCGACCACGATGGCATCGAGATCGACCCACTCGTGGCCAGTGATGCGAAAAGGTTTCCGCAAAGGCCATTCTTCCTTGTGCAGACTGAGCTGATGCAGACTCATTGCTCTTCCTCCGCGATAAAATCGATGATGGGCCCGACCCCGTCGATCAACGGGTCTACACAGGGCAAACCGGTCTCCTGCTGGTATTCGGCCAGCAGCGCTTCGCGCCTGGCCGGGTCGATGCCCGAGGTGTTGACCGAGACGCCCACGCAGCGAATGTCGGGATTGGTGATGCGACCGTTTTCAATGTTGCTGGCGATGGCGTCGTTCAATCCGGGCAGGGGAAACTGCTCAAGGCCCAGCAGGCCCTCGCGGGAAGCGTCGTGGCACAGCACGATGGCGTCGGGCTGACTGCCGTGCAGCAGCCCCAGGCTGACGCCCCCGTAGCTGGGGTGATGCAGCGCGCCCTGACCCTCGATGACGTCCCAATGGTTGTCGTCGGCAGCCGGCGAAAGCTGCTCCGCAGCACCGGAGGTGAAGTCGCACACCACCGCATCGATGGCGATGCCGCTGCCGGCGATCATAATGCCGGTCTGGCCCGAGGCGCGAAAGGTGGCGTCCATGCCGCGCTCGTGCATGGCGCGCTCGAGGGCCAGGGCGGTGTATTTCTTTCCGACGGCACAGTCGGTGCCAACGGTGAGCAGTCTCTTACCCGGGCGCCGCTCGCCGGTGCCCACGGGTATGGATGGCGGCGGTACACGAACGTCGATCAGCCTGGCGCCAGATCGTCTGGCGGCGGCCTGCAGCTCTGGAATGTCGGCAACGCGGACGTGGGTCCCGGCAACGATATCCAGGCCTGACTCGGCTGCGCGAACCAGGGCTGGAATCCATGAATCGGCGATGATGCCGCCGCGGGACGCGACGCCAATGACCAGGGATCCCTGCTGCTGTTTCAAGTCGTCAACAGCGATATCGGGCAGGCCCAGATCAACGCGGCAGCCCTCGAATCGCAACTGGGCCACGCAAACGTCGGGGCGCCAATGGGCCAGTCCGAAACCGGTTTTGGCATATCCGGCTTCGGAGACGTCCCCAAGGAATACGGTATATGGTTGCTTGAGTTGATGGGTCGTGGTCATGGCATCTCGCCTCGCGGATAGTAGGGCTTGTTGAAATGTCGGTAGGGAATCCTGGCCAGGTCAAAATCAATGGCGCCGGGCGTGTTCACGTAGCCGACCTCGCTGGCCAGGTCGGCGAAAAATGCCTGGAAATGATTGGTGGATTTCACGAAAATCGCTGCCTTGTCCTCCAGCTCCAGCCCGAGGTGGGTAAAGGCATGGGGTGCATAGGTCTGGGTCCTGGTTGATATCAGTACTAGGTCGATACCGTCGATTTGAACCCATGCTGTGTCCCCCATGGGGAATTCTGCCGCGTCTGCCACGTTCATCATGACGGATCTGCCCAGGCCTTTGACCACCCCGGTCGCAGCAACAGGCTGGCCAGAAAATTCTCCCAGTTTGCCGCCGACGGACAGTGATACCTCGCTGCCGACTCCGGCTGCATGGCATTGGCGCACTGAGTCCGGGTCGAACAGGCATCCGACGACCACCTTGGCCAGTCGGCGCTGAACCAGCGCGGCCAGGATGAATGTGCTGTCGCCCGGGGCACCGCCCCCAGGGTTGTCGGCAATGTCGCCAAACACCCGGGGACCTTCGCCCGAAGCGTCAACCCGATCAAGGGCCTGTTCAATGGTCAGGGTGTCAAACATGGTCTGGTCCCTGATTGACCAGATTTCATCCCTCACGGATTCACCCAGGCGCTGGGCCAGCACTGGATTGTCCCGGGTATAGACCAATACCCGGCTGCCGACGTCGGGGGTGTCTCCCCACGGAAACCCGTGGATGAATGAAATGCTGACCACCTCCGGGTGTGTCTCCTTCTGCACCATGGCATCCACGAATTCGCGCATGGGCGAACGATTGGTGGGAAAAAAGCCCAGCAGTTCGCAGTTGATCACGGCGGATGAGAGGGTCAGTTCCTGGTCAAGCAGCTCTCCTGTCACCGCCAGGGCTTCCCGGGTCCTGTCGGCGCCGTCGGTGTGCGGATACTCCTTCATGAACACCAGAATATCTGCTGCCGTGACCATGGCATCGGTGAGATGGGCGTGGGGATCGAGTACGGCGGCAATAGGGATGCCAGGACCGACAATCTCCCGGACCCGGCGCAGCAGGTCGCCTTCGCAGTCGAAGCAGGACTGCGCCATCATGGCGCCGTGGAGTCCCAGGAACACCGCGCGAACCCCGGGAGTTGAACCCAGGTCTTCCAGGATTTCGTCCCGCAGCCTGGCATAGGCCGAGTCCAGGGTGGGCGCCCCGGGATCCGCGGACGCGGACAGGCTGGTTACAAGCTCCATGGAGCGGTCGGCGGCAAACTCGAGCAGTAACTCGGCGCCTGGGCGGACCTTTCCCGCACTGTCATGGACCACGTCATCGCCGCGCCGCATGTCCACGGTGTAGTCTGCATAGGTAACCGGGATATCGGAGAAGCTGTTGGTCTCCGTGCTGAGGCTGGCGTAAAACAGCGCGCCGTTCACCCGGGCGTACCTGGAAAGTCCACCTCGTCCAGGGGCCAGGCGGGTCGGCGAATACGGTTCAGCACCCTGGCGTCCGGTGTCAGGCTCAGCGGTCCCGGGGTTTCGCAGTAGTAAACCTTACGTGCGATGGGTCCGAACTGGTCGAAAAAGTGCTGGGTGGACTTGACCACAAGGGCTCGCTGCCCGTTCAGGTCCACGCCGCAGTCGGTGAAGCAGGAGGTGCTGAACACCTGGCCACGTACGGTGTTCAGGATTACTGAGTTGCCGGAGATGTCCAGCACGGCACAGCGTCCCATGGGCGCCCGGTAGCCGATGCCCACCTGGGACAGGTCATCGTGGATCGCGACCACTTCGGCCGTCACGTCCAGTGGCAGGCCGGCTGCGGGTCCGGTCTTGCCGCCGATGCGCAGTTCCAGGCGGGACCCCACGCCGGCGTCGCTGGCAAACTCCACCGCCAGTGGATCCCACAGCAACCCGAGGGCAAAACCCGATAGTCCGCGGTCCAGGATGGCCTCGAGGATGAACGTTGAGTCTCCGCCCGCGCCGCCGCCGGGATTGTCGCAACAGTCGGCGATAACGAATGGCCGGTCGGATTCCGGCGCCGCCTCGATCTCGTCCAGAATCTGCCCGATGCTGCGGCGCATGCCCAGGGTCTCCTGCCGCGCCCGGAAAAAGGATTGACCCAGGGCAAGCAGGTCCTCCTGGATGTCGCGATCGCCGTCGGTTATCGCGATGACCCCGGCACCCGTATCGGGCGTGTTGGCCCAGGTGAACCCGTGGATGAGGGAGACTGACAGTACGCCGGCCTGGTCCTGCAGCTCCGCTGCCGCCTGGTTGGCTGCTGTCATCAGCGGTTCGGTCGTGTAAAACATGCCGAACATGGGGACTCGGAGGAGGTGAGACTCAGGCGCTGCCTTGTTTTCTACCACCATTCTGCCGACCTCGAACAGGTGCTCGGCCCGGTCGTCAAAGTCGGTGTGCGGATAGTTACGGCAGGCCACCAGGGCCGAGGCCTGTTCCACCATTTCGGCAGACACATTGGCGTGCAGGTCCAGCAGCGCGCCAATGAAGCAATCGTCACCTACGATCTGGCGGGTACGGCTCAGGAGGTCACCCTCACAATCGTCCAGGCCCTCGGCCATCTGCGCCCCATGCAGAAAGTAGAGCACCATGCAGACGTCGCCGGCCAGCTCCAGGTCACCCAGGATTTCGTCCCGCAGGGACTCATAGCCGGCCCGGGAGGTACGCGCGCTGGGCTGGGCAAAAGTGTAGGTTGAGGCGTAAACCTCGTAGCCTGCCTTTGCGGCGCTTCGCACGAACGCGCCGTATCCGTTCAGTGCACGGCTGTGGCGGTC
The DNA here is from genome assembly GCA_030065125.1 of Lysobacterales bacterium. Taxonomy (GTDB): domain Bacteria; phylum Pseudomonadota; class Gammaproteobacteria; order Xanthomonadales; family SZUA-38; genus JASJDM01. The sequence goes on along the minus strand of JASJDM010000068.1, from coordinate 37,303 downwards.
CGGCTGCCCGTTACGGGGGCGATGGTAGTCAAAGCGTTCAAAGGAATTCCGGGTGGTGGGAATGGGTGAAAAAGCGCTGGTTTCGTGGCACAGGCCGGCCACGAAAACCCGTTGTCTTCCGCCGTCTTTATGTTCAATCATAGTGGCCAACTCAACCGCAGCATGTTATTCTTATATGAATAAATCGTTCGTATAAGAATAAATGCCGGTAGGAATGCTGTCAATCAGGAGTTGCTGTAAATGAACACTGCTGTGAGCGATAGCGGGGACGAGCCCGACCTGGGCACCAATATCAAGCGGTTGCGCAGGTCCAGGGGCTGGAATCTTTCCAGGCTCGCCCGGGAATCAGGCTTGCCCCAGTCCACCTTGTCCAAGGTTGAGGCCGGGCAGATGTCGCTCAACTACCAGAAGCTGCTGCAGCTGGCCCGCGCCCTGCAAACGGACGTGCGCAGCCTGTTTGCGACCCCGGCGGAAATCGCCGTGGCCGACGGTAACATGGCGCGACGCGCTGTGGACCGGCAATCCAGCAGTTTCCAGCAGGATCTTCACTACCGGTTCCAGTTCCTGTCCACCGAGCTGAAAAACCGCCTGATGATTCCGATCCTGCTGGAGGTGGTCTACAGCGAAGAACCTTTGACCTTTTCCCAGCTGATGGGGGAGCGCTTCGCCTATGTAGTGGAAGGTCCCGTTGAGTTTCACTGCGATCAGTATGAAACGGTGACCCTGGAAACCGGAGAGTCCATCTACGTGGACGCGGCCATGCCCCACGCATTCGTTTCACCGGCGAAGGGTATCAGGGCCAGGCTGATCACCGTGGTCACCAGTGGCAACCTGGAGTACCTGGACCTGGCCCGGGACGCGGCTTCCAGGGGCGACCCGGACGCTTCCACCCGTTTCATTCGGCGCAGCCGCAGGCAAAACACCCCAACGTCTTCGGGCTAGATGTGAATAACGTTGCTGAAATTCACAGCTAGACCAAACGTTGCACGACAAATCGGTTGTTGGACTCCGCCTCCGCCATTGACCGGTCAAACCCGCTCTGACCGAAAACGTCGCCCAGGAATATTCGGATCAACCGGTTAACCGCGGCGGACGTGGCTGGCCCGTCGCAGATACCTGTTCCTGCCAGTTTCCGCATGGGGCCCCGCGCCGACAAAGACATGTCGGTAAAGCCCATATGAGCTGACCCGGGAACCACCACCCGCAGGATGTCCGGGCGGCTGCCGGCCGACTCGGGCGATTCGTAGTGGAAGTCGTTGTAAAGACGTATGCCGGGTGTGACTTCCGTGGGAGGCTGGATACCCGGTTCAGCCTGGGCGGCAACCTGGGCGGCGGAGCTGACCGGATCATGGTACAGCTGCAGGAAGGGAACCGGAACGTCGGTGTAGATTCGGTCGAATGACCAGTTCATGCCGTCCAGGTTGATTCCAGCCGCGGCCCTGGGGTCCCGGAAGCAGCACTCCTGTGCCACGGAGCCTCCCAGGGACATGCCGCAGTAAACCACCCCGCCAGGGTCGATGTGTGAAGACACATCATCGGTTTGCTGGTGGGACTCTTCGCTCAGAAGCCAGTCGACAACGGCCAGGCTGTGCCCGCACCAGCGGTCGGTGGCCGCGGTCATGGAGTCGCGATAGGCCTCCGCCAGTACTGGCAGGTAGGTCTTTTTCCGTTCCGGGTCCTGGCAGAGCAGGTAACTGGCGTATTCCGCAATCGCCTTGTGCCCCCCCTTCAGCGATTCAATGAACTCTTCACTGATGGTGGTTGAGGTGCCGTCCCGCCACAGCACGCCGGAGGTCTCGCCGGGATGGGAGATGGAACAGGTAACAAAGCCGTGGCTGGCCAGTTCCTCCATCAGGGAGGTGTTGGTGGCAGGCCACATGGCGCCGCCATGGTTGAACACCACCAGGGGGAACCGGCCGTCGGCGGGGTCGGCGTTCTCAAAACTCCAGGTGTCGGCCAGCTGGAAGTGATCCTGCAGGAACCCCGGTCCGCCCAGTGCCTTCAGTGCGCCGGCAAAAACCCTGGTCTCGTCAGCGGAAAAAAATCGCCGGCGCCCCTGGCCCGGAGCAGGATTGGCGGGATACCAGAGGTGTGCCTGGAGCCTGGTATCGGCGCCGCTTTGCTGTTGGGGTATGTCGGCGGTGACCCGTCCGACGGAATAGGTACCACCCGGCATCGGCGTATGGGGCAGCGGCGACCAGTACACCATCAGCAGGGCTGGAATACACAGGAGCACGCTCACGGTGGCCATCCACACCGGCAGTCCATGCTGCCACCAGATCCCGGTTTGCAGGCCACACAACAGGAATACCACCAGCATGGGCAGCAGTTGCCAGCGTCCCTGGCGGAATCTGTAAAAACCCGCAGCCAGGCCGGCGGCAATCAGTGCCAGTGCGACCCATCCCGGTCCCACGGCAATCAGGGATGCAATGGCCGCCACCAGCAGCAGTGAAAGTGCCAGGTCCATCAGGCTCCAGCCTGCATTATTCATCAACGCCGGAATCGCCGGTCATCGTGGTGCGTTGCGCCGCCACGGGGGGCGACGATCCGGCAGCGACACTCTGTTTCTTTCCCATACCGCCCAACTCAAGTCTAAAGCGATGATTTTGAACACCAGACAGAGCTTTCAGTCGCGAGTTCATGAATAATGCAGGCTACAGGTCTTTCAGACCGGCAATGGTCTGCTGGTACACCTCGGACATGGCGGCCAGGGCAGCTTTGCGCCACTCCGGTCGAGACGGGTTGAGGCGCTCGACCATCCGGGTACGCAACTGGACCGCCTTTGGACTCATCGGATCATCACACTCGAACCGCAGCCAGCGGTCAATCAGCAGGCCAGCCAGCACCGACTGATTGCCGACGGTTCCGATCTCGACCACGGTGCCGATGGCTGCGGCACCCAGGGCTCGAATATCCGCCGTGGTGCCGGCCCACACCTGGCCGACATAGTCTGGAATCTCCGACCCTTCGAGTTCAGGGGAGTGGTCGTCCACCTTCCAGTATCGCTGCGCCCACTGAAGCTCTCGGCTCCCCGGGGCAGGGCGCTCCAGCGCGGCGGCCACTGCCGGTTCACCCAACCCGGTGTGCCAGTCGATCACGGCCACCTGTTCTGCCTGGTCCAGGTAGCTTGTGATGATCGCTTTCAGGTTCCGGGTGGACCATTCCTGCCGTCTCCCGCAGTAAATAGTCCCGCTGGCGTGGGTGTCCTGTCCTCCGCCCATGGCCGTCAGGACTTCAAAATCGTCGTTGTCCTCCAGGAACTGGTAGAAGCCGGCCATGACGTCGTCCAGCACGTGCTCGTTCATCTCCCGGGTAAACAACAGATCGAACAGCTCGGGATAAAGCCGATTGGGTCGAACCGGCTCGGAGAAATCCATGTAGTTGCGGTTCAGGTCTACGAAATTCTCATTGCCGCGACTCAGCCAGGCCGCGCCGTATGGGTTATGGGCGTGGACCATGCAGACCGCGGTGTCCTCTTCCAGGGATTGCGGCCCTCCGGAGGTGATCCAGCCGAGTTGCCCGGCGGCGCCGCAGAAATACTCCTGGCCGTGGGTGCCGGCGATGCTCAGGAACACCCGGGGCGCCGAGGACCGGCCGAACCAGGCCACCTGGGTGCACAGGGGCTCGTCATCGGGCCCGGTAGCGGAGGGCAGGGTGGCAGCGTCAATGACCCCCCCGTTTTCGGTCACCAGTTGCTCAAACCAGAGGCGCCCTTCCTCCAGGGACTCGGGGAAACAGTGGTAACGCTGTATGCGCTGCGACAGGCCGTCGGCGGTGGACATGGCTGAGCCTATTCGACGCGGTGGTGCCAGCGCAGGCCGGAAAACAGGCTTTGTGCCTTGCCCGATTCCATGCGGAAACTGGTGGTGCCCGGGAAAACCTGGTTCGGCAGCCGCCAGCTGAAGCTGTCATCGCCGATGTAATCCATGGTGACCTCGGGCTGCTCAATCACGGTGTCGTCGAAATTGATGGCCGATGACTTCACCAGGGTACCGTCCTTGACCTCCACCCGGGTGTCGCCAACGATGTTGCGATAGACGCCCGCATAGGGGCCCAGGTCGTCGGGAGATGACGCTGCCACTGGCGGAGCCTGTGGTGAAGGGCATCCCACCAGGGGGTCGTAACTCTCCCGGAACACATCCAGGAAGAAGTCGTTGGCTGATCCGCCGTTGGCGAACAGCACACCGACGCTGCCGGACTTCCGATCGACTCTCAGGTAGGCATTCTGCCCCACCGTCGCCCCGTCGTGTCCGATCAGTGCGCAGCCGTCCACGTCCTGGAAAAACCAGCCCAGCCCCCAGGCATCCAGGCCCCTGGATGGCACCGGAATGCGAACCTGCTCGTCCTGCATGGCGGCAACCGCTGTCGGGGAGAGAACTGCCTCGGCGGCGGCGTTCTGGCCGGCGGTCAGGTGCATCTGCGCAAACGCCACCAGGTCAGCTGCGGACATCATGGTGGTAGCGCCGGCTGGGCTGGACGAAACCGCCAGGGTGAACAGCGTTTCCAGCTGCTTCGATCCACCGGAACTGTCGGGATCCGGCACATGGCCGGCAGCCAGTGACCGACCCGGCATGTCATAGGGGTCCACCACGGACTGTTTCAATCCCAGCGGTTCAAACAGCAGCCGCTTCAAGGCCGTGTCGAAGTCCATGCCGGTGACCGTTTCGACAATACGGCCCGCCACGTTGTAGGCCACGTTGGAGTATGAAAAATCGGTCCCGGGGTCGAACAGCTGGGGCAGCAGCGCGCAGCGGTCCAGGAACCGCAACAACCGTCCCGGACCATTGCCGGTGTCGGTGAAAAAGTCGCCGTCCAGTCCGCTGGTGTGGCACAGGAGCTGGCGCACGGTGATGGCTTTGACCGCCTCGATGTCAGCGGTCCGGAAATCGGGCAGGTAGGTCCGGATTGGCGAATCCAGCTCCACCCGGCCGCGATCCACCTGGGTCATCAACAGCGTTGCCGTGAGGACCTTGGTGATGGAGCCGATCTGGAACAGCGAATCCGGCCGGACGGCCTCGCCGGTATCGACACTGAGGACGCCGGTGGTCACCACCGACAGCTTGCCCTGGTCCAGGATAGCCAGCACGCCCCCCGGCACACCGTGGCGCCGGGCAGCGTCGTCGAGGAGTTTTTGCCGGTCCGCGCCGCTCATGCCGGAGTCACAACGGCGGCGCGGGCCTCGAGCTGGTTCTTGATCTCCACCTGGCTCTTGTCGTTGATTGGGAAGTACCAAAGCAGCAGGATTCCCGGCAGGACCAGCAGGGGCGGCACGAGGTTGTACACCACGCGCAGACCAAAAATGGCCGTCTCGGTATTTTCAACCGCACCGGGCTGGTAGCCGAAGACGCCGATGGCGATCAGCGCCAGGGGTCCGCCAATAGCCGTGGTGGCCTTGGCAATCAGGGTGAGAAAAGCACTGTACTGGCCCGCTCGGTTCTTGCCGGTCTGAAGCTCGTCGTAGTCAATGATGTCGCCGAGGATGGCCGGCATGGACACCATCAGCAGGGGCATGAACAGACTGCTCGCGGCATACAGCAACAGCATGGGCAGGAAGGCCGATTCTCCCGGCGAGACAAACCAGGGCATGGGCATCAGCAGCATGTAGATGGTGAAAGCCAACGCCGAGACCCGGTACTTGCCATAGCGGTTCAGTACCCAGGTCCACAACGGCAGGGTGAGCGGGCCCAGGATCACAGCGGGCAGGAACAGCTCCGTGAAGCGGGTGCCGATGTCCAGGTAGGTGTCGATGTACATGAAGGCAACCACATTGCCGACGCCACTGGCCAGGCCGATGAAGGCATACATGGCCAGGAACGCCAGGAACGGCCGGTTTGACTTGATGGACTGCCAAAGCTCAGTGATTTTCGGCGCAGCCTCGCCCTCGAACACTTCACCCTCGGGCACGTACTTGACCGCCAGGACGGTAAACAGGGGTACGCTGATGGCGATGAATATGGCCAGCACTCCCAGCACCTGGAAATTCATGCTGCCATCGGAACCGGGTACCAGCTTTGGAAACAGGTAGAACAGGATGCCGCCTACCAGCAGGGCGCCGCTGCGAAAGGCATTGATCCGGGTTCTCTCTTTCGTGTCCCGGGACATCTCCAGCATCCAGGCCACGTAGGGTATTTCCATGATGGTCCAGGCCAGGTACAGCAGAATGGACAAGGTCAGGTAATAGGAAATGGTGACGGTTTCCCCGGGGCGAAACAGGAACCAGATGGTGATGACGGTGAGGACCGCTCCGGCAGCGACCCAGGGTTTGCGCCGGCCAAACCTCGACTCTGTCTTGTCAGACAGCAGGCCGATGACCGGGTCTGTCACCGCGTCAAAAATCCGCGCCGCCAGCATCACCGAGCCAATGACCGCCAGATCGAGACCGAACTCGGTGGCGTAAAGCGACGGAATGATGCCGGCAACCACCGGGTTGTGCATGGCCGCCGAGACCAGGGCGGGCAGGGCGAACAGGATCAGCTGATGGGTCTTGATGTGGACCGACATGGATGTTCCCCGGTATCGAGATAAGGCCGGAGCCGCGTCGCGGCTCCGGGTGGGTCAGGTCTGACTAAAAGTCGTAGCGTAGATTGATGCCGTATGTACGTGGCCGCAGCGGTACACCATAGGCGAACACGGGGGCAACGGGGAAGACCGTCTGGTAGGCAAACTTGTCCGTGATATTGGTTCCGTAAAGATTGATGGACACCTTGTCAAACCGCACGCCCGCGCGAATATCAAAGTGCGAATAGGACGGATTGCTGTAATTGCCGGTGACGGCCTGGCTGAAGTTGGAGTTGTAGTCACCGGTGTGGCGCCAGGTTGCGCCGACGCTGACGTCAGCCGAGCCCAGGGTGAACAGGTAGTCTGCGGCGATTGAAGCCGTTGATTCGGGATTTCCCGGCAGCGATTCGCCGGCCAGTCCGCCCAGGTTGGGCTCGTCGTCCTCGATCTCGGCGTCGGCAATGGCCAGGCTGGCTGTCACCAGGAAGTTCGGGAACAGCTCGCCGCTGAGGCTGGCTTCGAGCCCGCTGGCGTCCACGTCCCCTTCAGCGTTCCCGGTTTCGCCCAGGCCGGTGACCGGATTGACAAACCCGATCTGGGCATCGGACCAGTCGATCACGTATACGCCAACGTCATAGCTCAGCCTGCCGTCCGCCAGGCGCCCCTTGATGCCGGCCTCGTAGCTCCACAGGTCATCCGGAGAATAGGAGGGCGTTCCGAACAACTGCCCACCTATGTCCACCACCAGGTTGGCGCCTCCAGGACGGTAACCGCTGGCTGCCCGTCCGTAAAAATTCAGCGAGTCGCTGAAGCGGTAGCGGGTGTTGAGCAGATAGGTGGTGACGCTGTCGTCGGTCACGGTGTTCAGATTGTCCAGCAGCGGGCTGGAAAGGGCGCCGGTAAAGCTCTGCTGGATGGCGTTTTCATTGTCGGAGTACCGCAGGCCCAGGGTCACGTCCCACGCATCGGAGAAGGCGTAGGTCATATTGCCGAACAGGGCCAGTTCCTCGTATTCCTGGCTGGTCTGAAGATTGATCAGGTTGACCACCGGCGGATCTTCGATGGTGATCTGAAATTCTTCGCTTTCCTGCTTGGTGTAGTAGGCTCCCACGATCCACTCCACGCTGCCCTCACTGTTTGAGGTCAGTCTGAACTCCTGGGTGAAGCGGTCAATTTCACTGCCGGAACTCAGCGAAATCTGCGAGCCAGGCAGCAGCGGGCCAAGCACCGGTGTAACGTCGGACAGGTTTTCGATGTCGCCGGTCTGGTCGCTGGTCACGGAGGTAAAGGTACCGAAGGACAGATTGACGTCGGCCGTCAGTGAATAGATGTCCAGTTCCAGCTCCCTGGGAGCGGCAAATTCGGTGGTGTAGCGGCCGAAAATCGGCTGGCCGCTGGTGGGATCGAAGGTCTCGTAGCTGGCGCTGTCAAAGTCGGCCTCATGCTGAAACACGTTGGCATTGAGCTCGAAGTCGTCGGTGACTGCCCACCGGGCCGCCAGGCGGCCACCGGAGTAGTCAAAGCTGTCAATATCGGCTTCTCCGGTGATACCGTTGTCGATAAATCCGTCGTTGCTGTCCGAGTAGCCACTGACGGCCACAGCAAAGCGGTCCTCAGCCAGTGGCACCGAAACCCGGCCACGTATCAGCGTCGCCGATTCACCATTGTCGATATCGGCGTAATCAGCCGAGATGTACCCCTCGACCTCCTCCAGGCTGGGTGGCCTGGTGATGTAGCGAACCACGCCGCCCACGGAGCTGGCACCGTAGAGCGTGCCCTGTGGGCCCCGCACCACTTCGATTCGATCCAGATCGTAGAGTGAAGCGTCCAGCGCCAGGGACGCTGCAAAGCTGCCAACCACGCCGCCGTAGGGTACGTCGTCAATATAGGTTCCGACCGTTGGGGCGCCGCCCACGTAAATGCCGCGGATGACCAGGTTACCCAGGCCCGGGGCTCCACCGTCCTGGGCCTGCAGATTGGGTACGAAGTCTGCCATGGCATTAATGTCGGTGATGCCGGTCTGCACCGCTGACGTCGCGTCGAAGACTGACAATGACACAGGAACGTCAATGGCGCGTTCTTCCCGACGGGAAGCCACCACGATGATCTCCTCGATGACTTCGCTGCTGGCCTCGGGCTGCCCCGACTGTTGGGCAGCGACCGGTCCTGTCAGACCAGGAAGGCCCGCAACCATCAGCGCTAACGGTGCGATTCGCAATAGTGATTTTTTCATGCTCCTAGTCTCCATAGCTCCCCGCCGATTGGCTCGACCGGGTTGGGGATTCGTGTACCAGGTCGTACACCCGTCTGAAATTGCCGCCGAGGATGCCGTGTATCGCCGCATCGTCGTAGCCGCTGGAAATCATGATCTGGACCAGTTCTTTGAGTTGTTCTGGTGCGAAAGCCACACCCTCGTAACGCTGCGGGCCGTGGGGATGCCATGCGTCGCCACCGGACTCCTCGATGGATTTCCACACTGGGGCCAGGTCGTCGATGAAGTCGGTTCCGATGCCCGCGTGTTGGGGTCCCACCCGCTGGACCACGTGGTCCAGGTGGCGAAAAACAGTGGCCGCAGACGCATCGGGATCGCCCAGGAATGCGCCGATGCCCACGATGCCAATCACACCACCGGCATCAGCGCAGGCCTGGATCTGCTCGTCGTCGATATTTCTGATGTGGTCGCATACGGACTTGATGCCTGAATGGGAAAATATGACCGGCGTCTGGGAAAGTTCGATGGCGTCCAGGGAAGAGCGTTTGCCCACATGGGAACCGTCGACAATGATTCCTGCCTCGTTCATCCTTCGGACCAGCTGACGTCCGAACAGGCTGAGGCCGCCATTGGCCGGTTCAGCGCAACCGTCTGCCGCGCGGTTTCTCACCTGGTAGGCCAGCAGCATGTGCCGGACCCCGAGGTCTCGCAGGATCTCCAGGCGGCCAATATCGTCGTGTACCAGCTCGGTATCCTGAACGTTGATGCCGAGCGCCAGCTTCCCTTCCCGGCGGGCGGCGTCGATGTCGCCGGCAGATTCGGCAAAACACAGCCAGTCTGCGTGGGGAATACAAAGCTTCCGGAACTCGCCGATGTCCCTGCGCACCCCCTCAAACGTTGCCGGCATGTCCTGGATGGTCAGGCTGGCGTAGGTGTATCCCGCCCGGCGATAGCGCTTCAGCAGGTCGATGCTCCAGTACATCTGAACCCAGGGAATGGTCAGATCCCACACGTTGGGGCAGTCGGCAATCAACCGGCTGGCGCGATCTTCAATGGAATGTTTCCCTGGCATCATAGGTTGTTCTGAATATAATATTCGTATATGAATACTAAATTCTTATTTGAATTTATGCAAGCGTCCCCGAAAATCAGTCAGACTGACTGCAAGACGAGGCTCCAACGACATGGCCGAAACTGATCTGAATACCGTTCTCAACACCGGAACGCTGAGTGACGCGCTGGACCGGTTTCATATCCCAGGTGCCGCAATCGCGGTGCAGCAGGGCAACTTTCGCAGCTCGGTCGCTGCTGGATTTGCTGACGTCCCGTCAGGGGTGGAGGTCTCCGACGAGACGCTGTTCCAGATTGGCTCCATAACCAAGGTGTTCACGGCAACCCTGTTGTGCAAACTGTCCGAAAGTGGAGAGGTCGACCTGGAGGCGCCGGTGAGCCGATACCTGCCTGATCTGAGAATCTCGGGTGAGCACGTACCGGACGAGATGACAATCCGGACACTGCTGGACTACTCCTGCGGGATCGAGGGACAGTTCTTTGAAGACTTCGGGGACAGCGCTGATGCCCTCAGGCAATATGTTGACGCCTGCAGTGGCCTTCGCCTGATACATCCGCCGGGATCCATGCGTGGCTACAACTCCACGTCGTACTGCATCGCGGGCCGGGTGATCGAAGCGGTGACCGGCGAGCCCTTCGACGATGTACTGGCAGCGCGCCTGCTGGAACCGCTGGGAATATCGCAGTACTCCTTCTATGACGTCAACGCGCTGGGGCCGGAACACGCCCTGGGCCATCACTGGGACCCGGAATCCGGTGCCTTCAAAGTGGACGACAAACTGCGCCTGCCCAGGTCCATGAGCCCGGCAGGTTCGTCAGTTTCCCTGACCGCCGAGGGACTGCTGGCCTTCGCCAGCATGCATCTCGGCGACGGCGTTGCGGCTGACGGCAGGCGATATCTGGATGCAGACACGGTCAGAATGATGCGCACGCCGTCACGAACCGTGCCTCCGGACGACAGCGAACTGCTGCTGGGATGGGCGGCTATGCCGCTGGGTGAAGACCGGCTGACCATAGCCGCGGGCAGGACCATAGGCCAAAACGCTTTTGTCATGCTGGCGCCGCAGCAGGATTTCGCCATGTCGCTGCAGGCCAACAGTGCCATGGGTGGGGAGCAGCTGTTCGTCAGTGTCGGACTCGAGGTGATTGAGTCGCTGACCGGGTGTCGGCTGGAGATGCCATCCCCGTCTGCCGCCCCGGGAGGTGACGAGGGGTTCGACATCGATGCCCGCCGTTATATTGGCACCTACGCCAATCCCGCAAAAATCAAAATCCAAGAAGACGAGGGCGGGCTGAAACTGGTGTCGGAGTACAAGGACAATTCCACCGAATCGACTGTGAGCTATGCTTCCACCATGCATCCCACCGGCCATCACAACTTCACCCTGGTGCTGGACGGAACAGACCAGGTGATAGGGTCTGCCACGTTTTTATTCGAAGATCCGGGCCGGGATCAGGCGTCCCACGTATACACGTCCAGGTGCCTGTTCGGGCGGATCTGAGGGAACTGGAAAATGACAAAGGATGGACGCATCGTCGTGGTGGAGCACCACTCGAGATTACTGGCGGATAATCCGCTGGGGGACCCGGCGGTGCGCCGTTTTCCTGTGTGGCTTCCTCCGCAATATGACTCGACTCCGGCGGGTCGCCGATTCCCGGTGATGTTTGACCTGGTGGGCTATACCGGCTCGGGCTGGTCTCACGTCAACTGGCGCAGTTTTGACGAGAGCGTGCCGCAGCAGGCCGCGAGACTGATTGCCCGGCGCAAGATGGGCCCTGCCATCATTGTGTTCCCCGACTGTTTCACTTCACTTGGCGGCAACCAGTACATCAATTCAAGCGCCATCGGCCGCTATGCCGATTACCTGACCAGGGAGCTGATTCCGTTTATTGACGGCGAATTCAGAACCCTTGCCGCACGGGAACACCGGGCTTGCTTTGGCAAATCATCCGGCGGATACGCCGCCATCGTGCACGCCATGAAGTATCCCCGCTATTGGGGCGCCGTGGCGAACCACTCCGGTGACGCCTACTTTGATTTTGTCTATCGCTGCGGCTGGCCTGAGGCGCTGACTGAACTGTCGAAATACCGATCTCCCGCCCTGAAGGCCGGCAGTTATCGGCGTCCGCAAAAGCTCGACGACTTACCGCCGGGTCACGACGATGGCCGCGTGAAGCGCTTTCTCAAGCATTTCAGATCCGTGCGAAACCCCGGCTCCGCGGAGGTTATGACGCTGATGATGATCGCCATGGCGGCGAGCTATGACCCGTCGCCATCGGCACCCAACGGTTTCAAGCTGCCACTGGACCTGGAGACTGGTGAATTCATCACTGCGCGTTGGAAGCGCTGGCTGTCCCACGACCCGATTTTCATGGTCGGCAAGTATCGGGAAAACCTGCTCCAGATGAAGGGCATATTCATCGACTGCGGCTGGCGCGATCAGTACTGGATCCAGTATGGAACGCGAATCCTCTCCCGGGAGCTGCGGCGGTCCGGTGTTGACCACACCTACCAGGAGTTCGACGGTACCCATTCAGGAATCGATCACCGAATGGACGTCAGCCTCCCTTTCCTGTATCAGGCGATCAAGCCATAAGGCGCTTTGGCGCGGGTCGGCCCTGAGGGTTCAGTGGGCTGCAAATCCGAGGCTTTGCAGCAGCGCGCTGCTTTCGTCCCGCATTCGGTTGATGTGCTTGGTGATGCGGGGCACCCAGGCTTCCGGGCAGCCCTGGACCGGACAGCACTCGGTGACCAGTTCAGCCAGGTCACGATCCTCCAGGTCCTCTTCGGGAACGTCAATGACATGAATGCTCAAATGGTCGGCCCACTGCACGACAAAATTCAGCGCGTCGGAGGAACCCGGCGTGATCGAGCTGGGTATCGGGTTGTGGTGAGCGCGGATGACGTTGGCCAGCAGGTCCGGCAGCCCCCACCGCTGGCAAGCCAGGTAGCCCAGTTCACTATGCGTGTATTTGAACACGGCCAGGTCCGCTGCGATGAGCTGCTCCGGCGTATTCCAATTGGACTCGTCAACGGCCATGAGCTGCGGTGAGGCGTGTTCAAACATCACGAAACGGCCTACGTCATGCAGCAATCCCGTCAGATAGGCCGTCCCCGATTCCACACCCAGTTGCGTGATCAATCTGGCTAAGGTCCGCCCGACCAGAGCGGTGCAGACCGAATGGACCCACATATTGATCTGATTCGGCTCGGTGGGCATAAAGACTTTCTGCACCGCCAGGCAGGCCAGCATCTGGCTGACCGTTGATGTTCCCATGCGGGTCATGGCGGTAGCGATGGACGTGATGGGCTCAGCGGGTGATGACGCGGCGGAATTGGCCAGGGCGATAACACGGACGGCCAGGGCGGGGTCTTCGGTGGCCAGCTGTTCCACCTCGTCGAAGTACCGGTCGGATTCCGGATCCAGCTGAATGATGCGTACCAGTACCTGGGGCAGCATTGGCAGATCATCGATCAGATGCGTCATCGCTGCGAGGTTCCTGATCCCGTCGTCATTCACGGCGGCGGCTGCGCTCCCTTGCGGTTTGGTTAGGCTGGCCGGGACACTCATCGGATATCCGCCGACAGGGTCCAACTCTGGAGGATTCTTATTGTTGTGAATTCAGTCTGAACGTCCCGGGCGGCGGCGTCAACGAACCCGGGGCGTTGTTCAGCGTTCAAAGCCTGCATCAGCCGCTACCGTTGGGTTTTCCTGAGCATCGGAGTCCAATATTGGGGTATGCCGGCAAAAGCCTTCCGCTGCGGCGGCAATTCCGGCAACCAGGCTGACCCGGCCGGATTCGTCGGTCACTGGAAACATGGCCAATTCCAGCAGTCCACGGTGCCCGTCTGATGGATGGATCACCGGGTATTGCCGGCGGGAACCCTGGCCGCGCCCGGCTTCCTGCCACTGACGCTGCAGTCCTTGCCAGCCGGCGTCGTCCACCAGTGAACGCCAGCAGCCCGGAAACTGAATCTCCGCACCAGCGTACACACCCCATACGCGTTCCAGCGACTGACTGCAGAACAGCGTCTCCTCGGACTCCGGGTCGACCAGCCACAGCACTTCGTCCAGGTGTGAGGACAGCTGCTCCAGAACCAGGCGGCTGCTCTTTAGCTCCCGTTGCCGGACGTGTTCCCCAGTGCGGTCGGTGGTCACCACAACCCAGTGCTGAGACGGTTCATTGCCGCTGTCGGCCACGGGCACCATGCGTTCCCCAAGCCAGCGAACGTCGCCGGGTCCCGCTGAAAACGCGTAATCGATCCGATAGCCCTGGCCGGTGCGCAGGGCCGCTCGCCGCCTTTCTATGACCAAAGCGCGGAAGTCCAGGCCAATGCGGCCGACCCAGTCGGCGGATTCCAGGTGCGTCGGCAGGGTCGAGCTGCCAAAAACCTTTTCGAAGGCGGGGTTGGCTTCCAGTACCTGGCCGTCGGCGCCATCCACCACCCAGACCGCGTCCGGAGACTCCTGGCACAGCGCCTGAAAGCGGAGATCATGCCCGCTGGGCGTGGACAGGTCGCGGATCCAGCAGACATATTCATCAGGTTCCGGCGCGCCACAGGGACTGATTCGCAGGGCTGCTGGAAAGCGGGAGCCGTCCGATCGTGTGGCGGTGACCTGCAGGGTGCGGCCCGGTTTGCCGTCGGTTACCGCCAGCGGTGAGCCCCGGCCCGGCATGGAAGATTCTCCCACTAGCAGCTGGGTCAGGTTGATACCGACCAACTGGTCGGGCGGCAGGCCAAACAGGGCGGTAACTGCGTGATTGCTGTCGATTACTCCGCCCTGGCGATCCAGTACCAGAATGGCATCCGCTGATGCGTCCCAGGTGGCTTTTTCCCGTTCCGATGCCCGGTCCAGACTGGCAGTGCTGCGATCACGCCGCAGTACAGGCCGGCACTCCTCGGCCATTTCCTCCAGGCGGTCCAGAACCTGCTCGCTGTGTTCCGGGTAGCGCGGCAGGAAAAACTCGATTCCCGCGCTCAGATCCCCGCCGTCGTCCAGCAGACACCACAGGGAACATTCGATACCCATCCTGCCCAGGTGTGAGTCGGGCGACACGGCGATCAGGCAGGCGTGCTGCTGAAACTGTGAGCTGGCCTTGTTCAGCAGACGTTGAGGATGGTCTGGATGGCCGGACGCCTGCATGACCAGCAGCAGTTTTTCGTCAGATTCGGGACTGCGGTACAGAGTTTCTGACACGGCCGCGCCGTCGAGCCAGCGACATAAGCGGGCGCCGGAGGCGCCAATGAAATCACAGGCGCTGCCGGCCATATCGCTGAAGAGTTTCTCCAGGGTGTCGGCGTGGTTGGCCGTCCGCGCCGCCTGCAGCACGAACGGGTGAGCCTGGCCGCAGGCCGGGGTGCCCGCCGCCGTGTTCCGCTCCCGTATCTGGGTATTGGTGTATTTTCCGGTGTCGCTGCTCATCACCGCCCTGAAGTAATCGTCGACTCCTTTTCTGACTATCGGCAGGACGAGCGGATACCTTGACCCCTTTTTCGGGGAACTGGGGCCGTTTGCTTGTACCGAGATCTCCCCGCCGAATCCAGTCCAGGTTGCGGAACCCTGTGCCTATTTACTGTCCAAACAGCGGTTGCGTGTTGCCGGCGGGTACAGATCCGCCTGCATTCAGCCCAACCATTGAATATTGAGGCGCGACCCGTTTTGCGATATAACATCGCCCCTTGGTTGATCCGGGACCGCCGTAAGGCGCGGGTTCCGCTTTCAATGCCTCGTTAAAAACGGATATTTTTCAAGGACTTGACCACACTAATATGAACGAAGTATCTGGCCGGTTACCGGAAGGCTACGTACCCAAAGTCAAGCTGCCCAAGGGTTACAAGCCCAAAAAGAACGAAAAATACATGAATGACAAGCAGCTGGAGTACTTCCGTCAAAAGCTGCTGATGTGGCGCGAGGATCTCATCGACGAATCCCAACAGACTATCGATCACCTGAAGTCGGAGGTGCGGGACGTGGGTGACGAGGCCGAGCGTGCCACCCGGGAAACCGAGAACAGCCTGGAGCTGCGCACCCGTGATCGCTACCGCAAGCTGATCAACAAGATCGAGCAGGCCATCAAGCGCATCGACGAAGGTGAGTACGGCTACTGTGAAGAAACCGACGAGGAAATCGGCCTGAAGCGGTTGGAAGCCCGGCCCATCGCGACGCTCAGCCTGGATGCCCAGGAGCGCTGGGAATTGCGTCAGAAGCAGCTCAGCAAATAGTCTGATCAGGGCCTGCCAAAGCTGTTGGCAGGCCAGCCATCACCCGGGTTCCCCGGCCAAAGCACTTTCCGCATATCCCCGCAGGGCCTGCAGCATGGCGTGCAGCCCGTTGCTGCGCGTGGGCGAGAGGTGTGAGTTGAGCCCGATCTTCTCGATAAAGTACGGGTTGAGATTCAGGATTTCCCGGGCGCTGTGACCCGAGTACACCCGCATCACCAGGGCGATCAGCCCGCAGACGATGGCCGAATCGCTGACCGCCTGGAAGTCCAGCCGCTCGGCGTCCCCGCTGGCCAGCAGCCAGACCTGTGACTGGCAGCCGTGCAGCCGGTTGTCTTCGGTCTTCTGGTGCTCCGGGAACTCCGGCAGCTTTCGACCAAGGTCAATGATGTACTGGTAGCGGTCCAGCCAGTCGTCAAAAAAGCTGAACTCGTCGACGATGTCGTCCTGCAGCTGGTCGATACGCTCACTCACCGGTCAAACCTCCAGCGCGTGCCGCCGGCACCGTCTTCGATGATGACTCCCATGGCTGCCAGCTGGTCGCGGATCCGGTCGGCCGTGGCGAAGTCCCTGTCCTTTCGCGCCTGGTTGCGCTGCTCGATGAGCTGGTCAATCTCGTCGGTGTCGAGTTCCGGAGCGCCGCCCTGCAGCCACTGTTCCGGATCGGCTTGCAGCAGACCCAGCATTTCCGCGCTGGCCAGGATGGTGCCTTTCAGCCGGGCACGCTCGGCGTCATCGCTGGCCGCGTTGGCCTGGTTGATCAGGCTGGCCAGCACCGACAGGGCCTGGGGCGTGTTGAGGTCATCTTCCAGGGCGGCCATGAGCTCGGGTGCCGGCTCGGAGTCGGCCATGGCTTCCACGTCTTCCAGGTCGCGCAGGCTGCGGTACATCCGGTCCAGGCGCTCTTTCTGCTGAGCCACGGTGTGGTCGGACCAGTCCAGCGGCTGGCGATAGTGGGCCGACATCAACACCAGCCGCAGCAGCTCACCGGGTATGGATTCGCGGAGTTCGTGGATGGTCAGAGTATTGCCCAGGGACTTGGACATCTTGTCCTTGTCCATGGTGAGAAAGCCGTTGTGCATCCAGTAGCGCACGAATGGCTGACCGTGGGCGCACTGGCTCTGGGCCATCTCGTTTTCATGGTGGGGAAACACCAGGTCGATGCCGCCGCCGTGAATGTCGATGGTTTTGCCCAGGTGGGCGGCCGCCATGGCGGAGCATTCAATGTGCCAGCCCGGCCGCCCCACGCCCCAGGGGCTGTCCCAGCCCGGCTGGTTTTCGTCGGAGGGTTTCCAGAGTACAAAGTCCCCGGCATTGCGTTTGTAGGGCGCAACGTCTATCCGGGCGCCCGCCAGCATCTCCTTCAGCGTGCGACGGGACAGCTGTCCGTAATCCGGGTGCGCGGTCACGTCAAACAGCACGTGGCCGTCGGCCTCGTACGCATTGCCCTTGTCGATCAGCACCTGGATCATCTCGATCATGGCCTGCATGTGATCGGTGGCCCGGGGCTTGAGGTCCGGCGGCAGCGCGCCCAGGGCCTCGGTGTCCTCATCGTAGGCCTGGATGTAGCGCTCGGTAATGGTGTCGATAGGCTCGCCGGACTGCTGGGAGGCCTCGATAATCTTGTCGTCAACGTCGGTAATGTTGCGGGCGTAGATGACGCTTGGAAAGCGCCGCCGCAGCAGCCTAAACAGCAGGTCGAATACCACCACCGGCCGCGCGTTGCCGATATGGGCATAGTTGTACACGGTGGGCCCGCACACGTACATGGTGACCTGGTTCGGATCCAGCGGTACGAATTCTTCTTTCTGGCGCGTGAGGGTGTTGTAGAGTTTCACCGGTTTTCCAATCTACTCATCGGGCGGCGGCCCGTGTTCTTATGTGGAGGCCGCCGGCGGGATCTCAAGCGTAGCAAACGCTGCTGGCGCAGCGGGGTGAACGCGCCCTGCGGGCGCTGGTGAACGGCCTTCGGCCTGGTGAACGGCTGCTGACGCAGCCTCGTGAACGACCGCTTTCGCGGTCTGGTGGAGGTGCGCTGACGCGCGATTGTTGTTCGCGCTTCGCGATATCGCCGTTTCGCTGGCGTTGCCAGCGAGACTGAACAATTGCGCGTAGCGCACATTCACGAGGCTGCGCAGCAGCCGTTCACCAGCGCGTCAGCGCGTTCACCAGGGCGCGAAGCGTCCGTTCACCAGCAAGCGGAGCTTGCGTTCACTTGCACGCGCAGCGTGCGCAGCAATCGTTCACCAGCTCGCGGCGCATGTTCCACCCAAAACCAAGTTAGAATACGTCTCGGGATCGTCAACCGGCGGAGGGAAACACTAGCCACATGGGAGAGATGTTACGACGTCTGCTGCCGTTTGTTCCGCCGCACCTGGCCCGCAAACTCATCGCCGATCCGGAATGGCAGGAACACGTTGATTCCGACCGGTTGGATGCCGCAGTCCTGTTTGCCGATATTTCCGGCTTTACCCCCCTGACCGAGTCCCTGGCCGAGTCCGGCAGCGAGGGCCCGGAAGAGCTCACCCGCCTGCTGAACGCCTACTTCAACCCCATGATCCAGACCATCGATGCCGAATCCGGCGAAGTGGTCAAGTTCAGCGGTGATGCCCTGATGGTGGTGTTTCCGGCGGAGACCCGGCCGCTGGCCGAAGCCATCCGCCGGGCCCACCAGGCGGCGGACACCATGCAGGGCATGGTCGACGATATCGGCGCCCTGGAAACCAGCGCCGGGCCGGTCAACCTGACCATGAAAATCGGCATCGGCGCCGGTGAGGTCATCGCCATGGAAATCGGCGGGCTGCTGGGACGCTGGGAGTACGTGGTGGCCGGTGATCCGATTCTCCAGGCGACGGCGGCGGAGGGCGCCGCGGAGCCCGGCCAGGTCATCCTGAGCCCGGAAGCGGAAGCCCGGATTTATCCGGAAGAACTGGCGGCGAAAAAGGTCCAGACCGTCATGCAACCCATGATGAGCGCCATGGACCAGGTGGAGAAAACCATGCGGCGCTTCGTGCCGGGTGCGGTGCTGGGCTGGCTGGAGACCAGCAGCCGGGACTGGCTGGGCGTATTGCGTCCCATGACCGTGCTGTTCATCGGCATGAAGGACTACGAATTCGGCACCGACCAGGCACTGGAGGATTTCCACCAGCTGATCCGCAATATCCAGCGCGCCCTGTATCGTTTCGAGGGCAGCCTGAACAAGGTCGTGGTGGACGACAAGGGCACATTGATCATGGCCCTGTTCGGTGCGCCGCCGCTGGCCCATGAGGACGACGCCGTGCGCGGCGTGAAGGCGTCCCTGGAGATCAGGGCCCTGGCCCAGAAATCGGGCATGGAACCCGCCATTGGTATCACCACCGGGCAGGTCTTCGCCGGCCCCGTGGGCAACGAAATGCGCTACGAGTACACGGTGATGGGGGATTCGGTGAACCTGGCGGCACGGCTGATGAAGAAGGCCGGTCCGGGCGGCATCCTGTGTGACCAGACCACCCACCGGGGCGCCAGCCAGGCAGTTCGTATGGAAGTGCTGGATCCCATCCAGGTCAAGGGCAAGTCCAAACCCGTTAAAGTGTTCCGGCCGGACGATACGACCCTGACGTCGAAGATTGTCAGCGGCTCCTTCCGGCCGCCGCCGATGATGGCGGGCCGGACGGCGGAAGCCCGCATGATCGACCAGTCCATCCAGGGGCTGCGCCGTGGGCACTGCAGCGTGCTGCTTATAGAGGGTGGTGCCGGCATAGGCAAGACCCGGTTGCTGAAGGAAGCCGAGATGCAGGCCAAGATCAAGGGGCTGCAGTATTTCTCGGGCATGGGCCGGGCCACCGAGGAACAGGTCACCCTGCGCGCCTGGCGCCGCATTATGGAGAAGTTTTTCGAACTGACCTCAGACCTGCCTGACGAGCGTGGTCGGCAGGTCCTGCGGACGGTGGAGGAACTGGCGCCCGGCCTGCTGGATCAGGTTTCACTGTTGCAGGACTGGCTGGACCTGACCCCGCCGGAGGGCACCCAGGAACTGGTGCTGGATCAGCAGCAGCACGAGCACAGCATGATCCAGCTGCTCAAGAATCTGGTCATCGCATGGACCTACACCCGGCCGCTGCTGCTGGCCCTGGATGATGCCCAGTGGCTGGACAGCCTGTCCTGGCAGCTGGTGCTGGAGCTGTGTCGCGCGGTGCAGGCTGATGACCATCCCCTGATGCTGCTGCTGTCCGCGCGCCCCATGGATCGCGGCAGCGCCGCGGCCGACTTGCTGGAAGAGATCTCGGCCATGGACTTCTGTGCCGTGACCCAGCTGCAGCCGCTGAACCGGGACGACCTCGAGCTGATGATTGCAGACCGCCTGGGCGTGCTGCCCGAGAAGGTGCCCCGGCGGCTGGTGCTGTTCATTCACTCGCGCTCGGAAGGCGCGCCCTTTGTGGCCGAGGAACTGCTGCGCCTGATGCAGGACCAGGGCATGGTGGAGGTCTGGAAAGACGAAAAGACCAACCAGAACCTGTGCCGGGTACGCGGGGAGTTTTCCACCGAGACCGAAACCCTGCCGGGCGCGGTGCGCGGCATGATCCTGTCCCGCATCGACCGGTTGACAGCGGCCCAGCAGGTGACGCTGAAGGTTGCGGCCGTATTTGGCCGACGCTTCAGCCACAACGCCCTGGTGGACGTGCTGGGATCCGAGTACGAGTACGATGCCGACACCGTGCGGGAGCACTTGAGCAACTTTCACGACATGGAGCTGATCGAGCTGGAGAGCGAGGAGCCCGACCTGGTGTATCGCTTTCAGCACCAGGTCACCCAGGAAGTGGCCTACGACTCCATGTTGTTCTCCCAGCGCCGCGAGCTGCATCTGGCGGCGGCGCGCTGGTTCGAGCAGCGGTTCGGCGATGGTGTGAGCTTTGCCGATACGCCGGTCGCGGAACTGGAGCCCGACACCAGCCGGTTGACACCGTACCTGAGCGAACTGGCCCGGCACCACAAAGCGTCGGGTAACGCCGAGCAGGAATTGATCTATGCGGTGATGGCCGGGCGGCGTGCGCTGCTGCTGTACCAGAATGACGAAGCCGAGCGCTATTTCCGCCGGGTATTGGAAATCCTGCCGGAATCCGATCATGCGGGGCGCTTCCGGGTGTTGAAAGACCTGGAGTCCGTGCACACCCTCAACGCCCGCAGAAAAGCCCGCAAGGAGGCGTTGAAGGAGCTGCAGCAGGTGGCGGCCGCCACCCAGGACAATGGTCAGAAAAGCGAGGTGGCAGTGCTGCAGGCCATATACCAGTTCACTTACGGGCGGTTGGGCGGCGCCATGAAATTGGCTGGCTCGGCTATTGAACTTGCCCGCGCGGCAGGGGATAGTGCCTTGGAGGGCCGGGCAAGGCGTTGGTTAGGGGCAGCACAGCAGGTGTCGGGACACCATCAGGACGCGCGCAGCGAGCTGGAACAGGCGATGCAGCTGGCTCAGCAAGGGGGAGACCGGGCGGCCCTGGCGGACGTCACAGCCCAGCTTGCCCGCCAGGCCGAAAAGCGCGGCGAATTCCGGATCTGCCTGGACTACTGCGAGAAAGCCCTGGAGCTTGCCCGGGAGGAGGGCAACCTGGGCAACGAGGCCATGATCCTGCGCCGCATGGCCAGCGCCCGGCTGGCCACGGGCGAGCTGGATATGTCCCAGCAACTCGCGGAAAAGGCCGAAGAGATTCAGCGCCAGATCGGCGACCGGCGTCAGGAGGGCGTGACTCTCAACCTGCAGGGGCGCATCGCGGTGGCCCGCGGTGACTATGCCCTGGGCAAGGCGTTTTTCGAAAAGAGTCTGGGGCTCAGTCAGAAGATCAAGGACGGCAAGGGTCAGCAGCGTTCTCTGATGCTGCTCGGGGAAGCCTGCTACCACATGGGTTCATACGAGAAAGCCAGGATCTGCTACGAGCAGGCGCTGCAGGATGCCGCCGAAATGGACCTGGCCTACGATCTGGCCGAGATCAACACCCGCATGGTTCTGCTGGAGCACGCCGTGGGTGAAAACGAAAAGGCCAGGCAGTTCGGGCTGGAAGCGGCCAAGACCCTGTCCAAGCTCAACGATCCGCCGCTGTTGGCCAAGAACCTGACCAGCCTGGGTCACGTGTTCACCGAGCTGGGCGAATTCGATTCTGCGGCCGCCGCCTACGGCAACGCCATCCAGATCCGCCAGAAGCTGGGCCAGACCAACCTGCTGATGGAAACCATGGCCGGGTCAGCCCAGCTGGACTTCAAGCGGGGCCAGTTCGATTCGGCTCTGGACAAGGTCAACGAGGTAATCCGCGGCCTGGGTCACCAGCGCTGGACTTCCATCGAGCAGCCTTTCCGGGTTTACCAGACCTGCTTCGAAGTACTGGAAAACAGCGAAGATCCCCGGGCCACCGACATCATCACCAAGGCCCATGAGGAGCTGCAGCAGTCAGCCGCGGCCATCAGTGACGAGCGGCTGCGCGATTCTTTCCTGCACGGGGTGATGGAACATCGGGCGGTGGCGTATTACTACCAGGGCGTTCAAAAGCTGGGGAGTACCTGAACGGCGGAGAAACGCCCTGGGGGGAACGCTCGCTGGCGCGAGCTGGGGAACGGCCGCTTCGCGTCCTGGGGAACGCACCCTGGCGGGTGCTGGGGAACGGCCAATTCGTGGCCTGGGGAACGCGTGCCCCCCGCCGTCATCCTGAACTTGATTCAGGATCCATCTGAATTCCCGAGTTTGTCTTCGTTGACGACCACTCGCCCTACGAGCAAAGCCATCGTCACTGACAACTTCCGCCGCCTGCGTGTCTGATCGAAGCCTCCCATCAAACCATTGCCTTGGTTCGGAATGATGGATCGCGGACAGGGTGCTCTACTCATCGTCTTCCCAGTCATATCGTTTTCGAGGCGGTATGTCCCAGGCCTTAAAGCGCAGTGCGAGCACGGTGCCTACTACGGCTCCGGCGAGGTGAGATTCCCAGGACACCGAATTGCCCTGGGGAAAGATGCCCCAGGTCATGCTGCCGTAGAGAAAAAACACCAGCATGGACAGGGCCACTCCGCGGGCGTCGCGTTTGACGATGCCGGAGAAGAACACGAAAGCCAGCATGCCGTAGATAAGGCCGCTGGCGCCAATGTGGATGTTGCCGCGGCCAAACAGCCAGACCAGCA
Source organism: Lysobacterales bacterium (assembly GCA_030065125.1). Lineage (GTDB taxonomy): Bacteria > Pseudomonadota > Gammaproteobacteria > Xanthomonadales > SZUA-38 > JASJDM01. The sequence continues at coordinate 14,159 of JASJDM010000068.1, read as the reverse complement.
AACCGGTACCCACGTAGATGGCCGGCAGCGCCCTTGCCGATGCGTTGGGGTAGACGAACAGCATGCCGGTGCCCAGCACCAGCAGCGGCAGCGAGTTTTTGAACAGGTGGGCGAAGCCGGAGTGCAGCAGCGGGGCGGCAACGACCCCCACCATCCCCGACGCATTTCGCGGCCAGATGCCAAATCGATTGAGGCTGTAATCCAGCCCCCAGTTGACCATGTGGATTGCCCACAGGACCCCCACGAAAACCGCCGTCGCCTTGAGCGCCAGCTTAAAGTTATTCTTGCTGCGCTCCGAGGTCACATAATTCGGATCCGGCCGATGAATCTTAAACATGCCCCATTCTACCGTCCCTGCATTCAGCGAAGCGCCCCCCAGCGTGCGCAGCACGCGTTCCCCAGGCCACGAAGTGGCCGTTCCCCAGCGCCCGCAGGGCGCGTTCCCCAGGCCGCTATGGCGGCCGTTCCCCGCGTCGCGCAGCGACGCAAAAAATTCCCTGTCCATTTTTCGGTAGCCGGTCAGCGTGGTAACGCTAAACTGGCCCCATGAACACCATCCAGACCCCCGAAGCAAAAGAAATGCTCCTGGCTTTCATGTCCGGAGACGCCAGCTACGACGGTATTTTCTACACCGGCGTGAAAACCACCGGTATTTTCTGCCGGCCATCCTGCCGGGCACGTAAACCCAAGCAGGAGAACATCGAGTTTTTTGGCACTGCCCAGCAGGCGCTGTTCAACGGTTACCGGCCCTGCAAACGCTGCCGGCCCATGACCGCGCCGGGCCAGCCGCCGGAGGAAATCCAGGGGCTGCTGGAGGCCCTGGACCAGGATCCGCAGAAGCGCTGGCGCGACCAGGATCTGCGGGCCGCGGGACTGGTGCCGGCCACGGTTCGGCGCTGGTTCAAACAGCACCACGGCATGACCTTTCATGCCTATGCCCGTGCCCGGCGGCTGGGAAACGCGCTGACCGCGGTCAGGAACGGCGAAACGGTCACCGATGCCGCTTTCGACCACGGGTTCGAGTCCCTCAGCGGATTCAATTCAGCCGTGCACCGCCTTACCGGGACCTCGGCGCGCAGGGGGCTGGAAACCATCCTGGTTCGCCGGATCGTGACCCCCCTGGGTGCCATGGTGGCCGGCGCTACGGGCCAGGGCGTGTGCCTGCTGGAGTTTTCCGACCGCCGTGCCTTCGAACGTCAGGTAAAAACACTCATGGGGCGCTTGAACGCTGTTCTGTTGCCCGGCACCAACACATATCTCGATCGACTGGACGACGAGCTGCAGCAGTATTTTGACGGTGCCCTGAGCGAGTTCAGCGTACCCCTGCAGGTACCGGGAACGCCGTTTCAGCAGATGGTGTGGAAACACCTGCGCCAGGTGCCCTACGCGACCACCACCAGCTACGGCGAGCTGGCCGCCCGCATCGGCCGGCCCACGGCAAGCCGCGCCGTGGCCCGCGCCAACGGCGATAACCGCCTGGCCATTTTGATCCCCTGCCACCGGGTGGTGGGCGCCAACGGGGACCTGACAGGGTACGGCGGTGGGCTGTGGCGCAAGCAGCGCCTGCTGGACATCGAAATGCGGCGGTAACCCCCCCTGGAACGCCTGTTTTCTGGTTCTGACCCTCTTCTGGAGCGTCGAACCGGGTTACTGCAAACCGACATCGCCGCCGCTTTGTCAAACTCCCCTTCCCCTGTTGCCGGGAGAGCAACAACGCGGTGGCAGACCGTGCGAAAGCACTATGGCGTTGTAACTTGCTGATTTATAGAGCCTTCATGAGTTGGTCAGGAGTCCGTCAGGGGTTGGTCATGATCGCTCATGGCCTTCGGGATTAGGTTGTTGGGCAGCGGGCACCAAGCCGCAGCCGTCGAACCCAACGCCCAGGAGGAAGGACTGATGAGACCAGCCAGTAGACGCGATGTCTTACAGATTATGATGTTGCTGGTGGTAGCCGTGAGCGCCGGCCAGGTGGTTGCAGGCGAAACCCCCGTGGTGACCGTCAGCAGCACCGACCTGGAAATGGCAGAAGCGGGGCAGGAAAGCGGCAACTTTGTCATCACCCGCCAGGCCGCTGATACCAGCCAGGCGCTTTCTGTCTTTTTCAGTTTCGGCGGGACCGTCACCCGGTTCAATGACTTCCTGCCGTTTGCCTCGTCCCCGGTGCAAATCCCCGCCGGGTCCGAATCCGTCACGGTCACCCTGGTTCCGGCAATGGACAACGAGGTGGAGGGCGAGGACACCGCCGTCATTACGCTGCTGGACAGTGCCGAATACGAACTGGGGTCACCCGCCAGTGTGACCCTGACCCTGTCGGATGACCCCCCGGTTTATCGCTTCAACGTGCTGGATGACGAGTTGTCGGAGGTGGGTCTCAACCCTGCTTCGTTCGAGGTCATTCGTTCCGGTGGTAACCTCTCGGCCGGCACATCTGTTTCGGTCGACCTTACCGGCACGGCCAACCGTCTGTCAGACTACACGGCCAACACCAACTATGGCTTTGCGGCCGATCAGACGACGCTGGTATCCAGCGTCACGCCAATTCGCGACAACCTGGTGGAAGGCACTGAAACGGTCATCATTACCTTGCGCAGTTCAAGCGGGGCTGTGCCGGGGGACCCCAGCACCATCATGTTCGAGCTGCTCGACGATGCGCCCGAGGTCAATATCAGCGTGATCGATGGTGAACTGTCCGAGGCTGGTGACCGGGCGACCATTCAGCTTTCCCGCACCAATGCCGGCAATACGGGCATCGATCTGTCCGTCAGTCGAGCGCTGTCCGGCAGCGCCACGGCTTTTTCCGACTACACTTTTGACGGTGCATTCATCATTCCCGCCGGAGACCTGGAGGTACTGATCGACGTCGTTGCCCAGCCCGACGCCAACGAGATGGAGGGTGATGAGTCCATCACCGTGACCCTGCAACCCGGGGCTGAGTACCTGCTGGGGGCCAGCAATACCGCCTCGCTGACGCTTCTGGATTTTGTCGAAGACATTTTTGGCGACGGGTTCGAGGCGTTCACTGCCAAATCCTGCGGGCTCGTGGCAAAGCTGCGGCAGGACCCCCACCGATTCCTGCTGCGGGCCTCAACGGTACTCGACCTCGATACCGGCCTGATGTGGGCCCTGTGTGGAATGCAGGGGGTCTACGATGGGTCTGCCGGGGCATGCCGGACTGCGTTCACCTTCGGACCGTCGGGTGCCGCGACCATCGAGACATTCAATGACGGATTTGCCGGCGACAATGGAGGTTTCAGCGATTGGCGTCTCCCCACCGCGCCAGAGGTCGGCACCCTGGAGGCAGGCTGTGAATCCGTGCCCGTGCGACGAGGCCATGACTGGTGACGCTGTTCCCAGCGCGCCACGCGCGCGTTCCCCAGGCCGCAAAGCGGCCGTTCCCCAGCGCGAAGCGCGTTCCCCAGGCTGCAAAGCAGCCGTTCCCGAGCGCGCAAAGCGCGCGCTCAAAAACTAACCGACTTCACCTCAGACCAGGGGACATAAACGGGCTCCTTCGCGCCGGTCCAAATCACCACCCCGTCGTTTTTCTCGGTCACGTCGTCGAAAGCGCGCAGCTCAAAATCCCGGCCGTTTTTCATGGTGACGCGGGAACTGCCGGCGTCCTGGGGTTCGATTCGCTGAATCAGGTGAAACGGCAGGGTGTAGTGGATGCCCTTGTTGCGCCCCACCAGGGATTCCACCGCCAGCCGGTGGTCCACGTTGAACATCAGTTTGCCCCGGTGGGTGCCCGAGTCCGTGGCCACGGTGCCCTGCATTTCGGCCATGCCGGCGTAATCCTGGTATGCCGGCAGGCCTTCGGGCAGCGGCAAAAAGTCCACGGCCTTGAAGATCTCCCACTCCAGCTCCACCCGGCCCATGTCCGGAATGGTGACCACGATGCCGCGATTGTCTGAATCCACGTCGTTGGTGCCGGTCATGAATTTCTCGACGCCGTCGGTGAGGGTGACCAGGCTGCCATCCCCGTCCTTCTGAATGCGCCGAATCGAGGCGAACTCAACTTCCTCCTCCCTGCCGTCCATCTCGCTGTCCAGTTTCTCCGATGGCCAGCGCTCGTCCTGGTCCCACTCCACGAACCCGGTGAACTGGCCCAATTCCGTATCCACGGTGCCGAACAGATGCTGCGGAAACCTCGCTACCGGTCCGGTCGGCGCATGAAAGCGGACTTTCTCGATGTCTCTCCAGTCAAGGGATCGCAGCGTGCCCTCGTTGACCTGGACCTCGATGTCGGTGCCGGTAGAAATATCGTTGGAGCCACCGTCCGCTTCGATGCGCGACCCGTCGCGCAGGGTCATGATGAGCCGGTCACCGCCGGTCAGCTCCAGCTCCGACAGGGCTCCAAACTCCACGGCGAAGTCCTGGGGCTCCAGCTCACCGCCGCCAAACACCTTGATGAATTCCACAATGTGTCCATTGAAGTTCATCTGCGGTCCCGGCTGCCGGTCGATGATGGTGTCCTGATCCCGGTCGGACAGAAACGAGATGTCCGCTGGCTCAGCCTTGGTGCCGTTGAAATGGTGAATCCAGGCCACTTCCTCGCCGTCCCATCGCAGCGAGCCGGTGACTTCGGTGTCGTCTTCCAGGGTGACCGTGCCGTAGATGAAGCCCGTATCCTGGGCCACGGCCGGTGCCGCCAGCCAGACTGTGATGGCGGCGATGCTGCGCAATTTGCGGTGGAAGGCCATGTGAGTCACAACTCCGATTCCAAAACGCCGACATTTTGTCACAATTCCCGCGCCGGCGAGCAGGCGTGAAGTCACAGGCTTAGTTGGCGAGTTGGCCGGGTTTTGAGGTCCTTCTACCCTGGCTGCCGGCCCGGTCGGAACACTCTGATGTTGTCGTAGAAGCCCGGGTCGGCGTTGGCCGGGTCCCAGCCGGGAATACCCAGTATCGGCAGTGGCGGAAAGTCCGAAGGCGTGATCGGTGACTGCAGGCGCTGGCAAAGCAGCCGGTCGACAGCCGCCAGCCGTTCCGGACCGGGCAGGTCCAGCAGCGCTGGATCCACCGTGAGATAAACGGCCCGTGCCGTCATGCCGGGATAGGGAACCAGGCACTGCTCGGCCAGGCCGTGTCCCAGCAGCAGGGGCAGGGCAGTGGCGTGCCAGCTCTCCCGTGCCTCCACCAGCAGTTGGCGCCAGCGGTGGTCTGCGTTGGCCCGGGCCATCCATGGATGTAACGTGGCCACCACCACCCCGGATTCGTCCAGCAGGGTTGCCGCATTGCGCGCAGGGCCCCGGCGGTTCGGCTGGTCTTCTGAGCCCTGGCTCACGTGGATCCAGTTGAGGCGGGCCTTGCTGTGTGGAAAACAGATCCACATGGCGGCATTGAAAAAGTCGTGCCAGCAGCCGGGCCGGGTTGGGATCTGGCCGGTTTCCAGGATGTGCCGCTCGTAATCCAGGGCGGCCATGGAGCGGACCTGCTCAACAAATAGAATGTCCTGGCCGCCACCGCTGATGACCCCGGGTGGCAGCCACTGGTTGAGTTCATTCAGCGTCGGCCAGCTCGTGGGCAGATCAGGCAGATGCTGCCAGAGGGGCAACAGCATGGGGCGGCTGCTCAGTACGTTGTGATACCAGTCCCGTTGCAATGTGGATGGATTTTGAGTCATTCTCGCCACCGGCTCACAAGGACTTCACGCTCATGCTGCGACCGTTGATCATACTCTGTCTGGCCCTGGCCGGATGTGCCACCGGGGAGGATCCCTCAAGCGTGGGCGCCGCTGAGGCGGAAACCACACCCTGCGTCGTTCCGGTGGAAGGCGAACCCCGCATGTGCACCCAGCAGTACGATCCCGTCTGTGGGTGCAACGGCAAAACCTACGGCAACGCCTGTACCGCCAAGGCGGCCGGCGTCCAGCGCTGGACACCGGGCCGCTGCGACAAATCTGAAACCAATGAGTGAGACCCTGTAATGTCTGACAACGTTTACCAGTTTGAAGCCGATACCCTGACCGGGCAGCATGAAAGCCTCGAGAAGTACCAGGGCAAAGTCCTGCTGATCGTCAACACAGCTTCCAAGTGCGGGTTCACGCCGCAGTACGAAGGCCTTGAAGCCCTGTATCAGAAGCTGCATGAGCGCGGCCTTGAGATCCTTGGCTTCCCCTGCAACCAGTTCGGCAGCCAGGAACCCGGCAGTGACGGTGACATTGCGGAATTCTGCCAGCTGAACTACGGCGTCAGCTTTCCCATGTTCTCCAAGGTTGACGTGAACGGCGACGACGCCCACCCGCTGTTCGTGCACCTGAAGGAAAAGGCGCCCGGCCTGCTGGGCAGCCAGAAAATCAAGTGGAACTTCACCAAATTCCTGGTGAATCGCGACGGCGAGGTGGTGGACCGCTTCCCGCCTCAGTCCAAACCGGAATCCCTGGAGCAGGACATCGAAGCGCTGCTCTGACCGGCCCGGCCCGGGCGCGAGCTACCAGCCCCCGCTGCCCGGGTCGCCCTTGACCGGACCGACGATCTCGGCAGTCAGCCAGCCGCCGTAAAAGCCCCCGGGCTGGGGCCGCACGCGCTCGCCGTCCACATAACAGGCCACGCGGCCGGGGTAAAAGGAAAGCCACGCCGCAATAGCGCTGAATGCCGCGGTCGGGTCCGGATAACTCCAGGCCACCGGTGTGGTGGATCCCTCCACGGCCCAGTACCGGGCGGTGCCTTTCCACTCGCAGAACGAGACGCCGGATGCCGGCACCAGACACTCCAGGGCTACGTCTTCCGGAGGCAGGTAAAAGGTCGGCGGACTGGCAGTTTCCAGAATGCGTTTGGCACGGGTGGTCTCAGCCAGCACCTGGTTGCCAGCGTGCACCTTCACCCGTCGCTGATCCGCCCGGATGTCGGGTGGCCGGGGGTAGTCCCAGACCGATTCCTGGCCCGGTTGCGGGGTGATGGCAAATTCGGGTCGGTTTAGTCCCGTGTGTTTCCACATGGCGTTCATGAAGGGTTCAGCCGTGACAGGCTGTAATATTGAAAAATTCCAGGGCAAGGAAAAGTGAAGGAACCCCAAATGAACCTACGAATGACGGTTACGGCACTGATCGCCGTACTCCTGGCCCACACTACCAGTGCCTGGGGTGATCACCACCGCCGCGCCACCGAACGACTGCAGCGGGGCGGCGGCATCCAAATCATTACGGCGGACTACGGTAGCGACCGCCGCGCCTGTGATGCCACCTACGCGCTGGACCACTGCCAGGGCCGGGGCTACTGCGAGATCCGCGCCACTAACGCCCTGTGCGGTGACCCCGACCGGGGTACCCGCAAAGACCTGTACCTGCGCTACTCCTGTGGTGGATACGGAGCCGAATCAGTGCAGATCCGCGAGGGGCAGGCCTTGACCATCAGCTGTGCCGGGCGCGACCGGCCGGGACGCCATCGGGGCATCGAGATCCTGCGGGCCGATTACGGCGCGGGCAACCGCTACTGCGACGCCGGATTCGCCTTCGCCGAGCGCTGCAACGGCCAGTTCAACTGCCGGGTACCGGTGGACAATTACCTCTGCGGTGATCCCTACCGCGGCAAGCGCAAGCACGTGGAGGTCGAGTACCGCTGCAATGGCAGGGTTTACCGGGAGCGGGCCAGGGAGGAGACTGCGGCGTTTCTGGAGTGTCGGTGAGGGTTGCTTTGCAACCGGGGAACGCTTGCTTCGCAAGCTGGGAAACGCGCCCTTTGGGCGCTGGGGAACGGCTGCTTTGCAGCCTGGGGAACGCGTGCTACGCACGCTAGGGGCCGTTGGCTTCAACGAAGGGTCCCAGCGCGCAGCGCGTTCCCCAGGCTGCAAAGCAGCCGTTCCCCAGCTCGCGTAGCGAGCGTTCCCCAGCGCCCGCAGGGCGCGTTCCCCAATCAAAAAAAGGCCCGCCACCAGGGCGAGCCTCTTCACCAGAAAATAACCTGGGGTTTAAAACCCCACTCAATCAATCACCACAAAAAACGCTGCGTCGTTGCGCCGCACCTTGACCAGGTAGCGCTCCGACTCACCCAGTATGCGATTGACGTCCCGCATGGACGCAACAGGCTCTCGGTTGATGGAGGTAATGATGTCGCCGCGCTGCAGGCCCTCCCTTCGGGCCGTGCTGGAACCGGGGGATTCCACCACTACACCTTCCACCTCACCGTACAGCGGGTGGTCGTCGGGAATGGCTGACAGGGTGGCGCCGCCAAGTCCAGACGAACGTCGCTCTTCCCGGCTGTCGGCCTGGGCTACCTGCTGGTACTCGCCCAGCGTGGCGGTGACCCGGCGTTGTTTGCCGTCCCGGACGATGGTGAGTTCGACCTTCTCGCCAGGCCGGCGCAGGCCAATGGTGTTACGCAGGTCCTGGAAGTTGTCCACATTGTCGCCGTCCACTTCGAGGATCACGTCGTCTTCCTTGATTCCGGCTTCGTCAGCACCGGATCCCTCGGTCACCCGGGTCACCACGGCGCCACGGATCTCATCCAGGTCGTAAACGTCGGCGATCACCGCATTGACGGCCGAGCCGGTAATGCCCAGCAGGCCGCGCTTGACCTCACCATACTCCAGGATCTGTTCCATGATGTTCCTGGCCATGGACGTGGGGATGGCAAAACCGATGCCGGCATTGCCGCCGCCGGGCCCCAGGATAGCGGTGTTGATGCCAACCAGCTCACCCTGCAGGTTGATCAGGGCGCCGCCGGAGTTGCCCCGGTTGATGGCAGCATCGGTCTGGATGAAATCTTCGTAGCTTTCTATCCCTAAGCCCGAGCGGCCTTTAGCGCTGACGATGCCTGAGGTCACGGTGTGGCCCAGTCCAAAGGGATTGCCCAGGGCCAGAACGTAGTCGCCCACCTCCAGGGAGTCCGAATTACCGATTTTCAGCGCGGACAGTTTGCCGTTGTTGATTTTCAGCACGGCAATATCGCTTTGCTCGTCCTGGCCGATCACCTCGGCTTCCAGTTCGCGGCCGTCCACCAGTTGGACGGTAATCTCGTCGGCGTCACTGATCACGTGTTCGTTGGTCAGGATATAGCCGTTAGCGGCGTCTACGATGACGCCGGAGCCCAGGCTGGCCGTTTCACGTTCGCGGGGCTGCCCGCCCTCGGGCAGGTTGAAAAACCGCCGGAACATGGGGTCCCGGAACATAGCGTTGTCTTCGACTTCCACGGTACCGCGAGTAGAAATGTTCACCACCGCCGGGGATACTTCCTTGACCAGCGGTGCCAGGCTGACATCCTTGGGGATAGCGCCGGCCTGGGCCGCAGCCGCAATGCCCAGCGCAAGGGCTGCTGAAGTGACAGCGGCCATCAGGATGCGTCGCGTATTCAGAGCTCTAGTTGTTTTCATATCCATACCTTTATGAGTCCTGCCGCGTTCGAAAGGCGCGGCGCTGGCTTATCTATTTATGATCGATCTGTAGTATCTCAATGGGCCCGCATTTTGAACGTGAAAAGCCGATTGGGTTCCCCGGACTGATACACCGATGGGCAGTAATCGCGGTTTTGGCCGCAGGTCCGGTCTGGCAGAATGCAGCATTGACCGAACGTCCAGGCTATGGAGACTCCAGTGTTTGACCTGCAACAATCCGCCGGTGAAGCGGCATGATCCTGACCCCGGGGCAGATACAACATAATTTCAGTCCTGCCGTGGATCACCTGGCGGGCAGGATCGTTCTCATTACCGGCGCTGCCGGTGGCATCGGCGCGCCGCTGGTTCGGGCCTGCGCCCGCCACGGGGCCACGGTGATCATGGCGGATCGGCAGGTGCCCGCCATGGAGGCGCTTTACGATGAACTGACAGCAGCAGAACTGCCCGAGCCGGTGATCTACCCGGTGGACCTGGTCGGTGCCAGTCCCGCCGACCTGGAAACCATGGCCGACGCTATCGGCGAGCAGTTCGAAACCCTGGATGCGGTGGTCCACCTGGCTGCCGAATTCCGCGGGCTTACCCAGCTGGAGCAGCTCCAGCCCGACCGCTGGCAGCAGGAGCTGCAGGGCAATCTCACCGCGGCCCACTGGGTCAACCAGGCCGTTCTGGCGCTGCTGAAGACATCGGACCAGCCGCGTATCGTCTTCACCCTGGATGACGAGCACCGGGTCAGCAAGGCGTACTGGGGTGCCTACGGCGTCAGCAAGCTGGCGCTGCATGCCCTGGCGTCCATCACCGCCAGCGAACTGGAATCCTATGGCATCAAGGTCAATGCCGTGCAGCCGCCGCCCACGGATACGCCCCTGCGGCGCAAGGCCTACATGGCCGAGGATCCGTCCAGGTTGACTGCGCCCGAGGACCTGGCGCCAGCCTACCTTTACCTGCTTGGCGCCCATGATCGCCTGATCACCGGTGAGGTCCTGCGTCCACACCAGTAGGCTCGATCCTGTCAGGTTGCCAATGAAATGGCCGCGACACCGGATCCGGCGCCGCGGCCACCAGCGAAGGGAGAGCCCCCTGGCCATTGGGAGTCAGAAGGCGGGATCGTTTCGCTGAGCACGATCCCGGATGTTCACGTCTGAATGCTTAGACGTGATCCTGGCGGAAATGTCCCCGTTTCCGCCTGGAACTGGGTTTCTCTTTGCTTAGACGCCCGTGACGGGACATTGGTTACAGCGGGCGTGTTGCAATAAATGTGGTTTGTGGGTTCAGTCCTCTTCATGACTTATCGCCGCGCACCCGGGGATGCGCGGCGACAGATGCCGCTCAGTCGAAGCGATAGTCCAGCTGCAGGAAAGCTTCCCGGCCGTACGGGTCGAAGTTGCCGATGGCATAGTACGGATAGGAATCTTCGGTGGCGTCCAGGCCGGGTTCTTCGTCCAGCAGATTCTGGATCGAGAGCCCGACGGTGAGCTGGTCGGTCACGTCGTAGGAAGCGGTCAGGTTGTAGGTGTCCCGCTCGCAGCAGCGGTCCTGCTGGTCATCCTGGGGGATGGAGCCGGTTCTCAGGAAAAACAGCGTGGTGCTGAATTTCTTGTAGTCCCAGCCCACGCTGCCCCGGGCGCGGCTGCGGAAATCATTCACCCGCGGGTCGTCGCGGAAGTTCTGCAGCGGATCGCCATCGAACTCCCGGAACTCATATTCCAGCACGTGGGTGTAGCCCAGGTTGAAGCGGAACATGCCCAGGTTATCCGTCGGCAGGGTGTAGTCCAGGGTGGCGTCGATGCCGTTGGTTTCCAGGAACGACTGGTTGATGGGGCCGGTGACCACGGTATCCACCCGGGCCCGGTTGGTCTGGTCCGGGCTGTCCGCGGCAAATCGCGTGATCCTGCCGAATACGTCCTGGCAGCGGGCCGAACCGGGATCTTCGCCGGTGCCGAAGCGGCAGTCCGCTTCCAGTTCCAGCAGGTTGGTCACGCTGCGGTCACTGACCACGTCATCCAGCTGGATGCTGTAGTAGTCCAGGGTGAGACCCAAACCGTCGGTGGGTTCCCACACCAGGCCCACGGTGAAGGATTCCCCTTCCTCCTCGGCCAGTCCGGGATTGCCCTGGCGGAAGCCCGCCACCGAGTAGATTTCCTGGCAGTTGGCGGGCGCCGGGTTGCTGGCGTCGATAGCCGGACCGTCCGCGTCATTGGGATCTTCACCGGGCAGGGGCGCGGTATTGCCGCCCACCGGCAGTTCTCCCTGGCAGCGGCGCGACAGGTACTCATCCTGGGGCGACTGGAAGAAGCCTGATGCATCGGCAAACACGAAATGCATGTCCGGGGCCCGGAAGCTGGTGGCAAAACTGCCACGCACCAGCAGGCTGTCCAGTGGCCGGTACTCCAGGCCCAGGTTGTAGGTGAATGCATCATCCACATCGGTGATGTCGTCGTACTTGTCGTAGCGGGCCGCCAGGCTGGCCGACAGGGTCTCCAGCAGGGGCACCCGCAGCTCGCCGCCCAGGGCCAGGCGGTCGCGGTCGCCTTCACCGCCGGTGCCGGTGAAAAACAGGAACTTGCCGTTAACCAGTCCGGGATCGATGTTGATGTCGTAATCCTGGGTGCCCCATTCGGCCACCGCGGCAAATTCGATGGGGCCGGCCCAACCGTCCATCAGGTCGCCGGACAGCACGGCCTGAACCGTCTGATTGGATGTATCTGCCGTGGTGGTGTCAATGGCCGAAATGGAGTTGAACTCGGCCACGGTCAGCGGCTGGTAAAGCCGGTCCAGGGAGGCATTGAAGATCTCGAAGGGGTTGCCGTCTCCGAAGATATCGTTGGTGCCGGTGGCGTCACCCAGGAAAAACGCGTCACCCACGTCGGCCAGCAGCAGGCGCCGCTTGCGGTCCAGGTCGTATTCGCTGTGGCTGTAGCTCACTTCCCAGTCGTAGCGGTCGGCGAACTGGCCCCGGGCGCCTACGGTGACGTCAATCAGGTCTTCGTCGAAGTGATTGGTGCCGCCGCCCAGGTCATCGATGTCGCCGCTGCCCATTTCCTCCACCGAGAATATGCGCTGCCACAGGTCCACCCGTCCGCCGATGCCGAATACATCGGGCTCAGCCGAGTTGATGAAGAAGCCGCCGCCCAGGGGGCCATTGGGGTCGTACTGCCAGAACAGGTTGCCCACGTTGAACTTGGTCTCGGTGTTGGTGGCGATGACGCTGCCGAACAGGCTCATGCCGTTGTCCATCTCGTAGTTGAGATTGGTGTACAGAGAGTAGCTTTCCTTGGCGTTGCGGATGGTTTGGGAGGCCACGTCAGCGGCTGAGCCGCAGTAGAAGCCGCGGCCCGCGCGGAAAGAGTACTCAATGGAGCTTCGCTCCAGTCCCGACAGCGGCCCGCAGGCCGCGGCACCCGGGTCGATATAGGTGAAACCGTCGCCATCCTGGTCGAACGGGTCCAGGGACAGGAACATGCGGGCGTTGGTCACGCCGTTGACGGGGTCCTGGATCAGCGGAAGTCCAGAGGTGGTGGGGTTGTCATTGCGGGAGTCCTGGAAGTCGCGCTCGAAGCCCCAGATGGGATCCCGGTCGAAGTACTCGAACCCCCAGACCACGCTCAGGTTGCCGGGATTGACGCCGCCCACGGCGCCGAAACGGACCGACTCACCGCCGCCTTCGTCGGTGTCGCCCACGCGCAGGGTGGTGTAGGTCTCTTCCACCCGGTCTTTCAGGATGATGTTGACCACCCCGGACACTGCGTCCGAGCCGTAAATGGCCGAGGCGCCGCTGGACAGGATTTCAATCCGCTGGACCATGGCAACGGGAATGGCAGCCAGGTTGACCACGTTGCTCTGGCCGTTGAACGCCAGCGGGTAATCCGTGGCCCGGCGACCATTCAGCAGAATCAGCGTACGGCCGGGGCCCAGTGAGCGCAGGTCAAGGGTGTTGGCGGCCTGGGTGAAGCCACCGGCAAACTGGTCGTCCTGGATCGATCCGGTGAAAACGGTTTGTGAGTTCAGGGCTTCAAACACCGTGGTGAAGCCTTCCCGCTCGATGTCCGCGGCGGTGATGGAGATCACCGGCTGGGCGCCTTCGATATCGGTGCGTGCGATGCGTGATCCGGTGATGGTGACCGAATCCAGCTCTGCCGGCTCTTCGCTGTCACTCTGGGACCACGCCGCGGGGGTCATCAGGGCCAGCCCGATGGCCAGGGCCAGAGGCTTGCGCAGCTTCAGCAGGGCCACCTTGGACGGTGACTCCGGGGACTTTCGATTGGAGTGCATTCTGTTGCTCCTGTGTGTTGGGCCTCGTCTCGTCCTGAGGCGGGTGGCCCGGGTCAGCATGAATTCCCGTACATCTACGAAAGAATTAGTAGAAAAGTATGCGGACTGGCCAGTTCATGCATTGCCAAAATTGACGGGTGGTCACGGGCAGACTCGGAGCGGGAGGCCGTGCAAGGCTGCAATTATTCGCAGAAAGTTACTTTAACGCACTGATAAATATACAAATCAAAGGCAAATTCTGCTGCCCGTGACTTCAGGCACGGGGCGGATCTGGCGGATTTTCGCAACGCCTGAACGATACTTTGGGTATGACTTACCGGGGTGTCGGCGGCGGACGACTTGTTTTAGTCTTGTTCCCCATGAAGTCACGACTCTTCGGATTATTCCTGTTGCTGGTGGCCGGCGCGCTGTATCTCACAGGCATGGCCGTTGGCGCCGTCGCCATCCTGGTACTGGCCATGGTGGCCGAACTGCTGGGCTGGGTTCGGCTGCTGGGAATTGGTCGGAACAGGGAGTAAGAGTGGGGTCAGAGTAAAGGGACAGAGTAAAGCCGGCTTTACTCTGTC
>JASJDM010000067.1 GCA_030065125.1 Lysobacterales bacterium | reverse complement strand
GCCGCACGCGCGAACGCTAAAGCACTGGCAGGATTCCCCGGCAGGCTTCCGGAGACGCTGGTAGACGCCTACGCGATCCAGACCGCCTCTATCGCACGCTGGCCGGACGACATTGTGGGCTGGAAAGTGGGAATGGTGCCGGAGGAATACCGAACTCCCCTCGCCGCCGAACGCCTGTCCGGACCGATATTCAGATCTTCCGTATTCGAAATCAACCCGGGCTCCAGCAGAACGATGCCCATCTACCACGGTGGCTTCGCTGCGGTCGAGGCAGAGTTCATTTTCCAGATTGGCGAGATCATAGAACCCATCAAGCGAGAATACTCTGATGCGGAGTTGATCGAGCGAGTTGCTGCGTTGCACGTGGGAGCTGAAATTGCCAGCAGTCCCATGGCTGACATAAACCGGCTGGGACCGTGCTGCGTGGTATCGGATTTCGGCAACAACGAGGGGCTCCTCGTTGGGCCCAGCGTGCCGAACTGGAGTGCCGTGCCCCTCGATTCGTTGACGGCGACTGTCATCGTCGACGGCGTGGTCGTCGGAGAAGCAACCGCCGCTGCCATACACGGTGGACTGTTGCAGGCGCTGCGATTCCTGGTCAATTTGTGCGCGTCTCGCAAGCTCAGACTCACCGAGGGTATGTATGTGTCCTGCGGCGCGGTGACCGGTATTCACGACGTGACGGTCGAATCGAATTCCACTGTTGATTTCGGTCCACTGGGTGCATTCGACGTGGCGTTTGACGCCATGCTGCCCAGGCAACAGCATGGCGCATCGGCAAACGCCTGACCTGGAGCGACCGGTGGGACGACACAGCAAGAAATCCGAGATTGATTTCGCAGCAGCTGCCCGGACGTGGGCGGAGAATAACAAGGACGGTCGCAAGCCCACCATCAACGATGTCGCCAGACTGGCGGGTGTTTCCAAGAAAACCGTCTCCCGGGTCATCAACGATTCGCCGCTGGTCAACGAAGCGACGCGCAAGGGCATCAATGGACTGATCAAGGCCATCGGGTACCGGCCGGACCCACAGGCCCGCGGCCTGGCGTTTCGACGTTCCTACCTGGTGGGCATGATTTACGACAATCCCACGCCGCAGTACATCGTCAAGATCCAGCTCGGCATCCTGGACGTTCTTCGCAAGACCGGGTACGAACTGGTCATGCATCCCTGCGACCGCAAGAGTGACACCTTTATTGAAGATGCCCGAAAATTCATCGAGGTGTCCAAGCTCTGGGGTGTCATCCTCACGCCTTCCGTATCCGAGGACGAGCGGCTGGCCGAGGTTCTGCGGGAAATTGGCGTTCCCTATATTCGCGTGGCTTCCATCGCCCTGGATATGGAACGGCGCATGATCATCACCAATGATCGGGTAGGCGGTCGAGAAGCCGCCCACCACCTGGCCAAACTTGGCCATACCCGGATTGCGCTGATTGCTGGACGGCGCAGTTTCAGGTCATCCAAGGAGCGGCGTGCCGGCTTCGAAGAAGGCCTTGCTGAGTTTGGCCTCACGGTGCCTCCGGAGTATGTCCTGCAGGGGGACTACACGTTTGAATCCGGTCTGGCCCTGGGCGCACAGATTCTTGACCTCGACCCGCCGCCAACAGCCGTGTTCGCCTCCAACGATGAAATGGCTGCTGGCGTATTACAGGCTTTGCACGTGGCTGGACAAACCCCACCGGATGCCCTGTCAGTGGTCGGTTTCGACGATTTCGAGACGGCCACCCGGGTCTGGCCACGGCTCACCACGGCACGCACGCCAGCCCGGGAGATTGGCAGGCTGGCGGCGGAGCGCCTGTTCGAGTTTGACGACGATGGCGCCCCGGGGGGACCGAACCAGACAACGCCTCGTCTTATCGAACGGGATTCAACCCGCAGACCAAAATGACGGCAATTCAAGCTTAAGAGAGCAGACTGATGTACTCAAAAACCTACCAGGCAACCCACCCCGACATGATGGAAGGCGTCAGCAATGAAGCCCTGCGTGACCGTTATCTGGTCACCGGTATGTTCGTTGCTGACCAGATCAACCTGAACTATTCGCATAATGAACGCATGGTGGTCGGTGGCGCCGCACCGGTTTCGGGTACCGTAGCCCTGCCCGACCAGACCGAGCCGGTCGCGGGAGCGCCATTTCTTGAACGACGCGAACTGGGCGTGGTCAACGTCGGTGGCGGCAGCGGAAAAGTGACCGTCGACGGTGAGGCCTTCGAAATGGAACCTCGCGACGGCCTGTATATCCCCATGGGATCCAAAGCGGTTTCCTTCGAGAGTGACAGCCAGGACGAACCGGCGCGCTACTACCTGGCTTCAACGCCAGCCCACGCGCGGTTCGACCTGGTGAAAATTTCTATTGATGATGCCGTTCCCGTGAAGCTCGGCTCACTGGAGACCTCCAACGACCGCACCATCTACAAGTACATCGTGCCCGAGACCTGCCGCTCGGCGCAGCTGCTGCTGGGCCTGACCATTCTCAATCCCGGCAGTGTGTGGAATACCATGCCGCCGCACCTGCACGACCGGAGATCTGAGATCTACTTCTACTTCGAACTGGGTGAGGAAGAGAAGGTGTTTCATTTCATGGGTGAGCCCGACGCCATGCGCCATATCGTGGTCAGCGATTCCGAGGCGGTGATCTCGCCGCCGTGGTCCATCCACATGGGCAGTGGCAATTCCAACTACTCGTTCATCTGGGCCATGGGGGGTGAAAACCTCGACTACACCGACATGAACGTACTCGATATCTGTCAGCTCAAGTAAGCGACATGAGTGCCCAAATGTTCAGTCTTGATGGAAAGGTCGCCGTGGTCACGGGCGCAAACACCGGACTTGGCCAGGCCATGGCCGTTGCCCTGGCCGGTGCCGGTGCAACTGTCGCACTGGTGGGGCGGTCGCCTCCGGACGAAACCGAAGCCTTGATCCAGGATGCAGGCGGTAAGACAGCCGTGGTCATGGCGGATCTCAGCAGCGCCGACGTGGCGACTGGGGTCGTGCAGCAGGCCGAAGATGCCCTGGGCCCGATCGACATCCTGGTCAATAACGCAGGCATCATTCGCCGCGAGGAGGCACTGGATTTCAGCGAGGCTGACTGGGACGACGTGATGGCAACCAACCTGAAGGTTCCGTTTTTCCTGGCCCAGGCCGCGGCCAGGTCCATGGTGGGTGCCAATCGCAGCGGCAAGATCATCAACGTAGCCTCCCTGCTGTCGCTGCAGGGCGGCATCCGGGTGGCTTCATACACCGCAAGCAAGAGCGGCCTCGCCGGGCTGACCCGGCTGCTGGCCAACGAGTGGGCAGCCCACGGCATCAACGTCAACGCCATCGTGCCGGGATACTTCGCCACCAACAACACCGCCGCGCTGCAAGCCGACGAAGTGCGCAACCGCCAGATTCTCGAACGGATTCCGGCCGGGCGCTGGGGTGATCCCAAAGACCTGGGCGGGGCCGCCGTTTTCCTTGCATCGGCCGCGTCGGATTACGTGCATGGCACATTGCTGCCCGTGGACGGAGGATGGATGGCCCGATGATCAGCCGCCGTCACTTTCTACTCGCTCCCCTGCTGCTAACCGCCTGTGGCGACCGCAGGGGTTCGCGGCCCCTGTTCGCCGCCGATTCACAGCCCGATGACTACCCCACGACCCAGGGGCTGCACGCCATTGACCGGATGCTCAATGAGCGGACCGGGGGTGAGATGCGCGTTCGCGTCTACCCGGGCGGCCAGATGGGAGCGGAAAAGGACACCCTGGAAATCGCCGTGTTCGGCGGGTTGGACCTGACCCGCGTCAACCTGGCGCCCATCAACTCCATCGTGCCCGAGACCATTGTGCTGGCGCTGCCGTTCCTGTTTCAGTCCATAGCCCATTCCCGGGCGGCGTTCGACGGACCCGTGGGCCGCAAGATTCTCGACGCCATGATGCCCCATGGCCTGAGAGGCATGTGCTACTACGATTCCGGTGCCCGCTCCTTCTACAACACCAAGCGCCCCATCCACACACCGGCGGATATCGCCGGCATGAAAATCCGTGTTCAGAACTCGGACATCTACGTCGCCATGATGCAGGCCCTGGGCGCGAATCCGACACCCATTCCCTTCGGCGAGGTGTACCAGTCGCTGGTCCAGGGCGTAGTCGATGGAGCAGAAAACAACTATCCATCCTACGAAACCACCCGGCACTTCGAAGCGGCCGGACACTACAGTCTGACCCGCCACGTCATGGCGCCCGAGGTGCTGGTGGCGTCTCGACGCAGCTGGGATCGCATGACGGCGGAAGAGCAGGACTTTCTGCAGAATGCCTGTTCAGATTCGGTCCCGATCATGCGGGAGCTCTGGGACGCGCGGGTTGGTGTTTCCCGACAGCGTGTGCTGGATGGCGGGGTCCAGGTGGTGGAAGACGTGGACCATGCCGCGTTTGCCGAAAAGATGCTGCCGGTGTGGGATCGATTCGTCACCACGCCCGAGATGCAGGCACTGGTCGACGAGATCGTGGAATTAGGCGAAAACCTGGGAGATGCCAGTGAGTAATGTGCTGAGTAGGGCGAGCAGCAAAGTGAGTCTGTTTGCCAAGTGGTTTGCCGGTATCGGTTTGCTGATCATGACGGCAATCATCGCCATGCAGGTATTCGCCCGGTATGTCCTGAATAACAGCCCGGCCTGGGCGGAACAGGCCGCGTTGCTGTTGATGATCTGGTACGTGTTCATCGCTGCTGCCGCCGGTGTTCGCGAAGGTTTTCACATTCGCATCGCCATATTTGCAGACAAAATGCCGCCGAAAGTTCGTCACCCCGTGCTGATACTGGCGCACCTGGTGGTGGTGGCATTCGGCATATCCATGGCGATTTTTGGGGTCCAGCTGGCCCAGGAAACCTGGCAGCACGTCATTCCGACACTGGGCCTCTCGCGCGGGTATGCCTACATTCCCATCGCCCTGTCCGGCGTCCTGATGACCGGATTCGCCGTTGAGCAACTCATCGCCGAGCTGCGCTCGACCGAGGTACCCAAACTATGGAACTGATTGTATTGATCAGCGTTCTGCTGGTACTGCTGGTGATCGGCGTACCCGTCGCATTCGCGCTGGGCGTGGCGTCCATGGTGACCTTCTACCTGCTCGACATCCCGCTGATTGTCGGATTCCAGCGTATGGCCGCCAGCATGAATATTTTTGCCCTGATGGCCATTCCGTTCTTTGTATTCGCAGGAGACCTGATGCACCGCGCCGGCATTGCGGAACGGCTCATCCGCGTGGCTGACGCCGCGCTGGGGCGAACCCGGGGCGGTCTGGGCCAGGTGGACGTCGGGGCATCGATGATGTTTGGAGCCGTATCCGGATCCGCCATCGCCAGCGTGTCGGCCATCGGCTCAACCCTTGGCCCCATGATGCGGGAAAAGGGCTACGACGCTGACTACGTGGTCAACGTCTCGACGACCTCGGCCATCACCGGCCTGCTGATACCGCCTTCGCACAACATGATCATCTACGCTGCAGCCGCTGGCGTCAGCATCTCCCTGGCGGACCTGTTCCTGGCGGGCATCATTCCCGGCGTGTTGACCGGGCTGCTGCTGATGGTGGCCGCTTATGTCGTGGCTGTGAAACGCAATTATCCCCAGGGCGCCTTTCCCGGCTGGCGCGCCTTCGTAGTGGCCTTCGCCTCGGCCATTCCCGGGCTCATGGCAGCCGCCATTATCGTGGTCGGTGTTTTGTCCGGAGTGTTCACACCGACAGAATCTGCGGGCATCGCGGTGGTCTACACGATCCTGGTGGCGCTGTTTGTCTACCGCTCCCTGACCTGGGAACGCTTTATTGCAGCGACAACTGCATCCGTCAGGACCACTGCCATGGTCATGATCGTGATCGGCGCTGCCGGCGCCTTCGGATGGTTGCTGGCCCTGCTGCAGGCACCGGTACATCTGGCAGACCTGTTGCGCGGCATTACCGAGAATCCGATTCTGCTGCTGCTGCTGATCAACCTGGTGCTGCTGGTGCTTGGCACCTTCATGGACATGGCGCCACTGATCATCATCACCACGCCCATATTCCTGCCCATGGCCACCGAGCTGGGCATGGATCCGGTGCAGTTCGGCACCATGCTGCTGTTGAACCTGGGTATTGGCCTGGTGACGCCTCCGGTTGGATCGGTGCTGTTCGTCGGGTGTGCCATCGGCAAGATCCCAATCGAGAAAACCGTGCGCACCATGTGGCCGTTTTACGGCGCGCTTGTTGTAGCGCTGATGGCGGTGATCTACATTCCCGAGCTGTCGCTGTGGTTGCCGAGCTTGCTGAAGTGACAGTTGCCCGCACCCGGAAACCGGGACGGCCAGGGACTTACTCTGAAGTCACCAGGTGGGTGAGAGAAAAGCGCTCGCGGCTTTCGACCATTTTCCGTTGAATGGCTTCAACCTGTTCCTTCTCTTCCGCAGCAATCAGGTTGTTGATAATGCGAGAGAAGTGCTGGTGCATGGCGGTTCGCGCTGCCTTGGCGTCCCGGTTTTTCAGTGCCTCGAAAATGTCCTGGTGCTCGGACACCCGGGAGGTGTCGGTCTCACAAATCGCCTGGTAGGCGCGATGGACCCTGGGTGAGGTATCACGCACGTACCAGAGCTTGTCGATGATGCCCTCGAGCATCTTGTTGCCGGTGGCACGGGAAATCACGTGGTGGAATTTCTTGTCCGCGTTCTCATAAACGGATGGTCTCGCGTCGGCCATGTCCTGGAGCGCCTGCTCCAGTTCAGCGAGCTGTTCATTGGTGATCATCACCGCGGCTAGAGCGGCGGCCTCGCCTTCGATCATCGCTCGAGCTTCGGTCAGCTCAAAGGGACTGATTGATGAGTCGATTCCGTTCAACCCCTGGGACGACTCGAGCACATAGATGCCGGAACCGGTTTTGACTTCCACCCTTTCGAGGGCTTCCAACGCAATAACCGCTTCGCGAATGGTGGGCCGGCTGACGTTAAAGCGTTCCGCCAGTTCCCGTTCAGGCGGCAGCCTTCCGCCTACCGGGAATTCGCCGGAATCAATGGACGCAATGATCTGGTCAACGATCGCTTTGTACAGTCGTTCACCAGCCATCATCTACTCCTCGTCAACCGTGATTCCGCGCAAAACCTGTTGTGTCCCCGTAGTTTATCAATTGTTCGCGAAATTGGTAATACCAATAATCCGAGTTGGTCATAAGCCGCCGGGGCTCGTTGGGACTCTCCACCACGTGCCAGCGTGAAGCTATCCTCGTTAGACCTTCGGTACTATCGCTGCACACGTCTCGACGCTTCAGCGCGACGCCAGTCTTCCCTGATCTCGTCCCGCCTTGTTGACGCAATACGTTCAAACTGCGGCTCCTGGCATTAGCGCTGCACGCGTCTCGACGCTTCAGCGCGACTCCACGCTTGCCAGAACTTCTGCATTAGCGCTGCACGCGTCTCGACGCTTCAGCGCGACGCCACACTTCCCTGTTCTCGCTCCGCCCGGTCGAAGCAACAACTTATGTTTGCGGCTATGGGCATTAGCGCTGCACGCGTCCCGAGGCATCCCCACCCATCAGCTTTTCGACTTCCGGCACCGTAACCCGGTTGAAATCCCCGAGTATGGAGTGCTTCAGGCAGCTGGCCGCCACGGCGAACTCCAAGGACTGTTGCCTGTCTTCGTAGGCGTTGAGACCGTAAATCAGCGCTGACGCAAAACTATCGCCGCCGCCGACCCGGTCCACGATATCGGTGATCTCGTATTTTCTGGAAACGCGAAAACCCGACTCGTCACGCAGGCAGGCCGACCAGCCGTTACGGTCGGCGCTGCGCGACTCCCGCAGGGTCACGGCCAGGGTGGACAGGTTGGGGAACGCCGCCATCACCTTCTCGGTGAGCTTGCTGTACTTGTCGGTATCCAGTTCCCCGCTTTCCACGTGGACATCCTCTACGCTGATGCCCAGGGATTTCTGGCAGTCCTCTTCGTTGGCAATGCCCACGTCCACGTACTTGACCAGTTCGGTCATCACCTCCGGGGCCGTCTTGCCGTACTTCCAGAGTTTGCCGCGAAAGTTGAAATCACACGACACCGTCACGCCGCTGTTCTGGGCGGCCTGGACCGCGTCCATGCTCAACTGGGCCGCTGACTCGCTCAGGGCCGGGGTGATGCCGGTGATGTGCATCCAGCGGGCGCCGTCCAGAATCGGCGGCCAGTCGAAGCTGGCCGGATCGGCCAGGGCAATGGAGGAATTGGCACGGTCATACACCACGTTGGAGGGCCGCTGGTTGGCGCCGGACTCCAGGAAATAGATACCCACACGGTCGCCGCTGCGCTGCACGTGGCGCGTGTCCACGGCGAAGCTCCGTAACTCTCGAATGGCCGCTTCACCAATGGGGTTGGCGGGCAAGGCCGATACGAAGCTGCTGTTAAGGCCGTAGTTGGACAGGGCCACCGCCACGTTTGCTTCACCGCCGCCGAAGGTGGCCTCGAAATGCGGTGACTGGAAGAAGCGCTCATGCCCGGTCGTTTTCAGACGCAGCATGATTTCGCCAACGCTAAGGAAATCTGCCATGTTTAATCCTGATTTCTGGTTTGCTGTGCAATCCCGACGGCTTCGGCCGCCAGATCGGTAATGGTTTGATAATCGCCGCTCGCAATGGCACTGGCCGGCGTCAGCCAGCTTCCGCCACAGGCAATCACGGAAGGCTGGGCCAGATATTCACCCAGGTTGGCCGCATTCACACCACCGGTCGGCATGAACTTAACGTCCCGGAAAACGGACCCCAGCGCCTTCAGCATGGGTATCCCCCCGGCCAGCCCGCCCGGGAAAAACTTCAGGATCCGCAGCCCCATGTTCCAGGCGGCCTGGGCCTCGGTGGCCGTCGCGACCCCGGGATAAACCGGGCAATTGGCTGCCTGGGCCTGCTCCACGACCTGCGGCTGACAGCCCGGTGAGACAATGAACTGCGATCCCGCGTCTATGGCCTGGTTTACCTGCTCGCCGCTAAGGACCGTGCCCGCGCCAATGCTGGCCTCGGGAACATGCTCGGCAATCCGCGCAATGGCATCCAGACCGGCGGCGGTGCGCAAGGTGACCTCGATAGCGGGCACACCGCCGGCGCACAGGGCCCGGGCTACCGGAACGGCTTTTTCGGCATCGTCGATGACTACAACTGCAACGACGCCTGTTTTCTGCAGCAACGCTTCCATATCAGGACACCACCATTCCGCCATTGATATCGACATTGACGCCGGTCATGAAGCCGGAGTTTTCCGAAGCCAGGAATACAACGAGGTCCGCCACCTCTTTGGCCTGCCCTTCCCTTCGCAGGGGCGTGGCGGCGGCCACATTGGCCCGCACCTCGTCCTTGGTGAACGTATCGTGGAATGTCGTGCTGATCATCCCGGGACAAACGCAGTTCACCCGAATGTTCGATGGGCCCAGCTCCTTGGCCAGGCCGCGGGTCAACGTCATCACGGCTCCCTTGGAAGCTGCGTAGGCAATGGCTCCAGGCCCGCCGCCGTCGCGTCCTGCCTGGGAGGAAAAATTGACGATGGTTCCGCCGGGCCCCATGTGGGGGACAACGGCTTTCACTGTCAGGAAGGTGCTGGTCACGTTCAGCTTCATGACGTACTCAAAAAATTCCTCGTCCATTTCAGCCAGCGTCTTGCGAGCGACCAGCCCGCCTGCGACATTGACCAGGACATCTATGGTGTCGCCAAAGCGCTGTCGCGTCTCGGCAACCAGGTTGTCGACGTCAGCCTGCCGGGTCATGTCGCCCCGAACAGCGATGGCCTCTCCACCCGCACTTTTGATTGCGGCGACGGTGGCTTCGCCCTCGGACGCATTGTTGAAGTAGTTGACGACAACTCTTGCCCCCTGGGCAGCAAGCCCCTCGGATACGGCCCGGCCGATGTCACGGGACCCTCCGGTAACGATGGCAATCTTGTTTTCAAGACTCATGATCTTTTCCCTTGTCACTCACGGCCGGCAGGACTGGCTTCGACACCCTTGTCGAGAAAGTCTTCCCTGACCGGACTGAAAACGTCGATCAGCGCTCCTGCCTTTTTGCAGACTGCGCCATGACTGGTGTTGGGCGGAATGTAGAACCCGTCTCCCGCGCTTAACAGCCGGGTTTCCCCACCGATGTAAACCTCAAACTCACCACTCTCGACATAAGTCACCTGGGAGTGAGGGTGATCGTGAATCTCGCCCACACCGCCCGCCTCAAATAACACCCTGGCCAGGAGAATGGATGGGTCGTACCCCATGACCTGCCGCAGCACGCCCTCACCGACACGCTCGGCAGGTATGTCCTTGCCCGGGAGAAAGCAGGCACTGCTGGCACTGGGGACCTTGCGCTCCAGACTTTGCGAGGTCATCGGAGGTACTCCGAGATATCCACCACGGAGGCCGAGGGTGTTGATTCCAGGCGATTACTCCCGATCTTCGTCACCGGATCGCCCACGGTGTGGACCACCTTTACAGGCTTGCTGTCGATGAATTCGTTGTCGTCGATACGGGTGCGCTGAACGCCCAGCAGAAACACCGATGACCGGGTCTTGTTGCGCTTGTTGGCACCGACGTTTTCCAGCCGGCTGCCTTTCAGTACCACCTGGGGGCCGAACGTGCTCTCGTCGGTGCCTCCACGGTAGATATTGACCGCGGCACCACCGATGTTGGTGAAGCTGGAGTTCAGCACATTGATGTACTCAGCGTTGTAGATGCCCAGGTCGTCGATTTCCCGGTCCAGCGCGATGACGTGCCCCGAGACGTCGGAAAAACTGGAGTTGGAGATTTCGATGCTTCGCGCAAAGGTGTGCTTTGACACCTTGAGGAAGTTGAAGGAATGGTTGGTGTTGAGATTGGTCACATCGACCCCGGAAACAACCAACTGGTAGTTACTCAGCATGGAATAACGGCTGGTGCGAACCACCGAGTTGCCGTAGGCGTCGGGGGCAAGCGTCCCGTCAATAGCCAGGCGCTCCAGCTTGAGGCTGCCGCCGTCGGCCAGTTCGAACAGCGTCGTGCGTTCGAACTGAATGGTCGGCGGTGGGCCTTCGGCAGGCCCACGCACGGTGATCGCCCGGTCGGTGACCAGCAGCTTGCTGACGGTGTAGTCGCCGCCTTGCAGCTGCAGCACATCACCGGCCCCGGCCTTTTCAAGAGCCTCGGTCAGGGTGTCCTGGCCGGGTGGCACTTGGAGTACGTTGCCGGAATCGAATACCTCTGAATAGTCTGGCTTTGGATACCAGCTCGGCCCGGTGTCGCTGCGCTGCAGCACCTTAAGATCTCTGGCTACACCCACGCTGGCCAGCGATGAAGCTTCAGGATGAAGCAGTCCGTTGTCTGCCTGGGCGAGCTTGACGCCTCGCTGTTCAAACCCGCTGTCCGACGGGAGTTTCGCAACGCCGTCTGCGATATTTCCGCTGAAGGCGATGCCGCTGATGTCGTCGTGCACGGCAATGGAGTCCCGCTTCTCGGTATTCACGATGAGATTGCCCGAAAATGTCGTTCGCACCGGGACCGCCGACCGCTCCTGGTCGCTGCCTGCGGCCAGTTCAATATGGTGGACGTCGATAATGGTGTTGTTTTCGACCCGGGAATCTTCCACCTGGTGGTACCGGTTGATGGGCGAATCCGGAACGCCGTTCATGATCACCAGCCCGCCGCCAAAGCGATGCCCGGTCAGGCCCGAGAGATAATTGTTGCGCACGGTTTGGCGCTTGTTGATCACCCGGATCCCACCGGTGTGGCCTTTGCTGTTACCAAGAAAAATATTGTTCTCGATCAGGTTGTCGTTGCCGTGCCGCAGGGTCAGAGTACCGCGGGACTCCAGGAATACGTTGCCCCTGAAAACGTTACTGCCCGACTTGCTGGAAATAATTTCCACCTCGCCGTTGCAGCGCTCGAAGAAATTGTTCTCCACCGTGGTGCCGGACACCGTCAGGGAATATTTGCTGGTGCCGATCCGCAGCGTCTCCCCACCGTTGGAGCCAAGGATGGGACGATGACCAAAGTAGTTGTGGTCGATGCGGTGGTAATTCTCCTGGCTCTCCGGTGAGTTCAAACGCACCGCCATGGTGACCCCGGCATTGCTTTTGCCCACCAGGTAATTGTGATCGAAGCGGTTGTGACGCCCGTACATGATGACCCAGTAATCCCGTTCGAAGCGCTCCGGGTTGTTGTAGTGATCGATCACCACTTCGGTCACCCGGGAGTGGTTGGCCAGTTCGTCATTGCTGATCCGAAAAGCGATGACCTCGTTGGTCGGGGTATGCCCGTTGCGAAACACCAGCCCCGTGACCAGCAGGTGTTCCCCAGAAAGCCGCAGATTCGACTCGCCGCTGATCACAACCTGGCCCTTTGTTTCCGCCCGAAGCGTAATGGGCTGATCCGGGGTTCCAACGCCGGTAAACCGGATTTCAAAATCCCGCCACTCGCCGTTGGCCAGAACCATGGTGTCGCCTGGCTCCAGGTTCAGTAACGCCGCCTGGTACTCCTCCTGCGAAGCGACCTTGATTTCGGCAGC
Organism: Lysobacterales bacterium; assembly: GCA_030065125.1. GTDB lineage: Bacteria > Pseudomonadota > Gammaproteobacteria > Xanthomonadales > SZUA-38 > JASJDM01. The sequence continues at coordinate 30,847 of JASJDM010000067.1, read as the reverse complement.
CTGCACAATGCAGCTTACCGATAATGCCAGGGCAAAGATCAGGCGGTTCCAGTTCACGGTTGATTGCCTCACGTTGCTTTCACTAAGGGCCGCCCGGCGTCATCGCCGGGCGAAACCCATGGTTGGGATAGAGTATCAGGCCTAGAACTTGGCTCTCAGTCCGAGGAAGACCCGGGGGCCGTATTCCAGGGTTTGGACCACTTCGCCCGGAATGGCGCGGAAGTCCACGCGCGGTTCACTGAGCACGTTGATGCCTTCCAGGGACGCCGTGATGTTGTCGGTCACATCGTAGCTGAACCGGAGATCCAGCGTGTCGTAATCATCCACGTAACGAACCCGTGCCGTGGTATCGCGGCCGTAGCCCTGGAAATACTCGGAACGGGTCTTGTAAATCGCCTGCACGTTGAAGCGATCATTCTGCCAGTACAGCCGCGTTGCAGCGGTGTGCCTGGACAGGCCCCACAATCCCGCGGGGTCCAGGATCCCTATCAGCTGGGAGGGATTTCCCTGGGAATCAAAAGCGACACCGTCACCGCCGTTGCCATCTTCGAACTCGAAATCCGAATCGGCGTAGTTGTAGCTCAGCGTGGCGCCGAAGCCGCCCCAGAAACCGGGCAGGTAACCGAAAGAATGGGTGGCAGAGAGTTCGAATCCCTTGAGCTCACTCTTTTCATCGGAAACCTGGGTGGTTCTGACGAAGCCGGAAACCACGTTGCCATCGATCAGGAAGTCTTCCCGCTGGAAGGCGTTCTCAAAGCCACCCTGAAATTCCTTCCAGTAGACGCCGGCAGCCAGCAGTGTGTCCTGGTTGGCATACCATTCCACGGCCAGGTCCAGGTTGATGGACGGCAGTGGCTCAAGCTGCGGGTTGCCGCTGGCCCGGATACCTTCCACCGCCTCTTCCAGGCTGTCAAAACCCGTGCCCGGGTCGGTGCCGTCGGACGTGTCGATGTTTCGAGCATTGCTGTAGGAGTGGGGATCCGGACGGGAGATGCCTCTGAACGCTCCGGCGCGCAGTACCCAGTCGTCACTCAGATCCATGATAAAGGTGAAGCTGGGCAGCACCTCCGTGTAGCTGTTGCTTTGGGTCACTTCTTCCAGCGGGGCATCAGCGGATGCTTCCAGGATGAAGAACTCGGGCGAGCCGTCATTGGGATCGATGCCTTCGACCACTGAAAGCTCTCGCCGGCGACCGATGGAGTCCACTTCAGTTTCAACCACGCGAACGCCGAAGTTACCCCGAACCGGCTTGCCGAACATCTCGGATTCGTAGTTGGCCTGCAGGTAGAGCGCCGTGGTGTCTTCGGTCAGGTCGATGCTGCTGGTTTCCAGGCCATTTTGCAGTTGAATGGCCGACCGGCCGCCGTAGTTGGCGAGCAGTTCATCCAGCAGGCAGCCATGATCAAAAGTTGCCCAGGCGGTGCCGGTACCGGTGCCGCCAGCAACGGTCACCAGGTTGTTGCCGCCCAGTGACTCCGACAGGAATCCAGGCTCCGGGAAGCTGGACTGACCGCAGTTATTGGCCGCGTTGAACACGACGTTTCGCGCTTCGTCCGTGCTGGAACTGCCGTTGGGGACGCCGTCAAAGTCTTCGTCCTCGAACAGGTTGAGGCCAGCGCGACTGCGATTGCCGCCGAAGGTACGATACTCGAGGGTGGCAAAACGGACACCCGCCTGCATGTTGTAGATGGGGCCAACCTCCTTGTCCCAGGAAAGATCCAGCCGGTAGGCATCAATGGTGTTTTCACGAATCTGCTCCCTGGCCCGGATCCGCGCACGGTCACGAGCGGAGAAGTACCGGGGATCGGTGATATCGAAGGTTCCGATGGAGTCACCATTGTCCTGGGTAAGTACCGTTGGCAGGGCCAGCCCGTCGGTGCCGGGCGCATTCACGTCGAAACTGACCAGAAACTCTTCGCGGCTGCCAATGTCTTCGGGATCGGTCACCAGTACTTCCGTGGCAGCCATCCGCACCTCGATATCGGTCTCGGTGCGCTTGGTGTCGGCAATAGCCGCATCGAATGAAATCTCCAGGGCATCGGTGGCCTGCCACGTGATGTTCAGACCGCCGCCTTCGTATTCTTCAAACCGCGTGAAGTCGGTGGTGTTGGAGCGAATGTCCGTGTCCGTGATGAAGCTCTGGATGAGCCCGGTCCGAGGGTCGGATACCAGGTTGGTCAGGTTGTTCTGGGTGCTGCCGAACTGGAGGTCCTGGCGCAGCTCCTTTTGATCGCGCTCGGACGCCTGGAAATCCAGCATGATGTCCCAATTGTCGTTGGGCTGCCATTGGAATGCCGCAAAAATGGCGTCGCGATTGTCGTTGGTGGTGTTGCGCCGGAAGGTGCGATCGCGGGGGATATAGGCAAACGGAATGTCATCGACGCTGTTGTACTCCGGGCGCAATGCGATGAGATCACCAACCTGGTCGTTGCTCAGGTCCGGGTCGCTCCCGTTTTCGTCGCAGCGGCCGGAGGTGTCCCGCGGCTGGGCATTGGAATCGAACGATTCCAGTTCACAGGCTTCGAGCCGCCCGCCACCCGTGGTGTGAGTCGCTTCCGCCTCGGGATTTGAATCTTCGCGCTTCTGTCCACCAATAGAGATGCCAAAGGTTCCATAGTCGGTGTCCCAGGAATTGATGTAGCTGGCGGTGGCGCGGTAGCCGAACTCGTCCTGGCCTGCGATGTCCCTGTCGTCGGGATGCGCCGAACCCTTCAGGCTGAACTGCACCCTTTGATCGCCGTACTCGATGGGCCGACGGGTATCCAGGTGAACCTGGCCACTGACGGCGCCCTCGATGTAGCTCGCAGACTGCGTTTTGTGGACGGCAATCTTGTTGAACATTTCCGAGGGGAAAATGCTGAAGTTAACCGCCCGGTTGCCGCTGCCGTTGGTGGACTCGCGACCGTTGACTACCGTGGTGCCCAGGAACGGGCCCATACCGCGGATGGCGACCTCCGTGGCTCCGCCGTTCTCGCGGTGGGTGGCGGCGGCGGTAATGGATTCCAGCGCTTCACCGATAGACAAGGCCGGCAGCTCACCTATCTCGTCTGCGTTCAGTCCATCGACAATCTCGGTGGAAGCCCGCTTGAGGTTGATGGAGTTTTGAATGGTTCGCCGGGTGCCGACCACGACGATCTCTTCAATGACAAAGTCATCGTCATCCTGTGCGCTCTGGCTCTGCGCATGAGCCGGAACATTGACTGCAGTGGAAACCAGGCCCGCGACGGCAATGGACATCAGGCAGTGGACACCCCGTGCAAAAAAAGCCCGCACGGCAGATACATGGGTAGTCATATCGGTCCCCCATCAGGTGATGAAAATTTGGTTGACAGGTAATATAACCAATATTCTAACCAATAGCCAACTTTTTGTTTACCAATTGGTTTGATTATGGTTTAAATAGAGTTATGACCAATCTCGGATCTTGTGGTATGTTTCCGGTTGCCGGACTCGGACATCCGATGAAGTCCACGGAAACGAGGACCGCGCGAGATTCAGACGAGATATTCCTTAGGAGTTGAAGAACATGGCAAAACCCGTCATTGGATTCATAGGCCTCGGCCTCATGGGTGGCAGCATGGTTGAATGCCTGCAAAAGAACGGCATTGAGCCGATTGTGATGGACCTGAACAAGGAGGCAGTTGCGGCGGTGGTCGCCCGTGGCGCCACCGAGGCTGCGACACCGGCCGAGCTGGCTGCGGCCAGCGACGTCGTGATGCTCTGCCTTACTACTTCCGCCGTGGTTGAAAAGCTGGTGTACGGCGACAACGGCATCCTGTCCGGCATCAGGGAAGGATCAGTGCTGATCGATTTCGGCACCTCGATCCCGGCCTCCACCCGCAAGATCGGTGCAGACCTTGCCAGCAAAGGCGCCGGCATGGTGGACGCGCCGCTGGGCCGCACGCCGGCCCACGCCAGGGACGGGCTGCTCAACATCATGGCCGCCGGCGACCAGGACACCTTCGACAAGGTCAAGCCAGTGCTCGATATACTGGGCGAGAACGTGTTCTACCTGGGCGCACTCGGGGCCGGCCATACCACCAAGCTGATCAACAATTTCCTCGGCATGACCACGGTCTGCGGAATGTCCCAGGCCTTTGCCGTGGCCGAGCGCGCCGGGATCGACCGCCAGCTGCTGTTCGACATCATGTCCACCGGCCCGTCCAATTCGCCATTCATGCACTTCTGCAAGAACTACGCGGTGGACGGCGTGAGCGACCTGGGCTTCTCCATCGCCAACGCCAACAAGGACCTCGGCTATTTCGTGCAGATGATGGAGGACATGGGAACCCGCGCCCAGATTGCCGAGGGGACCTCAGCCAACCTCCAGGCCGCCATGGATGCCGGCATGGGGGAAGGCAACGTTCCGGAAATTTACGACTACTTCCTCAAGCTGGGCAGGTAACTGGGGAGCAGGCTCTGACCAACTGCACCGTGGCGGTCTGTTAGGTCTCGATCGGCGACGGTCGGCGGGGCGAATCAGTTCAGGCATTCCGTCAAATTGCCGAACAAAATGTTCGCCGGACTGCCGGGCGCGCCCTGGTTGGGGAGAGTAGTTGCGTCGGCGTTGGGATCCGTGGCCGTGGTCACGATTCGGAAAGGCTCTTCGAATTCCACCTCAAAATCGACAGTTCTGGTCTGACGGTTAACCCCGGGATCGAGATCCTCAAAATCCACCCGAATCTGCGTGAGAAAACTGCCAAGCCCATTGGGCAGGTTGACCGGTTGCACGACGCCACAGACGAGACCCAGGACATGAATGTCGCTGACCTCAGGCGGGCTGTGCCCGGACAGGGTGGTCAATGTGATCAACAGGCTCCGGATTCCGTCGGGGTCGGAGGCTGCCACCGTGATACGGCTGCCGGACTCTATCATCGCAAAATCGTCATAAGCCGGGATTTGGGTGCTTCCCAGCGGGCAGCCATACCCGCCCGTCCCCATGGTCGGATCCGACGCAGCCACAAAACTGGTGGAGCCGGCACGCTGGACGCTCAGTACAGGACCCTGGCCGTTATCGGTGGGATTGTCAAAGGGCGCCACGACACATCCAGCAAGCAGGCAAGGGATTGCCAATGTCCTCACCATCGAAATCATCAATTCACTCCTCCGGGTTGGGGTTCTCGGCCATTCGGCCCGGGGTTTTCAATACCGCCGCGGAATACCTCACAAGCGCTACTCGATGGCTTCCAGCCACCGCTTCAGCTGCATCAACGGACTCTCAAAACCGTTGCTGAATAAGCCGTCCAGGCTGGTCAGGTCGGTTGCGCTGTTGTTGGCCGGATCCAGATCGACCAGGGGTGGCGGCGGCGTCACGGTCACGGTGGTCTCGATCACGCCCTCAAAATCCTCCGACGTGATGCCGGTGAGGACGTAGTTGACCGAGCCACCCACGGGGATCGACACCAGGTCGTCGATATCGCCGCTACCCGACCCGGTGCATGCCGAGTCGCTGCCCGGCAGGCATTCCCAGGTCAGGTCCAGCAATGCTGACGCGGCGGCGGTGGTAACGGTGGCGTTGACCACTGCAATGGGTCCGTTATTGACGACGCCAATCTGATAGGTCAGCGGATCGCCGGGACCAAACCCCTGAAGATTGTCTGTAATGCTGACCGCCAGATCCGTGGCCGCGGCTCCACAGGACACCAGCACATCGGTGACGTCGGCACCTGCCACCGTGCCGCTGCCGTTGCTGACACTGCAGACCTGGCCATCCGGCTGACTGGCGATGGTCACCACGTAGCCCGCACCATCGGCCAGGGGCGTCATGAATACGAAGCCACCGTCGGCATTGATGAAAAGGTCGTCACCGCCATTGTTTCGCAGCACCAGGCCGGTCCCGGTCAGGCCGTTGACGGCGCCACCCACGGTGAAGGCCCTCACTATGACGGCACGCTCAGCGGTACCTGAATTGCCGGCGGCGTCGGTGGCGCTGTAGGTGAGTGTGTATTCGCCCACGATATTGACGTCGACTGTACCGGCGACGGAGATCCCGGCGCTCAGGTCGCCGTCCACCAGGTCCATCGCAGTCGCGCCCGGGTCATCCAGGGGTTGGCCCAGCGTCAGCATCAGGGGGTCAGCGCCGATCAACGCAATAGAGGGCGGCGTCGTATCAGTAACCGTCACGGTTTGGGTGGCCGTGCCGACGTTGCCGGAACTGTCGCTGGCTGTCCAGGTGATGAGATGCAGGCCCACCGCAAACGGGCCGCTGTTGTCAGGAGTGGCGGTCAGGCCGGTATCCACATCGTCGGTCACCGTTGGCGTGCCCAGGTCAACCGGTGTGGTCGGGCCGGTGGCTTCCACGGTGATGTCGGCTGGCGGCGTGATGACCGGGGCACCGACATCGCTGACGTTCACCACACGGGTGGCCGTGCCGGCGTTGCCGGCCGCATCGGTGGCTGTGTAGGTCACGCTGTAGCTGCCTGGTGCGCCGGTATCCACGGTGCCCGCGGTGACGATGGCAGCGGTCAGGTCACCATCGACCAGGTCGGTGGCCGTGGCACCCGGATCATCATAGGCATCACCCACCGTCAGCAGCAGCGGATTGGCGCCCGTGATGGTGACGGTCGGCGCTGTGCTGTCGGCAATTTTTATCGCCTGCACGGCCGTGCCGGTGTTGCCGGCGCTGTCGGTAGCGCTCCAGGTGACCAGGTGTATGCCGACGGCGAACGGGCCGGTGTTGTCCGGGCTGGCCGTCAGTCCAGCGTTGACGTTGTCGGTCACCGTCGCCACCCCCAGGGTGACCGCTGTTACCGGTCCCGTTGCTTCGCGGGAGATATTGTCCGGGGGGATCACCGTGGGCTCGGTGGTGTCCAGTAACGTGCGAACGTCGGCCTCGCCGGCCTGGGCGTCAAAACGGCGCCAGGGGCCGTGGGAGGGAATCAGCGGCGGAGTTGCGGTCAACGGCGCGTACTGCACGCGGGCGCGCCAACGGTACAGTGCTCCGGTAGTGAGGTCGCTGACCGTTTCCGTCAGCGTCGCAGCCGCGTTGTCCGTCCTGGCCCAACTTCCGACCTGGTCGATACAACCAGCATTGCCAAAGGCAACGCCGGTGCCGCAAGCTTGTATTTGCAGGCGCACCCTGGCCAGGCCGTCCGGATGGGTGCCCTGCATCTCAACGATGAAAGCCCTGTTATTGTAACTTGCGCCCCAGGCGGCTACGGCTGTGCTGTCGTCGGCGCGGCGCTGCTGCGCCAGCACCGGGCGGCCGCTGCGGTTGCCATGGAAGACAAAGGCCGCGCCTTGATTGCCTTGGCCGACTTCAAATTGAGAAGCACCAACAACCACGTCCGCAAAGCCATCGCCATTGACATCACCCGCGCCGGCCACGCTGGACCCCATCCACGCGCCTTCCTGATCGGACTCGAGCGTCGCTGCGGCGGTGCTCGGATTGCCGAAAGCAATGCCGGAAGCAGAGCCGTGGTAGACCAAGGCAACGCCTTCGTCGGCTTCACCGTTGTCGTAGCGAACAGCTCCGACAATCACGTCGGCATAGCCGTCACCATTTACGTCGCCAGCGCCGGCGACGCTGGTGCCAAGGTTGGCGCGTACCTGATTGGATTCCAGTTGTGCCGCGGCGACCACTGGATCGCCGCTGGCGATGCCGGTGGCAGAGCCGTGGTAGACCAGGGCAACGCCTTCGTCCAGTTCGTCGTCGTCGTAACGATTGGCCCCGACGATTACATCGCCATAGCCATCGCCGTTAACATCCCCCGCGCCGTCCACGCTGATGCCGAAGTTTGCATCCGTCTGGCCCGATCCAAGCGCAGCAGCGGCGCTGCCCGGATTGCCGCTGGAGATGCCAGCGGCCGCGCCGTGAAAAATAAAGGCTGCGCCTGTGTCGACCTGCCCGTTGTCATAGTCAATGGCCGAGACGATCACATCGGCAAAGCCGTCGCCGTTGACGTCGCCCGCACCGGCCACGCTCCAGCCCAGCCAGGCATCAGCTTGATCGGACTCGATGATAGTCGCGGCCATGGTTGGCCCGCCGCTGGTAATGCCGCTGGCCGAGCCGTGAAAGACGAAGGCAGCACCTTCGTCGGTGTCACCGTTGTCGTAGCGATAGGCGCCGACGATTACATCGGCGTAGCCATCGCCGTTCACATCACCTGCGCCGGCCACGCTGAACCCTGCCCAGGAACCTGCCTGATCGGACTCCAGGACAGCGGCTGCGGTGGCTGGGTCTCCGCTCGCGATTCCGGAGGCAGAGCCATGGTAGACCAGGGCCAAGCCCTCATTGGCCTGATCCACCGAATAGAGATACGCGCCAAGGATGACATCGGCAAAGCCGTCGCCGTTGACGTCGCCCGCGCCGGCCACGCTGGCTCCAAGCAGCGCGCCGGTCTGGTTGGATTCGAGCATGGCCGCGGCGACGGTGTCGATGCCCTGGGCCGTGCCATGATAGACAAAGACCGCGCCTTCGTTGCTCTGGCCGTTGTCATAGTCTTTAGCCCCGACGATCAGATCGGCGTAGCCGTCGCCATTAACATCGCCCGAACCGGCCACACTCCAGGCAAAACCGGCATTGACCCGATCAGATTCAAGGCTTGCAGCAGCTGTGGTCGGATTGCCACTGGCGATACCGACAGCCGAACCGTGGTAGACGAACGCCGCGCCCTCATTGATTTCACCGTTTTCATAGCTGGTGGCGCCGGCGATAATGTCGGCGTAGCCATCGCCGTTCACGTCGCCCGCACCGGCCACGCCGCGGCCCAGGCCGGCATCGGCCTGATCAGACTCGAACACGGCCTCGGCAGTGGTTGGATTGCCGCCGGCGATGCCGGTGGCCGAGCCGAAAAAGACCACGGCAACGCCTTCGTCGGTTTCACCCCTGTCGTATTGATTGGCACCAACGACCACATCGGCATAGCCGTCGCCATTGACATCACCCGCACCCGCGACGCTGATGCCCAGCGAGGCATCGAACTGATCGGATTCGATGGTGGCCGCGGCGATAGTCGGATCCCCCGTCGCGATGCCCGTGGCCGAGCCCAGATAAACAAAGGCCGCCCCCTCGTCGCTCTGGCCGTTGTCATAGCTGGACGCCCCGACAATGACGTCGGCGAATCCATCGCCGTTCACGTCCCCCGCGCCGGCAACGCTGAAGCCCATGGCGGCGCCGGCCTGGCCGGACACCAGGGCAGTCGCAGCGTCGAACGCGTCGCCGCTGGCGATGCCGGTGGCCGAGCCGTGGTAGATCAACGCCACGCCCTCGTCGGTTTCGGTGTTGTCGTACAGATAGGCCCCGACAATCACGTCGGCATAGCCATCGCCGTTGACGTCGCCCGCGCCGGCAACACCCAATCCCATCGACGCATTGTCCTGATCGGCTTCGAGGGTGGCTGCCGCAACCTCCAGATTTCCGCTCTTGACGCCATCTTTCGAACCGAGATATACGAAAGCTGCGCCTTCGTTGACCTGGCCATTGTCATACCCTGAAGCGCCAACGACGACGTCGTCGTAGCCATCGCCGTTCACGTCGCCCGCGCCGGCAACGCTGACTCCCAGAAACATGCCGGCCCGTTCAGTTTCAAGACTGGCCGAGGCGTTGCCTGGATTGCCGTCAGGGATTCCCGCAGGCGAGCCATGAAAGACGAACGCCGCGCCTTCGTTGTTTGATGGAAGAGTGCCGTAGAAATGCGCCCCGACGATGACGTCGGCATAACCGTCACCGTTCACGTCGCCCGCGCCGGCAACGCTGAAACCCATGCGGGCGTCAAATTCGTCCGATTCGATCAGCGTGGCCGCGCTGGTACTGACACCGGCAGCCGAGCCGTGGTAGACGAAAGCCGCGCCTTCTCCACTCTGACCAAAATCGTAAGCCCAAGCGCCTACGATAACGTCTGCGTAGCCATCCCCATTGACGTCACCCGCGCCAGCGACGCTGATGCCCAGAGCGGCACCGGCCTGATTCGATTCGAGCAATGCATCCTCAGTGCTGGTAATCAGCGAATCGATGGTGAGAGGGTATTGCGCGCTGCTGTCGTCGACCACCAGGGTGATGGTGTGCGGGTCGGGTAAGGCGACGTGAGCCGGGTGTCGAACGCCATTGGCGTCAGTCACCACCAGCTTTGCGTAGCGCAGCGTACGGCCGGAATCCGTGCGGAGGGTGACATCGTTGCCATTGACGCGCGCCCGGGCACCGCCGAGTTGCACGGACACTTCCAGCCATCCGTCGCCGGCGGGTTTGTGGCCAATGTCAAACCCCTGTTTCAGCCCGGCTTCGCTGTTGACATACCACTCGGTGAGCGGTCCCCGGTCGACGTGGATTCGATTTGCCCTGGCCACCGGCCGCGACGCCTGTGTATCGATTCGCGCAGTCCCGCGATACAGGCCGCCAAAGCGCAATGCAAGAAGCTCTGTCTGTGCCGTGCGATCTTCAATCGTGACGCCGACGCCGTCGAAATAGGTTCGCAGATTGTGCGCCCGGTTGGGCGCCTGCAGGCCATAGCCGTTGTCGCTGACGTGGTATTCCCGCAGCGCGATATTCTGCTGGACCGTGGACAGCCAGCCAGCGTCCCGTTCAGGTGCGATGGATGCAGCCGTGGCTGATCCGGCAGTAAACCGAGACGTGTCGGGCGTATTCAATATCGTTGCCGGCGGTGTGAAGCTGGCGCCGGACAGCAGTACCGGCACGCCACAAAACAGCGCGAGAAGACAGGCCGCGGCAAAGTGCTTCCATTCGGCGCGGCCTATTTTTTCGTGTCCAGGCTTGATGTGGGTGTTCATCTCCATTGTCCCCCAATACTTGAAGCTGAAGACGCTGATCCGTCGTTGCGCCTGCGGACCGGCTCCGACAACAGCGGCCGGTTCCTGACAGCGGCGAATGCCGGCGGGCGGAGCAACGCTTGTCGCCACCGGCAGCGGCCAATGTGGTTGGATTATGGGATGGGCACGCGCGGCATGTCCTGAGGATTATCTTAGGTGGATGAGATCGACAAATGAGCATTAACTCATTGACAAATATAAATTTTTTTGAAAACCGTAAGACCTAAGATTTCCCTAAGATGGCGCCGCGATGACGCTTTCAGAGCACGCAGTACCCGCGCGGCGGGATATTCGTTGTCTTGCCGCAACCGGTATGTCATCTTTAGTCTTTGCCCAACACGCATTTGCTGTGCCGACACCGACGTTGTCCACAACCCGCTTTCGCCTCGGGGACTGTTGGATCGACCCGCTGAGCAACACCATCAGCCGAGGGGCCGAAGAGCGGCAGGTCGAACCCAGGGTTTTGGGGGTGCTTTGCGCTATTGCCGAATGTCAGGGCGAGGTGGCGCTGCGTGAAGCCATTCTCGAGCAGGTCTGGGGACCTGGGGCCGGTACCGACGAAGGCTTGAGCCGTGCGGTTTCGATCCTCCGAAAGACCTTCAAGAGCCTGGGAGTCGAGCAGGACTACATCGTAACGGCGCCTAAAAAGGGCTATCGCCTGGTGGTGGCGCCGGACACCGGAGTGACGCCGGCCGAAGCCGGCACGACATCGACGGGTCCAGGCAGGGGCGCGACGCGAACCCGTTGGGTTGGGCTGGTCGCCGCGGCCGCGCTGAGTGCAGCACTCCTGGCCGCTATCTACACCCTGACTGGTCGCAAAGACGGTCCCGATGCGATCGGGACCCGCTCCGGTCAGATTCCCATCGCCGTGCTGCCATTCAGGCCCCTGTCAGACCGGGAGGCAGACGCGTGGTTTGGCGATGGCGTCACCGAGGAGTTGATTAACGCCCTGGCCGCCATCGATGACCTGGCCGTGGCTGCCCGCACGTCGTCATTCAGTTTCAAGAACGTGGACCGGGACATCCGGGAAATCGCCCGTCAACTCGACGTGGATTACGTGGTCGAGGGCTCGGTCCGAAGCGCCGACGGCAAAACCCGGGTGGCCGCCCAGCTCATTCGCGCGGCAGACGGCTACCATGTCTGGTCAGGCGTGCTGGAGGAAGCTACCGGCGCCAGCTTTGAACTGCAGGACGAAATCGTTCGCGAGATCAGCCGTGCGCTGCAGCTTCGGCTCCATGTCGGCTACGGCGATCGCGTTGCGCCCAGGGGGAACTACGCACCCGAGGCGGTAGAGCGCTACTATCAGGGCCTCCACGTGTGGGGCAACCGGATGCGCCGGGACGGGGCGATACATGAAGCCTACGAGCTGCTCCGTGCAGCGGTTGAGATTGATCCGGGCTTTGCCGAAGCCTGGAGCGCGCTGGCAATCATTGGCGTCAGCTCGTCGAGCGGCCCTTTGTCGCGGAACAAGGAGGACTTTATAAACCAGGTGAGCCGGGACGTTGAGCGGGCGCTCCAATTGCAGCCAGAGGACTACCTTGTGAATGCCGCCCTGGTTTTCTGGTACACCAGCGTTGAGATCGACCTGGATCGGGCGAAGCTGCATCTGGAACAAGCCCAGGCCATTGCCCCCAAAGCAGGATGGGTGTTGGTTGCTGCCGCCAGATATTCCTGGATCGTGGGTGATCTGCAGACTGCGCTGGAAAATTACCGCCGCACCATCCGTCTTGACCCTCTGAATAATGTAGCCCGAATGGGGCTTGCCGTTATGCTCTCCATTGCCGGCGAGACCAGTTCAGCGTTCGAATTCTTCGACGCGTGCCAGCAGTCCAACTGCCTGCAGGAAGGCTTTGTCGCTTACGCCTCGGCGGCAGCGATACTGTCGGAGGACCCATCGATCAAACAACGCTGGTCGCCCATTTACGATCAATTCGAAGCGGTGCTTGAGACCATCCCCGAGTCGTCCAAGCCCACGGTCGTCAAAGTGAATCCGGCTTACTACTCTATTGGTTTCGAGCAGGCGGACACCAACGAGACGGTTGAGGGGGTGCGCAGGCTTTTTGCGCAACAGATCATCACCAATCACATCGGCATCTGGGGTCCCGCCTTGGCCGAGGTGCTGCCCCGTGAAACGGTGATTGACGCCATCACCCTGGCTTACGAACGGGGGGATCTGTTTTCTTCCGCGTTTTCACTGTCGCCCTTTTACGGCAGAAACCCGTATCCCGACTGGGTTCTGGAACACCCACGCTATCATGCGCTTTGGGAGCGTCCGGAACTCGCGAAGCTGGCGGAGATGAGACGGCGCAACGGCTGGTCCGACGGCCTGCCGAAATCTGGCACCAATCTGGAATGAGTAAATTGGTGAGAGGAACCGGGGTGGAAGCCACGTAGTCCTCCGTGGTCAGGTATCAGCCGCCCCAAACCTCTCCCAGAAGTCTCAGAAAATTCCCGCCCAGGAATTTTTCGATGCGGCTGGCACTGTAACCCCGATCCGCCAGCAGATCCGCCAGCTGCACGAACTGGTCCGGTCCGCGCAGGTCCGGCAGCATGGGCATGATGCCGGACAGTTCGCCGGGCGCCCCAATGCCCAGCCGGGCGCGCTCCTCCACCTCTTTTTTCAGGTCTCGCTTGAAGGCGTCCAGGTCATCGAAAGTGGACACGGACACGTCGGTGCCCACCCCAACGTGGTCTTCGCCGCATACCTGGATGGCGTGATCGATGTGGCGCAGGAAATCCTCCACGGTGCTCTGACGGCCGGGCGTCATGTAAGGCATGTGGTAAATGCCAACCACCCCACCCTGCTCTGCCACCATCCGCAGGTCGCGATCTGACTTGTTTCGGGGGTGGTCACCCAGGGCCCGACAGCCCGTGTGGGTAATGGCGATCGGGGCCCGCGAAGCCTCCATGGCATCCAGGCAGATCTGGTCACCGCCATGACTGAGGTCCACCAGGATGCGGTGGTCATTCAGCTGGGCCACAACCTCCCGGCCAAATTCGGTCAGGCCACGGTTCTCGGGCTCCAGGCAGCCGTCCCCCAACTGGTTGCGACGGTTGTACGTCAGCTGGATGATCCGCACACCCATATTGGCGAAGATCTCCACACGGGTGGCGTCATCACCCATCATGGCCCCGTTCTGAAACCCGTAGATAATGCCGATTCGGCCTTCGCGGTGGCAGCGCTGGATATCCGCAGCGGTCCACACCTTGAGCAACTGATCGGGATACCGCCTGATCAGCTTGTCCCAGCGGGAAACGTGACGCAGGGAATAGTCGAACGGTTCCTCGGGTCCCGCCACGTAGCCCATGGTGACGTTGGCGGCCGTCAGCCCGGATCGTTTGCCGTCAGCCAGGGCCCGGGCATCCACATCGGCGAACGGCCGCTCGGACATGGGCAGTCCGGTGAAGCGCAGGTTGGGATTACCGATGCCGCCCAGCCCGTCGATGATCAGCGGACGCTCGGCCGACTGCACACCGGGCAACCCCAACGCCAAAACACCGGCCGCGCCGGCCTGCAGAAACCTGCGCCGTCCCGTTGCCATCAGCCGGGCGGCATGGCGCCGTTAGCTAGAAGCGTAGAAAATCCGCCAAAGATCATACGCTGGCCGTCAAATGGCATCTCGCCCATGGATTGGCCAATCTCGGGGTCGGACATCATCCGCTCCCAGCCGGCATCGCGGGTTGCCTTATCGGGCCAGGCAGTCCAGGAAAACACTACTGTTTCGTCCTCGGCAAGCTGCACCGCCTGGGGAAATGAAGTCACCTTGCCGTCGGGCACTTCGTCACCCCAGCATTCCCAAACGGCAATAGCACCCAGAGATTGGACAATAGTCCAGGCTTTCTCGGCAAAGGCCTTGTAGGCTTCCCGATTATCGGTCGGCACGGCGACTACGAAACCATCAATGTAAGGCATACTTCCTCTCCCAAAACCACCAATTCACCAGCTCCAGAATAACCCAACCGGCGACGCTTGGGTGAGAACCGTCCCGAGCCTTATGGGGGCGTCTGTGCCGCCTGGATCTCGGCCACGATGTCGATGCCCAGCGTCTGGTACCCGGCAATGACGGCTGGATAGTCTTCGACCCATGCCGAGTGATTCACCCAGGCGTGCCGGCTGGATTCTGCCAGGTGCTGCAACGTCAATGGCCGGTACCAGGCCAATTGAACTTCCTGTATCCCGGCAGCAACTGACGCAGCCGCATTTTCGCGAGCCCGGATCAAATCGCCCTGTAGAAAACTGACGTAGGATTCGAGAAACAGGGAAAACGGCTGCCCCAACCGATCCACGTCCGAGACGCGAGCCACGGCTTCATCGAAGGTGACGCGATCTTTGAGCAGCCAGGAAAGCTGCAGGATGGCGAGCTCGGCGGTAGGCGTACCGGGATCCAGGCGTGCCAGGGTTTGGTCCGCATCCCGCAGATCCCCCGACGCCAGGTGGTATTCGGCCAGGGCGACGAGCGCATATTGATGGCCGGCGAGGTTGGCCAGCGCATCCTCTGCCACGGCACGAGCCTCGGAGAATTTTCCGACGGTGTAGAGCGTGCGCACCATCCCCAGCACCACCCGTGGCGACAGGGCATCGATGGCATAAGCGCGACGGTTCAGCGCTTCAGCCTTGTTCACCCGATTCCAAGGCGCTCAGAGTATACCCGCCCCACGCCAGCGGATTATGTCGTCCAGCGAAACACCGATGCCCCCGCACACGACAACCACGACGGTCCTGGCCGCGGCGAGACCGGCTTCCTCGACATTCAGCCCGGCCAGTGCGGCGCCGCAGGCCGGCTCCACCAGGACCCTGTGTTGGTCGGCAAAGGCCACACAGGCCTCCAGCGCCTGCTGATCGTCCACCACCACGGACCGGATGTCGTGGCGCCGGGTGCATTCCAGAGCCTGGTCCGCCACCCGCAGGGCACCCAGGCTCTTGGCAACGGATTGGATAGCGGGCAGGGTCACGACCTCGCCGGCCCTGATGGACTCATACAGCGATTCAGCGCCACGGGTTTCCACGGCCACCACCGGAACGTGGTCCCAGCCGTTCTGGTGCAGTCCCTGGACCACGCCGCACAACAGCCCACCGCCGCCCACCGACACCACCACTGCATCGGGTTTTGGACCCTGCTGCCGCAGTTCGTCCACCAGGGTGGCGTGACCTTCCCAGATGGCAGGGTGATCAAATGGCGGGACGTATGCGCAACCGGCTTGTTCGGCCAGTTCGCGCGCCGTCAGGTCGGTCTCATCCCACACCGCGCCGCGAACCATCACCTCCGCGCCCTGGTCACGCAACCGGGCGCGTGTAGCTTCTGGGGTGGATTCGGGCACCAGCACCGTGACCGCGACCCCGAGTCGAATACCGGCGTAGGCTACCGCGATGCCGGCGTTGCCGCCCGAGGACGACACGAGCCGATCACAACCCTCGGCCACAGCGTGTTCGCACATATGTCCGATACCCCGGATCTTGAAAGACCCGGTGGGCTGAAAACACTCCATCTTCAAATGCAGGCGTTCAGACGCGGCAATCAACGGCGTTACCATGTGAAGGCCCGCATCGTCCGGGGAGAGTTGATCGCGCATGGTCGGGTCCGGTTCCGGCAAACCGTTAAGTTAGCACTTTCCCGCCATGGACAAACCCGTCAACAAAAGACCTGCCGGCCTAACTGCTCAAACAACTCCATCAGGATTTTCGGATTGCGCGGTTGAGACTGGTGCGTCCTGACGCCGATGGAAAGATCGGTTGCTGGACTCCATGCTACGCCGCATCCCCAGAACCCGAGATGTCCCCAGCCCCAATGGTGTCCCATAGGTATGACCATGCCGAGATTCGAATGCAGGTGACTGTCCGGTTGGCGATCCACACGCGGAATCAGCAGCCCCGCCGATAGCGTGCTTTGCGACTCGAACACGTCGCCAGCGAATAAGGCGCGAAAGAAGGTACACAAGTCAGGCATTGTGGAAACCAGTCCGCCCCCCCCGTGAATGTCAAAAGAAGGGTTGTATCCAGACGCGTCAGTTCGGCCGATGTACTGGCTGGCCAATTCTGGGTTCTCGATCGGAGCATCTTCTTCCAGTTCCCACCACGTGGCGCCCAATCCCCACTGCGAGAACTTGATCAAGTTGCGCACAGCTAAGCACAGTCGCTCCTCCGCTGCCTGCTCGATGATTTCTCCCAGCAGCACATATCCTGTATCTGAATATTCAAACCCGTCACCAGGTTCGAACAAAGGGGGTCCCAGTGACACGGCAATATCGACCTGGTCGGACCTTCGCCACGCTTTCTCCGGGTTGCGCATGACAGCGGCCAGATAACCGTCTGACTTGGCGTGGTCTCGTAATCCACTGGTATGTGACAGCAGCTGCAAAACACTGATTCGGTCCGGCTCGTATCCACCGGACTGCAACACCCTTCGGGAATCACCCGTCAGCCAGGTTTCGATGGGCTGGTGCAGCCAAAGTTTGCGCTGTTCCTGAAGGCGGAATGCGGCAGCGGCGACAAACGGCTTGGTGACACTGGCGATTCGAAAAGGCCGTTCGGCCGCCGCAGGCCGCATGCCACTCCAGCCCTCGAAGCCGCTTGTTCCGGTCCAGGACAAGCCAAGTCGGGGTGATGCCACCCGGGCGACTATCCCTGGCACCTCGGGATCCGCCGCCAAAGCATCATCAACGACAGCCTGAAGCCTGCGGCCAAGCCCAGGGTCAGGTGGCGTCATCAATCTTTTGAACCTCATCGGTCAGTCTGGACTTGTCCACCTTACCCACGGGGAGTAACGGCAGTTCATTTCGCACTACAAAGCGCTTGGGCACCTTGTAGCGGGCCAGGAACTGCCGGCAGTGAGTTTCGATATCTTGAGGTGACACCCTGGATGGATCCGCCTGCACGACTGCTACCCCGACCTCCTGCCACAGATCATCCGGGACACTGACTACCGCACACAAGCTCACCTCCGGCAAATCCTCGATGACGGATTCAATTTCCCGCGGGTAGACGTTGTAGCCGCCAGACTTGAACATTTCGTGGGTTCGCCCAAGCAGACGGAGATTTCCATGACCGTCCATGGCCCCCAGGTCGCCTGTTCGCAGCCAGCCATCTTCGGTAAGGGTTTGACGGGTAGCCGACGGATTATCGAGGTAGCCGTGAAAGAGGTGTTTGCCCCGAATGCGAATCTCGCCGCATTCGTCTTGCGCGCACGGCCTGCCGGCCTCATCCGTCACCGCTACCAGGCCTGGCGCGACCGGGGCGCCCACCGTGTCAGCCAGCACGTCCAATCCGTCCCCGGGCTGCGTCAACGCGATGGTCCCGCTGCATTCCGTCAGCCCGTAGCTGTTGAAAAGGTCTGGCACCCAGCCGCTCAATTTCTTTATCAGGCCTCGCGGCATTGGCGCACCTCCCCAGGTAATGCAGCGAACCTGCCCAAGGTCTTCGGCGCCCAGGCCGCCCCTGTCCACCATGAGCTGGAATTGTGCAGGCACCTGGGGAATCCACTCCACTTGCCTGTCCCGGATCACCTCGACAGCAGCCCTTGGGTCGAACTTGGGCATGAAGACCAGCGCACCGCCGGAAATCAGCGCTGTGCTGCAAACATCACCCACGCAGCCGATGTGATTGACGGGCAGATTCGCCAGGGTGCGGTGGGGATTCAATCCCAGACGCCGGGCCAACCACCATCCGTTCTCAATCAGTCCAGTCTGCGTGATCAAGGCACCTTTCGGGGCTCCGGTGGATCCGGATGTATACACCACCAGGGCGACGCCGGATTCGCCGAGGGACCGGGCGACGCTGTCAGCGGACCGCGGGACCGTTGATGTTATTCCAATCCGATCTGCAATCTCGTCAATCGAGTCCCCGAGCTGGACGGGACCCAGTCCCAGACTCTGGCAAGCCGATTGCAGATTGGCCGGATCCGAAATGGCGGCCGAGGCGCCCGCCGCCAGGACCAGGGCGGGTTTGGAATCCGTCAGGACATGGGTCAGTTCGCGAGCGGTGTATTGTGGATTGAGGCCGACCCACACGCCGCCCGCACGCTGACAGGCAAGAAAGGTGATCCAGTACGAAAGTCCCGGCGGCCCCATGAATGCAACGCGCTGGCCGCTCTGGATCCTGCATTCTTGCAGCGCGGCCGCCGTGGCATCGACCAGGGTCCGAAGGCTGGCCCAGTCAACGCCGCAGACGTTTTCCTCGGCCGCCGCTTCGGTCGGACGTCGGGCCGCATGCCAGTCGAGATACTCATCCAGCCTCCCCAGCCTTGGAATCGGATTTTGATCAGGCGTTTCCATGGCACCCCGCACAGGCTTTGACAATGCTCAGGCGAGTGCAGGTTCCTGTTCTGCGTCTATGCGGGAAATTTCATCCACCGTATCGCAATAGCCGGATTCACACAGCCGGAACAAAAAGGTGGCCACCATCAATCCGCAGCAGGCCACCGCGGCGGCAGCAATAATCAAGCCACGGGGTTCATCCGGCATCTGGTCCGAAATCACACCGACCAGGGGTGCGGCCGCGGCGCCGAACCCCACATTGGCGGTGATCTGTATTGCCACAACCCTGGCGCGCAACAGGTCAGGGGCAAGGTTCTGCAGGACGGTCGGATACAGCATGTTGGCAGCGGTCAGGCAAAGCACCTGGACACCCTGGATGACGTAAACCTGGTTCGCACTCTCGGCAAAAGCCAGCGCAAAGCTGGTGAATATACAAAGGAATGCCGCGGTCGACATGGCGCGAATCTGCAAAAGCGTTCCCAACCGGGACTCCAGGAACTTGAGCCCAAAGGCGACGAACAGGAATCCACCCACCATGCCCACAATGCTGATCGCCCCCAGCGCACCGCCAATTTGTTCCGGCGTCTGCTGAAACTCCCGCATCAGGATCACCGGTAGCCAGACACCCACGGCTGCGAACGAGAAAATAGCCATTCCCATTCCGCCGAAGAAGGTGAACAGGGTCTTGCCGTGGTTGCGCAGGTGCGATCGCAAAGTCGGTCCACCGGCATCCGGCAGTCCGCCCGTTTCGGCCGTTTCGGACGCTGCCGATTTCCTGGTCCTGCGTGCCACGTGTACGGTCGCGATCAACAACACCATGGCAGGCGCCGGGGCCGCGGCCGCCAGGAAGCTCAGCCGCCACGCTTCCATGGCCTGCAGCCCCACGGGCAGCAGGTCGCGAACCGCCTCGACCATACCGACCAGCTGGCCGCTCAGCACCATACCCAGCCCGCCACTGGCTGCAGACGCCAGAACAAAGATCGAGTTGGCAATCTGGCGCTTGCCTTTGCCAAACAACTGGGGAATCAATGCGAACGTAATCGGGGCGAGCCCTGCTTCACCGGCCCCCACCATGGACGTGGCAAGAAACATCTGCCAGAAGTTTTGCGCCAAGGCACAACCGACGACGGCAAGGCTCCAGACTACCACCGACGCCGCCAGCACAATCTTCCGTCCGAACCGGTCCGCCAGCCAGCCGATGGGAAACGCGGCCAGCGCCGCAAAAACCGCGATACCGGTTCCCTGCATCAAACCCAGTTGAAGGTCGGAAAGTTCCAGGGTCTGCTTGACCGGTTCCGCCATCAGGGAAAGGATTGACCGGTCGACCATTGCAAACAATGCGACCAGCGCCAGCACAAACAAGGAGTACCACGCAGAAAGCGGCGCGTCGTCAGAGCGGTCAGTTGGCGCGCTGGCTGTGTCTGACATTGAGAAGATTCTCCGACTGATCCGGCTTCCAGTCACTAAGAATACAACGGAGTCTGTCACCCAACTTTCGCTGCCCGCACCCAGAATTACGACGTTCGACCGGGTTTGACCGGGCCGATTCCCAGCTGGCCAACCGTTCCCCGTCGCCTCGCGTAAATCTTGCGTTGGTGATCGAAATTCCAGATGACTGCCGCATTATAAAATCTGTCGCCTGGAGAGAAGCGTTTGGGCAAGTGATCAGGTGAGCAGCAATAGCGACAACTCAGGCGGCCAACCCCCCTCGGTCCGTGAGCGGCTCAATGGGTTGTTCGAGCCCTTCCATCGAGGTGATGGCCCAGGATTCGTGGTCGGTGTCGCGCAGCATGGGCGAACCCTCTATCGCCGTGCCTTTGGCCTGGCCAGCATAGAGCATGGAATCGCCAATTCGCCACGCACACGCATGCGCATTGGTTCCACCAGCAAACATGTCACCGCGCTTGCGGCGATGCTGCTGGTTGAAGACGGGGAGATGGCGCTGGAGGCGACCATTGATCGCTACATTCCCGAGCTGCCGCGCCTGGACGGCTATCCCACGGTGCGTCAACTGCTCAACCACACCAGTGGATATCGATGCGCACAGGAACTCGCGTTTATTGCCGCCGGGCTCACCGTCCAGCCCGAGGGGAAAATTCTCCAGGGACAGGTGCGCCAGACGGAAACGAACTTTCCGCCGGGGCAGGGTCAGCTCTACTGCAACAGTGGCTATCATCTGGTTTCACGCGCCATAGAAAGAATCAGCGGCACCGGCTTTCCAGCCTATCTGCAGCAGCGCCTGTTTGGCCCTCTGGGCCTGAAGGATACCCAGGCGGTACCTAGCGACATGGCCGTGATTCCCGGTATGGCAGGCCTGCATCTGCCGCGACCCGATGGGTCTTTCCGGCGCGGAATCCTGGTGAACGAAGAAACCCTGGGTGAGGGCTGCATTGTTTCGACCCTGGACGACATGATGCGCTGGGCCGCCATCGTACGCGGCCCCGAACGGCCAGTAGGGTCCAGTGAAACGTGGGAGCAGATACTGGACCGCACCACCCTGTGTGACGACAGCGCAAGTACCTACGGCCTGGGAATCTGGCGAACGGATTATCGCGGCGTCGAGCTCATCTCCCACGCCGGCGGCGTGATTGGTGGCAATTCACAGATGCTGGTGGTGCCGTCTCACCAACTCGAGGTGGTGGTACTGACTAATACCGACGGCATAGCCTCCTCGCAGCTTGCACTGCGGGTGATCGACACGCTGATGGAAGACGAGTTGAGCGACCCAGCGCCCACGGTATCCAGTGAAAATTTCAGTCATCTTTTTGGCCGGCGCTACCACAGCGACAGCGGATTGGTCTGGGGGTTCGAGGACGTCGGCGGAATGCTGGGCGCTTCCCTCCAGCTGTCTCCAGCTGCACCGGTGCTGTACGACCTCGGCGATCGCCTGTCCACGCGGTTTGAGGACCTGGCCATGGGGCCATTCGCCATCCAGTCTGATCAGCTCGCACCAGCCCGCGATGGCGCGGCTCCGGCCAGTTTGACCATCGTCGAGGCGGGGAGGCCGCAGGATTATCAACTCATCCCTGTCGACCCGCCCGACCCGGTAAAAGTTCTCCGGTCACTGGCCGGAGACTATCGGTGCATTGACCTCGACTGTGACGCGAGGATACGCACCAATCACGGACCACAGATGCGACTCGCTGGCGGATACGGCACGCGAGACCTCGACCTGGAAGTGGTTTCTGAAAACGTCCTCGGGGTCACCGCAAGGGACGCGATTGCTCCGACGCGCTACGCCATGACAGTGGTGCGCGAGGACGACGATGTGCTTGGCTTTCACATCAGCACCAACCGAGCCCGGCGCCTTGCCTTTGAGCGAATCAATTGACACCTGACTGCGAGACGAATCAATGACTGACGCGAAGGATCACGAAGACCAGGGTTCCAGAGACGACACCGGCATTGAAGCCCTGGATGCGGTATTCCAGCCCGTCAACCGGAGTGACTGCCCCGGCCTGGCAGTCGCAGTAGCGCTGGACGGAGAGACGATCTATCGCAAGGCCTTTGGACTGGCCAGCGTCCAGCACGGTGTCGTGAACACCCCCGCGACACGCATGCGTATCGGTTCAACCAGCAAGCATTTCACCTGCCTAGCGGCCCTGTTGCTGGTAGAGGACGGCAAACTCGATATTGATGCGCCTGCAACCGAGTATCTGCCGGAACTGCCTGACCGCGAACCCGTGCCCACCCTGCGCCAGTTCATGCACCACACCAGTGGCTATCGCTGCTCACTGGACGTCGCCATGACCGCCAACGGTGATGCCAGGCAGCCCGACGGTTGGACGCTCAAGACCCTGGCCCGGCAGGCCGGTAGAAATTTTGAGCCGGGACAGGGGCAGATGTACTGCAACGGCGGCTACCACCTTCTGTCCATCGTGATCGACAGGGTGGCGGAAATGTCCATGGAGGACTTCCTGAAAGAGCGGGTCTTTCTCCCACTGGGAATGCTCGACACCGAGGGCGTTCCAAGCGATGAGTCAGTGCTCCCCGGTGTCGCATCTCTGCACCTTCCGACGCCCGACGGCGGATACAGGCGCGGCGGCTTCTTCCAGACCGATATACGCGGTGAGGGCAACCTGGTATCCACGGTGGACGACATGCTGATCTGGCTGGCCCATATGAACGGCCCGAAACGCGTGGGGTCCGAATCGACCTGGAGCCAGATGTTTGAACCGGCGATCCTGGACAACGGCCTGCGATCCGTTTACTCGTTTGGCCTGCAGAATCACCAGTACCGGGGCGTGGATGTCATCCACCATGCCGGCTCCGTCATCGGTGGCAACAGCCAGATGCTGACCGTGCCTCAACATGGAATCGATATTGTCATCCTGGCCAACGGCATGAACGCCAACGCCCAGGAACTGGCCTGGCAGATCGTGGATACGATCCTGGGCGAGAAACTGGCCGAACCCAAGCCTGAAATTGCGCCTCTTGAATCCTACACCCACCTGGTTGGACGGAAATACCACGCCACTTCGGGGGTTCTGGTTGGGTTCGGGGAACTTGGCGACCGCCTGGGCACGTCGTTCATGGGCACACCCTACATGCCGATACTGCGGGAAACCCCCAATGGCCTGACCGCCGGATTTGAGCACATTGCCCTCGGCCCACTGGTTTTCGACAACCTGGAACCTGACGCAGATGGCAATCCGCCCGAGTTCATCAGTTACAGCGAGTCCGGCAATACCGACACGCTGCGCCTGCTGCCCGAGGAGCCGATCCCCAGCGCAGCCTCGGGCCCTTCTTTGACCGGCAATTACTTTTCGGCGGACGCAGGAGCGGATATCTCGATCAAGCTCGAGGACGAAGATCTGATCCTGACCATCCGCGGCGACTACAGCGGCACCCGCAAGTTTCGTATTGAGATCTACTCGGACGAGTCCGTGGGGATTCGCAATCTGGACGACCCAACGGCCGGTTGCGCCATGGTCGTCCGAAACCGTGACGACAGCGGGCGGGTTCTCTCGTTCGAGATAGACACTGTCCGGTCGCGTCATTTGCGCTTTGATCGAACCGGGGACGTGGCTTGAGAGTATTCATCGCCAGCATAGCCACTGAAACGAACACCTTTGCTGCTGCGCCGACCGGCGCTGGCAGCTTTTCGGTGGAACGCGCGAACGATCCGGAGAACTGGGAGCCGGACAACCCCTGGCGGGCCATGCTCCAGAGCCTGGCTGAAGAAAGCTGCCACGAAATCACTGTCGGCCTGCTTGCAGATGCACAGCCAAGCGGCGTCGTTGTCAGAGAGGTTTACGAAGAACTACGGGACGAACTGCTCGAGGATCTGCGATCCGCCATGCCGGTAGATGCGATCATGCTACCCCTCCACGGCGCCATGGTGGCCGATGGCTACCCCGATTGTGAAGGGGACATCCTCGAGCACATCCGGCAACTGGTTGGCCCGGACGTGGCCATTGGCGTTGAACTGGATCCGCACTGCCACTTCACCGAGCGCATGCGCAGCAATGCCGATATCGTTGTGGCCTACAAGGAGTATCCCCATACCGACGTGATCGATCGGTTCAAAGAGGTATGGCAGCTTACGCTGGACGCGGCAGAGGGGCGAATATCTCCCGTGATCGAAATGGCCGACTGCAGAATGGTCGGGTTCTGGCACACCAACCGGGAGCCGATGCAAAGCTTCGTAGGCAAGATGAAGTCGATGGAGCAACAGACCGGAATTCTCTCGGTCAGTTTCGGACATGGCTTTCCCTACGGCGACGTCCCAGAAGCTGGAGCAAAGGTCTGGGTTGTCGGCGACGACAACCCGGGAGCGGCCGCGAGGCTCGCAAAATCCCTGCGAGATGAGGTCTGGGCAATGCGAGATGACACTAGGCCCGAAGCCATCGGTCTCGACGAGGCAATGAAGCGGCTGACTTCGGTGAACGACCAGGGTCCAACCGTCGTGGCCGATGTCGCGGACAATGCGGGCGGTGGCGCCAGCAGTGACAGCACCTTTATCCTCGAGGCCCTGCGGGAAGGGGGTCTGACCAACATGGCCATCGGGCCGGTCTGGGACCTGGGCGCCATCGCCGTATGCCGGGAGGCGGGTCTTGGCGCGAGGCTGATGCTCAGAGTTGGCGGCAAATGCGGCCCGCTCTCCGGCCTACCCATTGACCTGTCTGTTACCGTTCGTGCACTCGAACCCGATCATCGACAGTCCATTCTGGGTGCCGGCTCCATTTCCTGCGGATACTCGGCATGGGTCAGCACCGACGACGGCACCGATCTCGTTTTGATCAGCAGGCGGCAGCAGGGTTATGCAACCAACCTGTTTACCGACCTCGGCATCGAACTGGGCTCCAAGCATGCAATCGTCATCAAGTCCTCTCATCATTTCTACGCGGATTTCGCCCCGCTGGCTGCTGACGTCCTGTATGTCACCACGCCCGGCCTGCTGCGTTCCGACTTCGAGAACATCCCCTATCTTCATCGAGATATGAATTTCTGGCCGCGAATAGACGATCCTTTTCGCACCGATTGATCTGGCGCGCTCGGCTCGCGCATTGCTCCGCCCCCCCAAAAAAAAGCGGCGTGCCCTGAATCAGGACACGCCGTCTCAAAGCCGCATTTCGTGAATGGGTTAGAAGGCCATATTGAACTGCACACCCACCGACCGCGGTTCGACATAACTGCCGAAAACATAAGGCAGCGCAGTGACAAACCGACCGCGAATGTTGGTCACATCCTCGTCGGTGGCGTTTCGGACGTACAGGTTGGCTGACCAGTTTTCGCCGCTGACACCCGCCTGCAGATACACGGTATTCAGGGAGTCGTTAATCTCCGATTCCCGGTTCTCCGGCTCGGAAAATGACTCACCGCGATGGGCGAAGTTCATGGCCAGGTTACCGTTCAGGTTACCCGAAATGGGAAACTGGTAGCTGGCGGAGAGTAACGCCTGGAGATCGGGAGAAAACGGGATTTCGTTACCTGCCTGGGCGATAACGATGCCAAAGGCGTTTTCCACCTGCTCGTCGATTTCGGAATCCAGCCAGGCGAGATTCAGCCCGACCTGGAATTGGCTTGTGGGCCTGGCCAATAGCTCGATTTCCGCCCCGTCGGCGCTGGCCTGGCCAGCATTGGCGGTGTACCCGAGGAGACCGTCAGAGGTGACGAATCCGAGCTGAAGCTGATCCCACTCGTTTGAATACACAGACGCATTCAGCTGCAGCCAGTCCCGCGGGTTGGATTTCACTCCCACTTCATAGGCCTTGATCTCTTCGGAGCTGAAGTCGGCGGGAATTTCCGGGCGGGAAGGCTGTGCATTTGGATTCACGCCACCGTCCCTGAAGCCCTCGGAATACCTGGCGTACAGCATGACAGTGTCCGTCGGTGACCAGCTGGCACCCAGCTTTCCGTTGGTTACGTCGGAAGACCCGCTGCCGCTTACGACCCCCGCGACGGTGCCAAGCAGAAGGGACGTGGTGTCAAAGCGGGTCACCTGCTCATAATCGGCGTCGTAGTACCGGGCGCCAGCCTGAAGCGCGAATGCATCGCTGATCTTCCACTCAACATCCCCGTAAAGTGCCTGGGCATCGTTGCTGGAGGTGGCTGTGGTCAACGCTTCATCCACGGACGTGCCAATAAGGTCCACCAGGAATGGGATGTCAAACACGAATCCGCTGTTCGGATTGGCCCGATCGTCACTCTTGTTGTAGAAGCCAGCGGTCCAGTTAAGCGTGTTGTCGCCGTTGGAAACCAGTCGAAGCTCTTGGGTTTCCGCTTCCACGATCGTCGTGAACGGGGAAAACGCGGTGCCGGGGAACCCGAAAAACACCGGAACTACGTAACTGCGATCACCAAACTCACTGAATTCAGAATTAAAGTCCGACAAAGCGGCGACCAGGGTGACCGGGCCAAAATCATAGCTGGCCGTCAGGTTGACCAGGTCGAACTCGGAATCGCGAGCGCTCAGCATAACCACCGGTCCCAGGGCCGGGTCAATATCCGCGGGCCGGTAAACGCCCGGTGACGTGGCAAAGAAGTTGTTATCGATCTCAACATCCTGCTGCATGTAGGAAAGATCAACGGTCAATTCGTCGCTGGGAGTCCACCTGAGTGCGGCGCGATAGCTGCTGCGGTCCCCACTGTTGGCGTTGGTGGCCCCCAGATCGGGTACGTCGATCCAGCCGGGCAGTTCGTCGACGCTGGCGTTGAAACGCAAGGCCAGGGTGTCTTCGACCAGCGGAACGTTGAGCATGGCCTTGCCGGAAAAGGCATCGTCGCCACCCGAAACGCTGCTCCAGCCGGCCTGTATCCGCCCGGAAAAACCACTGGCGTCCGGTTTGGCCGAAATGACGCGAATGGTCCCGCCCATGGATCCCTCGCCAAACAGCGTGCCCTGGGGCCCTCGCAGGACCTCTACCCGTTCGGCGTCCCAGAAGGCCATCTGGGGCAACGCCGAGGAGAACGCGGACATCGGGGACTCGTCCAGGTAGACCCCCGTTGCCGGGCCGGCGATGAAATTTCCGCCCAGGTTGGATATGCCGCGAATCACCACATTGAACTGGTCAGGATTTGCCTCCGATACGGTTACGCCCGCCGCGATTTCGTCCAGGCTGGTGAGATCATAAACACCCGCCTTCTCGAGATCTTCGTTGGTGATGGCGAAAAGGCTTACGGGCACGGTCTGTGCGACCTGCTCCCGCTTCTGCGCGGTTACGACAATCTCCTCGATTACGGCGCCATCGGAGTCCTGCGCCCAACTGTCAGTTGTTGATCCTGCTACAAGCACCGGTACCAGAAGCCACGATGTTGACATAGCAGTTCGCCTGCTGGACACGGGATTCGTCGGCATTTTCGGTTTGTTCATTCGGGCTCCTCGCTGCCGCTGTTGGGTTCAGCCCTGAGTCAACCGTCGCAATCCGTCCACACCGTGGCTCGAATCGTGCATTGCGACCCGCGGGACTACCTACCGATCTTATCGCCGGGTGCCACCCAGAGGTTTCGGACGCCGACGCAATAGTTACGAGATTCAACCGGCCCCGGTGGAATCCGGAACAATCGCTCCCAGCCATTGAGCCACCATGGCGGGAGTTTCCTGGCCCCTGATCTGAACTGTCACATCGAACCGAACGATCACGCCGGGCCTGTGCCTGGACCTCTCCCGTGCATCGCCGCAGACAAAATGGGCCCGAAGGTGGCTGCCTACGGGGACCGGGGAGGTCCAGCGAACCCGGTCGAACCCGTAGTTGAGGGCATGGTGTCCCGCCGGTGTAACGTCCAGCTGCGAGAAAAAATATGGCAGCAGGGACAGCGTCAGCAATCCGGGCACGATGGTGTTGGGATAGGTGGTGTGTTGCCGCACCCACTCCGGGTCCGTGTGCAGCGGATCGTTGCTGAGCGTCAAGGTTTCGAATTCAGTCATTGCGCCCTGTTCAATCACTTGCCAGGGGGTGACGCCGAGGTCCTGGCCGACAACAAAAGACGATTTCAGATCAGTTGCGTTCATCATGACGATCCGATGTGTTGCGAGTTTCAAACTCCTCGACGGTGAGCGTAAGCCACATCAGCATTTGAAGGTAATTGGCGCTACACAAGATCTTACGCTGCCCAACCGACACCCCGGTTGCTGCCGTTCGCGGGTTGCCGCGAGTAAATCTTGGTTTGTGATTCGACACTTGTTTGATTTGATCACGACTATTATTTCGAGAAGCTGGACTTTTTCCCTTGAAGGCAGACGATGACGCGTTCAAATTCCGCTGCAAAGCCTTCCTGGCAAATCGAGTTTGAGCAGCGGTATGCGGAGTGGGAAAAGGCACGCAATGCCCCTCCCCCAAAGCTACGGCCGCCGCGACTGGAACCCGAGATCGAGACCATGGTGCCCATGCGGGACCGCGCCGGTCTCTTCTCCCATGTTCATCTCCCTCGCGACGAGCAGGGATCCTGGCCAGCGATACTGGTGCGGACGCCATACCCCAACCCGATCATGCCGATTGCGTTGGGGCCAATCGAATTTTTTCGCAACGCGGGATACGCCGTGGTCGTTCAGTGGTGCCGAGGGACTTGGAAATCCGAGGGGCAGTTCCGGTTTTTCCAAAACGAGGCTGAAGATGGCTATGACTGCATCGAGTGGATTGCCGAGCAGGACTGGTCAGACGGACACATTGGCATGTATGGCTCGTCGTATTCCGCTTCAGTTCAATGGCTTGCAGCACGCCTGAAACCGCCCCACCTGACTTGCATTGCACCGCAGTCGCCAGGGGCGATGTTTTTTTACGAGACGCCATTTCTCGGCGGTACGTTTTTCAAGACCCATTTCCTCAGCTGGCCCAAGCTGGTTACTTCCAGCAGCCTGGAGGAAATCGGTATCGATGACGAATTCGACGCCCTGGACGAAACCCATCCTTTCATACAGGCATTCCGGGCAAGTCCAAACGAGCAGGTCCTCAACGATTACCTGGGCGAAGATGCGGCCTCGGCTATGCGGGAGCCACTGCAGCACCCTACCCTGGACGGCTGGTGGGAGCAGATCATGCTGACCCGGGAGTCCGCCGCGGTCATCGATATTCCGGTGTTCGCCATTACGGGGTTTCATGACGGCGACCAGGCCGGAGCGCTGTACAACTGGAGCGAAATCGAGGCGGCCAACCCCGCCGGTCATGACAACCGGCACCTGCTGGTCGGACCGTGGCGACATGCCCAGATGCTCACCGGCGTCGCCGAGCAGATGGGTGAAGTGTCTTTCGGAGAAAACGCCAGTGTCGCCCTGCCCGCTGCGATCCTGAATTTTTTTGACGTCCACCTGAAGGGCCGCGGCGAACCCACGGCGCTGCCGGATCGCTGCCGCTTGTATACCTCGGGCAGCAACCAGTGGCATTCCACGCAGGAGTATCCGCCGCGACAGGCCAACAAACGGTCGATGTATCTTTGCAGCAGCGGGTCCGCCAACTCGATGTTCGGCGATGGCCAGCTGAGCGCCGAGGGTCCGGACGGGCCGCCGGACCGGTTTCCCGCCGACTGGCGCTTCGCCGTACCCAACGTGTCCATCGGTTCGGCCTCCGGTGCCAACCTGGCGCGACATGACGTGCTGGTGTACACCAGTGACCCGCTGACAGAAGCGATGACCGTGCTTGGGCCGGTGCGCGCCGAGATCTACCTGGCCGTCGACGCGCCGGATGCAGACCTGGTGCTTCGCATCGAGGACGTCTGGCCAGACGGTCGTTCCGTCAATATGACCGGAGAGATGGGCTGCGCGGCTTTCCGCGCCCGGTATCGCAACGGTTTCCATCGCGAAACCCTGATGACCCCGGGCGAGCCTGTGCGACTCCGGTTTCACGTCTGCCACATGGGCCACACGTTCAAGCCAGGACACCGAATCCGGGTAGTCCTGACCGCTACCGCGGACCGCCTGCTTGAGCCCAACCATCATACCGGGGAACCGGTATTGACAGCCGTTGAACGTAGGACTGCGCGGCAAACGATCTTTCACGACGCCGAACGGCCAAGCCGGATTGTGCTGCCCGAGTTCCAAGGCGACCTGTGAGCACCCCCAGCGAAGGATTGGATTGATGAAATTCAGCATTCACACCGAGCGATGGCCAGCACGTTCACCCTTTCGAATTGCCGGTAAGGTTTTCGAGCATTTCGAGAGTGTCGTGGTGGAAGTCCACCAGGACGGTGTACGCGGCCTCGGGGAAGGCTATGGCATTTTCTACGAGGGCGAAACGGCCGACAGCATGGTTCGACAACTCGAGGCCATCAGTGATCAGGTTGGCGAACCATGCTGTCGGCCGTTTCGCCCTCGTAGAAAATGCCATAGCCTTCCCCGAGGCCGCGTACACCGTCCTGGTGGACTTCCACCACGACACTCTCGAAATGCTCGAAAACC